>NZ_JBIVVC010000002.1:0-516428 GCF_044757485.1 Streptomyces sp. NPDC091272
TCCACCCCGAAGGGCTTCATCGTTCGACTTGCATGTGTTAAGCACGCCGCCAGCGTTCGTCCTGAGCCAGGATCAAACTCTCCGTGAATGTTTACTCGTAATCGAGTGAACACATCGGAAGAGCGGAACAGCCACCATCGGAATAAGACGGTGTGTTCCTGCGTCCTCGCTAGTGTTGCCTACCCGCCGCATGGGCCAGTAGGACTTCAAAGGAACCTCAACTTGCCGAAGCAAGTCGGGGTATCAACATATTTGGCGTTGACTTTTGGCACGCTGTTGAGTTCTCAAGGAACGGACGCTTCCTTCGTACTCACCCCTGCGGGCTTTCCTCCGGACGTTTTCGTTCGGTGTTTCTTTTGTGTTGTTGCGTTTCCGACTCTATCAGACCGTTTCCAGTGCCGATTTCCTCGGTCCCGCTCGCTTTCCAGGTTCTTCGCTTTCGCGTTTTCCCTTTCCGGCGGTTCCGACTCTATCAGATCCTTTCGGGCCTGATTCCCAGTCAGCGGGTGTTGTCTTCGCGGCTGTTGGGCCGTTCCGACGAGTGAGACATTAGCGGAGTCCGGGGCCCCGATGCCAATCGGGGTGCGCCCTCTCGAACGCGGATTCCTCATTTCGCAAAAGCGCATGAGAATGCATACGACGGACGTCGCAGTCATTGGTCATGGTTTTGCGGGATGGTTGTCGCCGTCCCGGTCGAGGACGACCGGTGCTCACATAGGACAACCCGCAGAACCTTACGGACGGGCCCCCTCCGCGTCAAACCGGCCCGGTGTGACCCACCGCTCACCCCGGAGCCGCGCCCCCCGGCCTTATTATGCAACTTGTTGCACAAGGGATGTCGCGTGAGCGCATGGAGGCGTCGGATGAACCAGTCGAGCCCTTCGGGTCAAAGCCCATCGGGTCTGAACCCTTCAGGTCAAAGCCCATCGGGTCAGAGCCCGACGAGTCGGTACCCCCACCTGTTGGCCCCGTTGGACCTGGGTTTCGTCACCCTCCCCAACCGGGTGGTCATGGGCTCGATGCACATCGGCCTGGAGGAGGCCGAGCGCGGCTTCGAGCGGATGGCCGCCTTCTACGCCGAGCGGGCGCGTAGTGGTGTCGGGCTGATGGTCACCGGCGGCATCGCCCCTAACGACGTCGGGCGGCCGTACCCCGGCGGCGCCAAGCTGACGACTCCCGAGGAGGTCGCGCAGCATCGCCTCGTCACGGACGCCGTGCACGAGGCCGGCGGCCGGATCGCGATGCAGATCCTGCACTTCGGGCGGTACGCGTACCACCCCGACCTGGTCGCACCGAGCGCGCTGCAGGCGCCGATCAGCCCGTACGTACCCCGTGCGCTGACCGACGACGAGGTCGAGGAGACCGTTGAGGAGTTCGTACGGGCGGCCGGGCTGGCCAAGGAGGCCGGTTACGACGGGGTCGAGATCATGGGCTCCGAGGGGTACCTGATCAACGAGTTCATCGCCGCGCACACCAACAAGAGGGACGACAGGTGGGGCGGGTCGTACGAGAACCGCGTGCGCTTCCCGCTGGAGATCGTGCGGCGGGTGCGGGAGCGGGTCGGGCCCGACCTCATCCTGATCTACCGACTGTCCATGCTGGACCTGGTGCCGGGCGGGTCGACGTTCGACGAGGTCGTGCAGCTCGCGAAGGCCGTGGAGGCGGCCGGGGCGACGATCATCAACACGGGCATCGGATGGCACGAGGCCCGGATCCCGACGATCGCGACCTCCGTGCCGCGCGGCGCGTACGCCTGGGTGACGAAGCGGGTCATGGGATCGGTAGGGATTCCGCTCGTGACCACCAACCGGATCAATACACCCGAGCTGGCGGAGGAGCTGCTGGCCGGAGGCTTCGCCGACCTCGTGTCGCTGGCGAGGCCCTTCCTCGCGGACCCGGAGTTCGTGGCCAAGGCACGGGACGGACGGGCCGACTCGATCAACACCTGCATCGGTTGCAACCAGGCCTGCCTCGACCACACCTTCAGCGGGAAGATCACTTCCTGTCTGGTGAACCCGCGGGCCTGCCACGAGACCGAGCTGGTGCTCTCCCCCACCCGGCTGCGCAAACGGGTCGCCGTGGTCGGCGCCGGCCCGGCCGGGCTCGCGTGTGCGGTGACGGCGGCCGGGCGGGGACACGCGGTGACGCTGTTCGACGCGGCCGATGCGATCGGCGGGCAGCTGAACGTCGCACGCAAGGTGCCGGGCAAGGAGGAGTTCGACGAGACGCTGCGCTACTTCGGCAACCGGATCCAGGAGTACGGGGTCGAGCTCCGGCTGGGCAGCGTCGTGACGCGCGAGGTGCTGGAGGCGGGCGCGTACGACGAGGTGGTGCTGGCGACCGGTGTCGCCCCGCGTGTGCCGGAGATCGACGGCGTCGGTCACCGTAGCGTCGTGCGCTACCTGGAGGTGCTGCGCGGCGAGGTGGAGGTCGGCGAACGGGTCGCGATCCTCGGCGCGGGCGGCATCGGGTTCGACGTCGCGGAATTCCTCACCGACGAGGGGGAGCAGGCCTCGCTCTCCCCCGAGGTCTTCTTCCGGCAGTGGGGTGTGGACATGGAGTACGAGGGCCGGGGTGGGCTGCGGGCGCCCGAGCGGCCGAAGTCGACGCGGACCGTGCACCTGCTCCAGCGCAAGGAGACGAAGGTGGGGGCGGGGCTCGGCAGGACCACCGGCTGGATCCACCGCACCGAGCTGGCCAAGCGGGGGGTGACCATGGTCGCGGGGGCGTCGTACGAGCGCATCGACGACGAGGGACTGCACGTGGTCCTGGGCGGCGAGCGGCAGGTGCTGGCGGTCGACACCGTTGTGCTCTGCACGGGGCAGGAGCCGCGCCGGGACCTGTACGAGGAGTTGCTGGCCGGGGGCGTACCGGTCCATCTGATCGGTGGCGCGGACGTGGCGGCGGAACTGGACGCCAAGCGGGCGATCAAGCAGGGGACCGAGGTGGGGGCGGGGTTGTAGCGGGACGTGCGGGTGGGGGGAGCTGTGGTCGGGCTTGCGGATGGGGGGAACTGTGTCGGGCGTGCGGGGTGGAGGCGGGCCCGTTGCGGAGCGTGCCGGTTGGCGGTGCTGCCTAGGATGCGGTCATGTCACTCCCCCACGCCATCCTGACCGCCCTGTTGGAGAAGCCGTCCTCCGGGCTGGAGTTGACCCGGCGGTTCGACCGGTCCATCGGGTACTTCTGGTCGGCGACGCATCAGCAGATCTACCGTGAGCTCGGAAAGCTGGAGCAGGCCGGGCTGATCCGGGCGCTGCCGCAGGACGTACCGACGCGGGGGCAGAAGCGGGAGTACGAGGTGCTGGCCGCCGGGCGCGAGGAACTGGTCGCGTGGGTGGCGAGGACCGAGGATCCCAAGCCGTTGCGGGACGCGTTCGCGCTGCGGCTGCGGGCCGCCGCGATGGTGGGGACCGGGGAGCTGCTGGCCGAGGTGGAGCGTCATCTCGGACTGCACCGCGTGCAGCTGGCCACGTACCGGGAGATCGAGAAGCGGGACTTCGCGGCGGGAGCCGACGGCCGTGAGGAACGGTTGCAGCATCTGGTGCTGCGGGCCGGCATCGAGATGGAACGGTTCTGGGTGGAGTGGCTGGAGGAAGCCATGGTGGAGCTGCGGGAGCTGGACGGCTGACGAGGTCCACGGCTTCCGGGCGGCGCGGGACGGGCCCACGCGTGCCGTATGGGTAGGACCTACGCGTGCCGTATGGGCAGGACCTACGCGTGCGGGAGGGCTCGACCCACGCAAGCGGGGGGGCCGGGCCCGCGCATGCGGGAAGGGCCGGGCCCGTGACGGGTCCGGCCCTTCCGGCAGGTGGCTCAGGCCTCGTTGCGGGAGGCCCAGAACTCTTCGAAGTTGAGCCGGCCGTCGCCGTCGCCGTCGTGGGACTTGATGATGGCCTGGGCCACCGTCTCGGTGACGTTGAAGTCGCCGAGCTGGGCCATCAGGCTCTTGTACTCGGCGGCCGTGATGACGCCGTCCTGGTTCTTGTCGAACTGGTCGAACGCCTTGCGCGCCGACTCGAAGTCGATGTCCGCCACGTGGTCCACCCCTTGGTGCGTCAGGCCGGTCGGTCTCGGCCGGGCCAATCAATACGGCGACAGGTTAGCGGCCCTGGTAAGGACCCCGGTGGGGCGGGTTCGGGATCCGGTTTCCGGACCGGTCGCCGGTGCCCGCCCGCGACGGGCGGCGGGGGCGGGCGCAGGGGCTGAGCAAGGGGGAGGAGGGACCCTGGTGGAGTGGGGAGGGGTCAGCGGAAGATTCCTGTGTGGCCGAGGGAGTAGCGGCCCGGTTGGGGGTAGACTGCCAGGCCGTGCGGGCCGTCGCCGACCGGGATGCGGGCGAGCTGCTTGCCGGATGTCGTGTCGATCGCGTACACCTCCGAGTCGTAGCGCCCGGCCAGCCAGAGGACCTTGCCGTCCGCCGAGACCCCGCCCATGTCGGGGCTGCCGCCCTCCGGCAGGTGCCACTTCTTGGTGAGTTTGTTCCGCGCGAAGTCGAAGACCGAGATCGACCCCTCGCCCCGGTTGGGCACGTACATCTCCTTGGAGTCACGGGAGATGTAGAGGCCGTGGCAGCCCTTGCCGGTGGGCAGGAGGTTGGGGGTGGTGAACTTCTCGCCGTTCAGTACCCACATTCCGTGCGCCATCATGTCGGCGATGTAGAACGTCTTGCCGTCCGGGGAGATCTTGACGTCCTGCGGCATCGCCCCCTCGAAGGGCAGCTTCTGCTGGCCGACGACCCTCATCTTCTCCGTGTCGACCTTGAGCAGTTCCCCGGAGAACTCGCACGAGACGATGAAGTAGCGGCCGTCCGCGGAGAAGTCCGCGTGGTTCACGCCCGCGCAGCTCACCGGCACCGTCTTGACCCGGTTCATGGTGTGCGGGTCGCGGAAGACGAGTTCGCGGTCCATGGAGGCCATGACGATCGCGTACTTGCCGTTCGGGGTGAAGTAGAGGTTGTACGGGTCGTGCACCTCGACCGGCTTGCCCGCGATCCCGTTGGCCGGGTTGATCGGGGTCAGGGAGTGGCCGCGGTTGTTATTGACCCAGAGGGTCTTCATGTCCCAGGAGGGCACCACGTGCTGCGGCTGGATGCCCACGGGGATCGTCTCGATGACCTTGTACGTGGCCGGGTCGATGACCGAGACGGTGTTGGAGATGGTGTTGGGGACGTAGATGCGCGCGGGGAATTTCCGGGCCACCGGCGCGATGTTGCCGGGGCGGTTCGCCGCGTAGATGTCCTTCGGGTTCTGCACCGGCGGCATGCCGGGCAGTCCGGCCGGGGCGGCCTTCTTGAAGGGGGCGGGCACGGCGGCGGCATTCGTACCGGGAGCTTGTGCGCCGTTCCTGCCCGAGGGGTCCGCGCAGCCCACGAGGGCGGAGAGCAGCACGGTCGCCGCGCACAGGGCGCGGGTACGGGAGGAGAACGGGCGCGCGGCGGGCGGGCGGGGGGCGGGCGTACGACGTGAGGCCAAGACCCGCGCGAGGGAACGGGGCAGGGGCCGGGATCCGCGCCACGGGCGGGGGTGGTCGTGGGCGTGGGGGTGGGGGTGGGCGCTGGTGCGGGGAGGCAGGGGCAGCGGGGTCATGGCGTCAGCAGCTCCGTGGTGGTCACCGCGCGCAGCTTGCGGCGGTGGAGGTCGTCGAGGAGGGCGGGCAGCGCGGCGACCGTGTCCGCATAGCCGAAGTGCAGGCTCACCACGGATCCGTTGCGGATCTCCCCGGCGACCTTGCTGGTGACGGCCGTCGCGCCGGGCGAGGTGAAGTCGAGGGAGTCCACGTCGTAGGAGAGGACGTGGGGGTAACCGGCCCGGCGGGCGAGCCGCTGCACGAGCGGTGTCGCGTACTGGGTGCGGGACGGCCGGAACCAGGTGCCGATCGAACCGGTGAGGCGGCGCAGGCGCTGCGCGCACTCGGTGATCTCGCGGTACGCCTCCTCCTCGGGCATCTCCGAGACGGTGAGGTGGCGCTGGGTGTGATTGCCGAGGTCGTGACCGCCGTCCAGGATCCGGCGCGCCATGGCGGGGTGTTCGTCGAGCCAGCTGCCGACGGCAAGGACGGTGATCCGGGCGCCGGCCCGTTCGGCCTCGGCGAGGACGGCCCTGGCGGTGGCGGGGTCGCCCTGGCCGTGGAAGGTGAGGGCGACCTGGGGACGGTCACGCGGGCCGTGCCCGACCTGGGCGGGCTGCCCGGGGAAGCGGCGGGGGGCGGGGGCGGCCGGGACACTGCCGGTCCGGTCCTGGCCGTGCTCCCCACCGGACGCGGCCCCGGTGGCGGTGGGGTCCGTGGAGCGGCCCGCGGGCACGGCGCCGTCGGGGCGGTCCGCTCCCCCGCACCCGGCCGCGAACACTCCCGCCAGCGCGGCACCGGTCCCGGCCCGCAGCAAGGCGCGCCGACCGGACACCGCCGCACGGCCACCGCCGGCCTCTTCGGCAGGGGCCGGGGACGTTCCAGGGGCACTGCGCAGCCGGTCGCCGTGGTCGGTCGGTGGTGCGATGGGGCTCACCTCGCCAAGGGGTGGGGCGGGGCTCGCCCCGGGTGAGCACCATAAATGTGTCAAGCGAGGAACTTCCCGATTGCTCCTTTTGGGGCGTTTCGACCCCCGGCCAGAGTGGTCGCGTCCGGGAGTTCACGGGCCACCCGACCGGACCCAGGCAGCAAGGAAACACGCATCGAATCCCATAGTTATGCAGCTAAAGAGAGGTGGGTGGCCCACCTCACCAACGATTCACCTCTAAAGTGTGAGGGTTTGTGGCGTATTGCCCGAGTAGGGACTTTTGGCTTGAAGCCGCCTGTCTGCCATAGTCGGAGGCACGAACCCCATTGACCCGGGCCAGTTCGTGACTCAGGCCCTGGAGCACACCCCTTCCGCTCCAAGGCCCCCTCGGAAGCCCCCGCAGCGCGCCCCACCCCGGCGCCTGGGGGCTTCTGGCGTTTACGGGCGGCCACCCCGCGCGGGCAGCCAACCCTCGCGATCCGCAACCCCAGCGGCCCGCCGACCCTCACCGGCCCGCCGACCCTCACCGGCGGTCCGCTACCCGCACTCAGCGGTCACGGTCAACCACCCGCATCTCGAACCACGTCGTCTTTCCTCGCGGCAGTAAATCCACGCCCCACCGGTCGGAGAGCTTGTCCACCAGGAAGAGGCCCCGGCCGCTGACGTCCGTCTCGCTCACCGGCATCAGGCACGGCAGACCGCGCGAGGGATCACGCACCTCCACGCGGATCCAGCCCCGGCGGCGCAGCATCTTCAGCCCGAAGACCCGGGCGCCGGTGTGCCGGACGGCATTGCCGACGAGCTCCGAGACGAGCAGTACGGCGAACTCCGAGACCTGCGGGGACAGTCCCCACTTGCGCTGCACGACCCACAGGGTCAGCCGGCGCGCGGTGCCCGCCGATTCGCCGAGCGAGGGCAGCTTCACCTCGCCGTCCGTCGGGTCGCCGAAGGTCGCCACCTCCGTGCGCGTCCGTTCGTCCTCGACGGCCGGCAGCCACCGCGCGGCGGTCACATGCCCCTGCTGTCGCGGTTCCTCCACACCCTCCAGGCCCGCCATGCCCCCATCATGGCCGCAGCCGGCGGGGTCCGGGGCCGTTCCGGGGGAATCGATCCCATGGAACGGCGTCACCCCGGGGCGGCATCCGGTATATGACAGAGGCAGGAGTGGAGCCTTGGCGCCGCACTGACCTGCGACTACGTACCGCACCCAGGTGATCACCCGCTGTGCGATCACGCTCAGCCTTAATGTCCTCTTAAGGCTGAGCCGGCCCGGCAGGCCCCCCGCACGGATGACCTGCCGTCAATAGACCCTGCCGTCAATTGGCCGCGTCCTAGAGGAACTTGGCCTTGCCGGGCCCCTCCTCCACGAAGCTGCGCATGCCGCGCTCCCGGTCCTCGGTCGCGAACAGCCCGGCGAACCAGGTGCGTTCGATCGCCAGGCCGGTCTCCAGGTCCGTCTCCAGGCCGGCGTCGATGGCCTCCTTCGCCGCGCGCAGGGCGAGAGCCGGGCCCTGCGCGAGCTTCGCGGCCCACGCGTGCGCCTGCTCGTACACCTCGGCGGCCGGTACGACCCGGTCGACCAGGCCGATCACGAGGGCCTCGTCCGCCTTCACCATGCGGCCGGTGAAGATGAGGTCCTTGGCCTTGGAGGGGCCGACGAGGCGGGACAGCCGCTGGGTGCCGCCCGCGCCCGGGATCAGGCCGAGCTGGATCTCGGGCTGGCCGAACTTGGCGTTGTCGGCCGCGATGCGGAAGTCCGCACAGAGGGCCAGCTCGCAGCCGCCGCCCAGCGCGTACCCGGTGACGGCGGCGACGACGGGCTTGGGGATGCGGGCGACCGCGGTGAAGGCGTCCTGGAGCGCCCGGGACCGTACGACCATCGCGGCGTGGTCCATCGCCTGCATCTCCTTGATGTCCGCACCGGCCGCGAACACCTTCTCTCCGCCGTGGACGACCACCGCGCGCACGTCGTCGCGCCGGCCGGCCTCCTCGGCGAGCTCGCGCAGCCGGTCCTGGGTGGCGACGTCGAGGGCGTTCATCGGGGGGCGGTCGAGACGGATCGCGCCGACGCCTGCGGTGACTTCGAGAGTGACTGTCATACGGGCGAGGTTAGCGGTCGTTCACGCGGTGGCAACGGGAGCACGGACACGGGCCCGATGCACTTGGTCACAGTGCACCGGGCCCGTTCCGCGTACGAGACGCGGGAGCTACTTGGTCCACTCCGCCCAGGACATGTTCCAGCCGTTCAGGCCGTTGTCCGGGGATATCCGCTTGTCGTGGGAGTTCTTGACGATGACGACGTCACCGATCTGCGAGCTGTTCCAGAACCAGGCCGCCGGGGTCCCGCCGTCCCCCGCCCCGCGCTCGTCGCGCAGGCCGACACAGCCGTGGCTGACGTTGGAGGAGCCGAAGGTGCCGGAGGAGGCCCAGTAGTTGCCGTGGATGAAGGTGCCGGAGTTCGACAGCCGCATGGCGTGCGGGACGTCCTTGATGTCGTACTCGCCGCCGAAGCCGACGGTGGCGCCGTTCATCCGGGTCACCTTGAGCTTCTCACTGATGACCATCTCGCCGTTGTACGTCGTGGTGGAGGGGGCGCCCGCCGTTATCGGGATCGTCCTGACCAGCTTGCCGTCGCGGACGACCTTCATGGTGTGGCTCTTGGCGTCGACCGTGGAGACCTGGCTGCGGCCGATGGTGAACTTCACCGTCCTGCTCTGCTTGCCGTAGACACCGGGGCGGCCCTCGACGCCGTCCAGGTTGATCCTTACGGTGACCTCGGTGCCGGGCGCCCAGTACTTCTCGGGGCGGAAGTCCAGGCGGTCGTTGCCGAACCAGTGGCCCTCGATCGGCACGGACGGTTCGGCCGTCACCTTGATCGCCTTCTGCACCGCCTCCGGCGAGGTGATGCCCCGGGTGAAGTGGAAGGACACCGGCATCCCGACGCCCACCTTGGTGCCGTCCTCGGGACGGAACTCGCCGATGAAGGTGTTCTTCGGGACGAGGGTGGTGAAGGAGGTGTCCTGGGCCGACTCGCGGCCGTCGGCGTCCTTCGCGATGGCGTGCACCTTGTACGACGTACTGGCGGCGAGGTGGTGGGAGGGCTCCCAGCCGCTGCCGTCGGCGGCCAGCTTGCCCTCGACCTCGTTGCCCTTGGAGTCGGCGACCTTGACCTCGGTCAGTTTGCCCTTGTCGGCGGTTATCTTCAGCGTGCCGCTGGTCGCGACGTCCTTCGCGCCGTTCTTCGGCGCCACGGTGACGACCGCCTGGGACGCCTTGGTGTCAGGCTGCCCGGCACCCGGCTGCTGCTTGTCCGGTTTGCCCGCGTCGTCCGGTCCGCCGCCGCCGCAGGCGGTGACCAGGAGCAGCAGGGCGCCGAGCACGAGCGCGAGCAGCGCCCGCCCGCCGCGCCGACGTGTTCCCGTGGGCCCGGACGTGACCGGGATCGGCTGCCTGTTCAATGTGGAATTCTCCCCTCGCGCACGGCCCTGACCAGGCCCGCACCCCCGTACGCAACTACCGCGCACTGTGCGCTAGATAATCACACCGGGCGCGTCGGGAACTCTCTCCGAATGTCACCGTTCCGTCCCAAGTGGCCTGCTGGGCAGGGGTGCGGGCCCGCGTCGGGAGGGTCAGCGCAGGGCGGAGCCGGCCGTCCAGCTCTCCCATCCCATGTTCCAGCCGCCGAGCCCGTTGTTGGGAGCGACCTTTCGGTCATGTGAGTTGACCACTTCGACGACGTCTCCGACGAGCGTGCGGTCGAAGAACCAGCCCGCCGGGGTCTCCCCGCTGCCGCCCTTCACGTCGCGCAGTCCGATGCAGCCGTGGCTTGCGTTGCTGGAGCCGAAGACTCCGGTGGACCAGTAGTTGCCGTGCAGGAAGGTGCCGGAGGCGGTGAGGCGGATGGCGTGCGGGACGTCCGCGATGTCGTACTCGCCGCCGAAGCCGACGGTGCGCCCGTTCATCCGGGTGACGTCGTGCATCTCGCTGACCACCATCTTCCCGTTGTAGGTGGGGTTCTTGTCGGTGCCCGCGCTGATGGGGACGGTGGACAGTTCCTCGCCGTCGCGGGTGACGGTCATGGTGTGCTCCTCGGCGTCGACCAGGGAGGTCTGGTGGCGTCCGACGGTGAAGGAGACCGTCTTGTTCTGGATGCCGTAGACGCCGGGGGCCGCCGGTACGTCGCGCAGCCTGATGTCGGTGGTGACGACGGTGCCGGGGCGCCAGTACGTACGCGGCCTGAAGTCGAGGCGCTCCTTGCCGAACCAGTGGCCGACGACGGGGACGGCGGGCTGCGAGGTGACGCGGATGGCGCGCTCGACGGCCGCCCTGTTCTCGATGGCCCGGTTGAAGGAGAAGGAGATGATCATGCCGGTGCCGACGGTGGAGCGGTTCTCCGGCTTGAAGTAGCCGATGAAGCGCTCGTCGGGGACGTGGGTGGTGAAGGACGTCGTACGGGCGGTGCGGTGGCCGTCCTCGTCGACGGCGACCGCGTGCACGGTGTACTTGGCGGCGAGCACGAGCTTCCCGGCGCTGTCGCCCGCGTCCGGCTGCCAGGTGCTGCCGTCGGCGCTGATCCGCCCCCGTACCTCCTCCCGCTCGGAGTCCTCGACGCGCAGCACCCGCACCCGTTCCAACGTGCCGTCGGGGACGTTCACTTCGAGGGGGGCGCCGACCCGCACGTCCTTGGCGTTGTCGGCGGGGACGATGCGGATCGCCTCCTCGGGGGAGGCCGGCTCGGAGTCGAACCAGGAGCCGACGCCGCCGGAGCAGCCGGTGAGGGCGAGGGCCAGGGCGACGACGGCCCCGGCGCGGGCGAGAGTTCTTGTCACGGGGTGTCGCACGTCCGGGCCGACGGCCAGCGGCCTGCGGGGGAGACGTGAGTGCGAGCGCCACTCTGGGCATGACAGCAGGGAGGACCTCATGTGGAGAGCCTGGCGGCCGGGACGCCGTCGTGCCTCTCGACTCGCCGGTCCCCGACGAGCCGCGGGAGGACCAACGGTGTCGAGCGCATCCGAACAGGACGTGCAAGTAGTACCCGGGAGCGAGGTGCTCCCGGCCCATCGGAACGGGGCCGCGACCGTGGCCACCAGCAGAAACGGCCACCGGCAGCGGTCCGGCGACGGCCCCCGGCCACCCGTGTGGCCGGGGGCCCCGAACCCTCTGGGGGCCCGGTTCCGGGTCGGCCCCGACGGGGTGGCGGGCACCAACTTCGCCCTGTGGGCGGGCGGTGCGGAGTCCGTCGAGCTGTGCCTCTTCGACGAGGAGGGCGTGGAGCGGCGGTGCCCGCTGACCGAGCTGACGCACGAGGTGTGGCACGGCTTCGTGCCCGGGGTGCGGCCCGGCACGAGGTACGGCTTCCGGGTCACCGGGCGGTGGGACCCGTGGACGGGCGCCCGCTGGAACCCGGCGAAACTGCTGCTCGACCCGTACGCGAGGGCGGTGGACGGCGACTTCGTCCTGCCGCCCGAGGTGTACGGACACGTACGGGACTGGCCGCAGCAGCACGTGGCGGACACGGTGCGCGACGAGCGCGACTCGGCCCCGTTCGTGCCGAAGGGGGTCGTCGTCCACGACGACGACGACTGGGTGGACGACCGGCGGCCGAAGACGCCGTGGGCGGACTCGGTGATCTACGAACTGCACGTACGGGGCTTCACGATGCGCCACCCCGGCATCCCCGAGGAGCTGCGGGGCACGTACGCCGGGCTGGCGCACCCGGCGGCGATCGAGCACCTGGTGCGGCTGGGGGTGACGGCGGTGGAGCTGCTGCCGGTGCACCAGTTCGCGCACGAGGACCACCTGCTGCGGCGCGGCCTGAAGAACTACTGGGGCTACAACTCGGTCGGCTACTTCGCCCCGCACGCGGGGTACGCGGCGAGCGGTACGGCAGGACAGCAGGTCGGCGAGTTCAAGCGGATGGTGCAGGCGCTGCACGCGGCCGGCATCGAGGTGATCCTGGACGTGGTCTACAACCACACGGCCGAGGCGGGCGAGCTGGGCCCGACGCTGTCCATGCGCGGGATCGACAACCGCGGCTACTACCGGTTGCAGGGCGACGCCCGGCGCTACGCGGATTACACCGGGTGCGGCAACACCCTGCACGTGGTGCAGCCGCACGTGCTGCGGCTCATCACCGACTCGCTGCGCTACTGGGTCAACGAGATGGGGGTGGACGGCTTCCGCTTCGACCTCGCGGCGGCGCTGGCACGGTCCATGCACGACGTGGACATGTTGTCGCCGTTCCTCGCGGTGATCGCGCAGGACCCCACGCTGCGGCGGGTGAAGCTGATCGCGGAACCGTGGGACGTGGGCAGCGGCGGCTACCAGGTGGGCGCGTTCCCGCCGCTGTGGACCGAGTGGAACGACCGCTACCGGGACGCGGTCCGGGACTTCTGGCGCGGCGCGCTGCCGGACGTACGGGACCTGGGCTACCGGCTCTCGGGGTCGAGCGACCTGTACGCGTGGGGCGGCAGACGGCCGTACGCCTCGGTCAACTTCGTGACCGCGCACGACGGTTACACGCTGCGGGACCTCGTCTCCTACGAGCAGAAGCACAACGCGGCGAACGAGGAGGGCAACCGGGACGGCACCCACGACAACCGGTCCTGGAACTGCGGGGTGGAGGGCGAGAGCGACGACGCGTCCGTACTCGCCCTGCGCAGGCGGCAGCTGCGCAACCTGGTGACCACGCTGCTGCTCTCCACGGGCGTGCCGATGCTGGTGGCGGGCGACGAGATGGGTCGCACCCAGGGCGGCAACAACAACGCGTACTGCCAGGACAACGAGATCAGCTGGGTGGACTGGTCGCTCCTCGACGATCCCGGCTGGCGCTCGCTCTTCGACCTGACCGCGCGGCTGCTGGCCCTGCGGCACGCGCATCCGGTGCTGCGGCGGCGGGCGTTCTTCTCCGGCAGGTCCCAGGGGGCCGACGGGCTGCGGGACCTGGCGTGGTTCACGGTGCACGGCCGGGAGATGACGCAGGACGACTGGTACGCGCCGACGGCGACGCTCGGGATGTACCTCTCGGGCACCGACATCCCCGGCCGCGACGCCAGGGGCGAGAAGGTCGAGGACGAGAGCTTCCTGGCGGTGCTGCACACGGGCGGCGACCCGGTGGACTTCCGGCTCCCCGGTGAGCCGTGGGGGGCGTCGTACGAGGTGGTCGTGGACACGTCGCAGGAGGAGCAGGCGGAGCGGGCGGAGGTGGCGGGCGCCGTGCACGCGGGTGGCGCGGTGCTGCCGGTGCCGGGCCGGTCGGTGCTGTTGCTGCGGGTCAGGAGGTGAGGGAGGAGCAGGCGCGCGGGCGTCAGCCGAGGATGCCGCGTTCGTAGGCGGTGGCGACCGCCGCCGCGCGGTCGTTGACGTTCAGCTTGGCGTAGAGGTGGGTGAGGTGGGTCTTCACCGTGGCCTCGCTGATGAACAGGACGCGGGCGATCTCGCGGTTGGAGGTGCCCTTGGCGACGAGGCTCAGCACCTCGTGCTCGCGGGCCGAGAGGGGTGAGCCGGAGGTGGCGCCCGCGGGGCGGGGGTTGCGGACCTGGGTGATCAGGCGGGTGGCGACGGCGGGGGACAGGACCGTACGGCCTTCGGCGGCCGCCCGTACCGCGGTGAAGAGTTCCTCGCGGGGGGCGTCCTTGAGGAGGTAGCCCGTCGCGCCGGCCTCGATGGCGGGCAGGGTGTCGGTGTCCGTGTCGTAGGTGGTGAGGACCAGGACCTTGGCGGGGAGGGCGCGGCGGGTGATCTCGGCGATGGCGGCCACTCCCCCGCCGCCCGGCATGCGCAGGTCCATGAGGACGACGTCGGGGTTCAGCCGCGCGGTCAGTTCCACGCCTTGGGGGCCGCTCGACGCCTCGCCGAGCACCTCGAAGCCGGGATCCGTGGCGAACATGCCGCGCAGGCCGTCCCGTACCACCGGGTGGTCGTCGACGATCAGGAGGGTGATGGCATCAGATGTCTCGGGCATGGGGCAGCAAGGGTACGCGGGCGGAGAGCGCCGTGCCGGAGCCCGGCTCGGACTCGACGCTGACGGTGCCCGCGACGCGTTCGGCGCGGGCGCGCATGCCGTCGAGGCCGAAGCCGCCCGCCTCGGTGCGCGCGGCCACCGCCGAGGGGTCGCAACCGGTGCCGTCGTCGCGGATGTCGAGGGCCACCTCGTTCTGGCCGCCGGAGAGCCTGGCGAAGCGGGTGGTGAGCTTCTCGGCGAGGCCGAGCCGCTCGGCCAGGGGCCGCCAGTCCGCCGGGACGGGGTAGAACGACGCGTACAGCTCCAGGGCCTCGCGGACCAGGAGCTTGGGCTGCAACTCGCTCTCCTGGAGCTGGACGCCGAGCAGATGGGTGACCTTCTCGTGGTCGTCGACCGGGCTGAGCCCCGCCACCCGCACCGTGCCGGGGTCGGGGGTGCGCAGGCCCTCGACGCATTCGACGGTGGTGGTCTTGCCGGCCCCGTTCGGGCCGAGGATCCCGAAGATCTCACCTTCCTCGACGGCGAAGGAGACCCCGTCTACGGCGGGGCGTCCTGCGTAGGCCTTGCGGAGTTCGCTGACTTCGACGAGGGCCGTACGAGGAGGATGGCGCGGGCCCCGGCCCTGCGGTATCGGCCATCGCGCTCGACGGGGGCATCAGCCGATCGGTGGATGGGTGCGCCGCGGGGTGAACCCGTCCCCTACGACACCCGCAGGGCGTACCGGGGTGCGCACGGCGGCAGTTCCGAGGGTTCGTCGTACAGCTGGGTCCGTACGGCCGGGTCTGTACGGCCGGGTGCGTACGGCGGGGTGCGTACGGCGGGGTGCGTAGGGCCGAGTGCGTACGGCCGGGTCCGTACGGCCGGGTGCGTAGGACCGGGTGCGTAGGACCGGGTGCGTAGGACCGGGTGCGCGCGACCGGGAACGCGCGATCGGGAACGCGCGGGGAGTCGGGGCGAGGCTCCGAATACTCACTGGGCCAGGTCGCGGGCGGCTCGTAGGCTCAGGCCCGATGACCGATACACACACCTCCCCCGCGCCCGACCGCTCCGCCGTCCGCTCCCTGCTGCGCCTGTGGCCCTACGTCAGACCCGTGCGCGCGAGGTGGGGCGGGGCGGCGGTCGTCGCCGTCGTGGCCTCCTGCCTGAGCCTGGTCTTCCCCCTCGTACTGAAGTGGATGGTCGACGGGCCGATCGCGGACGGCGACCCGGGAGGGGTGTGGCTGGGCGCGGGCATGCTGCTCGGGCTCGGGATCGTCGAGGCGCTGCTGTTCGGCTTCCGGCGCTGGCTGGTGGCCCGGCCGCTCGCCTCGGTCGAGGCCCAGTTGCGGGCCGGCCTGTACCGGCACGTGCAGCGGCTGCCGGTGGCGTTCCACGACAAGTGGGCCTCGGGGCAGTTGCTGTCGCGCGGCACGACGGACCTGATGCTGATCCGGATGTTCCTGGCGTTCCCGCTGACCTTCCTGGTCGTCAACGGGACCACGATCCTGGTGGGGTTCGTGCTCCTCCTGCTTCAGGACTGGTCGCTGGCGCTGGTGCTGATGGTGCCGGTGGTTCCGCTGATGGTCCTGTGTGCGGTCTTCGAGGGGAAGTACGCCCTGGTGTCGCGCAAGGCGCAGGACCAGGTCGGGGACCTGACGACGGTCGTCGAGGAGAGCGTGCTCGGCATCCGGATCATCAAGGGCTTCGGCAGGCACCGGGCACAGGCGGCCGCGTTCCGGGAGCTCTCGCAGCGGCTGCGCGGTACGGAACTGGCCAAGGCCAGGCTCCTCGCGGGCATTCTCGGCTCCATCACGGTCGTGCCGGAGCTCGCCATCGGCGCGGCGCTTGTACTCGGCACGATCCAGGTGGCGGACGGCGGGCTGTCGGCGGGGACGCTGGTGGCGTTCCTGTCGACGGCGCTCGCGCTGCGCTGGCCGGTGGAGTCGATCGGCTTCCTGCTGGCGATGAGCCAGGAGGCGGCGACGGCGGCGGACCGGTTCTTCGAGGTGATGGACGTGGCGCGGGAGGCCGAGCCGAAGGACGGGACGGAACCGGCGGGGCCGGGCGAGGCGGGGCCGGGCGAGGCAGGGCCCGGCGAGGCAGGGCCCTGCCCGGCGGGGCCCGGCCCGGCGCGGCCGGACGAAGGGTCCGGCGGGCTGCGGTTCGAGGGGGTGGAGTTCCGGTACCCGGACGCGCCCGCCGACTCCGCACCGCTGCTGGACGGCGTCGACCTGCACATCAGGCCGGGCGAGACCCTCGCGCTGGTCGGTGCCACCGGATCGGGCAAGACGACGCTGACCGCGCTGGTGCCCAGGCTGCACGAGGCGACCGGCGGCCGGATCACGCTCGACGGGCAGGACATCGCGGAGATGCCCCGCGCGCGGCTGCGCGAGCTGGTGTCGGTCGCGTTCGAGGAACCGACGCTGTTCTCGGCGACGGTCGGAGAGAACGTACTGATGGGGGCGGGTGCGCTGGGCGCCGGGGACGAGGAGCTGCGGCGCGCGCTGGACGTCGCCCAGGCCGACTTCGTGCACCGACTGCCCGAGGGCTCGGACACGGAGGTCGGTGAACAGGGGCTCAGTCTCTCCGGCGGCCAACGACAACGGCTCGCACTGGCGAGGGCGGTGGTGGGCAAGCCGCGCTTCCTGGTCCTCGACGACCCGCTCTCGGCTCTCGACGTGCACACGGAGGCACTGGTCGAGGCGGCGCTGCGGCGGGTGCTCGACGACACGACGGCGCTGGTGGTGGCACACCGGCCGTCCACGGTGATGCTGGCCGACCGCGTGGCACTGCTGTCCGCGGGCCGCGTCACGGCGGTGGGCACCCACCACGAACTACTGCGCGACAACGCGGAGTACGCATGGCTGATGTCGGGAGCGGGGGCCGGGGCGGACGCGGAGGCGGACTCGGACGGGCCGGCGGACGGGCCGACCGGCACGGAAGCGGGCGGGCTGGCGAACGCAGAAGCAGACGGGCCGGCGTACGCGGGAGCGGGCGGGCCGACCGGCACGGAAGCAGACAGGCCGACCGGCGGGGTTGGGCCGGCGGACGCGGACCCGGACAGGCCGACCGGCACGGAAGCAGACAGACCGACAGGCGCGGAAGCGGGCGGGCCGACCGGCACGGAAGCAGACAGACCGACCGGCACGGAAGCGGACAGACCGACCGGCGCGGAAGCAGACGGGCCGGCGGACGCGGCCGATCCGACCGGTGTCGCCGCAGCAACGACCCCCTCCGACGTCCCCACCACAAGCGGCGCTCCGACCCCTCCCACCACCCCCCGCGCACAGAGCGCCTCCGCAACGACTCGTCACGAAGGGGTGGGCGCGTGACCACCATTGACCAGGGCAAGTCGCCATCGACCGTCGAGCAGCACGCCTCCACCGCGGCCTCCACCGCGTCCGATGCCCCGGACGCCCCGGCCACCCCGGACGGCCCGGGTGGCCCCCTCTCCCCCGACTCGTTCGACCGCGACGAGCTTCCCTCGCCTCCCGGTGCCACCTGGCACCTGCTCGGTTCGCTGTTGCGGCCGCGTCGTCCGTACGTCCTCGTCTCCGTCCTCCTCCTGCTGCTCCAGCAGGCCGCCGTGCAGGCCGGTCCGCTGCTGGTCGCGTACGCGATCGACCGGGGCGTACCCGCGTACCGGCGGGACGACTACGGGCCGCTGGTCTCGGTCGCGGTCGGCTACCTGGTCTGCTCGGTGGCCTCCGGCCTGCTCCAGTACGCGTTCTTCCGCACGTCCGCCCGCGTCAGCCAGGACGTGCTCCTCGATCTGCGCGGCCGGATCTTCCGGCACGCGCAGGCGCTCAGCGTGGACTTCCACGAGCGCTACACCTCGGGCCGGCTGATCTCCCGCTCCACCACCGACGTGGAGTCCCTGCGCGAGCTCCTCTCCGAGGGCCTCCAGGAGCTGATCGGTGTCGTCCTCGCCTTCGTCTCCATCTCGGCGATGCTGCTCTGGCTCGACCTCGGGCTCGGCGCCGTCGCGGTGGCCTCCTTCGTACCGCTGTATCTACTGGTGCGGCTGTACCAGCGACGGGCGGGTGTGGTCTTCGGCCGGCGGTCCACGGCGGTCGCCGCGGTGATCGTGAAGTTCGCCGAGACCCTGAACGGCATCCGCCCGGTGCAGGCCTTCCGTCGCGAGCGCGCCAACGACGCGGCATTCGCCGCCCTCAACCGGAGGCACGAAGTCTCCAACGGGGACAGCCTGTTGGAGATGGCCCGGTATGTGACCGGCTCCCGCCTGATCGCGAACACCGCCGTCGCCGGCATCGTCCTGTGGGGCGCCCACCGGGTCGCCGACGGCAGCCTCGCGCTCGGTGTGCTCGCGGCAGCGGTGCTGTACCTGCGGCGGCTGTACGACCCGATCGACCGGATGGGCATGTTCCTGAACGCCTTCCAGTCGGCGGCGGCCTCGCTGGAGAAGATCGCGGGGCTGCTCGCCCAGACCCCGACGGTCCCCGAGCCGGCCGAGCCGAAGCACCTGCCGTCCCGGGATGGTGAACGCCCCGGCCGCGAGGTGGAGTTCGCGGGCGTACGGTTCGCCTACCGCACCGGTGGCGAGGTGCTCCCGCGCTTCGACCTGACCCTGCGTGCGGGCGAGACGGTCGCGGTGGTCGGCTCGACGGGCGCCGGCAAGTCGACCCTGGCGAAACTCCTCGCGCGCTTCTACGACCCGACCGAGGGCCGGGTCCTGCTCGACGGCACCGATCTGCGTCATCTCGCGGTGCCGGAGCTGCGGCGCGGGGTCGTCATGGTCACCCAGGAGGCGTTCCTGTTCTCCGGCACGGTCGCCGAGAACATCGCGATCGGCCGCCCGGAGGCCACCCGCGCGGAGATCGAGCAGGCCGCGAGGGCGATCGGCGCGCACGAGTTCATCGTGGGGCTGCCGGACGGTTACGACACGGACGTGCGCAAGCGGGGCGGGCGGATCTCCGCGGGCCAGCGGCAGTTGGTGGCCTTCGCCCGTGCGCTGCTCGCCGATCCGGCGGTGCTGATCCTGGACGAGGCGACCAGCTCGCTCGACATCCCCGGCGAACGGGCGGTGCAGCGGGCGATGCACACGGTGCTGCACGGGCGCACCGCGGTCGTCATCGCGCACCGGCTCTCCACGGTGGAGGTGGCGGACCGGGTGCTGGTGATGGAGCACGGGAGGATCGTCGAGGACGGCGCCCCGGCCCGGCTCATCGGCGGCGACGGCCGGTTCGCGGACCTGCACCGGGCCTGGCGGGACAGCCTGGTCTGAAGCGAGGGGGAGACGGGCAGGAGGACGCGTACGCCACCCCTGCCCGCTGCCCCCTCCGGTCACTTCTTGCGGCGTCGCAGCAGCACACCGGCGACCAGCACCGCGGCGGCCACACCGAGCACGGCCGCCCGGTGGTCGCGTACCGGCCCCGGCGCCTTGTCCTGCCAGATCTCCTCGGCCTGTGCCGCCCTGGCCTTGACCTGCTCGGACAGCTCGGCGGCCTTCGCCGACGTCTGCTCCTTGAGCTCCAGGGCCTTGACCGCGGTCTGCTCCTTGAGTTCCACCGCCTTGACCGCCGTCTGCTCCTTGAGCTCGGCGGCCTTGACCGCCGTCTGCTCCTTGAGCTCCGTGGCCTTGGCCGCGGTCTGCTCCTTGAGCTCGCCTGCCTTCTCCTGAGCACGGGCCTTGACGTCGGTCTTGTCGGCCAGCGCCTGCACCGTCTCGCCCAGTTCGTGCCGTGTCTGTTCGACCTGCTCGCGCAGTTCCTCGGGGCTCTCGGCGGTGGGCTCGTCGTGGGGTGGCTGCGTCATCGCTTGGCACTCTCCTTGATCTCGGCCACATCGGCCTTCACGCTGTCGATGGTCTGTTCCGGCGCGGGCCCGGACGCCTTGCCGACCTCCTTCTTGCCGGTCAGCGCCAGTACCGCGGTGACCAGGCCGAGGACGGCCGTCACGATCAGGGCCGCGGCCCACACCGGCAACGGCACGGCCAGGCCCGCGATCGCGGTGGCCACCAGGGCCTGGAGGGTGAGGAACCCGGCCAGCCCGGCGCCGCCGAAGAGCCCGCCGCCCTTCCCGTACCGCTTGCCCTTCTCCTTCATCTCGGCCTGTGCCAGCCGCATCTCACCGCGCACCAGCTCGGTCAGCTGTTGCGAGGCGCGGTGCACCAGTTCACCGACCGGAGCCTGGGACGCACCGGAGTCCCCGGTGGCGCCCACGGGTCCGGCGCTGACGTGCCCGGTGCTGCCGGCGGTGCTGCCGGCCTCGTACCGGCCCGATTCATCCATCACTCACGCTCCTTGACGACGACCAGCTCCAGGTACCCGCTCCGGGCCGACGTTCACAGAAACACGCGCGCCAGTTGACGAATACGTACGGCGGGGCCTTCACGCCGCCCCCACAACCCCACGGGTAAGGTCGCGAAGCACCCGCAACTTCACACGCCTGCAACACTTTTCGGCTCACTGGGCACAGGTTTTCGGCCATGCGCGGATACTGGGACCATGACGTGGAGGCACCCCCTCCGGGCGGCTGTGCGGGAGGTGCCGTACGCGGGCTTTGCGATGGCAGCGCGCGCGGCACGGGACATCCATCCGTAAGCCCGTTCGGGACGGGATTTCCTACCGGGATTCCCTTACACACGGGCAAACGATCCGGATACCGAACATGACCATTCGAGCAACGGAACGCTTCCGGCCAACTTGTTGACGCGGTCCTGACAGCAGGCGGGTCCGACTGTCACTCTTCCGACGTTCCACGCACCAACTGCTCTGTCTGCTCTGCAAGTTCAGCCCGGGACGGCCCGACCCAGCCGACCGGTACCCCCCTCGCAGAAGGAGTTCGCGTGAGATCCACGCACCGCAAGCGCGCCACCGCGTCCGGCGCCCTGCTCGCCGCCGCAGCACTGCTCGCCGTCGGCGTCCAGACCGGGACAGCCAGTGCCGACGACGGATGGGACGTCGCGCCCAAGGGAGCGGCCGCGCAGCCCAACCCCGGGGCCCAGCCCGCCAAGCTCACCCCCGCGCAGCGCGCGGTCCTGCTGGCCAAGGCCAACGAGACCAAGGCGGCCACCGCCAAGGAGCTCGGGCTCGGCGCCAAGGAGGCGCTCCTCGTCCGCGATGTCGTCCAGGACCTGGACGGCACCACGCACACCCGGTACGAGCGCACCTACGGCGGCCTCCCCGTCCTCGGCGGCGACCTGATCGTCAAGAAGGACAAGGCCGCCAAGACGCGGGGCGTCTCCCGCTCCACCACCGCGAAACTCCAGGGCATCGCCGCCGCCGCGAAGGTGGCCCCGGCCGCCGCCGAGAAGCAGGCGCTCGGTCTCGCGAAGTCCGCGGGCTCCGCCAAGACCGAGGCGAGCAGCGCGCCCCGCCAGGTCGTCTGGATGGGTTCCGGCGCGCCGGTCCTCGCCTGGGAGACGGTGGTCGGCGGGCTGCAGCACGACGGCACCCCCAACGAGCTGCACGTCGTCACGGACGCCGCCACCGGCAACAAGCTGCACCAGTGGCAGGCCGTCGAGAACGGTGTCGGCAACACCCAGTACAGCGGCCAGGTCACCGTCGGCTCGACCCTGTCGGGTTCGACGTACAGCCTGACCGACGCCGGCCGCGGCAACCACAAGACGTACGACCTGAAGGGCGGCTCGTCGGGCACCGGCACCCTCTTCACGGGTCCTGACGACGTCTGGGGCAACGGCACGCCCTCCAACCGGGAGACGGCGGGCGCGGACGCCGCCTACGGCGCCCAGCTCACCTGGGACTACTACAAGAACGTGCACGGGCGCACCGGTATCCGCGGTGACGGCGTCGGCGCGTACTCCCGCGTGCACTACGGCAACGCGTACGTCAACGCGTTCTGGCAGGACTCCTGCTTCTGCATGACGTACGGCGACGGCCAGGGCAACAGCAAGCCGCTGACCTCGATCGACGTGGCCGCGCACGAGATGACGCACGGCGTCACCTCGGTGACCGCCAAGCTGGTCTACAGCGGCGAGTCCGGCGGCCTGAACGAGGCGACCTCCGACATCTTCGCGGCGGCCGTCGAGTTCAACGCCAACAACGCCCAGGACAAGGGCGACTACCTGGTCGGCGAGAAGATCGACATCAACGGCAACGGCACGCCACTGCGCTACATGGACAAGCCGTCCAAGGACGGCGCGTCGAAGGACGCGTGGTACTCGGGCATCGGCGGCATCGACGTCCACTACTCGTCGGGCCCGGCGAACCACTTCTTCTACCTGCTGTCCGAGGGCAGCGGCGCGAAGGTCGTCAACGGGACCTCCTACGACTCCCCGACCTCCGACGGCCTGCCGGTCACCGGCATCGGCCGCGACAAGGCCGAGAAGATCTGGTTCAAGGCGCTGACCACGAAGTTCACCGCCAACACCAACTACGCCAACGCCCGCGTCGGCACGGTGGCCGCGGCGACCGAGCTGTACGGCGCGAACAGCCCCGAGGTCAAGGGCGTCGAGAACGCGTGGGCCGGCATCAACGTCGGGGCGCGCCCCGGCGGCGGCGACCCGGACCCGGGCGGCACGGTCTTCGAGAACCAGACGGACGTCGCGATCCCGGACGCCGGTGCGGCCGTGACCTCGTCCATCCCGGTCAACAAGACGGGCAACGCCCCGGCGGCCCTCAAGGTCGACGTGGACATCATCCACACCTGGCGCGGTGACCTGGTCATCGACCTGGTCGCCCCGGACGGGACCACGTACCGGCTGAAGAACTCCAGCTCCTCCGACTCGGCCGACAACGTGAAGGCGACGTACACCGTCAACGCCTCCGCGAAGCCGGCGGCGGGCACCTGGAAGCTCAAGGTCCAGGACGTGGCGGCGCAGGACACCGGCCGCATCAACGGATGGAAGCTGACCTTCTGATCCGCTCCGCAAGCGGACCGAACAGCTGACGGCCTGAACAGCGGTGCCCGGAACCGGCAACGGTCCCGGGCACCGCTGCGTGCGGGCCAAGGCCTAGGGTCTTTCGTTTGGATCAGGCTGGATCAGGGAGCGGGGTCCGGTGCCGTGGATCGCAAGGCGGAGGAGGGAACCATGGCGGAGCCATGGTGAGTGACGACAACGCCGCGAGGCGCGGTGCCGGGGCACGCGAGCCCAGCATGATCCAAACGAGAGGCCCTAGGTTCGTGCCATGCGTGTCATATCCGCCCTGCGCAGGGACGGCCACCGTGCCGTGCTGCTGGACCTCGCCCTGTGGGTGTTCCTGAGCTCCTTCGTGCTGATGAAGGAGGACCCGAACGGCGGGGGCTCCTGGCCCCTGACGGCTGCGGGCACCGTCTCCCTCGGGGTGGCGGTGCTCTTCTGCCGTGGTGCGCCGCTGGTCGCGCTGACGGTCGCGGTGGTGTGCGGAGCCCTGCGCAGCCCGGAGCTGTTCACCCCTTCGTACGCCGTCGCGATGTGTGTCTTCGCCTTCCTCGCGGGGCGGCGGAGCGGGCGCACCCGGCCCGCCGTGCTGGTCTTCTCCGGGTACGCCGGCGCCGGCCTCCTCTGGTGCCTGCTCTGCGACGTCAGGCTGTGGGTGTGGTTCACCCAGCTGACGAGCCTGCTGCTGCAGGCCGTGGTGCCGTGGCTGATCGGGCGGTTCGTGCGGAGTTACGCGCGGATGGTCGCCGACGGCTGGGAGCTGGCCGACCGCATGGAGCGCGAACAGCGGGCGGTCGCGGACCGGGAGCGGCTGCGGGAGCGCTCCAGGATCGCGGGCGACATGCACGACTCGCTGGGCCACGACCTGTCCCTGATCGCGGTACGGGCAGCCGCCCTGGAGGTCAGCCGGGCACTGCCGCCGGCCGAACAGGAGGCGGCGGGCGATCTGCGCCGGGCGGCGGCCGATGCCACGGCCCGGCTGCGGGACATCGTCGGCGTGCTGCGCGCGGACGACGAGGACGCGCCGAGAACGCCGGCCGACGAGACGGTGGACGCGGTGGTGCAGCGGGCCAGGCGGTCGGGCGTCGAGGTGGAACTCACCGGCGGCGAGGCACTGTCGGGCCTGCCGCCGACGGCCGACCGGGCCGTCCACCGGGTGGTGCAGGAGGCGCTGACCAACGCGACGAAGCACGCGCCGGGCGCGCCGGTGCGGGTGGCGTCGACGGGCGGTACGGAGGTGGTGACCGTCGAGGTCGTCAACCGCCCGCCCGTACGGCCGGCTTCGAGCGGACTCGCGTCGGGCGGGACGGGGCTGGTCGGTCTGGACGAGCGGGTGCGGCTCGCGGGTGGCACCCTGACGCACGGCGCCACCCCGGACGGGGGATTCCGGGTCCGCGCCCGGCTGCCGCTGACCGGCTCCCCGCTCCCGGTGCCCGCCCCCTCGCCCACCGCGGCGGGTGAGTTGCGCCGTGCGCGCCGGGACGTCAGGCGCGGCCTTGTGCAGGCGGTGGTGGCGCCGGTGGCCGTGGTCGCGGTCGTCGGCGTGCTGATGCTGCTCTTCCAGCAGTACACCCAGTCCCGGTCGGTGCTCGGCCGCGGCGAGTTCGACCGGATGCGGGTCGGCGAGGAGCGGACCGCGCTGGAGGCCCGGCTGCCCGACCACCCGCTGGACGGCCCGCCGGAGGGCGTCGGCCCCGAACCCGCGGGAGCCGACGCCTGCCTCTACTTCCGTACCCTCCGCCACGACACGACGCCGGTCTACCGGCTGTGCTTCACGGACGGCCGCCTGACCTCGAAAACCGTCGCGGAGGACGTCCCCAACGAGGAGCGACGCCGACCGTAGGTGCAACGCCGGCCCGCCCGTGACAGCACCGCACGCGACAAGAGCACCGCCGGCCGTGGGAGCACCGCACGCGACAAGAGAGATCCGCCGACCGTGGGAGCACCGCGCGCGGTGGAGCACCCCCGGCCGCAGCCGCACCCTCTGTCACGGCAGGAGCCCCCTACCGCATCAGCACCCCCGCGCCCTCTCCCGTGGCCTCGGTCGGCAGCACCAGGAGCCCCATCTCCACGCCGCTGCCGAGCAACCGGTGTGCGGGCAGCACCCGGACCGTGTATCCGTACGGTCCCGTCCGGTCCAGTGCCAGCGGGCCCTCGTACGTCCACCGGCCCTCCAGGTCCGGCCCGGACGCGGGCTTGAGCGGGAAGGTCTGCGCGCCGCCGATCCGGTCCTCGGAGTCGACGCGCCCCGCGACGGCCTGCACCTCCACGTCGTCCGGCCCCAGCTCACCGAGCTCCACCCGGACCCGCAGCGAGAGGGTGGAGCCGAGTTCGGCCGTGCCGTTGACCGCCGCGGGGGCGAGCGCCTCCACATGGTCGACGGCGACGCCGGGCCACGCGCCGCGCACCCGCGCCTTCCAGCCCGCCAGCTCCCGCGCGCCGTCGGGCCCCAGGTCCCGGTGCGCGCGGGCGGCCGGTGCGTACAGCCGCTCCACGTACTCCCGCACCATCCGTCCCGCCAGCACCTTGGGGCCGAGTGTCACCAGGGTCCGGCGGACCATCTCGATCCAGCGGTCGGGGAGCTGGTCGCGGCCCTGCTCGTAGAAGCGGGGGGCGACCCGCTGCTCGATGAGGTCGTAGAGGCCGTTCGCCTCCAGGTCGTCCCGCCGGTCCTCGTCGGCGCCGGCGCCGTCCGCGGTCGGGATCGCCCAGCCGAAGTCGGGCTCGAACCACTCGTCCCACCAGCCGTCCAGGACGGACAGGTTGAGACAGCCGTTGAGCGCGGCCTTCATTCCGCTCGTGCCGCACGCCTCCAGCGGCCGGAGCGGGTTGTTCAGCCATACGTCGCAGCCCGGGTAGAGCTTCTGCGCCATCCGCATCCCGTAGTCGGGCAGGAAGACGATCCGGTGCCTGACCCGCGGGTCGTCGGCGAACCTGACCAGCTGCTGCACCAGCCTCTTCCCGCCGTCGTCGGCGGGGTGGGCCTTGCCGGCGACGACGATCTGGATCGGCCGCTCGGGGTGCAGCAGCAGTTCCGTCAGCCGGTCACGGTCGCGCAGCATGAGGGTGAGCCGCTTGTACGAGGGGACCCGGCGCGCGAAGCCGATGGTGAGGACGTCGGGGTCGAGCACTCCGTCGATCCAGCCCAACTCGGCGTCCACCGCGCCGCGTTGCAGCCAGGACGCGCGCAGCCTGCTCCGCACCTCGTGCACCAGGTTCTCCCGCAGTACCCGGCGCAGGTCCCAGATCTCGGCGTCCGGGATCTCGGCGACGGCGTCCCAGCGGGGTGAGCCACCGACGGACAGCGCGTCCTCGGCGCGGCCGGGGCCGATCTGCCTGGCACCGAGCCGGACGACCTCGGGGTCGACCCAGGTGGGGGCGTGCACGCCGTTGGTGACCGAGGTGATCGGCACCTCCTCCGGGTCGAACCCGGACCACAGCCCGGCGAACATCCCCCGGCTCACGGCACCGTGCAGCAGGGAGACGCCGTTGGCGCGCCCGGCCAGGCGCAGGCCCATCACGGCCATGTTGAAGAGGTTGGGCTCCCCGCCGGGGTAGGTCTCCATGCCGAGCTGGAGGATCCGCCCGGCCTCGACCCCGGCGAGCTCGCCGTCGTCCCCGAAGTGGCGGGCGACCAGCTCGCGGTCGAAGCGGTCGATGCCGGCCGGGACGGGGGTGTGGGTGGTGAAGACGGTGCCGGCCCGCACGGACTCCAGTGCGGCGTCGAAGTCCAGCCCGCCACCGCCGGTCCCGCCACCGGTCCCGCCGCCGTCCGCCGCACCGCCGTCCGCCACAGCGCCGGCCGTCCCGCCGGCCCCCAGTTCGCGGATGCGCTCCAGGCCGAGGAAGCCGGCGTGCCCCTCGTTCGTGTGGAACACCTCGGGCTCGGGGTGCCCGGTCAGCCGGCAGTACGCCCGTACCGCACGCACGCCGCCGATTCCCAGCAGCATCTCCTGCAGCAGCCGGTGCTCGCTGCCACCGCCGTACAGCCGGTCGGTGACGTTGCGCTCCCCCGGGGCGTTCTCCTCGACGTCGGAGTCCAGCATCAGCAGGGGTACGCGCCCCACGTGCGCCTGCCAGATGTCGGCGTGCAGCGCGCGGCCGCCGGGCAGGCGCAGCGAGACCCGGCACGGCGATCCGTCCGCCTCCCTGAGCAGGGTCACCGGCAGCTCGTTGGGGTCCAGCACGGGGTAGTGCTCCTGCTGCCAGCCCTCCCGGGACAGCGACTGGCGGAAGTAGCCGTGCCGGTAGAGCAGGCCGACGCCGATGAGCGGGACACCGAGGTCGCTGGCGGCCTTGAGGTGGTCCCCGGCGAGGATGCCGAGGCCGCCGGAGTACTGGGGAAGTGCGGCCGTGACGCCGAACTCGGGCGAGAAGTAGGCCACGGCGGCGGGGAGTTGGGGCGCCTCGCCCGGCCGGACCTCCTGCTGCTCCTGGTACCAGCGCCGCCCGGCCAGGTACTCGGTGAGGTCGTCGGAGACTGCGGTGAGCCGCTGCAGGAACGGACCGTCCCCGGCCAGGGCGGCGAGCCGCTCGGCGGAGACGGCGCCGAGCAACCGTACCGGATCCTCTCCGGAGGCCTGCCACCCCTGCGGGTCGATGGACTGGAACAGTTCCCGGGTCTCGGTGTGCCAGGACCATCGCAGGTTGCGGGCGAGATCGCTGAGCGGGCGGAGCGGGTCGGGAAGAACGGGACGCACGGTGAACCGACGGATTGCCTTCACAGGACCACCTTCGCAGGGGCAGCGGTTTCCGGACGAAGACGCCACGATGCGTCTGCGCCCTTCACTCCGACGGTAAGGCCGATCGCCCCTCGCCCTCCACGGCGCACGCCCGGCGGGCGGGGGTGCGCGCCGTCCCGGTGTCCCCCGGTCGGCGGAATTCCGTCCCCCGCGGCCGGAGCTTCAACAACTGCCCACGTGACGCTGAAGGTTGGGCAAACACAAGCCCCACGTGAACGGCGGGACCCCGTTGTTTTTCGCCTGGTGGTCTTGCACGCACCGTTACGCGACGGTAGTTAACACGGCACCGGATTGACTCCGGGAGGTGTAGGGGAAGCCTCCTCCCGGTACCCGGTGAAGAGAGCACCCGAACACGCACCCGAATGCCTCATATCCCGCCACCCGAGTGACTGTTCATTCTTCGGACGCCGGACAGGAGCGGTCATGCCCGCACCCCGCAGGTCGAGCACGGATAGTCACGAGCAGCTAGAGACAGCGCGCCCCGCCCAGAGCCGAAGCGGCTCCGTTGAAGATCGGCCCACAGGTGAGCACATGATCGGTCGTATTCCCGTCCTGGACGTCCTTCCCGCGGTCGACCGCGGACGAAGGCCGGCCAAGGCGGTGGCCGGAGAAACGTTCCAGGTCTCCGCCACCGTCTTCCGTGAAGGCCACGACGCCGTGGCCGCCAACGTCGTCCTCGTCGACCCGAAGGGAAAGCCCGGCCCCTGGACCCCGATGCGTGAGCTCGCGCCCGGCACGGACCGCTGGGGCGCCGACGTGACCCCCGACGCCGTGGGCCGGTGGTCCTACGCCGTCGAGGCGTGGGGGGACCCCGTCTCGACCTGGCGCCACCACGCGGGGATCAAGATCCCGGCGGGCCAGGACACCGAGCTCGTCCTCACCGAGGGCGCCGAACTGTACGAGCGCGCCGCGGCGGGGGTGCCGAAGAAGGACGGCCGCGAGGCGGTCCTGGCCACCGTGGACGCCCTGCGCGACACGCGGCGCCCCGCCGCCGCCCGGCTCGCCGCCGCCCACACGCCCGAGGTCGACGCCGCCCTGCGCCGGTACCCCCTGAGAGAGCCGCTCTCCACCTCCGACCCGCTGCCGCTGCTGGTCGAGCGCCCGCGCGCACTCTTCGGTTCCTGGTACGAGTTCTTCCCCCGCTCCGAGGGGGCGACCCCGTCGCAGGACGGTGCTACGGCGACCGGCAGGCTGCGCAGCGGCACCTTCCGCACCGCCGCGGAGCGGCTGCCCGCCGTCGCCGCGATGGGCTTCGACGTGATCTATCTGCCGCCGATCCACCCCATCGGCACCACCCACCGCAAGGGGCCCAACAACACGCTCTCCGCCACCGAGGCGGACGTGGGCGTGCCCTGGGCGATCGGCTCCGCCGACGGCGGCCACGACGCGATCCACCCGGACCTCGGCACCTTCGAGGACTTCGACCACTTCGTCGCCACCGCCCGCGACCTGCGCCTGGAGGTGGCCCTCGACTTCGCCCTCCAGTGCTCGCCCGACCACCCCTGGGTCACCGAGCACCCCGAGTGGTTCCACCACAGGGCCGACGGTTCCATCGCGTACGCCGAGAACCCGCCGAAGAAGTACCAGGACATCTACCCCATCGCCTTCGACCGCGACATGGAGGGCCTGGTCACCGAGACCCTGCGGATCCTGCGGCTGTGGATGGGGCACGGGGTGCGGATCTTCCGCGTCGACAACCCGCACACCAAGCCGGTCGTCTTCTGGGAGCGGGTGCTCGGCGAGATCAACCGCACCGACCCCGACGTGATCTTCCTGGCCGAGGCGTTCACCAGGCCCGCGATGATGCGCACCCTCGGCGCCGTCGGCTTCCAGCAGTCGTACACCTACTTCACCTGGCGTAACACCAAGCAGGAACTCACGGAGTACGCGCTGGAGTTGGCGCACGAGACCGCTTCGTACATGCGTCCGAACTTCTTCGTGAACACCCCCGACATCCTGCACGCCTACCTCCAGCAGGGCGGGCGTCCGGCCTTCGAGGTGCGGGCCGTGCTGGCGGCGACGCTGTCGCCGTCCTGGGGTGTGTACGCGGGCTACGAGCTCTGTGAGAACACCCCGTTCCGGGACGGCAGCGAGGAGTACCTCCTGTCCGAGAAGTACCAGCTGAAGCCGCGGGACTGGGAGGCGGCGGAGCGCGAGGGCCGGACGATCGCGCCCCTGATCACCACCCTCAACCGGCTGCGGCGGCGCCACCGCGCGCTCCAGCAGCTGCGTGACGTGCACTTCCACCACACGGACAACGACGCGGTGATCGCGTATTCGAAACGCTGCACGGGAGCCACGGAGGGCGACGGGGCCTCGAACACCGTTCTGGTGGTCGCGAACCTCGACCCTCACCACACCCAGGAGGCCACGGTCTCGTTGGACATGCCGGCACTCGGCCACGAGTGGCACAGTGCCGTCCCGGTGCGCGACGAGCTCACCGGCGAGACCTACCACTGGGGCAGGGCCACCTACGTGCGACTGGAGCCGGGCCGTGCGCCCGCGCACATCGTGACCCTGCGACCGTCCCCGCTGACCGGAGGGTCACCCACATGATCGTCAACGAGCCCGTTCACGACACCTTCGAGGACACCCCCGCCAAGGACCGGGACCCCGAATGGTTCAAGCGCGCGGTCTTCTACGAAGTCCTCGTCCGGTCCTTCCAGGACAGCAACGGCGACGGCGTCGGAGACCTGAAAGGCATCACCGCCAAACTGGACTACCTCCAGTGGCTGGGCGTCGACTGCCTCTGGCTGCCGCCGTTCTTCATGTCGCCGCTGCGCGACGGCGGCTACGACGTCTCCAACTACACGGCGGTCCTCCCGGAATTCGGCGACCTCGCCGACTTCGTGGAGTTCGTCGACGCCACGCACCAGCGTGGCATGCGCGTGATCATCGACTTCGTCATGAACCACACGAGCGACCAGCACGACTGGTTCCAGCAGTCCCGCAACGACCCCGACGGGCCCTACGGCGACTACTACGTCTGGGCCGACGACGACAAGCAGTACCAGGACGCCCGGATCATCTTCGTCGACACGGAGACCTCCAACTGGACCTTCGACCCGGTGCGCAAGCAGTACTACTGGCACCGGTTCTTCTCGCACCAGCCGGACCTCAACTACGAGAACCCCATGGTGCAGGAGGAAATCATCTCCGCCCTGCGCTTCTGGCTGGACCTCGGCATCGACGGATTCCGCCTGGACGCGGTGCCGTACCTCTACCAGGAGGAGGGCACCAACTGCGAGAACCTGCCGCGCACCCATGAGTTCCTGAAGCGGGTGCGGGAGGAGATCGACGCCTCGTACCCGGACACGGTGCTCCTCGCGGAGGCCAACCAGTGGCCCGAGGACGTCGTCGACTACTTCGGCGACTTCGAGAAGGGCGGGGACGAGTGCCACATGGCGTTCCACTTCCCCGTCATGCCGCGCATCTTCATGGCGGTGCGCCGCGAGTCGCGCTACCCGGTCTCGGAAATCCTCGCCAAGACCCCGGCGATCCCCTCCAGCGCCCAGTGGGGCATCTTCCTGCGCAACCACGACGAGCTCACCCTCGAAATGGTCACGGACGAAGAGCGCGACTACATGTACGCGGAGTACGCCAAGGACCCCCGGATGCGCGCCAACATCGGCATCCGCCGCAGGCTGGCCCCGCTGCTGGACAACGACCGCAACCAGATCGAACTGTTCACCGCCCTGCTGCTCTCCCTGCCCGGCTCCCCGATCCTCTACTACGGGGACGAGATCGGCATGGGCGACAACATCTGGCTCGGCGACCGCGACGCGGTACGCACCCCGATGCAGTGGACACCCGACCGCAACGCCGGGTTCTCCTCCTGCGACCCGGGACGGCTCTCGCTGCCGACCATCATGGACCCGGTCTACGGCTACCAGGTGACCAACGTCGAGGCCTCGATGACCTCGCCCGCGTCCCTGCTGCACTGGACCAGGCGCATGATCGAGATCCGTAAGCAGAACCCTGCCTTCGGTCTCGGCTCGTACACCGAACTGCCGTCGTCGAACCCGGCCGTGCTCGCGTTCCTGCGCGAGGCGCCCTCCACCGTCGAGGGCGAGGACGACCTGGTGCTGTGCGTGCACAACTTCTCCCGGTTCGCCCAGCCCACCGAGCTCGACCTGCAGGTGTTCAACGGACGGCACCCGGTTGAGCTGATCGGCGGAGTGCGCTTCCCCGCGATCGGCGAACTGCCGTACCTGCTGACCCTGGCGGGACACGGCTTCTACTGGTTCAGGCTGCGCAAGCCGACCTCCCTGGTGAGGCCGCCCAAGTCCAAGCGCTGAGGGGCCGGGTGTCCCGGCGGGGCGGTTTCCGCCGCCCCGCCGGGGGCACCCGCCCCTCATACGCGTACCCGACACGTCCCGTACAGCCGGACAGCTTTGCCGTAATCCGGGACACTCTGTGCATTACGTGTGCCCGGGGAAAGGACGCGATGCCATGTCGGAGGCTGCTTCCGCCTCGCCGCTCATTTCTCCACCGACGTCCCCGCCCGTCCCGCACGCCTCGTCGGCCCTGCTCGCCTCGCTCGCCCCGCTGCTCCACGAATGGCTGCCCCGGCAGCGGTGGTTCGCGGGGAAGGGGAGGCCGGTGGACGACTTCACCCTGGTGTCGGCGACGGAGCTGCTGCCGCTCACCGGTTCACCGGGGCTGCTCCATCTGCTCGTGCGCGCCGTGCAGCCGGCGGCCCCCGCACAGATCCCCGGGGTGCCACCGCCCGCCGACTGCTACCAGCTGCTCCTCGGGGTGTGCAGGTCGCTGCCGCCGGTGCTCGCCACCGCGCTGATCGGCCGGGTGCAGGAGGGCCCGCTGGCCGGATACACCGTGTACGAGGGGCTCGCCGACCCGAAGGTCGCGGCTCTGCTGCTCGAACGGCTCCGGGTGCCGGGAACGCTCGGCTCGCTGCGCTTCGACAAGGACACCGACGCGCACTTCACGGCCGGCCTCGTCGCCAGGCCACTGGACTCCGAACAGTCCAACTCCTCACTGGTGTACGGAAATTCGTACATCCTGAAGATCTTCCGACGGGTCCATCCGGGGGTGAACCCCGATCTGGAACTACCGCTCGCGCTCGGCCGCGAGGGGTGTGCGCGAGTACCGGCGCCGGTCGCCTGGTTCGAAGGGGCGAACCCGGAGGACCCCACCGAGCCGTTCACCCTCGGACTGCTCCAGCCGTTCCTGGACGGTGCCGACGACGGCTGGCAGCTGGCCCTGAAGGCGCTCGCCACCGACGCGGACTTCACCGCGGAGGCGTACGCGCTGGGCCGGGCCACCGCCGAGGTGCACACCACGCTCGCCGCCGCCCTGCCGACGCTCACCCTCGGCCGCCCGCAGGCCGAGGCCCTGGCCGCGCAGATGGCCGAGCGGCTGGAGGCGACGGTGCAGGCGGTACCCACGCTGCTGCCGTACGCGCCGGGTCTGCGGGCCGCCTTCGACGCGGTACGGGAACTCGGCGGCGCCGGTCCGGTCGTCACCTCGCAGCGCGTCCACGGCGACCTCCACCTGGGCCAGGCGCTGCGCGGCCCCGACGGCGAATGGTCGGTGATCGACTTCGAGGGTGAGCCCGCGAAACCGCTCACCGAACGCCGCCGCCCCCAGCCCGTCGTACGCGACATCGCGGGAATGCTCCGCTCCTTCGACTACGCGGCACGGATGCACCAGCCGTGGAACCCCGAATGGGCCGAGCGTTGCCGCGCCGCCTTCTGCGAGGGGTACGCGGCCGCGTCCGGCACCGACCCACGCCACCAGCCGGTACTGCTGCGGGCGTACGAGACCGACAAGGCGGTCTACGAGGTGCTGTACGAGGCCCGGCACCGGCCGGACTGGCTGCCCGTGCCGATGGCCGCCGTCCAGCGGCTCGCCACCCCCCTGCCCCCTTCCGACCGACCCTGACCGCCCCACCCTGCCCCATCTCCCCCCCGCTCGAACTCCAATGCTGTTCCTGAGGAGGACGCACCCGTGACCCCCCGTCCCACCACCCCTCCCCCCGGCGAAGACGCTCCACCCCCGCCCCGCCGCCGCGCGCCCGGCGCCACGGCACCCAAGGCCCCGAAGCCGAGGGCGGAGAAGACCGAGGAGGCGAAGCCCGCGGAAGTGCAGCCCGCGGAGGTCAAGCCGGCGGCGGCGAAGGCCAAGCGCGCCAGGTCCAAGCCGGCCACGGCCGCCGAACCGGCCACGGCGAAGCCCGCCACGGCCAGGACCGTGAAGGCCAAGTCGGCCACGTCGAAGCCTGCCGGGGCCAAGCCGGCCGCGGCCCGGTCGGCCGCTGCCAAGCCTGCCGAGGCGAAGCCCGCAGCGGCCAAGGCCGTCAAGGCCGTCAAGGCCGCCAAGACGAAGCCGGCGAGGACGCGGCCGGTGAAGGCCACGTCCGTGCAGGCCACGTCCGTGGATCCCGGGTCGGCCGAGGCCGGTTCCGCGACGGCCGTGCCCGCGCTTACCGCGACCGCGGAGGCTGTGCCCGTCGCGGGCGCGCCCGTGGCGGCCGGTTCACTGCGGACCCTGCCCGTGGAGAGCGAACCGGTGACCCTCTCCGCGCAGGCCGGGCCGGTGCGGACCGTTCCCGGGCAGGCCGAGTCGGTGGAGCCGGAGGCCGCCGTCTCCCCCTCCCCCACGGCCCTGTCCGGTGACGGCGTGCAGCCCGCGCTCCCGCTCGGCGGTGAGGAGCGGTCGCGACTGCTCGCGGGGACCCACCACGCACCGCACGGCGTGCTCGGCGCACACCCCGCCCCCGCGCCGGGGCGCGGCGTGCTGTTCCGGGTGCTCCGGCCGCACGCGAAGGCGGTCGCCGTCGTCGCCGACGGGGTGCACACCCCGCTCTTCGACGAGGGCGACGGGCTGTTCGGCGGCGTGCTGCCGCTCACGGACGTCCCGTCGTACCGGTTGCGGGTGACGTACGAGGACAACGAGATCACGGTCGACGACCCGTACAGCTTCCTGCCCGCGGTCGGCGAACTCGACCTGCACCTCATCGGCGAGGGCCGCCACGAGGAGCTGTGGAAGGCGCTCGGCGCCGAGCCGATGACCCACCAGGGCGTCACCGGCACCCGGTTCACCGTGTGGGCGCCGAACGCGCGCGGGGTCCGGGTGGTCGGGGACTTCAACTACTGGGACGGCGCCGGGTGCCCGATGCGCTCGCTGGGCGGCACCGGGGTCTGGGAGCTCTTCCTCCCCGGGGTCGGCGAGGGCGCGCTCTACAAGTTCCAGATCACCCGCCCCGACGGCTCCCACACGATGCGTGCCGACCCGATGGCCCGGCACGCGGAGGTGCCGCCCGCGAACGCGTCGATCGTCACGGCCGCACATCACGAGTGGCAGGACGCGGACTGGATGGCGAGCCGCGCGGAAAGGCCCGTGCACGAGGCGCCGCTTTCCGTATACGAAATCCATCTGGCTTCCTGGCGGCCGGGCCTGACGTACCGCCAGCTCGCCGAGCAGCTGCCCACGTACGTGTCCGACCTCGGGTTCACGCACGTCGAGCTGATGCCGGTCGCCGAGCACCCCTTCGGCGGCTCCTGGGGCTACCAGGTGACCGGGTTCTACGCGCCGACCTCCCGGATGGGCGGTCCCGACGACTTCCGCTTCCTGGTCGACTCCCTGCACAGGGCAGGGATCGGCGTGATCGTCGACTGGGTGCCCGCACACTTCCCGCGCGACGACTGGGCGCTCGCCGAGTTCGACGGCCGGCCGCTGTACGAGCACGAGGACCCGATGAAGTCGGCGCACCCCGACTGGGGCACCCTCGAATTCGACTTCGGCCGCGCCGAGGTGCGCAACTTCCTGGTGGCGAACGCGAGTTACTGGTGTGAGGAGTTCCACATCGACGGACTGCGCGTGGACGCGGTCGCCTCGATGCTCTACCTCGACTACTCGCGCGAGGAGGGCCAGTGGGCCCCCAACGCGCACGGCGGCCGGGAGAACCTCGACGCCGTGGCCTTCCTCCAGGAGATGAACGCCACCGTCTACCGGCGCAACCCCGGCGTCGTCACCATCGCCGAGGAGTCCACCGCCTGGGACGGCGTCACCCGTGCCACCCACCACGACGGGCCGGGCGGTTTCGGCGGTCTCGGCTTCGGCCTGAAGTGGAACATGGGGTGGATGCACGACTCCCTCGACTACGTGTCGAAGGAGCCGGTGCACCGCAAGTACCACCACCACGAGATGACCTTCTCGATGGTCTACGCGTACAGCGAGAACTACGTCCTGCCGATCTCGCACGACGAGGTCGTGCACGGCAAGCGCTCCCTGGTGAGCAAGATGCCGGGCGACTGGTGGCAGCAGCGCGCCACCCACCGTGCCTACCTGGGCTTCATGTGGGCCCACCCGGGCAAGCAACTCCTCTTCATGGGACAGGAGTTCGCGCAGGGCGCCGAGTGGTCGGAGGCGCACGGCCCGGACTGGTGGCTGCTCGATCCGTCGTACGGCGCGGAGGCGGAGCACCGGGGCGTGCGCGACCTGGTGCGTGACCTCAACGCCGGTTACCGGCAGGCGCCGGCACTCTGGGAGCGCGACACGGTCCCCGAGGGCTTCGCCTGGGTGGACGGCAACGCGGCCGAGGACAACGTGTTCGCGTTCCTGCGCTACGACGCCGCGGGGAACCCGCTGCTCGCGATCTCCCACTTCTCGCCCGTCGTACGGCACGACTACCGCATCGGCGTCCCCGACGACGTGCCCGCGTGGGCCGAGGTCCTGAACACGGACGCGGCCGACTACGGCGGCAGCGGCGTGCACAACCCGGAGCCGCTGAAGCCGGAGTCCGTCCCGCACCACGGCCGCCCGGCCAGCATCCGGATCACGCTGCCGCCGCTCGCGACGGTGTGGTTCCGGCCGGCGTGACCGGCGCGGGCGGTGGTGCGTGACCAGCCGTAGGTGATCACGCCTGGGCGAAGGGCCGTTCACCGGTGTGGACCAGGCCCAGCTGCTGGGTCGCCCGGGTCAGCGCGACGTACAGGTCGCTGAGGCCGCGTGCCGAGCCGGACCTGATCAGGTCCGGCTCGGTGACGACCACCGTGTCGAACTCCAGGCCCTTGGCCTGGTGCGGGGCGAGCAGGACGACCCGGGCGGTGAGGTCGGGCTCGGCGCCGTACGAGGCGTCGGGCAGTTCCGCCGCCAGGGCGGGCAGCAGGCCCTCCGGGGCGACGACGGCGATCCGGCCCCCGGACCGGGCGCCGGCGAGCGCCTCGGTGACGGCCTCCGCGACCGTACGGGGCAGGGCGTGCGCGGTGGTGGCCCTGCTCCACGGCTGGACACCGGTGGAGCGCACCGAGGCCGGCGGTTCGAACGACGGGTCGGCGGTGCGCATCACGCGTGCGGCGAGGTCCATCACCTCCGCCGGGGTCCGGTAGTTCACGCCGAGCCTGGTGTGCTCGAAACGGCTCCCCACGTACGGTTCGAGGATTTCCTGCCACGAGCCGCAGCCCGCCGCGTCACCGGTCTGTGCCGGGTCGCCGACCAGGGTCATCGAGCGGGTGGGGCAGCGGCGCATCAGCAGCCGCCACGCCATCGCGGACAGCTCCTGCGCCTCGTCCACGATGACGTGTCCGAACGCCCAGGTGCGGTCCGCGGCGGCGCGCGCCGCGGCGCTGCGGTGGTCGCCCTCGTCGTGCCGTTCGGCGAACCGCTCGGCGTCGATGACGTCGTGTGCGGAGAGCAGCTCGGAGTCCTCGTCCTCGACGTCCTCGAACTCGTAGGTGCGAGAGCCGTACGACACGTCCAGGACGCCCTGCGCGTAGGCGACGCGTTCCTGGTACTCGCGGGCCGCGGCGGCGCGCGCCGCGTGGTCGTCCGAGCCGAGCAGCTCGGCGGCCTCGTCGAGCAGGGGTACGTCGGCGGACGTCCAGGCCCCGGCCCCGGACCGCCGGATCAACTCGGCGTCGCTGTCCGGGAGATGGGTCGGGGACTCCAGGAACTCGGTGATCAGCTGCTGCGGGGTGAGCTCGGGCCACAGGCCGTCGATCGCGGCGACGACGTCCGGGTTGGCGGCGATCTCCTTGCCGAGCTGTTCGACGTCGGAGGGGGTGAGGATGTTCTCGTCGGGGCCCAGGTCCTCGCCCAGCTCCTCGGCGATGGCCTCGTAAGGCTCCCGCCCGATGCGGTCGGCGTGCTGTGCGGTGAGGGCGTCCAGGACGTGCCTGCCGAAGTGGGCACGGGCCAGGTTGTGCGGCAGCCGGGTGGCGCGGGCCAGGTGGCGGGCGTCCTCGGCCATGGCGCGCTCCAGCCGCAGTGTGTACTGCTCGTGCGCGATCTCCAGGACGGTGTCGGGGGCCGTCTGCCGGTCCCGTACCACCTGGGCGAGTACGTCGGCCATGGCGGCACGGCCCTTGACCGCGGCGGCCCCGGGGGTGTCGGTCGCGGTGGCGGTGACACCGGGGAAGAGCTCGCCGGTGGTGGCGAGCAGGACGCCGGTCTCACCGAGCGAGGGCAGGACGTCGCCGATGTAGCCGAGGAAGGCCGGGTTGGGGCCGACCACCAGGACGGCGCGGCGGGCCAGCTGCTCCCGGTAGGCGTAGAGGAGGTAGGCGGCGCGGTGCAGGGCGACGGCGGTCTTGCCGGTGCCGGGGCCGCCCTCGACGACGAGCACGCCACGGTGGGGGGCGCGGATGATGCGGTCCTGCTCGGCCTGGATGGTCTGCACGATGTCGGCCATGCGGCCGGTGCGCGCACCGTTCAGGGCCGCGAGCAGCACGGCGTCGCCGCTGGGGTCCTCGTGGCCGGTGCGCTCGGTGTCGCGCAGGTCGAGGATCTCGTCGTGCAGCGCGGTGACGGTGCGGCCCCGGGTGGTGAGGTGCCGGCGGCGGCGCAGTCCCATCGGGGTGTGCCCGGTGGCGAGGTAGAAGGGCCGGGCGACGGGGGCGCGCCAGTCGATCAGCAACGGGGTCCGTTCCGCGTCGTCGCGGCGGATTCCGGCCCGGCCGATGTGGTGGGTGGCGGCGCCGTCCCCCGCCTCGTTCTGCTCGCCGTCGTGGAAGTCCAGGCGGCCGAAACACAGGCCGGACTCCACCGCGTTCAGCGCGGAGAGCTGTCCGGAGCGTTCCTGGGCGGTGATCTCGCGCTCCACGCGGGTCTGCCGGCCGTTCCCGGTCTGGGCGAAGGAGCCCTGTACGGCGGCCTCGGCCTGCTCCCGCAGCGCGTCGAGCCGTTCGTACAGACCGTCCACGAATTGCTGCTCGCCGCGCAATTCCTGGGATTCCTGGGTTGACAATTCCTCGGTTGACAAGTCTTCCCCCACTGGGATACGGTGACGTCATAAGGATCCCCATGACAATTTCCAATTTCAGTCATGGAAACGTCCAATATACGCAGAGAAATACCCCGGCTGTCAATTGCGCCGGGGTATTTCTCTGTGTGCGCGCCTCGGTCGGCCCGGGTGCCTCAGTCCGCCGGAAGCGATTCGACGAAGGTCAGCGGCGCCGTCAGGGTCACGTACCGAAGGACCCTGAGCGCCGTGCGGTCTGGGCAGTGGACCGCGAATGCGCCGCCCCAGCGGGCGACCTGCTTGCGCACCCGGAGCAGTAGCGCCAGGCCGCTGCAGTCGAGGAAGGTCACCTCGCGGAGGTCGACGACGGTGTGCCGCGGCCGCGAGGTGAGGGCCCGGTCGATCGGGGGGCCGCACCGGATCGCCGCATGGAGATCGAGTTCACCGGACAGGCCGAGGACGAGCGTGCTCCCCGCCTGTCGTTCACCGACGATCTGCTCGACGGTTGATTCCGGCATGTTCGCCATCCCAGGGGCTCGCACTGTCTACGATCGGTCGACTCACCGGGGTCTGGGATGGTCTCCATGAACGTAAGCATCGACCGGGCGCGCAGAATCGGTTCCTCATACGGATGTAGCCCGTACGAGTGACTCTGACCTGACTTTCCTTGACTCAGCGGCGCGAGATCCGATCCTTCCCCGCTCCAGGCAGCAGGACCGCCACCAGCACCGTGCCCGCACCGAGCACCACCGCGCCGACCAGGCTGGTGTGCGCGACGGCGTCCGAGAAGGCGGAGCCGACGGCGTCCGCCATCTCCTTGGCTCCCTGGGCGAGTTGCTCCGCCTGACCCTTCAGCTGGGCGGCCTGCTCGGGCGAGGTGGCCTTCGCCGCCTGTCCCGCCAGCGCGTGCGCCTTCTCACCGATGCCCTGCGCGACCGCGTACCCGGCGCCGACGGAGTCCTGCGCGGTGTCGAGTGCGGAAGCGGGCAGCTTCGTGCCCTGCACGCCGTCCGCCAGGTGCGAGGAGTACGCACCGGCCAGTACCGAACCGAGCACCGCGATGCCGAGCGAGCCGCCCAGTTCCAGGGAGGTGTCGTTGACCGCGCCGCCGACGCCGAGTTCGGACTCGGGGAAGGCGCCCATGATCGCGTCGGTGCAGGGCGAGAGCGCCAGGCCGATGGCAAGTCCGAGGATGACCAGGGGCGGTACGAAGTCGCCGTACGAGGACGCGGCGTCGATCCGGGTGAGCAGGGCGAGCGCGACCGTACCGCCGACCATGCCGGCCGTGACGGTGGTCTTCATGCCGAGTCGCGGGGTGAGGAAGCCGGTCAGCGCGGAGCCGACGAACACGGCGCCGGCCAGCGGCAGCATCCGTACACCCGTCTCCAGGGCGTTGAGGCCGAGCACGAACTGGAGGTGCTGGGTGAGGAAGTAGAACGCGCCGAACACGGCCAGGAAGAAGAGCGCGACGGCGAGGTTCGAGCCCGCGAAGCCCCGGTCGAGGAAGCGGCGGACGTCGAGGACCGGGCGCGGGTGCCGCAGTTCCCACAGTACGAAGAGCAGCAGTCCCACACCTGCGACGACGGCTGCGCCGATCGCCTTCGCGTCCCAGCCGAAGTGCGGGCCCTCGATGATCGCGAAGATCAGGGCCGCGACCCAGACGACGGAGAGGAGTCCGCCGACGTAGTCGATGCGGCCGTGCGAGGAGGCCTTGGAGGGCGGTACGAGCGTGTAGGCGCCGATGATGGCGAGGGCGGCGACCGGCACGTTGATCAGGAACGTCGAGGCCCAGCCGTGGTCCTCCAGCAGCGCGCCCGCGACCAGGGGGCCGGCGGCGATGGCGAGCCCCGCGGTGGCGGTCCAGATCACGATCGCCTTGGCGCGTTCGGCGCGGGGGAAGGTCGCGGCGAGGAGGGAGAGCGTGGCGGGCATGATCATCGCGGCGCCCACGCCCATCACGGCGCGGGCGGCGATGACGCCGTCGGCGCTGTCGACGAGCGAACCGGCCACCGACCCGGCGCCGAACACCAGCAGCCCGAGGACGAGTGCGCCTCGGCGGCTGTACTTGTCACCGACGGCGCCCAGCAGCAGCATCAGCGCGGCGTACGGCACGGTGTAGCCGTCGACGACCCACTGGAGGTCGGCGCTGTTCAGCCCGAGGTCCTTGGTCATGTCAGGGGCGGCGACGGTGAGAGCGGTGTTCGCCATCACGATGATCAGCAGGCTGAGGCACAGGACCAGGAGCGCCCACCAGCGCCTCAGATAGGGCCCGACCATCTTTTCGACCGGTTGGTTCGCGACCAGGGGCACGGTTTCCACCTCTTTGACATCTTCTGGCGATTCCTGCGGGCGCGCGCTTGCACACCGATGTGCAATTACACAGCCGTGTGCAAGTTACGGGAATGCACAGCCATGTGCAAAATGGGGGCATGACCACGGGTGGCTCGACCGGAACCGGTAGCTCAGGCAGGGCGGACGCGAACCGCCGCCGCATCCTGGAGGTCGCGCTGGCCGAGCTGCTGCGCGACCCGGACGCGAGCATGGACCAGATCGCGCGGGCGGCGGGGGTGGTGCGGCGCACGGTGTACGGGCACTTCCCGAACCGGGAGGCCCTGGTGGCCGCGCTGGTCGACGGCGCCGCGGAGGCGGTCATCGAGGCCCACGCGGCGGGGCGCGCCGGGGTGGCCGACCCGGCGGAGGCGCTGGCGCGCGCGATGCTCGCGGTCTGGCACATCGCGGACCGCTACCGGCTGCTGGTCGCGCTGGCCCAGCGGAGCGTCACGATGGAGGGCATCAAGCAACGGCTGACCCCGGTGCGGGAGGACTGCGTGGCGCTGCTGCGGCAGGGGCAGGAGGCGGGGGTGTTCCGGTCCCCGGTGCCGGCGGCGGCCCTCGCGTACGTCCACGAACAGACGCTTTTCGGCCTGATGGAGGCCGTGAACGAGGGAGCCCTGCCCACGGCCGAAGCGGGCCGGGCGGCCGCGACGACGGCCCTGCTCTCGGCGGGCGTGGGGGCGGCGCGGGTGGAGGAGCTGCTGGGGCGGGTGGGGGTTCAGGGGTGGCTGAGTGATCAGGAGCGAGGGCACACTGCTGACTGACGCCAGGCGGGCTCTTGACTGACTGACACCGGGCGCGGCCCCCGGTCCAGCCACGACCCCCGGTCCGGCTGCGGATACACCCCGGTAACCCCTGGATCTTCCTACGAGCTGTGTTCTCGTCGGAACGCACCGTAGCCACCGGCCCCCTCCTGTCCCTACGGTGTGCCCGTGCACCTCACCCCGCCGTCCGACGCCCCGCCCTTCGACGCGCCCGCCGCCCGCCGGCTGCGCGAGGCGCTCGGGATGGAACCCGGCCATGTCGCGTACGGGCTCCAGGCGCAGTACGGGCTGCCCGTCGGACCCGAGTTGGTGGTCGCCTGGGAGCGGGGGCTGCGTACCCCGACCGCCCACGAGGTCACCGCCCTGGCCGGGGTGCTGTGGTGCTCACCCGCCGAACTCCTGCACGCCGCCCGCACGCTGCGCGAGCACCGCACCGCGCGCGGGTTCTCCACCGCCGACCTGGCCCGGCGGGTCGGGCTCGGCCTGGACGCGTACGTACGGATGGAGGAGACGGGCAGGTGGCGCGGCACCGAACGGCAGTCGGCCGCACTGGCCGCCGAACTCGGCCTGTCCGCACAGCAGTTCGTGACCGCCGCGGGCCGTGACGAGGACCTGGCAGAGCTGCTGCGGAGCGCGGTGACGACCCGCTGGCAGGCGTACGTCAGACCGCTCGCCAAGGTGGTTCCGCTGGAGCGCGCCGCGCTGGAGGACGTACTCCTGCGGCTGCACGCCGACTACCAGTCGCGGATGGTGGCGACGCTGGGCTGGGGCGGCGGCGTCGGGGACGCGGGCGACGGGGCCGCGGGGCGGGAGTTCCTGACGGAGGTCGTGGGGCACTTCTGGGAGCGCGCGAAGGGGGCCCGCTGACCTTGCGCGGCTGACCTTGCGCCGGCTGACCTTGCGCGGCTGACCTTGCGCGGCTGACCTTGCGCGGCTGACCTTGCGCAGCCGACCTTGCGCAGCCGACCTTGCGCGCCGTACGACGCGGCCCCGGTCGCCCCCGAGGGGGTGGCCGGGGCCTTCGGCGTGCGAGCGGGCGGTCGGGGACCGTCGGTCACGCGCGCGGGCGGCCAGGGACCTCGGGCGCGCGGGCGGGGGCGACGCGGGCCGGTCCGCCGACGGCCCCGAGAGGTCCTAGAAGACCGACTCGGCCTCGCGCATCCGGTTGTCCGGAACCGTCTTCAGCTCGGTGACGCCCTCGGCCAGCGGCACCATCTGAATGGTGGTGCCGCGCAGCGCGGTCATCTTGCCGAACTGCCCGGCGTGCGCCGCCTCCACCGCGTGCCAGCCGAAGCGGGTCGCCAGGACCCGGTCGTACGCGGTGGGGGTGCCGCCGCGCTGGACGTGACCGAGGATGACCGGCCGTGCCTCCTTGCCGAGCCTGCCCTCCAGCTCGACGGCGAGGCGGGTGCCGATGCCGGTGAAGCGCTCGTGACCGAACTGGTCGATGATGCCCTTCTCGTACGGCATGGTGCCCTCGGCCGGGCGCGCGCCTTCCGCGACGCAGATGACGGCGAACTTCTTGCCGCGCGCGAACCGCTCCTCGACCATCTTGACCAGCGAGTCCACCTCGAAGGGCCGCTCGGGCAGGCAGATGCCGTGGGCGCCGCCCGCCATGCCGGACTCCAGCGCGATCCATCCCGCGTGCCGGCCCATGACCTCGACGACCATGACGCGCTGGTGGGACTCGGCGGTGGTCTTCAGCCGGTCTATGGCCTCGGTCGCGACGCCGACGGCCGTGTCGAAGCCGAAGGTGCGGTCGGTGCCGTTGATGTCGTTGTCGATGGTCTTGGGGACGCCGACGACCGGCATCCCGGCGTCCGAGAGCATCCGGGCGGCGGTCAGGGTGCCCTCGCCGCCGATCGGGATGAGGGCGTCGATGCCGTACTTGGCGGTCAGCTCGGCGCAGTTCTCGGCCGCCTCGCGCAGCCGGTCGCGCTCAAGCCGGGCCGAGCCGAGGATGGTGCCGCCGCGCGGCAGGATGCCGCTGACCGCGTTGAGGTCGAGCGGACGGAAGTGTCCGTCGAGGAGGCCCTTGAAGCCGTCCTCGAAACCGATCACCTCGTCGTCGTGTCCGGCGACGGCGCGGTGCACGACCGACCGGATCACTGCGTTCAACCCAGGACAGTCGCCGCCTGCGGTGAGAACTCCGATACGCATCGTGCTGTGTCTCCTGCTCTTGGTGGTACTTGTGAGCCAGGTGCCAATTGTTCCACGCCCGGAATGCGACGCGCGCTTTCGGATACTCCGGACCAACGGGGACAGAGGGTCTTTGGCCCTTGGCCAAGGGACTTCTTCCGGCGGGCGCTCTATCCAGCCTCAAAGGTATTGTCAAGGGTGCAAGACCACCCTAACCGCACAAACTCGGCAAAGCCGCTGGCCGGCCGCCGAGCGGCCCCACCGGCCTGTTGACTTGACCTGGCGACCGGGTAACCGGGTGACCGGGTGGCCCGGTGACCGACCCGAGACTTACCGACGACGAGACGGAGAGCACGCGTGACGCGCAGCGTGTACGTGACCGGCATCGACCGGGGGGACGGCCGCCAGGTCGTCGAGCTGGGAGTCATGGAGCTCCTGACCCGCCAGGTGGACCGGGTGGGCGTGTTCCGCCCCCTGGTGCACGACGGCCCCGACCGCCTCTTCGACCTGCTCCGCACCCGCTACCGGCTGTCCCAGGACCCGGCGACGGTGTACGGCATGGACTACCGCGAGGCGTCCGCACTGCAGGCCGAGAAGGGCACCGACGAGCTGGTCTCCCGCCTGGTGGACCGCTTCCACCAGGTGGCCAGGGATTACGAGGTGGTCCTGGTCCTCGGCACCGACTTCGCGGACACCCAGCTCCCGGACGAACTCTCGCTGAACGCCCGGCTGGCGAACGAGTTCGGTGCGTCCGTGATACCGGTCGTCGGCGGCCGGAAGCAGACCGCCGAGTCGGTGCGCGCCGAGGCCCGCAACGCCCACCGCGCGTACGAGAGCCTGGGCTGTCACGTCCTCGCCCTGGTGGTGAACCGGGTCGCGCCCGCCGACCGCGCCGAGATCTCCGAACGCCTCGAAAGCCGGCTGCCGGTCCCCGCGTACGTACTCCCGGACGAGCCCGCGCTCGCCGCACCGACGGTCGCGCAGATCACCCAGGCGCTGGGCGGAACGGTCCTGCTGGGGGACGACGCGGGTCTCGCGCGCGACGCGCTGGACTTCGTCTTCGGCGGCGCCATGCTGCCGAACTTCCTCAACGCCCTGACCCCCGGCTGCCTGGTCGTGACCCCCGGCGACCGCTCCGACCTGGTGGTCGGCTCGCTGGCCGCACACAGCGCCGGCACACCGCCCATCGCCGGCGTACTGCTGACGCTGGACGAGCGGCCCGGCCAGGAGATCCTGACCCTGGCCTCGCGCCTCGCGCCCGGCACACCGGTGGTCTCGGTGGCGGGCGGCTCCTTCCCCACCGCCGGGGAACTCTTCGCCATGGAGGGCAAGCTCAACGCCGCCACGCCCCGCAAGGCGGAGACCGCACTGGGCCTGTTCGAGCGACATGTCGACACCGCCGATCTGCTGACCCGGATGTCGGTGGCCCGCAGCGGCCGGGTGACGCCGATGATGTTCGAGCACGAGCTGCTCGAACAGGCCCGCTCCGACCGGCGCCGCGTCGTCCTCCCCGAGGGCACCGAGGAGCGTGTGCTGCGCGCCGCCGACGTGCTCCTGCGCCGCGACGTCTGCGACCTCACCCTCCTCGGCGACGTCGACGTCATCCGCAAGAAGGCCGCCGACCTGGGCATCGACCTCAAGGGCACCCAGCTCATCGACCCGCAGACCTCCGAGCTGCGGCAGACCTTCGCCGAGCGGTACTCCCAGCTGCGCGCCCACAAGGGCGTCACCGTGGAGCTGGCGTACGACGTCGTCGCCGACGTGAACTACTTCGGCACGCTGATGGTCCAGGAGGGTCTCGCCGACGGCATGGTCTCCGGCTCGGTGCACTCCACGGCGGCCACCATCCGCCCGGCCTTCGAGATCATCAAGACCAAGCCGGACGCCAAGATCGTCTCTTCGGTGTTCTTCATGTGCCTCGCGGACAAGGTCCTGGTGTACGGCGACTGCGCGGTCAACCCGGACCCGAACGCCGTCCAGCTCGCGGACATCGCGGTCCAGTCGGCCGCCACCGCCGCCCAGTTCGGCGTGGCACCGCGGATGGCGATGCTGTCGTACTCCACGGGCACCTCGGGCGCGGGCGCCGACGTCGACAAGGTGCGCGAGGCGACCGAGCTCGTCCGCTCCTCGCGCCCCGACCTGCTCGTCGAGGGGCCGATCCAGTACGATGCGGCCGTCGAGCCCTCGGTGGCCGCGACCAAGCTCCCGGGGTCCGAGGTGGCCGGCCAGGCGAGCGTGCTGATCTTCCCGGACCTGAACACCGGCAACAACACCTACAAGGCGGTCCAGCGTTCGGCCGGCGCCGTGGCCGTCGGCCCGGTCCTGCAGGGCCTGCGCAAGCCGGTCAACGACCTCTCGCGCGGCGCGCTCGTCCAGGACATCGTCAACACGGTCGCGATCACCGCGATCCAGGCTCAGGGCGAGCCCCGGGAGCGGCGCGACGAGCAGACCGCGCCCGGCGAACAGCCCGCCGCCCCGCAGAGCACACGGGCCCCGCAGAGCGGCGGGGCCGCATGACCTCCGTACCCGTACCAGAAGGCAGTGCCGTGACCAGCAACCCGACCCGTGTCCTCGTCCTCAACTCCGGCTCCTCGTCGCTGAAGTACCAGCTCATCGACATGCGCGACCACTCCAGGCTGGCCATGGGGCTGGTCGAGAAGATCGGCGAGGACACGTCCGCGCTGGTGCACACGCCGCTGTCCGGCGGTGGTGACAAGCGCGTGCGCGAGACCCGGTTCGCCGACCACGACGAGGCCCTTCAGGCGGTCGCGCTGGAGCTGGCGTCGGACGGTCTGGGCCTCGACTCCCCCGAACTGGCCGCGATCGGTCACCGGGTGGTGCACGGCGGGCTGAAGTTCTCCGCGCCGACCGTCGTCACGGACGAGGTGCTGGAGGAGATCGAGCGGCTGGTGCCGGTCGCCCCGCTGCACAACCCGGCGAACATCACCGGCATCAAGACGGCCCGGGCACTGCGCCCCGACCTCCCGCAGGTCGCCGTCTTCGACACCGCGTTCCACACGACGATGCCGGAGTACGCGGCCCGCTACGCGATCGACGTCGAGACCGCCGACGCGCACCGCATCCGCCGCTACGGCTTCCACGGCACCTCGCACGCATACGTCTCCCGCAAGACGGCGGAGCTGCTGGGCAGGGCTCCTTCCGAGGTCAACGTCATCGTGCTGCACCTCGGCAACGGGGCCTCCGCCTCCGCGGTGCAGGGCGGCCGGTGCGTCGACACCTCGATGGGGCTGACCCCGCTGGAAGGCCTGGTGATGGGGACGCGCTCCGGCGATCTCGACCCCGCGGTGATCTTCCATCTGGAACGGGTGGCGGGAATGTCGACGGACGAAATCGACACGCTGCTCAACAAGAAGAGCGGGCTGGTCGGCCTCTGCGGCGAGAACGACATGCGGGAAATCCGCCGCCGTATCGACGAGGGCGACAAGCAGGCCGAACTCGCCTTCGAGATCTACATCCACCGGCTGAAGAAGTACATCGGCGCCTACTCCGCCGTGCTCGGCCGGGTGGACGCGGTGGCCTTCACCGCGGGCGTGGGGGAGAACGCGGCCCCGGTGCGCGCGGCGGCGGTCGCTGGCCTCGCCGAACTGGGTCTCGCGGTCGACGCGGATCTCAATTCCGTACGTTCCGACGAACCCCGGATCATTTCGCCGGAGTACGCACGGGTGGCCGTGGCCGTTGTACCGACCGACGAAGAACTGGAAATCGCGAACCAGGTGTACGACCTGGTCGCAGCCGTCGACAACAACGACAACTGAGCGCGTCTGAGCAGCACCGCGCCCATTTGTACATTCCACCAGACGGAATATTCCGCAGCGAAACAAACCGATAGGATCCGCCTTATGCGCCGTTCCAAAATCGTCTGCACCCTTGGCCCCGCCGTCGACTCCCACGAGCAGTTGGTCGCTCTGATCGAAGCCGGCATGAGCGTGGCCCGATTCAACTTCAGCCATGGCACCCACGAGGAGCACCAGGGCCGTTACGACCGCGTCCGCAAGGCCGCCGCCGAGACGGGCCGCGCCGTGGCAGTGCTCGCGGACCTCCAGGGTCCGAAGATCCGCCTGGCGAAGTTCGCCGAGGGCCCCGTCGAGCTGGTGCGCGGTGACGAGTTCACCATCACCGCCGAGGACGTCCCCGGTGACAAGTCCATCTGCGGCACCACGTACAAGGGCCTGCCGGGCGACGTCCAGAAGGGCGATCCGATCCTGATCAACGACGGCAACGTCGAGCTCAAGGTCGTGTCGGTCGACGGTCCCCGCGTGAAGACGATCGTCATCGAGGGCGGTGTCATCTCCGACCACAAGGGCATCAACCTGCCCGGCGCGGCGGTCAACGTCCCGGCCCTGTCCGAGAAGGACGTCGAGGACCTCCGCTTCGCGCTGCGCATGGGCTGCGACCTGGTCGCGCTCTCCTTCGTCCGGGACGCCGACGACGTCAAGGACGTGCACAAGGTGATGGACGAGGAGGGCCGCCGCGCCCCCGTCATCGCCAAGGTGGAGAAGCCGCAGGCCGTCGAGCACATGGAGGGCGTCGTCATGGCGTTCGACGGTGTGATGGTGGCCCGTGGCGACCTGGCCGTCGAGTACCCGCTCGAAAAGGTCCCGATGGTGCAGAAGCGCCTCATCGAGCTGTGCCGCCGCAACGCCAAGCCGGTGATCGTGGCGACCCAGATGATGGAGTCGATGATCACCAACTCCCGTCCGACGCGCGCGGAGGCCTCCGACGTCGCCAACGCGATCCTGGACGGCGCGGACGCGGTCATGCTCTCCGCCGAGTCCTCGGTCGGCGCGTACCCGATCGAGACGGTCAAGACGATGTCGAAGATCGTCGTGGCCGCCGAGGAGGAGCTCCTCGGCAAGGGACTGCAGCCGCTGGTCCCCGGCAAGAAGCCCCGCACCCAGGGCGGTTCGGTGGCCCGCGCGGCGGCCGAGATCGCGGACTTCCTGGACGGCAAGGCGCTGGTCGCCTTCACCCAGTCCGGCGACACCGCCCGCAGGCTGTCCCGCTATCGCGCGGCCCAGCCGATCCTGGCCTTCACCACGGACGAGGCCACCCGCAACCAGCTCGCGCTGAGCTGGGGCGTCGAGTCCTTCGTGGTCCCCCACGTCGACAACACCGACGCGATGGTCGACCTGGTCGACGCCGAGCTCCTCAAGCTCCAGCGCTACAACAACGGCGACACCATGATCATCACGGCCGGCTCGCCCCCCGGCATCCCGGGCACCACGAACATGGTCCGGGTGCACCACTTGGGCGGCGTGGAGGCCACCGCCTGACGGCAGTCGCCCGTCCGGCACGTGGTGCGGCGACGGCCGCGGCGCAGCTGAACGAGGGCGGGTCCGGGGTACTGCACCCCGGGCCCGCCCTCTTCGGCATTCAGGACCTTCGGCCCGCCCGGCCGGGCCCATCGGCCCGGAAGGGCCCCCGAACCCGCTGCTACGTTGGACGAGTTGCACCGCCCGGAGCCCCCGGGCCCCGCGGCATCCACCACGTGTACGCCCGGCACTGCCCGGCGACAGGTACGGCCGAGAGGAGGCGATGGTCCCATGGATCACAGTCCGAGTTGCCCGCACAGCGCACTCCGCATCGCCTCTGCCTCCGCCACCGACACCGCTCGCTGAACCTCGGTCCTCTCTTCCTGAGTCGCGGCCGTGGCTCGGCCGGGTCACCGCGACGGCCTTGAGGGCCCCGCGCCCCCGCCCTCTTACGGGCAGCCGCGGATTCCGCCCGCCTGAGCTGATCCCCGGAGTCCCGGCTCATCGGGGCCGCCGTGGGCGATGCGCGCCTTCGACGCACCCACACGTACACCCCCTCACGCAGTGCACCGCCGTGCCGTGCGTTGCCGTCAGGCATCCCGCGGCCCCGCGGTCCGCGACGCGTCTGCCCGAGTTACGGCTGACGCAACGTCACCACCCCTATGCACTAGGAGACTTCACCATGACGCACCACGCCTTCAGCACGGAGACCCTGGGCTCCCGGCCTGTCGGTCAGAGCCCCGCCTCCTTCGAGCACGCCCCCGAGGCCCCCGAGAGCTTGGAGCTGCTGCGCGAGATCCGGGACGAACTGCGGGACTTCAACAAGGACATGGACCGGCTCAACGCCCTGACGGAGGAGCAGGTCGTCTCCACCGTGCAGAATCGCAAGGTCGCCGCGATCACGCTGATGTTCGTGATCCCGTCCACGTTCGCCGCGATTCCCGGTGCCAACTTCGAGCACCTCGACGAGTACGGCTTCGACAGTTTCTACGCCCTGCCGGCCCTGCTCGGCGCGGTCGTCGTCTCCGCGCTCGCCACCTTCGCCGTGGTCAAGCGCAAGAGGTGGCTCTAGACCAGCACCGCACCGCGCCCGGCGCACGGCTGAGCCCCCTCCGTCGAACACGGAGGGGGCTCAGCCGTGCGCCGGGCGGTTCCGCCAAGGCCGCTGCGGTCGGCGTCAGTTGGCCGCCGCGTTGCCCGTACCCGGGCCGGTGAAGTAGTTGTGCAGACCGGGGACGGTCAGGGTGCCGCCGAACTGGCCCGCCTGGACGACCCTGACCTTCGTGAACATCGCGATCGGCACGTTCAGCGGCGGCGGTGACTCCGGGCTGAAGGTGATCGGGATGAGGCCGAAGAGGTTGCCCTTCAGCTCCTCGGTGTACATGGTGACCGTGCCCTGGCGGAGGGTCGAGGTGGAGCCCTTGCGCGCCTGGACGTGGCCCGTCGTGCCGTTCGGGCCGACGGTCGTCTGGTGCAGGTCCTTGATGTCCGTTTCCTTGGTGGTGAACTTCAGGACCTTCTTGATCTTGCCGCCCGCGGTGCGGACCTCGACGACGCCCTCGTAGTTGAGGCCGCGGAGGGTCAGCATCGAGGTTTCGAGGATCCACGGGTCGTCCGGCAGGTCCGGGATGCCCGGCTCCAGTTCGGCGTCCGCCAGGGCCTTGGGGTCGGCCGTGGGGCAGGGGAAGGGGATCTGGCCGTCCGCGTTCGGGACCAGGTCGGGCTTGCCGTCGCCGTCCCGGTCGAAGTCCTCGACCTTGAGTCCGAGCTTCTCGGCGGCCTCGCGGATGGCCTTCTCGGTCTTGGCGGTGGCGGCGTCGGCCTTGTCCTTGGCGGCCTGCTCCTCCTGCGCCAGTTTCTCCTTGGCTTCCTTCGCCTTCTTGTCGAGCGCGGCCTTGGCGTCGTCGGCCTTCGCATCCTCAGCCTTCGCGTCCTTGGCGTCGTCGGCCTTGGCGTCGCCGGCCTTGGCGTCCTTGGCGTCGTCCGCCTTGTCCGCGCCGGCTGCTCCGGCGTCGCCCGGGTCGGCGGCCGGGGGCTTCTGCGCGTCGTCGGCCGGCTTGTCCTTCGCGTCCGGGGCCGCGGAGTCCTTCGGTGTGGGCGTGGCCGCGGGGGGAGCCGCCGGCTCCTCCTTCTTGCCGCCGAGGCCGTCGAAGAAGTCCTTGATCGCCGGTCCCACACCGAGCGGGTCCAGCGGGTTCTTGGACTCGGTGGGAGTGGGGGTGGGCGCGGGTGTCTGCGCCTCGGCGCCCGGGGCCTTGGGCTGCGCGGGCGACTTCGTGGCGTCCGGGGGCGGCTTGCCGTCCTGCGCACCCGCCCCGGCGCCGTCACCGGCGGCGTCGTCCTTCGCCGGGTCGTCCTTCGCCGCGTCGTCCGTGGCACCGCCGGGCTTCGTGGCGTCCGGCTTCGTGGCGTCCGGCTCGCCCGCCCCGTCCTTGCCCTTGTCCGCCTCGTCCTTGGCGGCGCCGTCCTTGTCCGCCTGGTCCTTCGCCGCCTCGTCCTTCGCGGTGTCCGGCTTGCCGTCCCCGTCCTTGTCGGCGTCCTTGGCCGCCTCGTCCGGCTGGGTCACGCACGGGCCGGGGGCGAACGGGTTCACCGGTTCCTCGGCCGCCATCGCCAGCTTCGGCGTCAGGCTCATCCCGACGAACACCGCGGTGGGCATCGCCGCGAGGGCCAGGGCCTTGCCGGCCGGCATGTGGAGCTTGGTCAGCAGCGACTTCCTGGGGGCCGCGTGGCGCGGCCCGCCTCTACCGCGCGCCGCCTCTCCCCCGCCCGCGATCTCCTGGGCCTCGTCACCCCGCACTGTTCCTCCTGCCATTGGCGTCGACGGATGTGTCGGTCGTGCTGGTGTCCGGCGCGTGCGTGCCCGTACCGGCTCCCGGGCCCTGGGTCTTGGTCAGGTTCGGCCCCGGCTGTCCGGTGTCCTGCGGCGGCACCTGCGTCAGGGTCATCGTCCGGTCGGGCGACGACGGCTGCGCGGAGGGCTGCGCGGGGACCTGCGCGGCGGGCTGCGGCTCAGGCTGCGAAGGCGCCTGCGCGGCAGGCTCCTTCGCCGGGGCCCATGCGATGGACATCGCACCGCCCAGCAGCGCGAGCAGGAAGCCGATGATGAAGCCGCCGATGTTCGACACCGGGATGGAGACGAGGGCGAGCAGGATCGCGGCCACACCCGCGAAGATCCGCACGATGGAGTGGAACCACATCGTGAGGCCGAGCGTGACCAGCAGTACGCCGATGATCAGCGAGCCCGCACCCGCCGTCGTCGCCATGGTGAGCGTGAGCGAGCCCATTTTGAGGTCGTTGTACGGGAAATACATGATCGGGACGCCACCGAGGATGGTGAGGAGTCCCGCCCAGAACGGCCGGACGCCTCGCCAGGCGCGGAAACGTAGCCGCCAGTATTGGAAATCGCGGCTCTCGCTCGGAACCGAGGTCTCGGCGCTCATGAAAACAGCTCCCTGGAACCGGTGTTGCTGTGCAGAAGATGAGGGAGAGGGTGCGGGCGGGCCACCCCGGTGATGAGCCGGCCAACGGTGTCCCGCCCGCGGCGGGGTGCTAGCGGCACGCCCGCGTCCGAGTGCCTAGTAGCACTCCTTGACGCCCTTGTGCAGGCGCAGGCTCAGGTTGCTGAGCTTGAAGGTGCCCGCCGAGGTCGCCCAGGCGCGCTGCTTCACCTTCGTCAGCACGGCCTTGTCGGCCTGCTGCGCGAAGCCGAAGGGGTTGGCCTGCGTCCCCTTCTGGATGCCGGGGCCCTTGGTGGCCTTGCCCGCCGCGACACCGATGTCGATGTTCGAGAACTCGGCGTCGGCGTCGAGGTCGGCGACGTCCAGGTAGATGTTCTCGGCGTGCACCGGCGTCGCGCCGGTGCCTGCCTTGAGCATCAGGCTGACGCTGCCGAAGATCGGCACGCCCGGCGTGACGACCGACTGGCACATGTTCGTGATGTCGGCGGTCTTGAAGCCGGAGACCGCGACCGGGTGGGCGGTCGGGTTGCCCTCCAGGTCGGTGCCCTGGGCGATGCTGCCGTACTGCACGAAGCCCGTGCCGTCCAGCTTGTCGGCCGTGACCTTGAAGTCCTGGCCGGAGACGCTGAACGAAGCCGCCAGCGCACCCTGGGCCATGGCGACGCCGATCGCGGCGGTCGCGGCCACGCTCGGCACCATGACGACCGCGAAGCGACGCCATCTGGTTCCACCGCGTACTTGGGAACTCATGTACTTTCCTCCTTCTCGGACGTACATCTCCGGTACGGGCAGGGGCCCGTCGGGATGGGAGAAGTGCTACGTCCTCGGAGGGCGGGCGCCGCGTCGGAGCCCGGCACGAGCCGTGTACCGATCACCGGCGATCACCCCCGAGCGACAACCACTGGCCACGCGTTCGCGCAACCTGCTGGACAGGCACCGCGGTTGAGCGCGGAGACCCCCCTGTCCTGAGCCGGCACCACTGCTGCCGGCCCGCCCGGTGGGGACCCAGAGAACCCGCCGACCCGACCGGCTTGTCAGGGCGTGGGCAATGGACCGAGCGTGGCCGATCGTGGTCCATTCACGGGCTCGGCACAAGGGGGTTCGTTACTCGCTAGTAACGGGCCGATAACCGAAGCACTGCCGGGCGGTCTCGCAGGGTTGCGTACGGCTGCGTCGCGTGACGCGGCAAATTGGGCGATTGCCGAGAGAAGGCGGACAGAAGGACAAGTTCGCTTTACTGCGAGTAACAGCGGCCGCGATTACCAAGTTTTGGTAAAGCGCGGCCGCGTTTTGTCACTGTGTCGCCAAATTCCCGCGAGGCGGAAGAGCGTCGCGGACACCGCGGTGGTGGTTGAGGTTTAAACACCATCCACCGATATGTCGCCGCACCCGGGGGCGGATTGCCCCGGATCCGGCGGCGGAACTGCTAGAAGAGCACTCGTGCGAGGGCCGCCCGCGCGGATGCCACCCGCGGGTCGTCGGCGCCCACGACCTCGAAGAGTTCGAGCAGCCGGACCCGCGCCGCGTTGCGGTCGTCCCCCGCCGTCACGCGCACCGTGTCGACGAGCCGCCCGAAGGCGTCCTCGATGTGACCGCCCGTGAGGTCCAGCTCGGCGGCGGCGATCTGCGCGGACACGTCGGCGGGCCGCTCGGCCGCCTCCTTGCGCGTCTGCTGCGGGTCCAACTTCGTGACCCGGCCCAGGAGTTCGGCCTGCACCAGGCCGGCCTTCGCATCCGGGTTGGCGGGGTCGTCCGCGAGTACGTTCTTGTAGGCCTGGACGGCGCCCGCGAAGTCGTTGGCGTTGAGCGCGTCCATCGCCGCGTCGAGCAGCGCGTCGTAGGGGCCGACCGGGACGGTGGTCTCCGCCTCGGCCACGGGGCCGTCCGCGACCTGGATCCCGGTGAGCCCGAAGCGCTCCTCGCCGACCTGGATCAACTGGTCCAGGGTCTGCCGGATCTGCTCCTCGGGGGCCACGCCCTGGAAGAGCGGCAGGGCCTGTCCCGCCACCACGGCGAAGACGGCCGGAATGCCCTGGATGCCGAACTGCTGCATCAGCATCTGGTTGGCGTCCACGTCCACCTTGGCGAGGACGAACCGGCCCGCGTACTCCTGGGCCAGCCGCTCCAGGAGCGGGCCGAGCTGCTTGCACGGCTCGCACCACTCGGCCCAGAAGTCGATGACGACCGGGACCTCGGACGAGCGCTGGAGGACGTCTGTCTCGAATCCTGCCTCGTCGACGTCGAAGACGAGGTGGGAGGCGGGCACTGCTGCGGTGCCGCCCTGCCGGGCGGTCTCGGCGCGCGCCTGCTCCGCCTTCTGCCGGGCCTCGTTGGCCGCTTTCACCGCGGCGAGGTCTACGACGCCGCTCATGGACATGTTCCTAGGCTGCATGCGTACATCCTCCCCCCTCGGCGACCGGTTCAGAAAAGGCTCCGCCCCTGACGGGGGGTGCCGCTGTGCGATGTCGTTCGGTACTGCTCGGGCGGCGCCGGGTCCCCACCTGACGCCAGTGGTTGTCGCTCGGCCTCACGGGAAGTCTCGCGGAAGGCTTTCGCTACGGGTCGTAGCGTAACTCGACCGCCCGGCGGAACGCGCCGTGATCTCCCTCACGATCACCTTCGGGGCCTCTGCCGGACCGGACCTACTCGCCGGTATGGTCTCCGGCATGTCCACCCCCGCCACTCCCTCACCACCCCGCACGGGCCGCCCCCGCAGCGTCACCGCCGACGCCGCGATCCTCGGCGCGACCCGCGACGCACTGGTGGATCTGGGCTGGTCGAAGTTGACCATGAGTGATGTGGCACAGCGCGCCGGGGTCGCCAAGACCACCCTCTACCGGCGCTGGGCACACAAGAACGAGCTCGTCGTGGACGCGGTCGCGGTCCTCTTCGACGAGCTCGAACTCCCGGACCGGGGAAGCCTGTTGGCGGACGTGCAGGGCGTGGTGCTGCAGTTCGCCGCGCTCCTGGAGCGCCCCGAGACCAAGACGGCCCTGATGGCGGTGGTCGCGGAGTCCACGCGCGACGCCGCCCTGCGCGAGCGGATCCGCTCGGCCATCGTGGACCGGCAGAAGCGCCTCGTGCTGCTCGGCCGGGAACGCGCGCAGGCCCGCGGCGAGCTGCCGTACGAGGAGTCCCCCGTACAGGCGGCGCGCAACGCGGACCTGATCTTCGACGTGATCGCCGGGGCCGTCGTCCACCGGGCGCTGGTGAGCGCGGAGCCGGTGGACGAGGCCTGGGCACGCAACTTCACGGTCCTGCTGGTCGGGGGGCTCGGCGGGGTGACCCCCGGCTGAGCCTCCCCGGGCAGATCGGACCGGCCGGCGCGGGACCCGGCGCGACTCAGACCTGGTAGCGGTCCGGCGTGAAGAGGTGGACGTTCTCGGCGACCCACTCGCTGGTCCGCTTCAGCCCTTCCTCCAAGGACATCTCCGGTTCCCAGCCCGCCCATTCACGCGCCCGGGTGTTGTCGGAGAGCAGCCGCTCCACCTCGCTGCCCGTGGGCCGCAGCCGTGCCGGGTCGACGACGACCTCGGCGTCCCGGCCCGAGGCGGCGATCAGCGCGCTCGCCAGTTCGCCGATCGCGATCTCGCGCCCCGTACCCAGGTTGACGCTCTCGCCGAGCGCCCTGTCGCAGTCCGCCAGCGCCAGGAAGCCGCGCGCGGTGTCCGTGACGTAGGTGAAGTCCCGGGTCGGCGTGAGCGAGCCGAGCTTGATCTGCCGTGCCCCGGAGTGCAGCTGGGCCAGGATCGTCGGGATGACGGCGCGCGCCGACTGCCGCGGCCCGTAGGTGTTGAAGGGGCGTACGACGGTGACCGGCAGCTCGAAGGCGTGGTGGAAGCTGAGCGCCATCATGTCGGCGCCGATCTTCGACGCGGAGTAGGGCGACTGCGGCTGGAGCGGGTGCTGCTCGCTGATCGGCGCGGTCAGTGCGGTCCCGTACGCCTCGCTGGTGGAGGTGTGCACGAGCCGGCGGACGCTGTGCCGGCGGCAGGCCTCGGCGATGTTCTCCGTGCCGACGACGTTCGTCTGGACGTAGGCGCCCGGAGAGGCGTAGCTGTACGGGATGCCGATGAGGGCGGCGAGGTGGAAGACGGTGTCCGTGCCCGCGACGGCGTCGCTGACGCGGCCCGCGTCGCGCACGTCGCCGGTGAACATCTCGACCTGGTCGCTGCGCAGGTGCTGCTTGAGGAAACCCTTCTCGGCGTACGGCTTGTAGTGCACGAAGGCACGGACGTCGGCGCCGAGCTCCACGAGCAGGTCGACCAGGGTGGAACCGATGAACCCCTCGGCGCCGGTGACGAGTACCTTGCGGCCGTTCCAGTCGATGCGGTCGCGATTGGCGGCAGTGCTCATGAGGTGTACTCCAGGTCTCGGGAGATGTGGGCGAGTTCGGGAAGTCCGGAGAGGCGCAGCACCTGGGCGGCGAGCAGGTCGGCGGCCTGAGCGTGCGTGCTGGGGCCCGCGGCGCGGGACATCGCCGCGAGCCGGGAGGGGTCCGCGAGCAGCGGCTCGACGAGTGCGGCGAGGCGCTCGGCCGTCGTCTCCTCGTCCGGTACGAGGTGGGCGGCGCCGGCGTCGGAGAGGACCCGCGCGTTGTGCGTCTGGTGGTCGCCGGGGGCGTGCGGGTAGGGCACCAGCACCGCGGGCACCTTGACCGTCTCCAGTTCGGCGACGGTCGCGGACCCGGCCCGGCAGACCACGAGGTCGGCCGCGGCGTACGCGAGGTCCATCCGGTCCAGGTAGGGCACCACCGAGGCGACCTGCGCGGCGCCCGCGTACGCCACGCGCTGCCGGGTCTCCGCCAGCTTGGCCGGTCCCGTCTTGATCAGCAGGTGCACGTCGTCGCGGTGGCGCCACCTGGCCGCCAGGCCCACGGCCGCCTCGGTCAGCCGCACCGCGCCGAGGCTGCCGCCGTTGAACAGGACCAGCCGGGACCCGTCCGGCACGCCCAGCGCCCGGCGGGCCTCCTCACGCAGCCGGGCCCGGTCCAGGTGGGCGAGCGACGCGGCGATCGGCATGCCGACGGTGCTGGCGTTCTGGCCGCCCGCCAGGTGGGCGCGGCTGCGGTCGAAGGCGACGGCGATGTTGTTGGTCAGCCGGGCGGCGAACTGGTTGGCCCGCCCGGGGACGGCGTTGGACTCGTGGATGATGCTCGGCAGCCCGGCCATCCTGGCGCCGACGATCACCGGGGCACTCGGGTAGCCGCCCATGCCGACGGCGACGTGCGCGCCCTGTTCCTTGAGGATCGCGCGGGCCTGTGCGCCCGACTTCAGCAGGGCGGCGGGCAGCAGGTACCGCTTCGCCCCCAGCGAGGGGTCGAAGGGGATCATGTCGACGGTGTGCAGCCGGTGTCCTGCGCCCGGTATCAGCTCCGTCTCCAGGCCCCGGGTCGTGCCGACGAACGAGATGACGGCGTCGGGCACGGCCCGGCGCAGTGCCTCGGCGAGTGCGAGCCCCGGGTAGATGTGCCCCCCGGTGCCGCCCGCCCCGATCACGACTGAGAGTGGTGTGCGCATGGCCGCCACACTCACGAAGATCCGTAAGAAGGTTCTAAGAGGTTCCGTTGACCGCATTTGGCAGGATTCGGTGCATGACGAAGATCCTGGTGGCCGACGACGAACCGGAAGTGCGGGCCGCCGTCGAGGACGGCCTCTCCATCGAGGGGTACGAGGTCCGCGGCGCGCCGGACGGGCTGGCGGCGCTCTCGGCCGTCGCCACCTGGCAGCCGGACGTGCTCGTGCTGGACGTGATGATGCCGGTCATGGACGGCCTCGCGGTCTGCCGGCAGCTGCGGGCCGTCGGCAACCGCACGCCGATCCTGGTGCTCACCGCGCTCGACTCGGTGAGCGACCGGGTGGACGGGCTCGACGCGGGCGCCGACGACTACCTGGTCAAGCCGTTCGCGCTGGACGAGCTGGTGGCCCGGGTGCGGGCACTGCTGCGCCGGGCGGCCCCGCCGGCCGAGGAGGACCCGGCGCTGTCGTACGCGGACCTGGTCGTCGACCCGCTCACCCGCACCGGCCACCGGGCGGGGCGCCCGCTCGAATTCAGCCGCACCGAGTTCGCGCTGCTCGAACTGCTGCTGCTCCACCCGGGCCAGGTGCTCCCCCGTGAGCTGATCCTCGACCTGGTCTGGGGCCGCGACTTCGGTCCTGACTCCAACTCGCTCGCGGTGTACATCGGTTATCTGCGCCGGAAACTGGAGTCGGCGGGCGAGCCCCGCCTGGTCCACACCGTGCACGGGGTCGGTTACCGGCTGTCGGACGGGGCATGAGCGGCGGCCGGCGCCGACGCGCGCTGGGTGCCCGCTGGCGCCGTCACCGCCCGATCCGCACCCGCCTGGCGCTGGCGGCCTCCGCCGCCGTCGCCCTCGTCGCGATCGGTGTCTGCACCGCCGCGTTCTTCGTCATCCGCTACGAGATGTACCACCAGCTCGACCTCAACCTGACCCAGTCGGCGACCATCCTCATCCAGTCCGACCGGCACCGGCCGGTGGGCAACATCGCGGGCGAGTGCCGCTATCTGTCGGCTCCGGCGTGCTCCCAGGTCGTACCGGCCGACCCGGCGGACGACCCGGCCGCGCCGTACCACCTGCCGGTGACGCCACCGGTGCGCGAGGTGGCGTCCGGCGCACGCGCCCCGTACTTCTCCAACTTCCGGATGGAGGGCCATCCGGCGCGGCTCGCGGTGACCCCGATCGGGGGCGGGCGCGCCCTCCAACTCGCCCTGCGGGCCGACTCGGTGGAGCGCGGCATCCGGCAGGCGGCCCTCCTGCTGTCGGCGGTCGGCGGCGCGGGCGTCCTGCTGGCCGCCGCCCTGGGCTACTGGGTCTCCCGCACCGGCCTGGCCCCGGTCGCCCGGCTCACCGCCACCGCCGAGCACATCGCCGCGACCCGCGACCCCCGTCACCGCATCGAGCTGCCGCCGGGGCCGCCGGGCCGCGAGGACGAGGTCACCCGGCTCGCCGCGAGTTTCAACACCATGCTCGGCGAACTGGAGCAGTCCGTCACCGCCCAGCGCCGGCTGGTCGCGGACGCGTCGCACGAGCTGCGCACCCCGCTCACCGCGCTGCGCACCAATGCCGAACTCCTCGCGAAGTCGGACCGGCTCACCCCCGCCCAGCGCGACCGGGCCTCCGGCGCCCTGACCCGTCAGCTCCGCGAGGTCACGGGGCTGGTGAACGACCTGATCGAGCTCGCCCGCGACGAGGAACCCCAGCCCCTGCTGGAGGAGGTACGCGTGGCGGCCCTGGCCGAGCACACGGTGGCCGCCGCTGCCGCGCACTGGCCCGCCACCCCCTTCCCGTTCCACCTCGCCCCGCAAGCGGCGACGGTCGTACTGCCCGGCGTGCCGGCCAGACTGACCCGGCTGCTCACCAACCTGCTGGACAACGCGGCGAAGTTCAGCCCGTCGGGCGCGCCGGTGGAGGTGGAACTGTCGGTGCGCGGCGCCCGGCTGGAGCTGACGGTGCGCGACCACGGCCCCGGCATCTCGGCCGACGACCTCCCGTACGTCTTCGACCGCTTCTACCGTGCCGAGGCGGCGCGCGCGCTCCCCGGCTCCGGGCTCGGCCTGGCGATGGCCCGCCAGATCGCCCGCGCCCACGGCGCGGAGCTCACCGCCGAACAGGCCCCGGGCGGCGGCGCGTTGTTCCGGCTGCGCTTCGGTGGCGGCGGTGGCGGCAGTGGCGGGGCGACGGAGTCGTGAGGCACTCGCGTGCCCCGGCGGACGGTCCTGGCAACGCCGGTGGCAGTATGCCGAGTTCCTCCTGTCAGGGGGACGAGTCCGATCGCGAGGAGTGCGCATGACTTCGGGTACAAACGGCGCGGCGGCGGCCGGGAGCTGGAAACTGGGCGGCGATCTGCCGGTCCACCGCATGGGCCTCGGCACGATGCGACTGCCGCAGACCGGTGAGGCCTTCGCGGCAGGCGCCGTGCCGCGCGACCGCGACCAGGCGATCGGCGTGCTCAGACGTGCGGTCGAGCTCGGCGTGAACCACTTCGACACCGCGGCCTTCTACTTCTCGTCGCTGCGTTCCGCCAACGAGCTCATCAACCGGGCCCTGGCCCCGTACGCCGACGATGTCGTCATCGCCACGAAGGTGTGGCCCGGCCGGGACGCGAACGGCGAGTGGTGGCAGGCCGAGCCGCACCAACTGCGCGGCCAGGTCGAGGAGAACCTCCGCCAGCTGGGCCGCGACCACCTCGACGTGGTGAACCTCCGCGTCCCGCGGCGGGACGGGATCGTCTCGGTGGCCGAGCACTTCGCGGTCCTCGCCGGGCTCCGCGAAGCCGGCCTGATCCGCCACCTCGGCCTGTCCAACGCGACCCCCGCCCACCTCGCCGAGGCCAGGGCCATCGCCCCCGTGGTATGCGTCCAGAATGCGTACGGCCTCGACTCGCCCCGCGAGCAGAGCGACTTCCTCCGCCTCTGCGGGGAGCAGGGCATCGCGTACGTGCCGTTCTACGCCATCGCAGGCGCCGGACGTGAGGCCGGGGCAACGGGCACCGACGACCCGCGGGTGCTGACCGTCGCCCGCACGCACGGCGCGTCTCCCGCGCAGGTCCGCCTGGCCTGGACGCTGCGGCAGGGCCCGCACGTGCTGGCGATCCCGGGCACCGGCGACCCGGCGCACCTGGAGGCGAACGTGGCCGCGGCCGCCCTGCGCCTCACCGACGAGGACCTGTCCCTCCTGGGCGCCCCGACGGCCGGCCAGGACCGGCCCCTCACCTGACCCCGCGGGCCGCAGGGGGAACTACTGGGGCGGGTGCAGCTTGCGGTAGTACGTCCAGCTGGTCTCGTTGGGCTCGCTCCACCTCTGCGGGGCGTGGGCGAACTCCGGGTGGTGGCCTGCGATGTGGTCGCGGGTACGCTCCGGCACTTCGGCGTACGAGCCGAGCTTGCGGCCCCGGCAGTGGTAGGTGAGCCCGCCGGGGCGCTGTCCCCTGCCCATCCACGGCAGCCAGGGCGACATCCGGGTCCACGACATGGTGGCCGGCACACTGGGCGCGGACCCGGCCAGGTCGGCGCGGTCGGCGAAGAACTGGAAGAGTTCGAGGGCCCTGTAGGTGTCGCCCGCCGAGGCGTGCGGGTACTGGGCCACCGGCAGCGGCGAGGGGTAGGCGAGGGGGATCTCCAGACTGAAGCAGACCTGGTCCCCGAGTTCGGTCGTGGGGACCGGGAAGGGGCGCCACCGCTGGTTCGCCGGGTCGTTCCAGATGTGCACCACCGGCAGTTCCTGCCAGGTCTCCAGGATCTCGCGGGTGACGGGGTCCAGGTAGAACGCGGCCTCGCGGGTGAGCAGTTGGAAGGCGTCCTCGCCCGCCTCGGGGTCCTGGACGAGGCGGGCGACGTTGAGGCCCTCGAAGCCGAAGAGACGCTGGTAGGGCTCGTCGGGGGCCCACGAGTACACGTCTCCAGACCACCAGTAGGTGACCTCCTCGCCGTCGAGGGAGGCCCGGGTGCGGGCGAGGTCTCGGAGCAGTTGTGCGGGTGTGGTCGTCATACCGAGCACTCTGCGCGACAGCCGTCCCGGCCGGGCGGAAAACACCGCGACGGGCACGGAAACGGCCGGAAAAGCCGCCCGGATCGTGGCCCCCGATCGGGGGCCACGGTCCGGGTGCGCGCGCCGGGCGGTGAGGATGCGGTCCTGGCCGGCGCCGGGAGGCCAGGCGGGTCTGCGGTCCCGGTCGGCGCCGGGAGGTCAGGCCTGGGTGCCTGCCTGGTCGGCGCCCTCGGCCGGCGCCGCGGTCCGTCCGCCGCCGAACACCTCCTCGACGAGTCGCTGGAGTGCCTGCTGGAACGCGGCCCCCAGGGAGAGTTCGGCGTCGTCCACGTAGTTCAGCGCGGCGGTCAGGGTCCTGCTGCCGTCGGGGGTGCTGAACATCAGCGCCGCGTGACCGCCGTGACCACCGTTGTGGGTGATGACCTTGGAGCCGTCGCCCGCGTCCTGCACGAAGACCCCCAGGCCGTAACCGACCTTGGACTCGGGGGTGAGCATCTCGGCCAGCAGGTGCGGCGGCAGGAGCTCCCCGCCCACCAGCGCGGAGATGAAGGTGTGGAGGTCCTGGGCGGTGGAGATCATGTCGCCGCCGCTGGAGATCCAGGACGGGTCCTGGCGCGTGACGTCCACGGTCCGCTGCTCGCCGTCGGCGTCCTCGTACCGGTAGTAGGCGTGGGCGTGCGGCTCCGGGACGTCCAGCTGGGGGTGTTCGGCGTCCGGCACCCGGGTGCCGGTCAGACCGAGCGGTCCCAGGATCAGCCGCTGCATCTCCTCGGCGAGCGAGTGCCCGGTGACGCTTTCGACGATCATCCTGGCGAGTACGTAGTTGGTGTTGGCGTAGCTCCAGTCCGCGCCCGGCTCGAACCTGGCCGGCTTGGCCAGGGCCGACCGGGCCAGCTCCTCGGGCCGGTAGCTCCTGAAGCGGTCCTCCACCCACTCCCGGCCGGACCACGGGATGCCCGGTGCGAAGGTGCCGTCCGCCAGGAGTTCGCCGGTGTGGTTGAAGACCCCGCTGGTGTGCTGGAGGAGCATCCGCACGGTGATCCGCCGGTCGATGCCGAGCTCGGGGAGGTAGTCGTGCGCGGGGACGTCGAGCCCGATCCGGCCCTCGGCCACCAGTTGCAGCACCACGGTCGCGGTGAAGGTCTTGGTGTTGCTGCCGATCCGGACGTGCCCGCCGGGCGGTGGCATCGCCGCCCCGCCGAGTTCGGCCACCCCAGCGGCGCCGCTCCACACGCCCCGCTCGTCGTGCACCCGCAGCAGCACTCCGGTGAAGCCGGACTCCACCATCTCCTCCGCGAGTTTCCGCAGTTCGGGGCGGTCCTGACCGGCGGCGGCCTGGCTGGTCTCGTTGGTCCTGTTCGACATGATGCTGCTCCTCAGGGGCGGCGGGCGAAAGACGCGGCGGGGAGAGAGACGGTGCGCGGTGGGAGGTCAGAGGCTGCGGGCGGTGATGTCGCCGTACGAGGTGGTGGCGTGGATGTTCAGTGCGGCGCCGGCGCCCTCGGAGTTACGGAGGGAGTTGTGGACGCGGCCGAAGCCGGTACCGGCGTCGAGGGTGGCGGAGACTCCGCGGGCGGCGCCGATCTCGATCTCGCCGGCCTCCGTGCGCAGCACGACCTCGCCGCCGACGGCCTCGGTGATGCGCAGGTCGCCCTTCTGGGTGCTGATCCTGGCGGGGCCGCCCAGCCGGCCGACCGTGACGTCGCCTGCCTGGAGGCTGAGGTGGGCCGCCGCGGTCTCGTCGAGCTTGACCGTGCCGTGCGCACCCTCGAAGGTGACGTCGCCGAGCCGCCCGACGCCCCGCAGTTCGGCGCTGGCGGCCTTCGCCTCGACGTGCGAACCGGCGGGCAGCTGCACGGTGATCTCGACGGAGCCGGAGTTGCCCAGCATGCGGCTCTGCGCGGCCGGGACGGCGATCCGCAGGACACCGTCGGCGTGGTCGACCACGACCCGCTCGGCCGCCTTGACGTCGCGGCTCTTGCCTGCGTCGGCGGGCAGGATCTCGACGGTGGTGTCGGCGCGGTCGGCGGCGATGAACCGGATCTGCCCCGCGGGGATGTCCAGGACGGTGGTGACGGGGGCGGCGGTGGCGAACTTCTGCATGGTGTGCTCCTTGGCTCGTTGTTTCCGATGCCTGAAAGCTACGTTGCATTCACAACCTGGGCAACACCTAATTACCCGTCAAACCCCTTAATTGCAGCTCAGCACAGCAAAATCGTTGCAACGCCCTGCGACCTAATGCAACAGCCCTCCCACCCCCCGTTGCAATGGAATGCCGGTGAACGCTATGTTGGGTCACCACGGACCACGAAGGAGACCGCGATGCCGGGAGGCAGACTCACCCAGCAGGAACGTCAGCAGATCGCGCTGGGGCTGGCCGACGGTCTTCCCTATGCGGAGATCGCCAGACGCCTCGACCGTCCGACCTCGACCGTCACGCGGGAGGTCATGCGTAACACCGGCGCCTCCGGCTACCGCGCCGACCAGGCGCACCGCGCCACCGAACACCGCGCCAGGCGCCACAAGCAGGCCGAACCCCGGGAGCCGGCGGTCAAGTCGCCCGCACAGCCGCACGGCAGGGACGCCGAGGCGGTACGCGAGTACGAGGAGGTGTTCACGGAGGTCCAGGTCGCTTCCGGCATGCCTCGGATGATGGCCCGGGTGATGGCCTGCATCACCCTCACGGACTCGGGCAGCCTCACCGCGGCCGAACTCGTCGAGCGGCTCCAGGTCAGCCCGGCCTCCGTCTCCAAGGCGGTGGCGTTCCTCGACAGCCAGGGAATGGTGCGGCGCGAGCGCGACGAAGGGCGCCGTGAGCGCTACGTGGTCGACGACGACATCTGGTACCAGTCGATGGTCGCCAGCGCCCGCGCCACCGCCCAGATCGTCGAGACCGCGCGCCGGGGCGTCGGCGTCCTGGTCCCCGGCACCCCCGCCGCCACCCGCCTGGAGAACATCGCGCGCTTCCTGGACTACGTCTCCGAAGCCACCGCCCGCGCCGCGGAGCAGGCCCGCGACGTCCTGCGCACCAGGCCCGACCCGACCCCTGGCGAGCCCGCCTGACGGTACGGGACGCGCCCCGGGCAGCGGTACGGGATGGGCTCCGGCTCCGGCTCCGGCTCCGGCTACACGGGAGGCCGGGGTCCCCCCTTGCTGCTTCCGGAGGTCACCTCTTCCAGGCGCAGCTGCCCAGCGTCGCGCGCCCGTTCTTCAGGAGCTTCGCCGCCTCCCGGGCGGGCGGCAGTTCGGTGTCACCTTTGTGGCAGACCACCGTGCGGCTGCCGTAGCCCGCCAGGTCGGCGAGTATCTGGTCCCAGTGGCGGTACTGCACGTCGTGCCCGGTGTCGTCGTAGGTGCGGACGACCGGCTTGCCCGGCAGCGCGCCCTGCCAGGTCTTGAGAGTGGCCGGAGGGACCGTGGTGTCCTTGTTGCCGCCGTAGAGGAAGACAGGGGCCTTCAGCCGCGAGAGGTCGGGGCCCGGCCGCAGGCAGTACAGCTTCTGCTCGTGGACCTGCGGGGCCGGGTCCGCCTGCTGGCCGCGCTGGTTGTAGGTGCGGGCCCCTTCCTCGAAGGCGGTGTCCGCGAAACCGGGGATCGACTTGACCGGGCTGTCGTCGGCGAACGCCCACCACTTCCTCGGGTCGGTGATCGACTCCTTGAGGGACTTGGCGAGTTCGGCGTCCGGGAGCGCGCAGTAGGCGGGCCTGGCGCCGTAGGGGGCCGCGGCGGCGGCCAGGTGGAGCTGGTCGATGCGGCCGGGGGCCAGGGACGCCAGCTCGGCGGCGTACGGGCCGCCGCCGGAGATCGCGATGACGCGGACCTTCCTGACGCCCAGCCGGTCGAGGACTTCCAGGGCGTCCTTGGCGAAGTCCGCCTTGCCCAGGCCCTTGTCGAACTCCGTGTCGCCGAAGCCGTTGCGCTCCACGGAGATCAGCCGCAGGTTCAGGTTCTCCCTGGTGGTACGGAAGAAGTCCGTCATGTGCGCGGCGCGGGCGCTCGTTCCCGTACCGCCGATGTACAGGACCGGGGTGCCGTCGCGCGGGCCGTCGTCGATGTAGTGCGCGGTGCGGCCCGTGGAGAGCTTCGCCGCCTTCACCTCGGGGCCGAGGGAGTCGAAGGAGTCCTGGATCTTCGGCAGACCCTGGCCCTTCCCCTGCTCGTCCCCCTCGCCCTTCTCCTTCGCGTGGGCGAGGGGCTGCTGCGCGCCGGCGGGGGACGCGTCCGTCAGGGCGAGCGTGCCGATGACGGCGGCCAGGGTGGCGGTCGCGGCAACGGCGCTGCGCAGGGCGGTACTTCTGAAGGCGGTGCTCACGGTGTTTCGGTCCTCCGGCAGGAAGGCGGGCAGGGGCGGGCGGATCTTGCTGTCGCGCCGCCCCTACCCGGGCAACCGCCGTTGACACCTGTCACTGCCCGTTGCCACCGCCGGGTGCACGGTGGTACTCGGCCTGCTGCCACGACCGGATGCCCTACGGGCCTCCGCTCACTGGCACTGCCTGGCGCCCCGCGGCGGTCCGCTCACTGCCACGGTTGCGCGCTCTGCCTGGCGTTGGCGGTCATACGGCGCAGTACCTTGAGCGCGGCGACGTACTCCTCGTCGCTCACACCCTCGTGCACCTGGGCGCGCAGGCCGCTCACCAGCTGCTTGACCTCCGCCTTGCCCGCCAGTCCCGCCTCGGTGAGGTTCAGCTGCCCGCCGGCCGGGTCCGTGGCCAGCCAGCCCCTGTGCAGGAGCTGATCGACGACCCGGGAGATGTCGTACGGATTGTCGGCGAACTCGGCGAGGGCGGCCACCACCTCGGCGCGGGTCTGCGGGCCCGCGTCCACCCGGTTGAGGACCCACCACTGGGGCTGGGTGATGTCGAGACGTGCCATCGAGTCCCGGAGCAGGTTCTTGACTGCGTTGCTCGCCACCCCGGTCCAGTAGGCGACGGGCTGGGAGGCGAGGTCCGCGTCGGCGGCGTGCGGGTCGGCGCTGTGCTGTGCGGTGGGGGCGGCAGGGGTCCTGGGCTCGCTCGTCGTGGTCATGTGCGGGACGCTACGACCTCAACCCAGGTCGAGGTCAACGGCCGCCCGCACACCGAGAACCGCCGGCCCCGCACATCGAGGACCGCCGGCCCCCGCACATCGAGGACCAACAACACCCGCCCACCGAGGACCACCGGCAAAGCGCGCGCCGAGGACCACCGACAGTCGCACGCCGAGGACCACCGGCACCCGCGCGCCAAGGACCACCGACCGTCGCACGCCCAGGACCACCGGCACCCGCGCCCCGACCGCCGCTAGAACCCCGGGGGTTCCGTGTAGACGCCCCACTCGTCGCGCAGCACTCCGCAGATCTCGCCGAGCGTCGCCTCCGCCCGTACCGCGGCCAGCATCGGCTCGATCATGTTGGAGCCGTCGCGCGCCGCCGCCAGCATCGCGTCCAGCGAGGAGCGCACCTTGGCGTCGTCACGCCGCGACCTGCGCTCGGCCAGCACCCGTACCTGCTCGGTCTCCACCTCGTGGCTGACCCGCAGGATCTCCAGGTCGCCGGTGACCGAACCGTGCGCGGTGTTGACCCCGACGACCAGCTTGTCGCCCTTCTCCAGCGCCCGCTGGTACTGGAACGCCGACTCGGCGATCTCGCCGGTGAACCAGCCGTCCTCGATGCCGCGCAGGATGCCGGAGGTGATCGGCCCGATCGGGTGCCGCCCGTCCGGGTGGGCGCGCAGTCCGCGCTCCTTGATCTGTTCGAAGATCTTCTCGGCGTCGGCCTCGATGCGGTCGGTGAGCTGCTCCACGTACCAGGACCCGCCGAGCGGGTCGGCCACGTTGGCGACGCCGGTCTCCTCCATCAGGACCTGCTGGGTGCGCAGCGCGATCTCGGCGGCCTGCTCGCTGGGCAGGGCGAGGGTCTCGTCGAGTGCGTTGGTGTGCAGCGAGTTGGTGCCGCCGAGGACGGCCGACAGTGCTTCCACGGCCGTCCGTACGACGTTGTTGTACGGCTGCTGCGCGGTCAGGGACACCCCGGCCGTCTGGGTGTGGAAGCGGAGCCACTGCGCCTTGTCGGTCTTCGCCCCGTACACCTCCTTCATCCAGCGGGCCCAGATCCTGCGGGCGGCGCGGAACTTGGCGATCTCCTCGAAGAAGTCCAGGTGCGCGTCGAAGAAGAAGGAGAGCCCGGAGGCGAAGTGGTCGACCTCAAGGCCGCGGCTCAGCCCCAGCTCCACGTACCCGAATCCGTCGGCGAGGGTGTACGCCAGCTCCTGCGCGGCCGTCGCCCCCGCCTCGCGGATGTGGTAGCCGGACACCGAGAGCGGCTTGTAGGCGGGGATGCCGGCGGCGCAGTGCTCCATGAGGTCGCCGATCAGGCGCAGGTGCGGCTCCGGCTGGAAGAGCCACTCCTTCTGGGCGATGTACTCCTTGAAGATGTCGGTCTGGAGGGTGCCGTTGAGGGTGGCGGTGTCGACGCCCTGGCGCTCGGCGGCGACCAGGTACATGCAGAAGGCGGGGACCGCGGGCCCACTGATGGTCATCGAGGTGGTGACGTCGCCGAGCGGGATGTCCCGGAAGAGGACCTCCATGTCGGCGGCCGAGTCGATGGCGACCCCGCAGTGCCCGACCTCGCCGAGCGAGCGGGGGTCGTCGGAGTCGCGGCCCATCAGGGTCGGCATGTCGAAGGCGACGCTCAGCCCGCCACCGCCGGCCGCCAGGATCATCTTGTAGCGCTCGTTGGTCTGCTCGGCGTTGCCGAAGCCCGCGAACTGGCGGATGGTCCAGGTCCGGCCGCGGTACCCGGTGGCGTGCAGTCCACGGGTGAAGGGGTACTCCCCCGGCCAGCCGATGCGCTCGAAGCCCTCGTAGGTGTCACCGGGGCGCGGCCCGTAGACCGGTTCGACCTCGTCGCCCGAGAGCGTGCTGAAGTCGGCGTCCCGCTTGCGGGCCTTGTCGTACCGGGCCTGCCAGCGGCGGCGGCCCTCCTCGATCGCGGCAGCGTTGTCCGTGGCGTCCATCCCTCCAATTTACTAGGACGTCCTAGTAAATGTCGATGGAGAACCGCCGTACGGTTTTCCTTCCGTACGGCGGCGGGTGCTGCCTGCGTCAGGCCTGCGCCTTGGAGGTCACCGGGCCCTGGTCCCTGACCAGCGGCTTCACCTCGCGGGTGATCTTCGGCTCGACGAAGAAACTGGCCACCGGGATGCAGCCGGCCGCCAGCACCCAGAGCAGCTTGCCGAAGGGCCACTTCGCCTTGGTGCCGAGGTCGAAGGCGAACACCACGTAGATGATGAAGAGCACACCGTGGATCTGGGAGATCAGCATGGTGTCGCCGGTGTCGAAGCCGTACTTCAGGACGATGGCGACGGTGAACACCAGGAGCCACACGGCGGTGACGTAGGCCATCACCCGATAACGGGTCAGCACGCTCTGTTTCATGCCATCGAGCGTAACCGGGCGGACCGGGCGATCTTCGGGCGGGCCGGGGGTCGCGGGCGGTGGCCTGCCGCGCCGCGACGCGCCCTCTCAGGCCTCGTCGAAGTCCTTGGCCGCCACCCGCAGCGGGCGCAGCATCGCGAAGATCTCCGCGCACTCCTCCGCGTCGTAGGCACCCAGCCCGAACTCCATCGCCATCAGGTCGCGGGTCGCCGCCTCCACGACGTCGCGCCCCTTGCCGGTGATGGACGCGAGGGTGCCGCGTCCGTCGTTGGGGTTGGGGCGCTTGTCGACGAGCCCCGACCTGACCAGCCGGTCCACGGTGTTGGTGACCGAGGTCGGGTGGACCATCAGACGCTCGCCGATCTTCGACATCGGCAGCTCGCCCTCCTTGGAGAAGGTGAGCAGAACCAGCGCCTCGTACCGGGCGAAGGTCAGTCCGTACGGCTTGACGACCGCGTCGACCTCGCCGAGCAGGATCTGCTGGGCACGCATGATCGAGGTGATCGCGGTCATCGAGGGCACGGGACCCCAGCGCTGCTGCCAGAGTTCGTCGGCGCGGGAGATGGGATCGAAGGGGAGGCTGAGCGGCTTCGGCACGGAGCCGACCCTACCGGTCAGTCATATCGTGGTCAGCTCTGTCTCGCGGATCGGTCCGGACGGGACCGGCTTCTTGCACCGGCCGGGCTTTGCGCACCGGTTTCGCTTCCTGCGCCGGCTCTCCCCCTTGCGCGGGGCACGCGTCCGGGGGCACGCCCGGGTACGCGTCCGGGGGCACATCCGGCTAGGCGTCCGGGGGCAAATCCGGGCACGCGTACGGGACCACGTCCCGGGGCACGCCCGGGGGCACGTCCAGGGGTGGGCCTCGCCGCTTCGTCCGTCTCGGCGCACCTCGCCGCGCTGCGCGACGCGGGACTGCTGGTCCCCCGGCGGTACGGACACCAGGTGCTGTACGAGCGGTCACCGCTCGGGATCGCCCTGGCGGCCGGAGGGTGAGCGGGCCGCAGCACGGGGGGTGGCCCCGGGACGGGCGTGACCCTCCCCACCCCGGGACGGGCCGTAACCCTCTCCGGGACGGGTCGTAACCCCGCACTAACTGTGCGTTATGTCACGATTGGGCGTTCCGTTCCGTCCGTCTGCACCGCCGTCCCGAGGGGGCTGGATGTCCGGCCGAAGGATTGTCCGTACGCGTGCGCTGAGCTTTCCGCATCTCAGCCGTGCGCACTTCACCAGCCGTGCGCGCCTCACCCGTGTGTCCGCGACCCGTACGTCCGCCACCCGTGCGTCCGCGCCCGTCACCCGTACCTCGCTCGTGCTCGCGGTCGTGGTCGCCCTGGCCGGGGTCGCCGGGTGTGCGTCGGCCGACTCCGCCGTCCCCGCAGCGCCCGCCGCCTCCGCCGACGCGCCGTCCACGCGGGCGCAGGAGCCGCCCGCCGACACCTCCCCCTTCTGGGTGGACCCGCGGTCCAGCGCCGCACGCCAGGTGCAGGAGTGGACGGCGCAGGGGCGTACCGAGGACGCGGACCAGCTCAAGAAGATCTCCGAGCGGCCGGTGGCCAACTGGCCCGCGGGCGACGACCCGGTGCCGGACGTCCGGCGGGCCACGGCCGGGGCGTCCGGCGCCGGGCGCACCGCCGTGCTCGTCGCGTACAACATCCCGCACCGCGACTGCGGCCAGCACAGTGCGGGCGGCGCGGCCGACAGCGACGCCTACCGGAACTGGCTCGACTCCTTCGCGAGCACCATCGGCAACGCCCGCACGACGGTGATCCTTGAGCCGGACGCCGTCCCGCACATCGTCGACGGCTGCACCCCCGCCGAGGTCCACGACGAGCGCAGCCGGCTGCTCTCGCAGTCCATCGACCGGCTGAAGCAGCAGCCGGGGACCAAGGTCTACCTGGACGCGGGGAACCCGGCCTGGATCACCGACCCGGGGAAGCTGGTCGATCCGCTGAAGCGGGCCGGGGTCGAGAAGGCCGACGGGTTCTCGCTGAACGTGTCGAACTTCCAGCGCGACGAGGTCGTGAAGTCGTACGGGGCGCAGTTGTCCGGACTGCTCGGCGGCGCCCATTTCGTCGTCGACTCCAGCCGCAACGGCAAGGGTCCGCTGTCGGGTTCGCGCACCGACGCCTGGTGCAACCCGACCGGCCGGGCACTGGGCAAGCCGCCCACCGACCGGACCGGGAACGCGCTGCTCGACGCGTACCTGTGGATCAAGCGCCCCGGCGACTCGGACGGCCAGTGCCGGGGCGGCCCCGCGGCGGGGACCTGGTGGCCGGACTACGCGCTGGGCCTGGCCCGCGCGAGCGGGTGAGCCGGCGCGCCGCTCGGCCTACTTGACCTGGATCCAGTGCGCCACCGACGGCACGCCGTCCTTGTCGGTGGCGAACAGCATGTACCAGCCCGCCGGGACCAGGGTGCGGTCGTCCGGCACCGTCACCGTGATCTTGCCCTTGTCCTTCTTCAGACCGAGCTCGATCGAGCGCTGTTCGACGTCGGTGGTGTGGGTGACGGCGCTGGGACGCATGAGGCGCGCCTTGACGATCCGGTCGGCGTCCTTGGTGCGGTACGTCGCCGATTCGTCGGCGGCGAAGGCCTGCGGGCCGCCTTCCAGGGCCGGGCGGCTCCTGCCCTTCTCCAGGTAAGGCGGGGTGTAGATCTCCACGCGCTGCTCGAAGGTGCCGAGCTTGGTGTTGTCCTCGTCGCCGTAGAGCGGGTCGGAGCCGAAGGTGGCCACCCGGCCGTCGGGCAGCAGCAGCGCCTCGGAGTGGTAGTTGCGGCCGACGGTGGGCTCGGCGGCGTCGCGGAAGGCGTTGGCCCGGGGGTCGTAGAACTGCGCCTTCAGGATGTCGCTCGCACTCCGGCCGCGGTAGTCCTTCGAGCCGCCGCTGGTGAAGACGGTGTCGTCGGGCATCAGGACGCTGGAGAGGTACCGGGTGCCCTGGGCGAGCTGCGGTCCCGTCCGGAACGCCGGGTTGCCGGCCTTCAGGTCGGCGATCGCGGTGCGGGTCGTGGCCTTGTCGGACTCGCCGACGCCGCCGCCGCCGAGCACCATCACCTTCTGGTCCTGCGCGGGCGGCAGCAGGACGGAGGCCGAGGTCTCCAGCTGGTCCTGGTCGGTCATCCCGCCGACCTTCGTGAACTTGTTGGTGTCCACGTCCCACAGGCCGGGCTCGCGGCCCTTCAGGGCGGGGCCGTAGCCCGCGTTGGAGCCGCTGTAGAAGAGCTTGCCGCCCTTGGTGAGGAAGAGCGCGGGGTACGTGGGGAAGTAGTGGAAGGGCCCCTTGCCCCACTTCTTGGTCCTGGGGTCGTAGATCTCGTTGTCCCCGGGAACCACGTCACCGACGTCGTTGAGCCCGGAGGCGGCGAGGACCCTGCCGTCCTCCAGGGTGGTCAGCGTCGGGTACCAGCGGGCGTCCTTCATGGGCGACACCGGGACGTACTTCTCGGCCTTGGGGTCGAACTCGTAGGCCGCCTTGATGCCCTGGAAGTCCTGCTTCTCGGTGCTGATCCGCTGCGCGAGGCCGTAGACGTTGTCCGCGTCCTTTTGCGGCAGGCCGACGATCTCGTACTGCGCGGCCTGGGTGGTGAGCGCGCCCGCCCCCTCCTTGACCGCCTCGACGAACACGCGTGCCTCGGCCGCAGTCACCTTGGTCTGCCAGGGCTTCATCTGCCCCGAGGCGAAGTAACCGATCTTGAAGTCGCGCTTGGCCTTGGGGACCGTCACGTCGAACTTGGACACGTACTCCACGCCCGAGGGGGAACGGAAGCGGGTGCCCTTCTTCAGGCTGATGGGTTTGTCGGGCGACTCGTTCTTGACGCGCATGCCGCCGCCGGCCCGGGTCACCTTGTCGCCGAGCACCTCGTAGCGGGCGGTGCCGCCGGCCACCAGGAGCTGTCCGTCCGGGAGCTGGGCGTGCCCGGCGCAGAAGAAGTCCTCGGGGGTGGGGATCTTCTTGAAGGTGTTCTTCGCCGGGTCCCACAGGACGGTGTCGAAGGTCCCCGAGTCGAACTTCTTCTGGTCGTTGCCCGAGCCCGCGATCAGGAGCACCTTGCCGGTGTGCAGGAGGGCCGCGTGGATCGCGTTGAGCCGGTACTCGCCGGGGATGTCCAGCGTCTCCCAGGAGCCGTACTCCGCCTTGTAGTCGGGCTGCGCGATCTTGTAGGCGTGGTACCTCTCCTGCGCGAAGTCCAGGGCCGCGGGGGCGTTGAGACCGACCAGCAGGATGACGGCGCCGCCGCCCAGCAGGCTGTTCCTGAGCTTCTTCGGCGCGCGGACCTGGCTCTCGCGCGGCTCCTTCGACGCGTCGGACGCCTTGTCGGCCGGCTCGCCTGACGGGCGGTCGGTCATGTCACTTCCCTCCGGTGGTGGCGTTGGCGGTGGCCGGGGTGGCGGTGGCGGTGGCGGGTTTCTTCGGGGCGATGGCGGGCTTCTTCGGAGCGGTGGCGGGCTTCTTCGGGACGGTGGTGGGCTTCTTGGCCGGGGCCGCCGCCTCGGGTCCCGCCTCGACGTGCACCCCTTCGCGCCGCGGGTTCGTGCCGCGCTCGGCGTACCCGCTCCAGAGCCAGACGCCGACCGGCGCGAGCGAGATGACCAGCGCCAGTACGGCCCAGGTGCGCATGGCCGCGTGGGTGTGGCCGTACTGCACCGACGCGGCCAGGGAGACCACGACGACCGCCGCCCAGAGGAGATGGATGCGGAAGGTCAGCAGCCGGTCGGGGCTGGCCTCGCCCCCCTTGGGCGTGACCACGAACCGGCCGCGCCTGCCGACCAGGGCGGCGCCCAGCGACTTCAGGTAGATCGGTGCGCAGATCGCGGACATCGCCATGCCGGCCAGGCCGCCGGAGCCCTCGGGCTCGTGCGGGGAGACGTTGTGGTGTCGGTTCCAGAGGTAGAGGCAGATCTGGAGCGCGACGGCGTCGCTGTAGAGCATCAGCCAGACGGACGTCGAGACCTGGGTGCCGGACGCCCCGAACCACAGGAACAGCACGCAGCTGAGGATGCCGAGCAGCCAGTTGACCGCCGTCATGGGGTAGTACACGAGCATCAGGCCGTAGTTGAGCAGCCGGCCGGGCGGCACCCGGAAGGGCGCCTTCCAGAACTGCTTGAACACCGTCTCGTACGTGCCCCTGGACCAGCGCATCTGCTGGGTGAAGAAGTCCGTCCAGGACGCCGGGCCCTCGCCGACCGCGAGCACGTCGGGGGTGTAGACCGAGCGCCAGAAGTGGTTTGTGCGCGGGTTCCTGCGGCGGTGCAGCTCGAAGCCGGTCGCCATGTCCTCGGTGATCGAGTCGTAGAGCCCGCCGATCTGGGTCAGCGCGGTGACCCGTACGACGTTGTTGGTGCCGACGAACATCGGCGCGCGGTAGCGGTTGCCCGCGCGCTGGATGAGCGCGTGGAAGAGGTACTGCTGCGACTCCGCGGCCTTGGTGACGGCGGCCGTGTAGTTGCCGTACACCTGCGGGCCCACGACGAAGGCGACGTCCGGGTCACGGAAGTAGCCGAGCATCCGCTCCAGGTAGTTGGGCAGCGGGATGTGGTCGGTGTCGACGGAGGCGAAGTAGTCGTAGGACTTGCCGTGCATGGCCAGCCAGGCGTTGTAGTTGCCGTGCTTGGTCCTCGCCCGGTGCGCGCCCTTCTCCCGGTTCCAGTCCGGGACGCCCTTGCGGGTGAAGTGACGTACGCCGAGCTCCGCGCAGAGCGCCTTCGCCGCGGGGTCGTCGCCCTCGTCGAGCAGCCACACGTCGAGCGGCCCCTCGTGGCGGACCTTGCCGGCGCCCTCCAGGGTGGCGCGCACCATCGCGAGGGGTTCCTTGCCAGGGACGTACGTCGTGAGGAAAGCGACCCGGGTGCCCTTCTCGGCGGTGACCGGGACCGGGTCGCGGGCGACCATCGTGGCGTGTGCGATCGACACCACGTTCAGCAGCATGAAGAACATGATGAAAGCGATCGCGCCGAGCATCGTGTGGTCGGCGCGGACCAGCCAGGGGTCCGCGTTCTCCCGCTCGGTCCAGTGCGAGGGCCAGACCAGGTACGCCAGCAGCGCCGCCGACAGCAGCGGGGCGAGCGTCATCAGCAGGACGGCGCGTATTCGGTGCGGCTCCTTGGAGAGCAGGCTGGTGTACCCGACCGTGTAGGGGCCGTCCCCCGGGTCCGTGAGCGGCCCGGCCAGGCGGCTGTACTTCTCGTAGTCGTAGCCCTCCGGCAACACGCTGCCTCCAAGGTGGTTCCGTGAGGCCCATACCTCACGAATCCCACAAAAGGTCAGATCGACGCGCGCTGCGACTCGGGTCGTCCGATGGAGGGACGGCCGACGCTACGGCAGCTGCGTCCGCCGGACCTTGCGCAGCCGGAGCCTGACGGCCCGTTGGGCGACGGGGCCGAGCTCCTCCAGCACGCCGACCAGCCCGGCGAGCTGCTCCAGCGCGTCGAGCGCGCTCATCGCGCCCGCCTCGTCCACGCCCTCGTACAACTCCAGACCGATGAAGGCGGCGGCGACCGCGCGGGCGAGTCCGGCCGGGTCGGTGAACTCGGCGACCGGGCTGCCCTCCAGCACCCGGGCGAGCACCTTCTCGATCTCCTCCACCCACAGGTCGAGGCCGGCGGCGGTCGCCGGGGCGAGCCGGGGCTGGGTCTGCGCGCCGGCGAGCAGCTGGCCCAGGAAGGCGACGTGCCCGCCGCGCTTCTCCTCGTCGTGCATGACCCGGCCGAACTCCAGGAGCTCGGTGAGGGAGCTGACAGCGGCCAGCCGGGGCCTGTGGTGGGCGACGCGCTGTTCGGCGCCGTGCCGGCAGGCGGCGGCCAGCAGTTCGTCGACGGAACCGAAGTGGTAGAACACCAGGGCCTGATTGACCCCGGCCGCGGCTGCGACAGTGCGCGCCGACGTCTTGGCGATGCCCTGCTCGGTCAGCGTTCGCAACGCCCCCACCAGCAGTTTCTCCCGGGTGTCCGCCGCACTCACGCGCGGGCCTCCTCGCGGATCGGGCGCAGCCCCGGCCGTGTGCCGTGCGCTGTCGCGGCCATGAAGGCGGCCCGGAAGGACCCCTCGTACCCGAAGAGCGGTCCGAACCACCTGTTGACCACCCTGACACGGATCCGGAAGCGCCCTGTCCGGTCGTCGTACGTCTCGCGCACCTCGGCGTCGGCGCCGACGAGGTGCGGGACGCGGACGTCCACCGGGCCCTCGCGGAAGCGGTGCTCGCCGGAGCGGATGACGAGGCCGCCGTGCGCGTCGGCGGAGAAGTGGAGGTCGCTGGCGAGGTGCTGGTGGGTGCCGAGGTAGTCCAGCACGCAGTCGCGCTCGGGGCTGTGGATCATCGTGGCGTCGAACCGGTACGGGCCGCCGGGCAGGTGGAAGGTCCGCACGAAGGTGACGGTCTCCCGGCCGAAGGAGTCCAGGTACGGGACGTTCTCGATGACGAACGGGACGTTCCGGCCGGTCCGCGGAACGAGGATGTTGCGGGTGGCGCCGAGCTTCAGGAACGGCCGGACGAAGCCGGGGCCGTGCCAGATCCGGTCCATGACGCCCCGCCCGACGCACGCCTCCCCGCTGTCCAGACCGACCGAGAAGCGGCGTTGCAGCATGGGGTGGAGGCGGTCGAAGGTCTCGTCGCCCATCGCGGTGCGGAAGATCGAGTCGTGCCGCAGGGGGACTGTCGTGCTGGTCATGCCTGCTCCAGGGTGGCGAGGACGGCGGGTGTACGGACCGAGGCGGGCGGGGTGCGCAGAGTGCGGCGGGCGGCGGGGGTGCCGGGCAGCGGCGGCAGCAGCACCGCCGCCGCCAGGAGGACCGCCGCGAGTACGGGGGCGGCCCCGGCGAGCTCCGGCACGCGCCCCGTGGCCGCTGGCCCGGCGGCCGCGAGTACGACCGAGAGGACCGCGACGGCGACGCGCAGCGCCAGCTCGGCCAGCGCCGCGGCCAGGGAGCGGGCCGGGCTCCTCCCGTGCTCCAGCCACAGCCGCAGCCGGTCGAAGGACCACGCGGTGGCCCAGCCCATCAGCGGCCGGAACACGAGGCGGTCGGCCATCTTCCCGAACCGGCCCCAGCGCGGCCGGTAGTCGTAGCCGGTGAGGAAGCGGATCCCGTCCGGCGTCGGGACGTAGCGCCAGTAGCCGCTGCCCTCCGCGAGCAGCGAGAGCGGGTGCGGCGAGGCGAACCGCAGGGCGCAGGTGCGGGTCCCGTCGGGGCGGTGGCGCTCCCCCGCGAAGACGCCCGTACCGGCGACGTTGAGGAAGGGCGCCAGCCGGGTCGCGTACCGGAAGCGCTGCGGTTCCGCCTCCGAGAGGCGCGGCAGGTGGTCTATGTCGGTGAAGCGAAGGTCCCAGCGCCGGTGCTGGGACGGCTCCTGGGTGCGCTCCCAGAGGGTCTCCAGGTCGGCGCGGATCAGCGCTTCCACGTACAGCTGCGTCATGTGCGTACCCCCACCACGATGTTTTGAGCGACCGCTCAAAACGGAAGGTACGCCTTTTTGAGCGACTGCTCAACCCTGAATTGAGCAACTGCTCAAACACGGGTCGCGAAAAAACCCCTGGCCCACGGGACCAGGGGTTTGTACGCGAGCGGGAGACCGCGGGTGGCTCAGCCGGCGAGGTGGCGCTCCACCGTCTCGACCTTGGCGGTCAGGCCGTCGGTGACCGACGGGCGGATGTCCGCCTTCAGTACGACGGACACCCGCGGCGCCCGCGCCTCGACGGCCGCGACGGCACGCTTGACGACGTCCATCACCTCGTCCCACTCACCTTCGATCGAGGTGAACATGGCGTCCGTGCGGTTCGGCAGTCCCGATTCGCGCACCACGCGCACCGCGTCGGCGACGTACTCGCCGACGTCCTCGCCGACTCCCAGCGGCGTGACGGAGAAGGCGACGATCATGCGGCTGCCGCCTCCTTGCGGGCGCGGGCGGCCATCACGGCACGCTCGCCCTCGGACTTGAGCCTGCGCTCGGCGAAGAAGCCGCCGGTGGGCAGGACCGACATCACGAGGTAGAAGGCGGCAGTCCTCAGCGGCCACCTGGTCCTGTTCCAGGCGTCGGCCCAGAAGAGGACGTACAGCACGAAGAGCAGGCCGTGGACCGCGCCCATGACCGGGACCGCGTTGAAGTCCGTGGTGCGCTTGAGCACCGAGCAGACGAGCAGCAGCAGGAAGGAGACCGCCTCGGGGGCGGAGACCAGGCGGAGGCGGCGGAGTGCGGAGGCGGTCTTGAGATCCACGGAAGGGCAACCTTCGTCGTCGGAACGGGGTGGGCCGCGAGACGGGACCCGCGGCGATCTTGTGAACGTGTGCACAAGCGCGGCTCCATTGTGGCATCCGGCTTTGCCACGCCTTGGCTCAGGGTCGTGTCAGGGTTGTCCGGGGGGGGTGCCCCGGAGAGCGAATCAGGGCCGGTATCCGCCCGAAGACCCTGGTAGCGCACGCATCGGGCGGATATCTTCGATCCCGTGGCTCAGTTCCGACTCCAAGGCAGCAAGGTGCTCGCCGTCGACATGACCGGGGACGCCGTCAAGGCGAAGAACGGCTCCATGGTCGCGTACGACGGCCGGATCGCCTTCAAGAAGATGACCGGCGGCGGCGAGGGGATGCGCGGCATGGTGACCCGCCGCCTCACCGGCGAACAGATGACGGTGATGGAGGCCAAGGGGCACGGCACGTGCTACTTCGCCGACCGCGCCAGCGAAATCAACCTGGTGAACCTGACCGGCGAGAAGCTCTACGTCGAGTCCAGCAACCTGCTCTGCACGGACGCGTCCCTGCGCACCGGCACCACCTTCACCGGGTTGCGCGGCGGCGCCACGGGGGGCGGCCTGTTCACCACGACCGTGGAGGGCAGTGGCCAGGCGGCGATCACCTCGGACGGCCAGGCGGTCGTCCTGCGGGTGTCGGCGCGGTACCCGCTGCAGGTGGACCCGGGCGCCTACATCGCGCACACCGGCAGCCTCCGCCAGTCCTTCCAGTCCGGCGTCAACTTCCGGACCCTCATCGGCGAGGGCTCCGGCGAGGCCTTCCAGATCCGCTTCGAGGGCGAGGGCCTGGTGTACGTCCAGCCCAGCGAGCGCAACACGGTGGGGGGCGACGTCTGATGCCGTTCGTCGAGATCAACTCCCGGATGGTCGAGGCCCGGGTGGTGCCCGGCGCGCGGATGTACAGCCAGCGCGGCGCGATGCTCGCCTACCGCGGCGACGTCTCCTTCACCCCGAACATCCAGGGCGGCCAGGGCGGCGTCATGTCGATGATCGGCCGCCGGGTCGCGAACGAGGCGACCCCGCTGATGACGGTGGAGGGCAGCGGCACCGTGATGTTCGGCCACGGCGGCCACCACATCCAGGTGATCAACCTCGCCGGGGACACGCTGTACGTGGAGGCGGACCGGCTGCTCGCCTTCGACGGGACGCTCCAGCAGGGCACGATGTTCATGGGCTCGCAGGGCGGGGTGATGGGCATGGTCCGCGGCCAGGTGTCGGGGCAGGGGCTGTTCACCACGACCCTGAAGGGCCACGGCGCGGTCGCCGTCATGGCGCACGGCGGCGTCGTCGAGCTGCCGATCACCCCGCAGCGGCCGGTGCACGTCGACCCGCAGGCGTACGTGGCGCACCACGGGGACGTCACCAACAAGCTGTCGACCGCGCTCGGCTGGCGCGACATGGTGGGACGCGGCTCCGGCGAGGCGTTCCAGCTGGAGCTGTCCGGCAACGGCGCGGTGTACGTACAGGCCTCGGAGGAAAAGCTGTGACCGCTCCCGTCGTCCTCGACCCGCAGACCCTCCCCTGCGACGACAACGTCAATCCGTACACCTTCTGCGTGGAGCTCAAGGGGAGCCAGTGGTTCCTGCAGAAGGGCAAGATGATCGCCTACTACGGGCAGATCGACTTCAACGGCATCGGCCACGGCCGCTTCGACCGGTTGCTGCGCACGAGCTTCCACTCGCCGCTGCACGCCAGTGACTGGGTGGTCGCCGAGGGCAGCGGCAAGATGCTGCTCGCCGACCGCGCCTTCGACGTGAACTCCTTCGACCTGGCGGACGGCAACCTGACGATCCGCTCGGGCAACCTGCTCGCCTACCAGCCCACCCTGGCGCTGAAGCAGTCGATCGTGCCGGGTTTCCTGACCCTGATCGGCACGGGCAAGTTCGTCGCGGCCTCCAACGGCCCGGTGGTCTTCATGGAGCCGCCGCTGCGCGTCGACCCGCAGGCCCTGGTCGGCTGGGCGGACTGCCCGTCCCCCTGCCACCACTACGACCACGGGTACCTCTCGGGCCTGGTGGGCGGCCTGCGCGCGATGACCGGGATCGGCGGGGCCTCCGGCGAGGAGCACCAGTTCGAGTTCGTCGGGGCGGGTACGGTATTGCTCCAGTCGACCGAGGTACTGAGGGCCGAGGCGGCCATGGGCGCGGTGGGCGGCGCGGCCGGGGAGAACGCAGGCGTGCCCGGCGGCGGGGGCCCGGCCAGCGGTCAGCACGGCGGACAGCAGGGCGCACCGCGGCTGCCGGGTCAACTGGGCGATCTCCAGCGCCGGTTCGGACTGTGAGCGGTAGTCTGCGGAGTGTGACCGTCTCTTTCGGGTGACACCTCGGTGCCCGGGAGTGCCCGGCATCACACTCGCAGGCTTTGTCCAGTATTCAACTTCTTAGGTAGAATCCGATCATGCCCCCCATGGACAGCGCCCCCTCCGCCGACGACACCGCCGCCACGCCCTGGCTGAGCGATGCCGAACAGTGCGCCTGGCGCACCTGGCTGGACGCCAGCAAGCTGCTGATGCACCAGCTGGAGAAGGATCTCCAGCCGTTCGGCCTGACCAACAACGACTACGAGATCCTGGTCAACCTCTCCGAGTCCGCCGACAAGCGGCTGCGGATGAGCGACCTGGCGACCGCCACCCTCCAGTCCAAGAGCCGGCTCTCGCACCAGATCACCCGCATGGAGAACGCGGGCCTGGTCCGCCGCGAGAACTGCGAGTCGGACCGGCGCGGACTGTACGCGGTACTCACCGAGCAGGGCGGCGAGGTGATGCAGAAGGTCGCCCCGCACCACGTGGCGTCCGTACGCCGCCACTTCATCGACACGATGGAGCCCGAGGAACTGCTCAGGCTGCGCGCCTCGCTGACCCCGATGACGGAGCAACTGCGCGGCAGGCGCGGCAAGGCGTGACGCGGCGCGGGTGACCGGGTCGCCGGGCGGGGGCGGCCGACGGGGAGCGCGCGGATGACCGGGTCACCGCCGGACGGGGGCGACCGGTGGAGAGCGCGCGGATGGCCGGGTCTCCGCCGGAACGGGGGGGGCGACCGGTGGAGAGCGCGCGGTTGGCCGCTACCGCAGGACCGGCAGTGCGAGCGTGAACAGCGCGCCTCCGCCCGGGGCCTGACCCGCCGTCAGTGTGCCGCCGTGTCTGCGCGCGACATCCCTGGCGATGGCCAGTCCGAGTCCCGCGCCGCCGTCGTCCCGGCTGCGCGCGTCGTCGAGCCGGACGAACCGCTCGAAGATCCGGTCCCGTTCGGCCGCCGGCACCCCGGCCCCGTCGTCCGCGACCTCCAGCACCGCGCGCCCGTCCCCCCGGGCCCGCAGCGTCACGGTGCCGCAACCCTCCGCGTGCCGCTGCGCGTTGTCGAGGAGATTGCCCAGCACCCGGGCCAACTGACCCCGCGAGCCCGCCACTTCGATCCCGTCCGCCACGTTCGCGGTCACCCGGCACCGGTCGCTCCCACCGCGCTGCGCCACTTCCGCCCGTACCAGCGCGGACAGGTCCAGCCGGGCGGCCCCCGGCTTCTCGCCCGCGTCCAGCCGAGCGAGCAGCAGCAGGTCGGCGGCCAGGTCCTGGAGCCGCACGGTGTCCTCCACCGCCCCCGCCAGGTCGAGCAGTTCCGGGTGCGCGGCGGCCACTTCGAGCTGGGTGCGCAGCGAGGCGATCGGGCTGCGCAGCTCGTGCGAGGCGTCCGCGACGAACCGGCGCTGGCGCTCCACCGAGCTCTCCAGGGCGGCCAGGGTCTCGTTGGTGGTGACCGCGAGCCGGTCCACCTCGTCACCGGTGCCCGGCACCGGCACCCGCCGGGACAGGTCCTCGGACGCCGTGACGGTGGCCATCTCGCGCCGGATCCCCTCGACGGGCCGCAGCGCCCGCCGGGTGACCAGCCAGGTCACCCCGGCCACGACCACCAGCAGCACCGGCAGCCCCACCAGCATCGCGGAGCGCACGGTCTCGACGGCGCCCTGCTCGGTGGCGAGCGGCGCGCCCGCGTAGACGGTCACGGTCTCGCCGGCCCCGGTGGTGGCCTCGACGGCCGCGAACCGGTAGTCGGCGCTGTCGCCGTCGACGGTCGCGGTGCCGGAACTGTGCGCGGGCTCGTCGCGGGAGACCTCCCCACGGCCCGGGTCGTCGCCGTCGTCGTCACCGTCCGCCTCCGCCGGGCTCCGGCCGGACGCGACCGGCCGTACCCGGGCGCTGCCGGTCCCCGAGATCGCCTCCAGCTTCCTGCTGGCGGCCACCACCTCGCCCTTCTCCGTGACGACCTGGACCGGGCTCTCCTCCGCGTCCGGCAGTTCCAGCTTCTCGTACGGAACCCCCAGGGCGACCTGCGAGGCCACCTCCTGGGCGGCCACCTCGGACTGGAGGTCGGTCTGGCCCGTGAGGTTGTCGTGCAATACGAGCAGCACGGCGAGCCCGGCGGCGATCAGCGCGACGGCGACGACGGCGGTGGCCCCGAGGGCGGCCCTTGCCCGTACCGAGCGCATCAGGCGTCGCCCCCCACCGGCACCAGCCGGTAGCCGGCGCCGCGCACGGTCTGGATGCGCTCGGCGCCCAGCTTGCGGCGCAGCGTGGAGATGTACACCTCGACGATGTTGGGGTCGCCCTCGTAGGCGAAGTCCCAGACGTGTTCCAGCATCTCCGCCTTGCTGACGACGGCGCCCGGCCGTAGCGCCAGCTGTTCGAGCACCGCGAACTCCTTGGCGGTGAGGGTGACTTCGTCCTCGCCCCGGTGCACGCGCCGGGCGGCGGTGTCCAGGGTGAGCGCGCCGACGCGCAGCAGCGGGGACTGTCCTGCGCCGCCCCTGCGCCGCAGCAGGGCCCGGACGCGGGCGAGCAGGACGACGTACGAGAAGGGCTTGGTGAGGTAGTCGTCTGCGCCGGTGTCGAGCCCTTCCGCCTCGTCGTACTCGCCGTCCTTGGCGGTCAGCATCAGGATCGGCACGTCGTTCCCGGCGGCGCGCAGGGTGGCGCACACCCGGTAGCCGTTCATGCCCGGCAGCATGATGTCGAGGACGAGCAGGTCGTACGCGGTCTCGCTCGCGCGGTGCAGCCCCTCCAGACCGTCATGGACCACGTCCACGGCGAAACCTTCGGCGGTGAGCCCCTTGGCCAGGGACACCGCGAGGCGCTTCTCGTCCTCCACGATCAACAGGCGCATGGGGACAAGGGTCGCAGGGCCTACCTGAAACGGGCTTCAGGCGCCTTCAGGGAGCGTTCAGCCTCCCGGGTCCAGATTGATGTCCGTACCAAGGAACTCGGTCGACGCAGGCCGGGGAAGACCGATCGCGGATCCGGGAGGACCCCATGAAGCGCAAGTTCGTCATCGCCACCGCCGTCGCCGTCGTACTCGTCGGCGGAGGTACGGCCACCGCGTTGAGCGCGCCGTCCGACGACGCTGCGGCGGCCTCCGCCTCCGCCTCCGGTCGCGACGAGGGCAAGCAGGCCCCCGCGGGCAGGGCCGACGCTGCCAAGGCCGTCGGCACGGCCGCGTCCGCCGTGCCCGGCACTGTGACCGGCGCGGACCTGGAGGACGACGGGCGGGAGTGGGACGTCGACGTGTTCGGCAAGGACGGCAAGTGGTACGACGTCACGCTCGACCCGGCCGGCGCCAAGGTCCTGGCCAAGCGCCTGGACGCGGACGACGACGACCGCGGGCGGCACGCCCCGCAGGGCGCGCCCGTCACCGTCCGGCAGGCGATGGACGCGGCGCTCAAGGCGGCGCCGGGCACCGTGACCGAGGCCGACCTGGAGAAGGGCCACTGGGAGATCGAGGTCCACGACGGCGACGGCCGGGGCAAGGACGTGAACGTGGACGCCAAGACCGGCAAGGCCACGCCGGTCAAGGCTCAGGACGACGACCGCGCGGACGCCGACGGGACGGACCACGACGGCGCGGACGACAACGGGACGGACGACAACGGCGCGGACGACGACAGCGGCGCCGCGTCGCACGACTCCGCCTCGCACGACTCCGCCTCGGACGACTCCGGCACGGACGGCTGACCGCCCGGGACGTCCCGTACCGCGGCACGGCGGCAGCCAAGGGCAGGCGGCCCCGCGGCCCGGCGGCGGCCCAGGAGGCAGGCGTCGGCACGGCCCCCGTACCCACCCCGTACGCACCGGCGGTGCTCGGCGGTACGGCCACGGAGAGCAGGCGCGTCCCTCAGCCCTCCGTCACGCCCGCCACCAGTTCGTCCGCCGCCGCGTAGGGGTCCAGGCCGCCCGCCACGATCCGGGCGGCCAGTGCCTCCAGGCGGCGGTCGCCGCGCAGGTCGCCGATGCGCTCGCGCAGCGTGGTGACCGCGATGGTCTCCACCTCGTGCGCCGCCCGCGCCGCCCGGCGCGCGGTCAGCACCCCGTGCTCCTCCATCCAGGCGCGGTGCTTCTCCAGGGCCTCGACGACCTCGTCGATCCCTTCGCCGCGCGCCGCGACCGTCTTCACGATCGGCGGCCGCCAGTCGCCGGGCCTCCGGGACTCCCCGAGGCCCAGCATGTGGTTGAGCTCGCGGACGGTGGCGTCGGCGCCGTCCCGGTCCGCCTTGTTGACCACGTACACATCACCGATCTCCAGGATTCCGGCCTTCGCGGCCTGGATCCCGTCGCCCATCCCCGGGGCGAGCAGCACCACCGAGGTGTCCGCCTGCGACGCGATCTCGACCTCCGACTGGCCCACGCCCACCGTCTCGACGAGGACGACGTCGAAACCTGCCGCGTCGAGGACCCGGACGGCCTGGGGGGCCGCCCAGGCCAGCCCGCCCAGGTGGCCGCGGGTCGCCATCGAGCGGATGTAGACGCCGGGGTCGGAGGCGTGGTCGGCCATCCGGATCCGGTCACCGAGCAGCGCGCCCCCGGAGAACGGCGACGACGGGTCGACGGCCAGCACCGCGACCCGCTTCCCGGCCCGCCGGTACGAGGCCACGAGCGCGGACGTCGATGTCGACTTGCCGACACCGGGCGAGCCGGTCAGGCCGACCACGTACGCGTTGCCCGCCAGCGGCGCCAGCGCCGCCATCACCTCGCGGAGCTGCGGGGACGCCCCCTCGACCAGCGAGATCAGCCGGGCCACGGCCCTGGGCCGGCCCTCCCTGGCCTGTTCCACCAGCGTGGGGACGTCCTGCATCGTTCAGCTCCGCTCGGTCGTTCGGCGCGTACCTGTGAACCGCGTACCTACGAGAACCACGTACCTACGAGAACCGCCTACGTACGGGAACTACTTGCCCGGCACGCGGACGATCAGTGCGTCGCCCTGGCCGCCGCCGCCGCACAGTGCCGCCGCGCCGACGCCGCCGCCGCGCCGCTTCAGCTCCAGGGCGAGGTGCAGTACCAGCCGCGCGCCCGACATGCCGATCGGGTGCCCCAGGGCGAGGGCGCCGCCGTTGACATTCACCTTTTCCGGGGACACCCCGAGGTCCTTCATTGACTGGAGCGCGACGGCGGAGAAGGCCTCGTTGATCTCGATCAGGTCGAGGTCGTCGACGCCGATCCCCTCCTTGCCCAGTGCGTGCTCGATGGCGTTCGAGGGCTGGGACTGGAGGGAGCTGTCGGGGCCCGCCACATTGCCGTGCGCGCCGATCTCGGCGAGCCACTCCAGGCCGAGCTCCTGCGCCTTGGCCTTGCTCATGACGACCACGGCGGCGGCGCCGTCCGAGATCTGCGAGGCGGAGCCCGCCGTGATCGTGCCGTCCTTGCCGAAGGCGGGACGCAGCTTGGCGAGGACCTCGACGGTGGTGTCCGCCCTGATGCCCTCGTCGGTGGAGACCAGCACCGGCCCGCCCTTGCGCTGCGGGACCTCGACGGGGGTGATCTCCGCGTCGAAGACGCCGTTCTTCTGCGCCGCCGCGGCCCGCTGGTGGGACCGGGCCGCGAACTCGTCCTGCGGGGCGCGCTCGATGCCGAGGCGCTTGTTGTGGGTCTCGGTCGACTCCCCCATCGGCACGTTGTCGAAGGAGTCGGTCAGGCCGTCGTACGCCATCGAGTCGATCATCTCGATCGCGCCGTACTTGTGGCCCTCGCGGGACTTCGGCAGCAGGTGGGGGGCGTTGGTCATGGACTCCTGGCCGCCCGCGACCACGATGTCGAACTCGCCCGCGCGGATCAGCTGGTCGGCCAGCGCGATGGCGTCCAGGCCGGACAGGCAGACCTTGTTGACGGTCAGGGCCGGCACGCTCATCGGGATGCCCGCCTTGACGGCGGCCTGCCTGGCCGGGATCTGGCCCGCGCCGGCGGTGAGCACCTGGCCCATGATCACGTACTGCACCTGGTCGCCGCCGATGCCCGCACGCTCAAGTGCCGCCTTGATCGCGAAACCGCCCAGGTCGGCACCGGAGAAGGACTTCAGGGAGCCGAGCAGCCGGCCCATGGGCGTGCGCGCGCCCGCGACAATGACTGAGCTCGTGGTGGAGGGATTCGTTCCGGGAGTTCCAGGCATGAGGCACGGCCCCTTGGGAGGTTGGTTGTGAACGAGGGTTTACCTGAAGATACTGACGCGTCACCCGCCCGTCACCGGGCATCAGGTGTGACGGCGCGCACGTTGCGTAACCGGTGCCAACCGCGCTGCACTGAAGGCATGCTGACGCGAATCGATCACATCGGGATTGCCTGCCACGACCTCGACGCGACCGTCGAGTTCTACCGGGCCACGTACGGCTTCGAGGTGCACCACTCCGAGATCAACGAGGAGCAGGGCGTCCGCGAGGCCATGATCAGGGTCAACGGGGCCTCCGACGGCGGCGCCACCTACCTCCAGCTCCTCGAACCCACCCGCGAGGACTCCGCGGTGGGCAAGTGGCTGGCGAAGAACGGCGAGGGCGTCCACCACATCGCCTTCGGCACCGCCGACGTCGACGCGGACGCCGCCGACATCCGCGGCAAGGGCGTGCGGGTCCTGTACGACGAGCCCCGGACCGGCTCGATGGGCTCCCGGATCACCTTCCTGCACCCCAAGGACTGCCACGGCGTCCTGACCGAACTCGTCACCGCCGCACCGGCCGGCCCCGAGGTCGTGGCGGAGGGCCACTGAGCGAGGACCACCGACCCCTGCCCGACCCGGCCGGTAGAGTGGGCCGTTCCGGGCCGGGGCCGGGAAGAGGGCCTGCGACTCGTGGCCCCCTGTTGATCTGACACCATTCCCCCGGGGCCCACCCGCTGAGAGGGTGGGGCCGTGCGCCCAGCAGGACGTACGGCACCACGCAGGACTACAGCGTCAAGACAGACAGTTGCGACCAGGGGACGGATGGGACCGCGCAGTGCGGGGCTACGAACGCCAGGAGAGCCCTCAGCGGGCTGAGTCCGACCATCTCTCGCGGTTCGAGGCCGAGATGGACCGGCTGAAGACCGAGCGGGAGAAGGCGGTCCAGCATGCCGAGGACCTCGGCTACCAGGTCGAGGTGTTGCGCGCCAAGCTCCACGAGGCGCGCCGCAACCTCGCGTCCCGTCCTGCCTACGACGCGGCGGACATCGGTTACCAGGCCGAGCAGTTGCTCCGCAACGCCCAGGTGCAGGCGGACCAACTCCGCACCGACGCCGAGCGCGAGCTGCGCGACGCCCGCGCCCAGACCCAGCGCATCCTCCAGGAGCACGCCGAGCACCAGGCCCGCCTCCAGGCCGAGTTGCACCAGGAGGCGGTCACCCGCCGTCAGCGGCTGGACCAGGAGCTCTCGGAGCGCCGGCAGACCGTCGAGTCGCACGTCAACGAGAACGTGGCGTGGGCCGAGCAGCTGCGCGCCCGTACCGAGGCGCAGGCCCGCCGGCTCATGGAGGAGTCCCGCGCCGAGGCCGAGCAGGCCCTCGCCGGCGCCCGCGCGGAGGCCACCCGGGTCGCCGAGGAGGCCCGCCAGCGCCTGGGCGCCGACGCACAGGCCGCCCGCGCCGAGGCCGAGGCGACGCTGCTGCGCGCCCGCAAGGACGCCGAACGGCTGCTGAACGCCGCCTCCGCGCAGGCGCAGGAGGCCACCGCCCACGCCGAGCAGCTCCGTACCACCACGACCACCGAGTCCGACCAGGCCCGCAAGCAGGCCGCCGAGCTGTCCCGCACCGCCGAGGCGCGGATGCAGGAGGCCGAGACGGCGCTGCGCGAGGCCAGGATCGAGGCCGAGAAGGTGCTCGGCGAGGCCAAGGAGGCCGCGTCGAAGCAGCTGTCGGGCGCCGAGTCCGTCAACGAGCAGCGCACCCGTACGGCCAAGTCCGAGATCGCCCGCCTCGTCGGCGAGGCGACGAAGGACGCCGAGGCGCTGAAGGCGGAGGCCCAGCAGGCGCTCGCCGACGCCCGCGCCGAGGCCGAGCGGCTGGTGAAGGAGGCGGCCGACAAGGCCCGCACCGTCGCCTCCGAGGACGCCGCGGCGCAGCTCGCCAAGGCCGCCCGCAGCGCCGAGGAGGTCCTCACCAAGGCGTCCGAGGACGCCCGGGAGACCACCCGCAAGGCGGCCGAGGAGGCCGAGCGGATCCGCCGCGAGGCGGACGCCGAGGCGGAGCGGCTGCGCGGCGACGCGGCCGAACAGGCCGACGAGCTCAAGGGCGCGGCCAAGGACGACACCAAGGAGTACCGGGCCAAGACGGTCGAGCTCCAGGAGGAGGCCCGCCGGCTGCGCGGCGAGGCCGAGCAGCTGCGGTCCGAGGCCGTCGCCGAGGGCGAGCGGATCCGCGGCGAGGCCCGCCGGGAGGCCGTCCAGCAGATCGAGGAGGCGGCCAGGACCGCCGAGGAGCTGCTGACCAAGGCGCGTACGGACGCGGAGGAGCTGCGGGCGACCGCGGGCACCGACACCGAGCAGATCCGCTCCGAGGCCACCGAGCGGGCGAACGCGCTGCGGGCGCAGGCCGAGGAGGCGCTGGAGCGCGCCCGCGCCGAGGCGGACCGGCTGCGGGCCGAGAGCGAGGAGCAGTCCCGGGCGGCGCTGGCGGAGGCCGAGGCCGCCGCCGCGGAGCTGCGCGAGGACGCCGACCGCGGCATCACCGCCCGTAAGGCGGAGGCGGCCGAGGAGCTGGACCGGCTGCGCAGCGAGGCCGAACAGCGGCTGGCGTCCTCCGAGGAGACCCTGGCGGGCGCCCGCGAGGAGGCCGAGAGGCTGCGCCGGGAGACCGGCGAGGAGTCCGAGCGGTTGCGGGCCGAGGCGGCGGAGCGCGCGCGCACGCTGCAGGCGCAGGCGGAGACGGAGGCCGAGCGGCTGCGCACCGAGGCCGCGTCCGACGCGTCGCAGTCGCGGGCCGAGGGTGAGTCCGTCGCGGTACGGCTGCGCACCGAGGCCGCCACGGAGGCCGAGCGGCTCAAGGCGGAGGCGCAGGAGAGCGCCGACCGGGTCCGCGCGGAGGCCGCCGCGGCGGCCGAGCGGGTGTCGGGCGAGGCGGCGGAGGCACTGGCCGCCGCCCAGGAGGAAGCGGTACGGCGCAGGCGCGAGGCCGGGGAGACGCTCGACAACGCCCGTGCGGAGGCCGAGCGCGAGCGCGCCCAGGCCCGCGAGCAGAGCGAGGAGCTCCTCGCGTCCGCCCGCAAGCGGGTCGAGGACGCCCAGACGGAGGCGCAGCGGCTGGTCGAGGACGCGGACCGGCGGGCGTCGGAGCTGGTGTCGGGTGCCGAGCAGACCGCGCAGCAGGTGCGCGAGGCGGTGGCCGGGCTCCAGGAGCAGGCCGAGGAGGAGATCGCCGGGCTGCGCAGCGCCGCCGAGCACGCGGCGGAGCGCACCAGGTCCGAGGCGCAGGAGGAGGCGGACCGGGTCCGCGCCGACGCCTACGCCGAGCGGGAGCGGGCCACCGAGGACGCCAACCGGGTCCGCAGCAGGGCGCAGGAGGAGACGGACGCCGCGAAGGCGCTCGCCGAGCGCACCGTGGGCGACGCGATCGCCGAGGCGGAACGGCTCAGGACGGACTCCCAGGAGCGCGCCCAGCAGCTGCGTACCGAGGCGTCGGACGCCCTCGCGGCGGCCGAGGAGGCGGCGGCGAAGTCCCGGGCGGAGGCCCGCGACGACGCCAACCGGATCCGCGGCGAGGCCGCGGCGCAGGCCGACCGGCTGGTCGGCGAGGCCCGTACCGAGGCCGAGCAGATCCAGCACGAGGCCGCGGACGTACGTGCCAAGGCCGACCGGGCGGCGGCGCAGACGCTCGCCGATGCCACCGACGAGGCGGAGCGGCTCACCGCGCAGGCCACCCACACGCTGACCACCGCGGAGCAGGACGCGGAGCGGCTGCGCGCCGAGGCGGAGCAGGTCAGGGCGGACGGGGAGGCCGAGGCCGAGCGGCTGCGCGGGGACGCGCGCACCGACGGCGAGCGGGTGCTCGACGAGGCCCGCAAGGCCGCCGACAAGCGCCGCACGGACGCGGCCGAGCAGGCCGACAAGCTCATCACGGAGGCCGCGGCCGAGGCCGACAAACTGACCACCGAGGCTCTCCAGCAGGCGGAGAACCTGGTGGTGGAGGCGACCCAGGAGGCCGAGAAGCGGGTCACCGCCGCCACCCGGAAGTCCGAGCTGCTGGTGTCGGAGGCGACCCAGCGGTCCGAACTGCTGCTCTCCGAGGCGACCGGTGAGGCCGAGCGGCTGCGCGCCGAGGCCGCCGAAACGGTGGGCTCCGCCCAGCAGGCCGCGGAGCGGATCCGCGGTGAGGCCGCCAGGCACCGGGCGGACGCCGAGAGCGCCGCCGAGCAGCTGCGCTCCGAGGCGCGCAGCGAGGCGGACCGGCTGCTCGACGAGGCCCGCGAGAGCGCAGCCAAGCGGCGCGCCGACGCCGCCGAGCAGGCCGACCAACTCGTGGCCAAGGCCCAGGAGGAGGCGCTGCGTGCCGCCACCCAGGCCGAGGAGCAGGCCGACATCATGGTCGGGGCGGCCCGCAAGGAGGCCGAGCGGCTGGTCTCGGAGTCCACGGTCGAGGGCAACTCGCTGGTGGAGAAGGCCCGTACGGACGCCGACGAGCTGCTGGTGGGTGCCCGCAGGGACGCCACTGCCATAAGGGAGCGGGCACAGGAGCTGCGGACCCGGCTGGAGGGCGAGATCGAGGAGTTGCACGAGCGTGCGCGCCGCGAGACCTCCGAGCAGCTGAAGACGGCCGGCGAGCGCGTCGACAAGCTCATGAAGGCGGCGACCGAACAGCAGGCCGAGGCGGAGGCGAAGGCCAAGTCCATGGTTTCCGAGGCGAGTTCGGAGGCCGGGAAGGTCCGGATCGCGGCGGTCAAGAAGGCCGAGCAGCTGCTCAAGGAGGCCGAGCAGAAGAAGGCCGAACTGGTCCGCGAGGCAACGAAGTTGAGGGACGACGCGAAGGCCGAGGCGGAGCGCACGGTCGCCGACGGCCGGCGCGAGCTGGACGTTCTGGTGCGCAGGCGCGAGGACATTCAGGCCGAGATCTCCCGTGTCCAGGACGTCCTTGAGGCGTTGGAATCATTCGAGGCACCGTCCGGGGGCGGCAAGCCGGCCGGCGGCCCGGGTGCGGGCGGAGTGAAGGCCGGCGCGGCGGCGGGCGGGACTCGGTCGGGCGGCAAGTCCTCCGACGGTTAGCGGGAATCACGGCGTGCACGGGGTGCGGACGTCACGGATGGATCGTCAGAACGATTCTGTGGCTGATGTTCCACTTGTGATTGAGCTGTGATTCCAGGCAGGTTTGACAGGACGTTCATCCGTGCGGGTGGCAAGCAGCTCGACGGGTTGCCACTCAAAAGGAGGGTCATTCTCCAGATCAAACCGGCATTGGCTCGATGACACGCCGCTATGGCCCCTAGGATTCCCCTATCACCTCACCGGTCTCATTCGACAGGAACCTCATGAGCGACACTTCCGCCTCCCCATACGGCTTCGAGCAGGTGCGGCGTGGTTACGACCGCGGTCAGGTGGACGACCGCATCGCCAAGCTGCTCGCCGACCGTGACAGTGCTCTCGCCCGGATCACCTCGCTGGAGAAGCGCATCGAGGAGCTCCACCTCGAAACGCAGAACGCACAGGCCCAGGTCAACGACGCCGAGCCGTCGTACGCCGGCCTCGGCGCCCGTGTCGAGAAGATCCTCCGGCTTGCCGAGGAGGAGGCGAAGGACCTGCGTGAGGAGGCCCGTCGCGCCTCCGAGCAGCACCGCGAGCTGGCCGAGTCGGCCGCCCAGCAGGTGCGCAACGACGCGGAGTCGTTCGCCGCCGAGCGCAAGGCGAAGGCGGAGGACGAGGGTGTCCGCATCGTCGAGAAGGCGAAGGGCGACTCCGCCCAGCTGCGTTCCGAGGCGCAGAAGGACGCGCAGTCGAAGCGCGAGGAGGCCGACGCCCTCTTCGAGGAGACCCGCGCCAAGGCCGCCCAGGCCGCGGCCGACTTCGAGACCAACCTGGCCAAGCGGCGCGAGCAGTCCGAGCGCGACCTGGCCTCGCGTCAGGCGAAGGCGGAGAAGCGTCTCGCGGAGATCGAGCACCGGGCGGAGCAGCTGCGCCTGGAGGCCGAGAAGCTGCGCACGGACGCGGAGCGCCGCGCCCGTCAGACGGTGGAGACCGCCCAGCGCCAGGCCGAGGACATCGTGGCCGACGCGAACGCGAAGGCCGACCGGATCCGCAGCGAGTCCGAGCGCGAGCTGGCGGCGCTCACCAACCGCCGCGACTCGATCAACGCCCAGCTCACCAACGTCCGCGAGATGCTCGCGACGCTGACCGGCGCGGCCGTGGCCGCCGCCGGGGCCCCGGCGGACGACGAGCCGATCTCCCGCGGGGTCCCGGCCCAGCAGTCCCGCTAGTCGCCGACCGTACGACTCCTTGCGTACGGCCCGTACCGCCCTTTCCGTACGGCACGAAGCCCCTCGCCACTCCCCGGTGGCGGGGGGCTTCGTCCGCATCTAGCGTGGCGGGCATGATCGAGGTATCGGGCCTGACGAAGCGGTACGGCGAGAAGACGGCGGTCGACGATCTGAACTTCCAGGTGCAGCCGGGCATCGTCACCGGATTCCTCGGCCCCAACGGGGCGGGCAAGTCCACCACGATGCGGATGATGCTCGACCTGGACCGTCCCACCGCGGGCGCCGTCCGCATCGACGGCAGGCGCTACACGGACCTCAAGGACCCGCTGAAGTACGTGGGCGCCCTGCTGGACGCCAAGGCCCTGCACGGCGGCAGGAGCGCGTACAACCACCTCCTGTGCCTGGCGCAGAGCAACGGCATCCCGGCCTCCCGGGTCGGCGAGGTGCTCGACACGGTCGGCCTGACGGCGGTCGCCAAGAAGCGCTCGAAGGGTTTCTCGCTCGGCATGGGGCAGCGGCTGGGCATCGCGGGGGCGCTGCTCGGCGACCCGGAGATCCTGATGTTCGACGAGCCGGTCAACGGGCTCGATCCCGAGGGCATCCACTGGATCCGCAACCTGATGAAGTCCCTCGCCGCACAGGGCAGGACCGTCTTCGTCTCCTCGCACCTGATGAGCGAGATGGCGCTGACCGCCGACCACCTGGTGGTCATCGGCCAGGGCAGGCTGCTCGCCGACACGTCCATGGCGGACTTCATCCGGACCAATTCACGCTCGTACGTGCGCCTGCGCAGTCCGCAGCAGGAACGGCTGCGGGACCTGTTGCACCAGGCCGGGGTGGCGGTGGTGACGGCGGGCAACGGCACCCTGGAGGTGGACGGTGTCACGTCGGACCGGCTCGGCGAGCTGGCTGCGCAGCACCAGGTGGTCCTGCACGAGCTGAGCCCGCAGCAGGCCTCGCTGGAGGAGGCGTTCATGCAGCTCACCGCGGAGTCGGTCGAGTACCACGCGCACTCGGACACGCCGGCAGGGGGAGCTTGAGATGGCCGCCGCACAGGTGCTGAAATCGGAATGGACCAAGATCAAATCCGTGCAGTCCACGGTATGGACGCTGGGACTCGCCGTGCTGTTCACGGTCGGTCTCGGATTTCTGATCAGTCTGCTCGCCAAGGACCAGTTCGCGAAGATGAACGCACGGGAACGGCTGTTCGCCGACCCGACGTTCACGAGTTTCGCGGGAACGAGTCTCGGCCAGCTCGCAATGATCGTTTTCGGGGTGCTGGTCGTCGGAAACGAATACAGCACCGGAATGATCCGCACCTCACTCGCCGCCGTACCCAGGCGCGGCACCTTCCTGGCCGCGAAGCTGGTCGTGGCCGGGCTGCTCGCCTTCGTGGTGGCGCTGGTGACGAGCTTCGTGACGTTCTTCGTCGGCCAGGCGGCGCTCGGCCCCTACAAGGCGTCCATCGGTGACCCGGGCGTCCTGCGGGCGGTGATCGGCTGCGCGCTCTACATGACGCTCATCGCGGTGTTCGCGATGGGAGTGACCATGATCCTGCGCTCGCCGATGCTCTCGCTCGGCATCCTGATGCCGATCTTCTTCCTGCTCGCCCCGATCCTGGGCGGCGTCGAGGCCACCCGCAAGATCGGCCAGTACCTCCCCGACCAGGCCGGCACCAAGATCATGCAGGTCGTCGCGCCCGAGGACAACACCGCTCCCTACGGCCCCTGGGGCGGACTCGGGATCATGGTGGTGTGGGTGGTGGTCGCCCTGGTCTGCGGCTGGCTGGTGCTGAAACGCCGGGACGCCTGACCGCCGGGTTCACCGCCCCGGCTCAGGGCCCCCGGCCCCCGCGCGCCCGATCCACCGGGACGTACAGTGGCGGCCCCGGCTGCGACCGCGCCGGGGCCGGCCCGGCAGGAAGAAGCAGCGCGTGAACGAGCGTTGGAAGGACCCCGGCGTGCTGCGGGGCGCGGTCAGTGGGGCCGAGAGCTTCACCGTGCCGGGGCTGGTGACCGAGGGCCGCCCCTTCTCGGTCGACTACGAGGTGAGCGGAGCAGGCGCTGCCGAGATCTCGTACTCCCTCGGGGACACCGACGCGGGCGAGACCGTCGTGGAGCGCCCCCGGCTGCCGTGGCGGGCGACGGTGCGCATGCAGGGCGTCGAGGCGGTGCCGATGCTGAGTGTGGTGCTGGACGAGGACGGCGGTCGCGTCGAGGGCGTCGTCCGGGTCGACGGGACGGAGGCCATCCGCTGCACGGCGGCCGGTGCCTCGGGAACCCTGATGTGTGTGGCCGAGGCCGGCGGCCTGGACTGATCCGGGCGCCTGCGGGTGGCTCGCACCGGCCGAGGCGGTGGCCGGTGCGAGCCGCTGACCGGAGGTGCTAGGACAGTCCCTTCATGACCTGCCAGCCGGTGGTGCCGACGACCGTCGGGGTGCCGAGGAGACCGGTCCTGCGGCCGGGGAAGAACTCCAGGCCCGCGGTGGTGTTCGCGGTGGTGGTCCAGAGGTCGCCGACGCCGTCGCCGTTGACGTCACCGGTGGCGGTGAACAGCGGGCGGGCGGCGGCGGTCCAGCCGGTGGCGTAGGCGGTCCTGTTGGAGCCCGCGCCCAGGGAGCTGGGGTCGGTGCCCCCGTCGGGGACGCCGTCGCCGTCCGCGTCGCCGTTGCTCTTGCCGTGGTAGAGCCAGACCTCGCCGTTGGTGGTGTTGCGGGCGACCAGGTCGGCGAAGCCGTCCCCGTCCACGTCCCCGGGCGAGCCGAGCTGCATGTTGGTCCAGCCGCCGTTGCCGATCGGGTAACCGACCTGGATATTGCCGCTGGAGTAGCCGGGGAGGAACCAGAGCTGGTCCCCGACGACGGCGACGAAGTCGGGGTTGGTCGCCCCCTCACCGGGGGTGAGGTCACCCATCGACACGATCTGCTTGATGGTGGCGGGGTCGAGGGTCAGGCCGGTCTCGGGGTCCGTGAAGAAGTAGACGAGCTCCTTGGTGTCCTCGGTGAAGCCTCCGGCACCGTCGTTGGGGTAGAGCCAGAGCTTCCCGTCCGCCTTGCGGGCGACCAGGTCCTCGTAGAGGTCCTCGGTCCAGTCGCTGCGGTGGGTGAGCAGCGCGCCCGCCCAACTGCCGTCCGTCCGCAGCGGGAGGCCGGTGTCCAGGGCGCCGGCGCCGACCCCCGAGTACAGCCGGAGGTTGCTGCTGCCGTCGACGGTGAACAGGTCCGGGTTGCCGTCGCCGTTGACGTCACCCGGCTTGTCCATGATGCCGGGGCTCTTGGCGTAGAACTTGTACGGGTAGACCGGCCCCGCGTTCTTGCCGGCGTCGAAGGTCTGCACGTACAGGGTGTGCGGTCCCGGGCTGAGCGGGGTCAGCTTTATGCTGACGTTCGCGCCGGCCGTGGCGGGCCGCACGACGGTGCTCGCGGGCGTGCGGTCCAGGGACCACCGGTACTCGACGATGTCCTTCTCACCGCCCGCGCCGAGGGTGAACTCCCCCTCGGTGCGCGCGAGTGCGCCCTCGCTGTCCTCCGGGTAGAGGCCGCCCACGGAGGCCACGGTCGGCACGGTGGAGGGGGCGGTGGGGTCGAAGCCGAAGCGGCAGCCGGGGGCGCCCGCGGTCGGGGTCCAGTCCGAGGCGAAGGCGGAGTCACCCACGTCCTCGGCCTGGGCCTTCCAGGAGAACTGGCCCCCGCTGGCGTCCTTGTACTGGTTCAGGAGCGTCTTGGGTACGACGATGCTGGCGCGGACGCCCTTGGAGTCGGACGCGATCACCGTCTTGCGGACCCGCTTGTCGAAGATGATCCCCGGGCTCACGTCGTGCTTCCCGGTCGCCCAGAGGTGGAACTGGACGTTGACGTCGCCGCCGTCCTGGTCCCACACCTGTGCGTTGAGGGTGACGTCGGTGTTGCCGACGGTCACGTAGCTGGAGCCGTTGCCGCACTCGGTGCTGTTGACCTTGGTGCTGGGGATGGTGTCCAGCGCCCAGGGGTTCTTGGGCAGACGGTTGAACTCGACGATGAGCTTGGCGTCGGGCTTGAACTTCTTCCAGCTGTAGGCGTCCTTGTTGTCCTCGGCGCTCTGCGGTGCGCGCAGGCCGAAGGTGATGTTCGTCCAGGCGGCGGCGGCGGCCTTCACCGCCGCGTCCTTGGCCGTGAAGTCGACGGCCTTGTCCGGGCAGCCGTAGCTCTCGTTGCCGTGGGCGTAGTTGCGGCTGTCCTGCCGGGTGGACCAGGACGGCTGCTTGTTCCAGGTGGTCGCCGAGCTGATGCCGCCGGTGAGGTAGAGCTCGACGGGCTTGGCCGTGCAGGACCAGGAGTGGGTCTCGGTGATCTGGAACTGCGCGTCGACCACCTTCACTCTGGCGAGGAACTTCGAGTCCACCCGGAAGAAGGAGCGGGCGGTGCCGCCGGAGGACGACTCGTAGCCGACGCGGGCCTCGCTGGTCTTGCCGCCGGACCAGCCGGCGCCGTTGTAGTAGCTGTCGTTCGGGTACGGCTTGTAGGCGATGGTCCAGGCCTGCATGGGGCCGGTCACCCGCGGGTCGATGTAGACCGGGTAGGTCGTCCTCGGCGAGTCGAGCAGTTCCTGGTCCGGCGTCAGCGTCAGCCGGTCGCTGGAGAAGTCGACGTCGACGGTGCTGCTGCGGGTGCCGGGCGTCAGGTCGGTGGGGGTGTCCCCGGCCGGCGACTGCGTACGGCGGGCGAGTCCCGCGGGCGCGCTCTCGTCCTTGCCCGAGGAGTCCCACATCCGGGCGGTCGAGGTGGAGAAGACGGTCTGGCCGGCCTGGTTCACGGCGGTGAGGCTGCCCGCGGCGGGGTCCTGCCTGAGGGTCAGCCCCTCGGTCTTGAGGCCGAAGTCGACGGTGGTGAGCTCCGGGTTGTCGGCGGCCGCCGCGGACTTGACGATCAGCGCCTGGCTGAAGCCGTCCACACCCGCGGCCACGGCCAGGTCGACACCGGGCAGCACCTCGGGATAGGTCGCGGTGGAGCCGTCGAGCACCGGGGCGGGCAACGGCCTCGGCCAGCTGAGCGACACGGAGCGGCCCTGCTCGGTGAGGGTCACCAGCGGGGCGCTGCCACCCGCGGAGAAGGTCACCTTCCCGATCGCGGCCTTCGGGGCGATCCGGCCCGCGACGGCGGCCAGGGTGGTGTCGACCGGCGTCCAGACACCTTCGCGCTTCACCCGGACCGGCACGGTGTGCTGGGTCCTGCGCAGGTTGCCGTTGGGCAGGGCGTACGTCTCGCCGGTCTCCGAGCGTTCCGCCAGGATCTCGACCGGCTCGCCGGACAGCTTGGCCTCGGCGAGGGCGCTCTCCTCCGGCTCCGCGGCGGGGGCGGGGCTCTTGGCGTGGGACACCGCCGGGGCGGGTCCGACGGGCACGAGTCCGAGCGAGCTGCCGACGACGGCGAGAGCGAGAACCGCCGGTATGGAGCGCGGAGTTGAAGCCCATCTTCGTGTGAAGGTTCTTGGCATTTTTTGCCCGTTCTTATCTCAGTTTGGGCTTCTGTGTGAAGGTCCCTTGACTTGGCTGTGAACTTTAACGCGTGTTTACTCGCTCCGATCAAGCGTTCCCCGTACTCACGAGTGGGTCAGATATGCAACAACTATTGCGACATCTACGCTATTTGGGGCACTGGCACAGATCTGTGTCCTACGTCGCCTTCATGGCGATACTCATCGCTTTCATTCCGGACGATCCGGCGGCGGCGGGCACCGGCAAGGCGCGGCTGGCGGAGCTGGAACGTGACCGTTCCGTTCCCGGCCGCGCCCTGGCCCCCTCGCGCAAGACCGTGGCGAACGACGCCGCGAAGAGCTGGTCGCCCACCGCGGCCAAGGCACTGGCCGGCGACTTCACGGTTCAGGTGACCGGTGCTCAGCAGCCGGCCAAGTCGCCGCGACTGTCCCTGACCGACCGCCCGGCCGACGGCCTGGCCACACCTCCCCAGGCCCTGGCGGACCTTCCGGTACGGCTGTCCAGCCCGTCCGCGCAGCAGGCGAGGTCGGCCCGTACGGCGGGCTCGAAGACGCCCGCCCCGGTCGGCGGCGCGGCCAGGGTCCAGATCAAGGACCGGGCCACCGCCCGCAAGGCGGGTGTGGACGGTGTGCTGTTCACGGCCGCCCCCGCCGCCACGAGCACGGCGAAGGCCGTCTCGGGCGCGGTCGAGGTCGAGCTGGACTACACGGCGGTCAAGGACACCTACGGAGGGGACTGGGGCTCGCGACTGCGCCTGGTGCAGCTGCCCGCGTGCGCGCTGAGCACCCCGGACCTGCCGCAGTGCCGTACCCGTACCGAGCTGGGCGGCTCCAACGACCCGGCCGCACACACCGTCAGCGCCACCGTCGACCTCGGCGGCCAGGCCGCACGCGGCGCCGGTGCCCCGATGGTCCTGGCCGCCGCTGCCGCCGCCTCGGGCCCCGGTGGCAGCCACGAGGCGACCTCGCTCTCGCCCACCGGGTCCTGGATGGGCGGCAGTTCGTCCGGCGGGTTCGCGTGGAGCTACCCGGTGGAGTCGCCGGAGGTGCCCGGCGGCCCGCAGCCCGAGATCGCGCTCTCCTACTCCTCGCAGGCGGTGGACGGCCGCACCGCCTCCACCAACGGCCAGTCCTCCTGGATCGCCGAGGGCTGGGACTACGAACCGGGCTTCATCGAGCGCCGGTTCAAGTCCTGCTCCGACGACAAGGCGGCCGAGGACGGCAAGACGCCGAACAACTCGGGCGAGACCGCCGACCTGTGCTGGGGCTCCGACCACGTCGTGATGTCGCTCGGCGGCAACTCCAGCGAGCTCGTCAAGGACGACGCCACCGGCAAGTGGCGCCCGGCCGACGACGACGGCACCCGTCTGGAGCGCAAGACCGGCGCGGACAACGGCGCCAACGGCGGCGAGTACTGGATCCTGACCGGCACCGACGGCGTGCAGTACCACTTCGGTCTCAACAAGCTCCCCGGCGCCACCACCCAGCGCACCAACTCCGCGCTGACCGTCCCGGTGTTCGGCAACCACCCCGGCGAGCCCTGCCACGCCACCGCCTTCGCGGACTCCGACTGCGCACAGGCCTACCGCTGGAACCTGGACTACGTCGTCGACCCGCTCGGCGACGCCATGACCCTGTGGTGGGACAAGTACACCAACTACTACGGCCAGCACATGAAGGCCGACAAGCAGATCGCCTACACCCGCTCCGCCACCCTCGCGCGGATCGACTACGGCCAGCGCGCGGACGCCCTGTTCGCCGGTCTGCCGGCGGGCCGTACCACCTTCACCACCGCCGAACGCTGCATACCCAACGACACGTTCGACTGCGCCGAGTCCAAGCGGACCACCGCGAACGCCAAGTTCTGGCCGGACACCCCCCTGGACCAGGAGTGCCTGTCCGGGGCGAAGTGCACCGACAAGTACTCCCCGACGTTCTGGTCCACCAAGCGCCTCACGAAGATCAGCACCCAGGTGCTGGCCGGTGCCGCGCTGAAGAACGTCGACTCCTGGACCCTGGAGCAGACCTTCCCCGACACGGGTGACGGAACGTCCCCCGCGCTGTGGCTGGCGTCCATCACCCGTACCGGCCTGGGTGCGGGTGGCACGGCGAGCATGCCGAAGGTCAGTTTCTCCGGCACCCAGATGGACAACCGCGTCGACGGCGTCGAGGGCCTGCCCCCGTACTCCCGGATGCGCGTGCACGCCATCGACACCGAGACCGGCGGGCGCATCGGCGTCACCTACTCGCCGCGCGAGTGCCAGGCGCTCGAACCGCGCAGGATGCCGGCCTCGCCCGAGACCAACACGATGCGCTGCTACCCGCAGTACTGGACCCCCAAGGGCGGCCTCAAGCCGATCCAGGACTGGTTCCACAAGTACGTCGCCACCGAGGTCCGCGAGGACGACCTGGTGACCGACGCACCTGACAAGGTGACCAGTTACGAGTTCATCGGCAGCCCCGCCTGGGCGTACGACGACGGCGAGTTCACCGAGCGCAAGGAGCGCACCTGGTCGCAGTACCGCGGCTACGAGCGCGTCCGCACCCGTGTCGGCGGCGACGACGTCGTCAAGCAGCTCACCGAGCACCGCTTCTTCCGCGGCATGCACGGCGACAAGCTGCCCACCGGCACCCGCACCGCGTCCGTCGTCGACAGCCAGGGCGGCAGCAGCCCCGACCTTCCTCAGTACCAGGGGCAGTTGCGCGAGCAGATCAGTTACGAGTCCGACGGCGGCCCCGTCGACTCCACCACCCTCACCAGCACCAAGTCGGTACGGACGGCGGAGCGCAAGCGCGCCGGCACCACGGCGCTTGAGGCGTGGATGGCCCGCCCGGAGACCGTCACCACCCGTGAACGGGTCAAGGGCGACACCTGGCGCACCTCGACGGAGACCACCAAGTACGACAGTGTCGGCCTCCCTTACGAGGTCGACGAGACCACACCGGGCGGCAAGCGCCTGTGCACGGTCACCTCGTACGCCCGCAACACCGCCCTGCACCTGCTGGAGTCGGAGTCACGCGAGCTCACCACCGTCGGTGCCTGTGGCACCTCGGGCGGCGAGGTCGTCGAGGACACCCGCACCCTGTACGACGGCCAGGCCTTCGGCGCGGCGCCCACCAAGGGGCTGCCCACCGAGATCCAGGAGCTGAACGCCAAGGGCGACGGCTATCTGACCATCGACAGGACCGAGTACGACATCCACGGCCGCGAGAGCGCGACGTACGACGGCGAGAACCGCAAGACCACCGTCGTCAACACCCCGGCCACCGGGGCACGTCCGCTCAAGACGGTCACCACCGACCCGCTCGGCCACACCGAGACCACCGAGTTCGACGACGTGCGCGGCATGCCGGTCAAGGAGACCGACGCCAACGGCAAGAGCGCCACGATGAGTTACGACCCGCTGGGCCGGCTCCTCAAGGTGTGGGAGATCGACCGCGACCCGGCGACCCAGACCCCCACTGCGTCCTACGACTACACCGTGCGCCGCGACGGGCCCACCGTCGTCACCAACCGCACCCTCAAGGACAACGGCGAGTACGCCGTCTCCTACGAGCTGATGGACGGCCTGCTGCGCGAACGGCAGACCCAGGACGAGGCGGTCGCAGGCGCGGGCCGGATCGTCAACGACACGTTCTACGACTCGGCCGGCCGGCCCTGGAAGACGAACGACGGCTACTTCCACGAGGCGGAGCCCGCCCCGGTCGTCCTCCAGGTCGGTGACAACGAGGTCCCCTCGCAGAACCGCACCACCTTCAACGGTCTCGGCCAGCCGACCGCGGACATCTCCTACCACCGCGGCGTCGAGAAGCTGCGGACCACCACCGAACGCGACGGCGACGTCTCCACCGCGATCCCGCCCGCGGGCGACACCGTCACGGCGACCTTCGAGGACGCCGAGGGCCGCACCGCCAAGCTGCGCGAGTACTCCAACAAGGAGCGCACCGCCTGGCGCGACACCTCCTACGAGTACGACGTCCACGACAACGTCGTGAAGATCACCGCCCCGGGCGGAGCGGTGACGACGTTCGAGTACGACGGGCGAGGCAGACAGATCTCCTCGACCGACCCCGACGGCGGCAAGACGACACTGACGTACGACAACGCGGACAACGTCGTCTCGTCGACCGACCCGCGCGGCAACACCCTGGCCACCACCTTCGACGCGGCCGGCCGTCCCACCTCACTGCGCGAGGGCAGCGTCACAGGCCCCAAGCGCATGGAGTGGACGTACGACACCCTCGGCAAGGGACTGCCCACGGCCTCCATCCGTTACGAGAACGGCCGTGAGTACCGCGACGAGGTCACCGCGTACGACAACGCCTACCGGATCAAGACCACCAAGACCGTCATCCCGGCGGAGGAAGCGGGCCTCGGCGGCACGTACACCTACGCCTACGGGTACACCCCGACCGGCAACATGGCGACGGCCGACGTCCCCGGTGTCGGCGGTATGGTCAACGAGCGGGTGACGTTCCGCTACAACTCGGACGACCTGCCGATCTCCGTCCGCGGCGATGCGTCCTACCTGAACGACGTCGAGTACTCGGCGTTCGGCGAGATCCTGCGTACCGACGCGGGCGCCGCCACCAAGAAGGTCTACGGGTCCTACCTCTACGACGAGTTCACCCGCAGGCTCACCCGGTCGACCTTCGACCGGTCGCTCAACCCGGGCCGGATCAGTGACACCCAGTACTCGTACGACGAGGCCGGCAACGTCACGAAGATCAAGGACACCCCCGGCGAGGCCGCGCCGGACAACGGCAAGACGGACACCCAGTGCTTCGTGCACAACCAGCTGCGCCAGATGACGTCGGCCTGGACGGCGACGGACGACTGCAAGGCGGCCCCGTCGAAGGCCAACGTCGGTGGCACTGACGCCTACTGGCAGCAGTACGAGTTCGACGCGGCGGGCAACCGCAGCAAGCTCGTGGAGAAGGACGCCACCGGCGACACCACCAAGGACGTCACCCGCACCTACACCTACGGCAAGCCCGGTGTGGGCGGTCCCAACGCCCTCGCCGAGATCAAGTCGGTGGGTCCGGGCGGCGAGCGGCTCAACACCTTCGCCTACGACAAGGCGGGCAACACCACCACCCGTCAGCACGAGGGCACCACGCAGACCCTCGAATGGAACGTCGAGGGCGAACTGGCCTCGGTGACCGAGCCGGTGGAGGGCGGCGGCACCAAGAAGACGTCGTACCTCTACGGGGCAGGCGGCGAGCGGCTGATCCGTACCGACTCGGACGGCAGCAAGACGCTCTACCTGGGCGAGGCGGAGCTGAAGGTCAGCGCCGACCTCTCCAAGAAGACGGCCGAGCGCTTCTACCCGCACCCGGACGGGGCGGTGACGGTCCGCGCGACCGGCGGTGTGCGCCAGCTGATGCTGGCCGACCACCACGGCTCCTCGCACACCACGGTCGACCTGGCCGGGGCGGGGATGGCGGTCACCCGGCGCAAGTTGATGCCGTTCGGCGAGCAGCGGGGGCAGCAGCCCTCGACCTGGCCCGGGGCACGTGGCTTCGTCGGCGGCACCGTGGACGAGGACACCGGACTCACCCGGCTCGGCGCCCGCGACTACGACCCGGCCACCGGCCGGTTCATCTCCGTCGACCCCCTGGTCGACTACAGCCAGCCCGCGACCATCAACCCGTACGCCTACAGCAACAACGCGCCGGTGACGTTCTCCGACCCGTCGGGGACGTTCTTCCCGATCCTGATCGGCATCGCCGCCCGCATCGCCATCCAGGCGGCGATCCGCGCGGCGGCCCGCCGTGCGGCGGCGATCGCGGCCCGCAAGGCGGCCCAGGCACTGGCCCGCCGCCTCGCGGCTGAGGCACGCAAGCGCGCCATCGAGGCCGCGAAGAAGCTCGCGGCCAAGCTCAAGCGGGAGGCGGCCAAGAAGGCGGCAGCGGCCAAGCGCGCCGCGGCCAAGCGGGCGGCGGCACAACGCGCCGCCGCCAAGCGCGCGGCGCAGCGCCGCGCGGCAGCCCAGGCACGCGCCAAGGCCCAGCGCGCGGCGGCCAAGCGAGCGGCAACGAAGCGAGCCGCGGCCCGCAAGGCAGCGGCCCGCCCGAAGCCGAAGCCGAAGCCACGCGCACAGCCCAAGCCGAAGCCGAAACCCTCCAAGGTCAAGAAGCCGGCAGCGGCAGCGGCGGTCGCGGCCGCGGCCAAGAAGGCGGCCAAGGAAGCAGCGAAGGACGCGGCGGAAGGCAGCAGCTGCGAGAGCAACAGCTTCACCGGCTCGACCCTCGTCCTGATGGCCGACGGCTCCAAGAAGCCGATCAGCCAGGTGAAGGTGGGCGAGAAGGTCCGCGCCACCGACCCGAAGACGGGGAAGACCTCTTCGCGGGTGGCCACGGCCACGATCCTTGGCAAGGGGAAGAAGAACCTCGTCACGGTAACCCTCCACGAACAGGGGAACCCCGACGGGAAATCCGCCACGGTCACCGCCACGGAGGGCCACGCGTTCTGGCTTCCGGCCATGCGGACCTGGGTGCCTGCCAAGAGTCTCCATGAGGGAGCGTGGCTCCAGACCTCTGCCGGGACCTGGGTCCAGGTCGGCGACGTACAACGGCGGACCGAAACGTCCACCGTGCACAATCTGACCGTCAACGACACCCATACGTACTACGTGCTGGTGGGTGCCGCACCTGTCCTCACCCATAACTGCGACAAGGAAATCAAGGATGTCGCTCTCGGGACCAGTGACAACGGCCTAGAGGAATTCGCAAAGAAGAATGGGTACACCCACTTCATGGGCCAGACGCGGGACGATGCTCTTTCCAGCGTTCGAGACGCGGTGAACGAGCACCCCGAGGCGCACATTCACGTTCGCCTTGACGGCTTCAAGATGACCAGCGGCAAGCGGGGCACACCGTCTCAGCTCTTCGACGATGCCGTGAGCGAGGGCCAGGGCAGTAACTGGTACACAACGCAGCGGGAGATGGCGATCCTTGAGCGCGCCCACCGCGTTGGTAACCTCGGACGGAACAGGCTCTCCTTCTACATGGGGGGACGAGACATAACGGACGAGATTTTCTCCGGTTCCCGGTATCTAGGAGGCTCCTGATGGAGACGGTCGCCGAATGGGATCGTGCCTTCCGCGTCTGGCACTACTCGGTGAGCTACCGGCAATTGCTGCTGCGCAGTCTGACCGAGGAATCGCCCAGCAGGGTCGACGTACTCTTCTCCAACGTTCGATTCCTGCACGGGGCAACGGAGTGGGAGCAGCTGGAGATCTCGGTGGATCCGGATTTTCGGGCCCCGGGCTCTCCCGCCTTCCATGACGTTCCCGGAAAGTGGTTCGTGCTGAACGGAGGCGCCGGCTACCTCCATGCCACGCACTGCCAGTGGCACGAAGATGACGGCAACGCCATGACTCCGTCCAGGTTCGGGCCGCTCAAAAGAACGGACTGACCCGCGGACGGCTTTCTCGGCGGCTGTCAGACCGTCGCCCAGGACGGACTCAGGACCCCGGCGGCCCACGGTCCGTGCTGACCACGACGCCGTGCCGACGGGGTGACGCCCCGGCGCACACAGAAGCTCCGGTTGATGTCGGTAACCGCTCGTGCGGCCCCCGTCGACCGGAGCTTCTGTCACAGTCGGCCCGCCACGACCTGTGCGTACCGCCACACCCGACCGGCGCGTTCCACCGCCGGTCGAAACACCTCCCAGCCGAACACCTGTTCTTGGCCGGAACCACGCCCCTCTGGTTAAGCTCCTAGTTCTTAACGGGGGCACACCAGGATCACCGCACGTGACCGCGCCCCGACGATCCGTCGATGGGGCTGAAGAATGATCGAGGCAGTCGGCCTGACGAAGCGCTACGGCGCCAAGACGGCCGTGCACAACCTTTCCTTCCAGGTGCGGCCGGGGACCGTGACCGGGTTCCTGGGGCCCAACGGCTCCGGCAAGTCCACCACGATGCGCATGATCCTCGGGCTCGACGAGCCCACGTCCGGGCGGGTCACCGTCGGCGGTCACCCCTTCCGGGAGCTGCCCAACGCGCCCCGGCAGGTCGGCGCCCTGCTCGACGCCAAGGCCGTGCACGGCGGGCGCAGTGCCCGTAACCACCTCCTCTCGCTCGCCCAGCTGTCCGGCATCCCGGCCGGCCGCGTCGACGAGGTGCTCGGGGTGGTCGGCCTCCAGGAGGTCGCCAGGCACCGCTCCAGCGGCTTCTCGCTCGGCATGGGCCAGCGGCTCGGCATCGCCGCCGCGCTCCTCGGCGACCCGCAGGTGCTCCTCTTCGACGAGCCGGTCAACGGCCTCGACCCGGAGGGCATCCTCTGGGTCCGCAACCTGATGAAGATGCTGGCCGCCGAGGGCCGCACGGTCTTCGTCTCCTCGCACCTGATGAGCGAGATGGCACTGACCGCCGAGCACCTGATCGTGATCGGTCGCGGCCAGTTGCTCGCCGACATGAGCGTCCGCGACTTCATCGCCGCCAACTCCGCCGGTTTCGCCCGCGTCCGCACCCCGCAGAGCGATCCCCTCCAGCGCGAGAAGCTGACCTCGGTGCTCACCGAGGCCGGCGGCCAGGTCATGCCGGAGCCGGACGGCGCGCTGCGCGTCACCGGTCTCGCGCTGCCGCGGATCGCGGACCTCGCGCACGACGCGGACGTACGGCTGTGGGAGCTGGCCCCGCACCAGGCGTCGCTGGAGGAGGCCTACATGCGGATGACGCAGGCCGCCGTGGACTACCGCTCCACCGACGACCAGCTCGCCGGCTTCGCGCAGCCCGACGTACCCGGCGCACTGCCGGGCGGCCCCCTGCCGGGGCAGCCGGTCGTGCCGCAGGCCCCGCCGCAGCAGGGCTGGTACGCCCCGCCGCCGCCCCGGCCGGGACAGCCGCACCCGGGGGTTCCGGGATCCACGCCGGGTGCGGCGCCGGGCGCGGCACCCGATGCGATGCCGGGCGCGGTGCCCGGCGCGGCTGCGGGGCCTGTGCCCGGCGGGCCCGTACCGGTGGCGCACAATCCGTACGCCGCGCCCGTTCCGGCGCCCGCGGACACCGCCCCCCGGCCCGGCAAGAGCGACGACACCAGCAGCGACAAGAGCAGCGACACCTCCGAGGACGCCCGATGACGACTCCCCCGCTCCCGTACCCGCAGGGGCAGATCTCCGCGACCGGGCAGGTCCCGTCCGGCGGGCCGCACCACCCCGGCTACGTCTCCCCCGTGCCCCAGCGCCGCGCCACGCTCGTGGACGCGCTGGCCTCGGAGTGGACCAAGATCCGGTCGGTGCGCTCCACGATCTGGTCGCTCGGCGTCATGGTCGTACTGATCCTGGGCGTCGCCGTCCTCGTCACCCTCGCCCTCTCCTCCACCGACCTGCCCGGCAACGAGTCGTCGCTGTCGTTCGGCTTCGTGGGCGTGCTGCTCGGCATCATCCCGGTGATCACGCTCGGTGTGATGACCATCGCCTCCGAGTACGGCACCGGCATGATCCGTACGACGCTGACCGCCTGTCCGAGCCGGGCGCGGGTACTGACCGCGAAGGCGCTCGTCTTCTTCCTGCTCACCTTCCTGATCACGCTGGTCGCCACCGTGCTCCAGTCCGCCCTCATGGCGGGCGTACTGGGCGGCACGGCCACCGGCGGCCAGTGGCTGCGGGCGACCGTCGGGGTCAGTGTGTTCGTCGCCCTGCTCGGCCTGCTGTCGCTGGCCGTCGGCTCGCTGATCCGGCACTCCGCGGGCGCGATCACCATCATGATCGGGCTGGTGCTGCTGCCGCTGGTGATGGCGCTGTTCATGATGTCGGACGCCCTGCGCGACATCCAGCTCTTCCTGCTGGAGTACTCGATCCCCAGTCAGCTGGGTGTCTTCTACGGGGCCGAGATGACCGACGGCGGCCTCACCGGCTGGACCCCGCTGGCCTCCATGGGGGGCCTGGTGGCCGTCGTACTCGGCCTGGCCTTCGCCGTCCAGAACAAACGGGACGTGTGAGCGCACGGCACGCCCGCACGGCGTACGGGTAGTACAACTTCCCTAATACCGGGGCGCGTTCCGGGACCGCTGCACCTTCGTGGTGCGGCGGTCCTTCGCGTTCCAGCAGGCCTTGTGCCAGTGCCGCCGGTCGTCCACGCCGCCGTAGTCCGGCCAGGCCACCAGGTGCGGGACGCCGGAGGGGATCTCCTGGTCGCAGCCGGGGCAGCGGTAGCGCTTGCCCTGCGCGCTCGCCCCGCTGACCTGCCGCACCAGCCACTCCTCGCCCTGCCAGGACTCGGAGCGCTGCAGGCCGAACCGGTCCGGGGAACCACCGCCGCCTCCGCTGCTCGCGGTCGGGTTCTCGCCGCCTCGGGGGCGGTTGCGGCGCGGGGACACGTAGCACCTCATGGGGCCGGGCGGACGGTTTTGCTCCAGCCTAGGCCCATCGGGCAGGGGTAGGCGTACCACTGGATTGGGTACAGCGGTATCCCCGGCGCAGCACCGGCCGGAAAATCACAAGATCTTTGCGCGGGCCCGTGCCTTTGGCACTTGTCAGACGTTATTGCCAATGGGGGATCGCCGATTCGAGGCCTGTTGGTAAGCCTGAAGGAGGCAGAGGGCTATGCACATCGGAGCTTTTGTACTGGCGGCGCAGTTCCCGGGGCAGGGCCAGGGTGAGGCCTTGCACCGCGCGATCAGGACGGCCGAGGTCGCCGACGAGGCGGGGCTCGACTCGGTCTGGCTGGCCGAGCACCACTTCGTTCCGTACGGCGTGTGCCCTTCCGCCGTGACGCTGGCCGCGCTGCTGCTCGGCCGCACCCGCAGGATCAGGGTCGGCACCGCGGTGACCGTGCTGCCCACCGCCCACCCGGTCAACGTCGCGGAGCAGGCGGCCCTGCTGCACCTCACCTCCGGCGGACGCTTCTCGCTCGGGGTGGGGCGCGGTGGCCCGTGGGTGGACCTGGAGGTCTTCGGCAGCGGCCTGAAGGCGTACGAGGAGGGCTTCCCGGAATCCCTGGACCTGCTGCTGCGCTGGCTGCGCGAGCCGCGGGTGGAGGCCAGGGGCGAGCGGTACCGCTTCCGCGAGGTGGCCGTCGTCCCGCGGCCGGACGAGCTGGAGGGGGCGCCGGGGCCGGAGGTCGTCGTCGCGTGCACCTCGCCGAAGACGGTGAAGCTGGCCGCCGAGCGGGGGCTGCCGATGCTGCTGGGGATGCACTGCGGGGACGAGGACAAGGCGGAGATGACCGCCCTGTGGCGCAGGCACGCGCGCGCCGCCGGACGTTCGGCGCAGGAGATCGCGACGGTCGGCCATGTCTCGGCCGGGGTCGCGCAGATCGCGGACACGGTCGAGGACGCCTGCGAGACGCTGACCAAGGCGATGCCCGGCTGGCTGAGGCAGGGGCTCGACGCGCACGTCACGGTGGACGGCCGGCACCGCGCGATGCGCGACCCGGTGGGGTACACGGAGAAGCTGTGCGCCCTGCACCCGGTGGGCACGCCGGAGTTGGCCGCGGACCGGCTGGCGCGGACCGCCGAAAGGACCGGGATCACGCGGTTCGCCCTGCTGACGGAAGGATCGGGCGACCTCGCCGCCACGGAGGAGAACGTCCACCGGCTGGGCACCGAGGTGCGGGCACTGCTCTCAGGGTTGGGCGCACTCGCGTGATCGGTCACGGCGTAGGAGCCACCGGGACCACGAGAGCCTCGGAGGTCACGAGAGCAGCGGGCTACCGGGACCACGAGAGCCGTGGGGCTGCGGGGGGGGGGCTGCCGCCCCTGCGTCAGTACACCTCCCGCGACGCGGGAGCGGCAGCCGCAGAGGTCAGCAGTCCCGCAGTTCAGGCGACTGGTTGAGCAGCTGGCCGCGTATCGAAGTGAATCGGGCGAGCCGCTCGTCGACCGAGGGGTCCAGCGGGAACACCGCCACGCGGTGGCAGTTCTGGAAGGCGAGCCGCACTCCGAAGTGGCGCTCAAGCGAACCGCGGATGGCATCACTCGCCAGGGCCCGCAGCAACTGGCCACGGGCTTGCTCGCTGGGCGGCGGTGTCTGGTTGTCGGCGAACTGGCCGCCGTCGACCTTCAGTTGGGCCACCAACGAGCTGATCATCTCCCACGCGAAAGGCAGGGAGGTCCGGACGCAGTCGACGAAGTCGGCTTCGTCGACCTCGCCTCGCTCGGCCTGTTCCAACAGAGCCGGTGAGACGTCGAGCGACATGGGTTCTCCTCTCGCGACCCCGCACCGAGACGGGGTCTTCCGGGCAGGGCAGGAGTCGGCGACGCAGCGTGCACGCACGGCGACCTCCTGCATCCACGGTAAGCGTGCCGTCCACACCGCGACAGGGGATTGCGCATACAACCGGCCATTGCCGTTGGCCCTTCCGTCAACTGGCGAACAGTGGCTTACGGGTGCCTTACAGGGCGAATCGCGTCCGGGGCGTGTCGTCGAGTAGCGTTGCTCCTCATGCGTCTCGTCATCGCCCGCTGCTCCGTGGACTACGCGGGCCGGCTCACCGCCCACCTCCCCTCCGCCCCCCGTCTGATCCTGGTGAAGGCGGACGGCAGCGTCTCCATTCACGCGGACGACCGGGCGTACAAGCCGCTCAACTGGATGTCCCCGCCCTGCACGCTCAAGGAGGGCACCGGTGACGACGCCGGTGTCTGGACCGTGATCAACAAAGCGGGCGAGAAACTGATCATCACCATGGAGGAAGTCCTCCACGACTCGTCCTACGAGCTGGGCATCGACCCCGGTCTCATCAAGGACGGCGTGGAAGCGCACCTCCAGGAACTCCTCGCGGACCGCATCGAGACCCTCGGTGAGGGCCACACGCTGATCCGCCGCGAGTACATGACGGCGATCGGCCCGGTCGACATCCTGTGCCGGGACGCGGACGGCGCGACCGTGGCCGTCGAGCTGAAGCGGCGCGGTGACATCGACGGTGTCGAGCAGCTCACCCGCTACCTCGAACTCCTCAACCGCGACCCGCACCTGGCCCCGGTCACCGGTGTCTTCGCCGCTCAGGAGATCAAGCCGCAGGCCCGCGTGCTGGCCACCGACCGCGGCATCCGCTGCGTGGTCCTGGACTACAACGCGATGCGCGGCATCGAGGACGACAAGCTGCGGCTGTTCTGAGCGCCGCACCTCCGCTCACCGCACCTCCGCTCACCGCACCCCCGCTCACCGCATGACCGTGGCGGCCCACCTGACCTCAGGTGGGCCGCCACGGTTCTTCATTCGTGCGGTGCTTCGTTCGTGCGGTGCTTCGTCCGTACCGCGCTACGTCCGTACGGTGCTTCGTCCGCCGGGTGTTACGAGGACACCTCCACGAACGACGTGGTCCCGAACAGCGAGCCGTCGTCCTCGTCGCTGTCCGACGTCGCCGGCGCCGGCGCGCCGAACGTGTTGGCGGGCGAGCTCGGCGGGTTGTCCGAGCCGGGGGCGGGCTGTTCCGGCGGGGGCGGCGGGTTGTCCGGCGAGGTCGGCGGGTCCGGCTCGGGCGTCGTCGGGTCCGGGTCCGGTGTGGACGGCGGGTCCGTGGGCGTCGTCGGCGGATCGGTCGGCTGCGTCGGGGGAACCGTCGGCGGGACCGTGGGCTTCGTCGGCGGGCCGGTCGGCCCGGTCGGCGGAGCCGTCGGCCCGGTGGTGCCGGGTCCCGGCGTGCTCCCGTCGCCGCCGGGCGTACTCGCCGTGCCGCTCGGGACCGGGTCCGGGCCTGCGGTCTCCCGGCCACGGCTGGTGGAGTCGACGGCGGGCACACCGGGCCCGCCGGCGCCGTCGTCGCCGGTCGCGCCGCCCGAGCCGCTGCCCTCCGAGCCGTCCGCCTGGTCGGCGTCGATGCCGCCCTTGCCGTCGTCCTCGTTGGCGGACTGCCCGGGGCCGATCTTGTCCGACGGCCCTTCCGGGTTGCCGGTCGCCCCGAGCGTCACCACGGTGCCGAGGACGGCGACGAGCAGCGCGCCCGCGCCCGCCGCGACCATGTTCCGCCGGGCGCCGCTCAGCATCGACCGGCGCGACGGCGGGCCGCCCGCGGCGGCCGAAGGGCTACGGCCGATCACCAACGGCTGCCCGGCGTCCGGGAGTTCGGCCAGGACGGCGGTGGCGGGAACTCCGCCGGGCGGCGAGGAGGACTCCTCGTACCGCGCTGCGGGCATCTCCTCGCCGGCCGAAGGACGCTCCGACTCGAAGGGGTTGTACGGGGTGTCGAACGGCGAGCGCGGGGAGGCGCCGCCACCCGTGGGCACCGCTGCCAGGACCGGCGGGCCGAAGGGACTCGCGCCGCTGCGGTCCGTGACCAGCGCGAGGGCCCGCCGGGCGGCGACGGTGCCGCGCCGGTCGGCGAGTGCCCCGCGCAGCCCGACCGAGGTCTCCAGCTCCGCCCGCGCCCGGTCGAGCTGCCCCGAACAGAGCGCGAGGATCCCCAACTCGTGGTGGAAGTAAGCCTCTTCGGCTACCTCCCCGGCGATCCGGGAGGCCTCGGCGCCGGCCCTCAGCGACCGCTCCCAGGCTCCCCACTGCATGCCCGCCGCGAAGGCCGGCGCGGCGGTACGGGCCAGCAGCACGGCGGCGCTCGGGTGCCCGGCCTCGGTGCCGGGGACCAGTGCGGCGAGCGCGGCCAGTACGGCGTCGGACTCGGCGGAGATCCGCTCCGGCGTCACCGAGGGGTGCCCGGCCCACCAGGCGTAGTGCTGGGCGGCGGTCGTCGCGGGACCGGCCGCGTCGGCACCGTACCCCGCGTTCTCCAGCTGTACGGCGACCCCGGCGGCCAGCCGGTAACGGGTGCCGGAGGGCGAGAGCAGACCGCACGAGACGAGTTCGCCCAGCGCGGCGTCCGCGTGGGTGTCGCCGACCAGCGCGGGCAGGTGGGCCTGGTGCGGGACCTCGCCGCCGAGGGCCACCGCGAAGCGCAGTGTGGCCCTCGCGGACTCGCTGAGCCGGGCGGCCAGCGGCGCGACCGGGGCGACGCCCTCCGCGAGGGTGGGCAGCGGTACGTCGTGCCCGTCGGCCGCGTCGAAGGGCGCGTCCAGCGGGGCCTCGGTGAAGTACCCGTACTCGTCGAAGGCGCCCGGGTCGGCGCGCAGTACGTCACGCTGCAGCAGCAGCGCCCCGGCCTGTACGAACCGCAGCGGCAGCCCCTCGGACTCGAACCAGAGGTCACCCGCCCAGTTCGCCTCCTCGGCGGTGAGCGGGCGGCCCACCGCCCGCTCCAGGAGCTCCAGCGAGGCGCCCCGCCCGAGCCCGCCGAGCAGCACCTCCTCGACGAGTGACCCCAAGGAGGGCGCCACGACGTCGGGCGTCGTGGCCAGCAGGAACGCGCACTCGGGCGTGGCGGCGAGCAGTTCCTCCAGCGCGTCGCCGCCGAACTCCAGGTCGTCCAGGACGACGACGGCGCCGATGTCGTGCACGTGGCGCAGCAGTTCGTCCCGGTCGGGCCGGTGCAGCGGGGCCCGGAAGACGGCCGCGAAGAGGTCGTGCAGGAGCTCCGACGTGGTGCGCCGGTGACCCGAAAGCCGTACGACGCCGTCCGGCGCGAGGTCCGCGCAGTCCGCGGCGACGGCGTCGAGCAGTGCCGTACGCCCGGATCCGGCGGAGCCGACCAGCCGGACGGAGCGGCCGCGTGAGAGCAGTCCCACCAGCCGGTCACGCTCCTCCTGGCGTTCCAGGAGGGGCAGCTCGGGCACGGCGGGGCCCGGTGGCACCGGCGGCCTGGCGGCGCGCGCCAGTTCGGCGCGGTCGGCCGCCGGGTGCCGCACGGGCACCTCGGGGCGCTCTCCCGGCGGGCAGGGTTCGATCTCGCTCCCGTCGACCGGATTGACGGTCAGCAGGAAGTCGCCCGAGGTGAACTGCACGGTGCGGGCGGGCGAAGGTGCCGCGCTCGGACCGAGGTCGCGGGTCATCGGGTCGCGTTCGCGCACGCGTTCCGGCTGGTCCCGCTCGTCGTGGTCGCGGATGTTGTCCTGGCCGTACTCAACAGGTCCCCGGTTCATCGGGTCCATGGTCAAAGCCCCCCAGATGCGTTGCGTGCTGACTGCCCCTCCCGGCCTTTCACACGCTCGCTGTCGCTTCTGGTCCGGTGCCCGCCGACGTGGGTGCATCCATTGCGTGGGTTCGTCAAGCGGCAGGCGACCGAACCCTAGACCTTGGCACATTATCTATGAGCGGCAGGGGTGCCGGGGGCCGGGGCACGTCACAGTCGTGTGAGGATTGCGGCCCTCGCGGGGGCGCCGTGGACGGGCCGTCAGACGCGCGGCAGCATGTCCGCCGCGAGCCCGCCCTCGATCGACAGGATCCGGTGCAGCCGGGTCGCCACCAGCAGCCGTTGCATCTGCGGCGGCACGCCGCGCAGCACCAGCCGCCGCCCGCACCGCCCGGCCCTGCGGTGCGCGCCCATGATGACGCCCAGTCCGGTGGCGTCCCACGAGTCCAGCTCGGTCAGGTCGAGCACCAGGTCTCCGGCGCCGTCGTCGACGGCCGAGTGCAGGACCGTACGGGCGTCCGCCGCGCTGCGGACGTCGAGGCGGCCCCCGACGACCAGCTCGACGTGATCGCCCCTGATGTACATGTGCGCTCCCCGAGAGTGCTTGTCCGTGACGTCAGACGTCTTCGTCTCTGTCTCTTGTTTCTTTCCAACTGACTCATCAACTGACTGCCGCACGGGCAGATAAGTTGCCGTCTGTAAGCGAATCGATACCGAATTCACCCGCAGGGGTGAGTGCGGTGCCCGGTACCGGCCCCTGCGGCAGAACAGCTCAGTGCTTGTAGAAGCCCTGTCCGCTCTTGCGGCCGATGTCACCCGCGTCGACCATGCGCCGCATCAGCTCCGGCGGTGCGAACTTCTCGTCCTGGGACTCGGTGTAGATGTTTCCGGTGGCGTGCAACAGGATGTCGACGCCGGTCAGGTCGGCGGTGGCGAGCGGTCCCATGGCGTGGCCGAAGCCCAGCTTGCAGGCGGTGTCGATGTCCTCGGCGCTGGCCACGCCCGACTCGTACAGCTTGGCCGCCTCGACGACGAGTGCCGAGATGAGACGGGTCGTCACGAAACCGGCGACGTCGCGGTTGACGACGATGCAGGTCTTGCCGACGGACTCGGCGAACTCCCGCGCGGTGGCGAGGGTTTCGTCACTCGTCTTGTACCCGCGGACGAGCTCGCACAACTGCATCATCGGGACCGGCGAGAAGAAGTGCGCGCCGACGACCCGCTCCGGACGCTCCGTCACCGCTGCGATCTTCGTGATCGGGATGGCGGAGGTGTTGGAGGCGAGGACGGCGTCCTCGCGCACCAGCTTGTCCAGCGTGCGGAAGATCTCGTGCTTGATCTCCAGCTTCTCGAACACGGCCTCGACGACGATGTCCACGTCGGCGACGGCGTCCAGGTCGGTGGTGGTCGTGATCCGCGCGAGTGCGGCCCCGGCGTCCTCGGCCGACAGCTTGCCCTTGCTGACGAACTTGTCGTAGGAGGCCTTGATCCCGTCGGTGCCGCGCGTCAGCGCCGCGTCCGTGACGTCGCGCAGGACCACGTCCCAGCCCGCCTGCGCCGAGACCTGGGCGATGCCCGACCCCATGAGACCGGCACCGATGACGGCAAGCTTCCTGGCCACTGCGCACTCCCTCTGCAACCCCGTGCATGAACGTCGGACACCCGGATGCGTTGTCCTGAGGCGGAGGCTATCGCCGGATCCGGCCGCAGGGACGGCGAAGAGATGCGCGTCACGTCTCGAATGACGGACATCACACCGGTACGGGTCAGCTCGCGTCCCGTGCGGCGTAGTTGAGCACCCGTTCGCTCAGCAGCCCCTCCATCTCGTCCAGCAGGACGAGGGCGTCACGCGACACCTCGGCCGCGGCGCGCCCCTTGACCATCTCGCGGCCGATCCAGGCCATGAGGGTGGAGTGCACCCAGGCGATCTGTCCGGCGACCAGGTCGGGCAGGTCGTCATCGGGGCCGGCGCCGGTGTCCTCGCGCAGGGCCTTCTCCAGGTTCTGCAGGGACTCCTGCTGGATGTACCAGAGCCGGGAGCGCAGGGTGTGCGCGCCGTGCACGACCTTCATGAAGCGGTCGTAGCCCTCCATCAGCCCGACCCGCGGCGAGACCGCCTCCACGTCGGCGCGCAGTTCGCGCAGCACGGCCGCCGCCGCCGACTCCCCCTCGTCGCGGGCCCGGACGAACCGCGCCAGCAGGTCGACGATGCCGGCGCTCCGGTCGAAGAAGAGGTCTTCCTTGGCCGGGAAGTAGTTGTAGACGGTGTTGACCGAGACATCGCTGGCGGTGGCAATCTCGGCGATCGTCACCGCGTCGAAGCCCTTCTCCAGGAACAGCCCGGTGGCCACGTCGGAGATGTACTGCCTGGTCCGGCGCTTCTTGCGCTCCCTCAGTCCCTCAGCCATGCCGCCATCGTACGCACGCTCGTTGAGCTCACTGGAAATTTGCACCCTGCTCTTTTTTGGTGTCATTGCAATTTTAGGGCGACTCTGTTTTTCTGGTGCCATGACAGCGAACGAAGCGCCTCAGGCGATCGTCAGCACCTCCGGTCTCGCCCGCACCTTCCAGACCAAGGCGGGCCCGGTCGAGGCCGTCCGGTCCGTCGACCTGAGCGTGCGTCCCGGCGAGATCCTCGGCCTCCTCGGCCCGAACGGTGCCGGGAAGACCACCACCCTGCGCATGCTCACCACGCTCCTCGCCCCCACCGGCGGCGCGGCCACCGTCGCGGGCCGTGACCTGCTGACCGACCCGGCCGGCGTCCGGCAGAAGATCGGGTACGTGGCGCAGGCGGGCGGCGTCGACCCGCACGTCCCGGTGCGCGAGGAACTCGTCACCCAGGGCAGGCTCTACCGGCTGAGCAGGACGGAGGCCGCCGCGCGCGCCGAGGAACTGGCCCACGACCTGGACCTCACCGACTTCCTGGACCGCGACTGCGCCACCCTCTCCGGCGGCCGGCGGCGCAGGCTCGACATCGCGATGGGCCTCACCCACCGCCCCGAGGTCCTCTTCCTGGACGAGCCGACGACCGGACTCGACCCGGCGGGCCGCAGCGACCTGTGGGCACTGGTGCGCCGGCTGCGTGACACGTACGGCACGACCGTCCTGCTGACCACCCACTACCTCGACGAGGCCGACGCGCTCTCCGACCGCCTGGTGATCATCGACAAGGGGGCGGTCGTCGCCGACGGCACCCCCGCCGCGCTGAAGCTGCGCCACGGCGGCTCCCCCGACGCCACACTCCAGGACACGTTCCTGGCCATCACCGGACGCGCCGCCCCGGCGCCGAAGGACAACATCCCCGTAGCGGTCTAGGAACCCCTCCCATGTCCTCCAGATCCTCCCTGACCTCCAGGTCCTCCAGGTCCTCCGTGCTCTCCGACACCTCGCTGGTCCTCGGCCGGTACCTGCGGCAGACCCTGCGCTCGAAGTTCCAGATCTTCTTCGGCGTACTGATGCCGCTGCTCTACCTGCTCTTCTTCGGCCCCCTGCTCACCGGCCTGCCGCTCGCCTCGAAGGGCGACTCCTGGCAGGTACTCGTCCCAGGTCTGCTGCTGCAACTCGGCCTGTTCGGTGCCTCGTTCGCCGGTTTCGCCCTCATCCTCGACAAGGGGACGGGGGTGGTGGAGCGGATGCGGGTCACCCCGGTCAGCCGGCTCGCCCTGCTCCTGGGGCGGGTACTGCGCGACGCGGTCCTCTTCGTCTTCCAGGCGGTGCTGCTGGTGGCCGCGGCCCTGGTCATGGGGTTGCGCGCGCCCGTCGCCGGCATCCTGATCGGCTTCGTGTTCGTCGGCGTCCTGACCGTCGCGCTCGCGGCGCTCTCGTACGCCCTGGCCATGAGGGTCTCGACGCCCCAGGGATTCGGCCCGGTCGTCAACGCGGTCTCGATGCCCGCGATCCTGCTCTCCGGCCTGATGCTGCCGATGGCCCTGGCACCCACCTGGCTGGACGTCCTCTCGCACTTCATGCCGTTCCGCTACCTGGTGGACGCGGTGCGCTCGGCGTACGTCGGGGAGTACCTGAACCCCACCATGCTGTACGGGGTGCTGGTCGCGGTGGCGTTCACCGTGCTGGCGCTCGCGGTGGGCACCCGGGAGTTCCGCCGCGCCGGAGCCTGACCCTGATGGATACGCTCCTCCCATGGTCAATCTGACGCGCATCTACACCCGTACCGGCGACCAGGGCACCACCGCGCTGGGAGACATGAGCCGCACCGCCAAGACCGATCTGCGGATCTCCGCGTACGCGGACGCCAACGAGGCGAACGCGGTGATCGGCACGGCGATCGCCCTGGGCGACCTGGACGAGGGCGTGGTCAAGGTCCTCACCCGCATCCAGAACGACCTCTTCGACGTGGGCGCGGACCTCTCGACGCCGGTCGTCCAGGACCCGAAGTACCCGCCGCTGCGGGTGGAGCAGTCGTACATCGACAAGCTGGAGGCGGACTGCGACGCCTACCTTGAGGAGTTGGAGAAGCTCCGCTCCTTCATCCTGCCCGCCGGCACCCCGGGAGCGGCCCTGCTCCACCAGGCGTGCACGGTGGTCCGCCGGGCGGAACGCTCGACGTGGGCGGCGTTCGAGGTGCACGGCGAGACGATGAACCCCCTGACCGCCACCTACCTCAACCGCCTCTCCGACCTGCTCTTCATCCTCGCCCGCACGGCCAACAAGACAATGGGCGACGTCCTCTGGGTACCAGGCGGCGACCGCTAACCCCCCGGCCCTTCCTGGGCCCTAGCCTCCTTGGGCAGCGGGCCCCCCTCATCCCCACCCCCAGCCCCCTCGCACAGCGGGGCCACCCCTCGCCCCCACCCCCAGCCCCCTTGGGCAGCGGGGCCGCCCCCCGGGGGCGGGACGGGTGGGCAAGGGGGCGGCCCCTCGCGCGGAGCGCCCCCTTCTCGCCCCGCCCACGACCGCTTACGACCGCCCACTACCGCCCGGAAAGCTCCCGCTCCGACTCCCCCGGCCCCCGCTCCCCCTCAACCCGCTCCCGCTCCCGCTCCCGCTCCCGCTTCGGAAACACCGTATAGCTCCCCGCAATCACCAAGTTGATCCCCGCCACGAACGCCACCTTGGACTGCCAGTCCCGCAGGGACGCCACGTCGCCCGCCTCCCCCACGTACCAGACCGCCCCCTGCAACAGCCCCGCCGCGATCGCACACGCGAGGATCCACCGCCCCGCCGTCCTCCACTCGTACGCCGCCCGCGCCATCCCGTACTTCGGCGGCCTCACCGGCGGGGGCCCGCCCGCGTAGCGGTGTGCGAAGTGCGCGTCGAGCCACTTGACGGTGCGGTGACCCAGCGCCACCGTGAACCCGATGTAGACCGCCGCGAGCCCGTGCTTCCAGTCCGGCGCGGCCCCGTTCTTCAGGTCGATCGCCGTGACCACGAAAAGCACGACCTCCAGCAGCGGCTCGCACAGGAGAACCGCCGCCCCGAGCCGGGGCATCCTCGCCAGGTAGCGAAGGGAGAGCCCCATCAGCAGAAGCACCCAGAAGGCGACTTCGCAAGCGATGATCAGTCCGAGGACCATGACCGCACTCCTCTCCTCAGCACCCCTCCATCCTCGGCCGTCCCGCTCCGCAGGACATCGTCGCCAGGGGCGAAAGCGCACTACACCGAAGGATGCAGTCCGGTTTCCGCCCGGACGCTGAGGCCGCCCGGCCCAGGGCCGTGTTGGATGGAGTACGTGCCCCGCTTCAGCCATCCCCTCCTCCAACCGCACCGGGACGACGTACGCCTCTCGGTGATCAGCCTGCTCGGCGGTCTGCTGCTCTGGTTCCTCGGCCTGCACAGCCAGGGCGACCGGCTGCTGCTCCCCGGCTGGGCGACCCTCGTGCCTCTCTGCCTGCTCGCCGCACTGGAGCTGGTGCGCAGGACCGCCCCCGCGTTCGCCCTCGTGGCCGGCACCCTCGGGGTGGTCGCGGACCAGTTCACCCAGGGCAACCTCGCCACGGTCATCATGTTCGCGGACCTCGTGTACGCGGCCGTGGTCTACGGCACCCCCCAGGCAGCCCGCCGGATCCCGGTCACCACCGGGGTGATCACCCTGGCGGTCACCGTCGGCTTCCTCGCCTGGTTCCGCAAGCCGGAGGCCCTGCTGATCGGCACGGTCACCGGGCTGGTCAGCTTCGCCCCCGCCCTCACCGGATCGATCCTCCGCAACCACCGCCAGGCCGCGGTCGCCGCCCGACTGCGTGCCGAACAGACCGCGCTGCTCGCCGAGATGGACCGCGCCCAGGCTGTGACGGCCGAACGGGCGCGGATGGCACGGGAGTTGCACGACATGGTGGCCAACCACCTCTCGGCCATCGCGATCCACTCCACCGCCGCGCTCTCCATCGACACCCCCGAGACCTCCGTGCGCGCCCTGTCCGTCATCCGGGAGAACAGCGTGCAGGGACTGGCCGAAATGCGTCGTCTGATCGGACTACTGCGGGAGAGCGACGACGATCAGGAGCCCACGGCCGCCCCCACCCTCGACGGCCTCGACGCACTGCTCGCCAGGTCCCGTACCTTCGGCGCCGACAGCGGGCTGAGCTTCACCCTGGACGACGCCCGCCCACCCGGCCTCAAGCTGCCCACGCCGGTGGAGCTGGCCGCGTACCGGATCGTTCAGGAGTCCCTGACCAACGCGCTCAAGCACGCGTCCCCCGGCCCGGTCGCCGTCACTCTCGCCCATGCGCGGACCGCCTTGACCGTGACGGTGACCAGCCCCTTCGGCGGCGGGCGCCCGGGGCCACGCGCCCCCGGTTCGGGCGCCGGCCTGGTGGGCATGCAGGAACGCGTGGCGCTCCTGGACGGCGAGCTGACGGCGGGCCCCGTCACCCTCGACGACGGCACCAAGATGTGGCGGGTGCGGGCGGAACTGCCCGCCGAGGACGAGAGCGAGGAGCTTCCCACGTGAGCACGCCCACGAGCGCGGACAAGGGTGCGGACCCGGGAGCGGACCCGGGTGCGGACACGAACGCCGACCCGGGCGCCGACCCGGGCGCGGACCCGGGCGCGGACACGAGCGCCGACCCGGGTGCGGACCCGAGCGGTACCGACGCCCCTTCCCCGATCAGGGTCCTGGTCGCCGAGGACCAGTCGGCGGTGCGGGCCGGCCTCGTCCTCATCCTGGGCAGCGCCCCCGACATCGAGGTCGTGGGCGAGGCCCCGGACGGCGAGGAGGCGGTCAGGCTCGCCCGTGAGCTGCGCCCCGACCTGGTGCTCATGGACATCCAGATGCCACGGCTCGACGGGGTCTCGGCGACCAGGCTGGTCGTCGCCGAGCAGCTCGCCGACGTCCTCGTACTGACCACCTTCGACCTCGACGAGTACGTCTTCGGGGCGCTGCGCGCGGGCGCATCGGGCTTCCTGCTCAAGAACACCGAGGCCAGGGACCTGCTGGAGGCGGTGCGGACGGTGGCGCGCGGCGAGGGGCTGATCTCGCCCGCCGTGACCCGCCGGCTGATCGCCGAGTTCGCCTCCCCCGCGTCCGTACGCAAGGAGGACGCACCCGACCTGTCCGTGCTCGATCCGCTGACCCGGCGTGAGCGCGAGGTGCTGGCCCGGCTCGGCGAGGGGCTCTCCAACGCGGAGATCGCGGCTCGCCTGGACATGGCGGAGGCCACCGTCAAGACACATGTGAGCCGACTGCTCGGCAAGCTCGGGCTGCGCAGCAGGGTGCAAGCGGCCGTTCTGGCGGGTGAGTTGGGTATCTGACCACCTGCACCGACGCATTTCCCTTCTCTGGTCCAGACCTCTTGACGATTGGTCCAGACCTTGGCACGCTCACCGCACTGCAGTGGTGAGCACGCCAAGCTTTGCCTCCCCCCTCACGGGTGTGCTCACCAGGCGGCGCAGGTCCCACCCGTCATGTCGGACCTCTCTCGGGAGCAACCCTTGAGCACTGGAATCCCCCTGCGAACGCGGTACAGAACGCGTGTCGCAGCCACTCTCACCGCACTCGCCCTTCCCCTCGCCGCAATGGTCGGCCTGGCCTCCCCCGCCCAGGCAGCTCCCGCGGCGACGGCGACGTACACCAAGAAGTCGGACTGGGGCACGGGCTTCGAAGGCTCGTGGACCGTCAAGAACACCGGTACCACCACGCTGAGTTCATGGACCGTGGAGTGGGACTTCCCCACCGGCACCAAGGCGGGCTCCGGCTGGGACGCCGCGCTCACCACGGCCGGCAACCACGTCACCGCCAAGAACCTCTCCTGGAACGGCACCCTGACCCCCGGCGCCTCCGTGACCTTCGGGTTCAACGGCACCGGCCCCGGCAACCCGTCGGGCTGCAAGCTCAACGGCGCCTCCTGCGACGGCGGTTCCCAGCCGGGCGACGCCGCCCCCAGCGCCCCCGGCACCCCGGTCGCCAGCGGCGTCACCAACACCTCGGCCAAGCTGACCTGGACCGCGGCCACCGACGACAAGGGCGTCAAGAACTACGACGTCCTGCGCGACGGCAGCAAGGTCGCCACCGTCACCGGCCTCACCTACACGGACAACGCCCTCACTGCGGGCACCAGCTACTCGTACGCCGTGCAGGCCCGCGACACCGCCGACCAGACCGGTCCCGCCAGCGCCTCGGTCGCGGTCAAGACCACCGGCGGCGGCACCGACCCGGGCCCCGGCCCCGGCGACCAGGTCAAGCTCGGCTACTTCACCAACTGGGGCGTCTACGGCCGCAACTACCACGTCAAGAACCTCGTGACGTCGGGCTCGGCCGCCAAGATCACCCACATCAACTACGCGTTCGGCAACGTCCAGGGCGGCAAGTGCACCATCGGTGACGCCTTCGCGGACTACGACAAGGCGTACACGGCGGACCAGGCCGTGGACGGCGTCGCCGACACCTGGGACCAGCCGCTGCGCGGCAACTTCAACCAGCTGCGCAAGCTCAAGGCCAAGTACCCGAACATCAAGGTGATCTGGTCGTTCGGCGGCTGGACCTGGTCCGGCGGCTTCGGTGAGGCGGCCAAGAACCCGGCCGCGTTCGCCGACTCCTGCTACCAGCTGGTCGAGGACCCGCGCTGGGCCGACGTCTTCGACGGCATCGACATCGACTGGGAGTACCCGAACGCCTGCGGCCTGACCTGCGACACCAGCGGTCCCGCCGCACTCGGCAACGTGGCCTCCGCGCTGCGCACCAAGTTCGGTGCGAACAACCTGGTCACCGCCGCCATCACCGCGGACGGCTCGGACGGCGGCAAGATCGACCTCGCCGACTACGGCACCGCGGCCAAGTCCTTCGACTGGTACAACGTGATGACGTACGACTTCTTCGGCGCCTGGGCGGCGAAGGGCCCGACGGCCCCGCACTCCCCGCTGACCTCCTACCCGGGCATCCCGCAGGCGGGCTTCAACTCCGCCGACGCGATCGCCAAGCTGAAGGCCAAGGGCGTCCCCGCCAAGAAGCTCCTGCTCGGCATCGGCTTCTACGGCCGCGGCTGGACCGGCGTCACCCAGAAGGAGCCGGGCGGCACCGCCACGGGCCCGGCAGCCGGCACGTACGAGCAGGGCATCGAGGACTACAAGGTCCTCAAGACCAGCTGCCCCTCGAACGGCACGGTGGCCGGCACCGCGTACGCCCACTGCGGCACCAACTGGTGGAGCTACGACACCCCGGCGACGATCAACTCCAAGATGGCATGGTCGAAGTCGCAGGGCCTGGGAGGCGCGTTCTTCTGGGAGTTCAGCGGTGACACCGCCAACGGCGAGCTGGTCTCGGCGATCGACTCCGGTCTGAAGTAACCGCTCGCAGCAGTAAACCCCCCATGGGAAAAGCCGGGGGAGACGGGTCCGCCCCCGTCTCCCCCGGCCTTCCTGCGTTCGGCCTACGCCACGTTCACCCGCTGGCCGGGCGGCGCCGCCTCAAGCCAGGCCAGGAAACCGGTCAGCGCGTCCTCGCTCATCGCCAGCTCCAGGCGCGTACCGCGGTGGACACAGCCCAGGATGGAGGCGTCGGACAGCAGTGCCAGCTCCTCCTCGCCCTGGGGCGAGCGCCGCGTCACCACCTCGATCGCCGAGCGCTCCAGCACCCGGCGCGGCTTGGGCGCGTACGAGAAGACCCGGAACCAGGCGATCCGGTCACCGCTGTAGCGGGCCACGCCGTACACCCAGCCCTTGCCTGACGTGTCCAGCTCCTCGGTGGTGTCCCAGCGCAGCGAGCAGTCGAAGGTGCCGCCGGAGCGCTGAATCAGCCTCCGGCGCAGTCCGAAGACGAAGAGTCCCACCAGCACCAGCAGGACGACAGAGCCGCACACAAGCAGAGCGAGGATCATCTCCCACGACCTCCTCGCCTCATCCAGTACCGCTACGGAAAAGCCATTCACTCACTGCGACGCCGCGACCGCGTCAGCATCGCCTCAGCCGCGACCCGTCCTGGAAGTATCCAGTACGAGCCGCGGCTGAGGTTAATTCACGTGGCGTGAGGCGGGACTCAGTGCCCCGCCACCGCACGCAGTCGGACGTCGGCGCGACGCTCGGCCGCGGAGTCGTCCGCCGCCTTCGCGGCTTCCAGCGCCCGCTCCGCACGGGCGGTGTCGATCTCGTCGGCCAGCTCGGCGATCTCCGCGAGCAGCGACAGCTTGTTGTCGGCGAACGAGATGAAACCGCCGTGGACGGCGGCGACGACGGTGCCGCCCTCGCTCGTACGGATGGTCACCGGGCCCGATTCCAGCACACCCAGAAGCGGCTGGTGACCGGGCATGACGCCGATGTCGCCGGACGTGGTACGCGCGACGACCAGGGTGGCCTCGCCGGACCAGACGTTACGGTCCGCAGCGACCAGCTCGACGTGCAGCTCAGCAGCCAAGGGTGGCTCCTCGGGTCACCACCCGGCAGTGCTGCCGGGTGTTGGGTCAAAGTCTAGGGGGTGTACGGAAGAGGGGCGGGCGGGCCCGCCCCTCTCACCCGTACGTAACTCCGGGGCTTCGGACGTCAGCTGACGCCGAGCTCCTTGGCGTTGGCCTTGAGGTCCTCAATGCCACCGCACAGGAAGAACGCCTGCTCGGGGAAGTGGTCGTAGTCGCCGTCGCAGATCGCGTTGAACGCGCGGATCGACTCTTCCAGCGGTACGTCCGAACCGTCCACGCCGGTGAACTGCTTGGCGACGTGGGTGTTCTGCGACAGGAAGCGCTCGACGCGACGGGCACGGTGGACAACGAGCTTGTCCTCCTCGCCCAGCTCGTCGATGCCGAGGATCGCGATGATGTCCTGGAGGTCCTTGTACTTCTGGAGGATCCCCTTGACACGCATGGCGGTCGCGTAGTGGTCCGCCGCGATGTAGCGGGGGTCCAGGATGCGCGACGTGGAGTCGAGCGGGTCCACCGCGGGGTAGATGCCCTTCTCCGAGATCGGGCGCGACAGCACGGTCGTCGCGTCCAGGTGGGCGAAGGTGGTGGCCGGCGCCGGGTCGGTCAGGTCGTCCGCGGGGACGTAGATCGCCTGCATCGAGGTGATCGAGTGACCACGGGTCGAGGTGATGCGCTCCTGGAGGAGACCCATCTCGTCGGCCAGGTTCGGCTGGTAACCCACCGCGGACGGCATGCGGCCGAGGAGCGTGGAGACCTCGGAGCCCGCCTGCGTGTAGCGGAAGATGTTGTCGATGAAGAAGAGCACGTCCTGCTTCTGCACATCGCGGAAGTACTCCGCCATGGTCAGACCCGAGAGCGCGACGCGAAGACGCGTGCCCGGCGGCTCGTCCATCTGACCGAACACGAGCGCCGTCTTGTCGATGACGCCGGACTCGGCCATTTCCTCGATGAGGTCGTTGCCCTCACGGGTGCGCTCACCGACACCGGCGAACACCGACACACCGTCGTGGTTGTTGGCCACGCGGTAGATCATTTCCTGGATCAGCACGGTCTTGCCGACACCGGCACCACCGAACAGACCGATCTTTCCACCCTTGACGTACGGGGTGAGAAGGTCGATGACCTTGACGCCGGTCTCGAACATCTCGGTCTTCGACTCGAGCTGGTCGAACGACGGGGCCTTGCGGTGGATGGGCCACCGCTCGGTCACCTCGGCGTTGGCCTCCGGCTTGTTGAGGATCTCGCCGAGGGTGTTGAACACCTTGCCCTTGGTGATCTCGCCGACGGGGACGGTGATGCCCTCGCCGGTGTCGGTCACCGGGGCCTGGCGGACCAGGCCGTCGGTGGGCTGCATCGAGATCGCGCGGACCAGGCCGTCACCCAGGTGCAGGGCGACTTCCAGGGTCAGCGTCTTGAGCTTGCCGTCCTCGGCCGGGTCTGCGACCTGGACCTTGAGGGCGTTGTAGATCTCGGGCATGGCGTCGACGGGGAACTCCACGTCGACGACAGGGCCGATGACACGGGCAACACGGCCCGTGGCGGCGGCCGTCTCCACAGTGGTCGTCATTACTTGTCACTCCCCGCGTTCGCGTCGGCGAGGGCGCTGGAGCCACCGACGATCTCGCTGATTTCCTGGGTGATTTCGGCCTGGCGGGCCGCGTTGGCAAGCCGGGAGAGGCTCTTGATGAGATCCCCGGCGTTGTCGGTCGCCGACTTCATCGCACGACGACGGGCGGCGTGCTCGGAGGCGGCGGCCTGAAGCAGTGCGTTGTAGATACGGCTTTCGACGTATCGCGGCAGCAGGGCGTCGAGGACGTCCTCCGCCGAGGGCTCGAAGTCGAAGAGCGGAAGGATCTCGCCCTTCGTGCCCTTCTCCTCCTGAGCCCCCGCGGCGGTAGCCGCTGATGTCTCCGTGAGCGAGAGCGGCAGCATCCGGTTCTCGACCGGGTTCTGCGTCATCATCGACACGAATTCCGTGAAGACGATGTGCAGTTCATCGACGCCGCCCTCGGCCGTCTCCGCGGTGACGGCCTCGATGAGGGGGCCGGCCACCCGCTTTGCGTCCGCGTAGGTGGGGCTGTCGGTGAAGCCGGTCCACGACTCCGCGACCTTGCGCTCGCGGAACCCGTAGTAGGCGATGCCCTTGCGGCCGACGATGTAGGTGTCGACCTCCTTGCCCTCGCCGCGCAGCCGCTCGGTGAGCCTCTCCGCGGCCTTGATGGCGTTGGAGGAGTAGCCGCCGGCCAGACCGCGGTCGCTCGTGATGAGCAGGACAGCGGCCCGGGTCGGGGCCTCGACCTCGGTGGTCAGCGGGTGCTTGGTGTTGGAGCCGGTCGCCACCGCCGTCACCGCGCGGTTCAGCTCACTGGCGTACGGCGTGGAGGCCGCCACCTGGCGCTGAGCCTTGACGATGCGAGAGGCGGCGATCATCTCCATCGCCTTGGTGATCTTCTTGGTCGCGGTGACGGATCGGATGCGACGCTTGTAGACCCGGAGCTGCGCTCCCATGAGTCAGGTCCCTTCCGTCGTCACTTGGAGACGTTGACGGCCGGTGCGTCCTCGCCCAGGGACTTGCCGTCCGAGGTCTCGAACCGTCCCTTGAACGTGGTGATCGCGTCGGCGATGGACTGGAGCGTGTCGTCGTTCATCTTGCCGCCGTCGGCGATCGAGGTGAGGAGCTCCTTGCGCTCGCGGCGCAGGTAGTCCAGCAGCTCGTTCTCGAAGCGACGGATGTCCTCGACCGGGACCTCGTCCATCTTGCCGGTGGTGCCGGCCCAGACGGAGACGACCTGCTCCTCGATCGGCATCGGCTGGTACTGGCCCTGCTTCAGCAGCTCGACCAGGCGCTTGCCGCGCTCCAGCGACGACTTGGAGGCCGCGTCCAGGTCGGAACCGAAGGCGGCGAACGCCTCCAGCTCACGGTACTGGGCGAGGTCCAGGCGCAGTCGGCCGGAAACCTGCTTCATGGCCTTGTGCTGGGCCGAGCCACCGACGCGGGAGACCGAGATACCGACGTTCAGCGCCGGGCGCTGGCCCGCGTTGAACAGGTCGGACTCAAGGAAGCACTGGCCGTCGGTGATGGAGATGACGTTGGTCGGAATGAACGCCGACACGTCGTTCGCCTTGGTCTCGACGATCGGCAGACCCGTCATCGAACCGGCGCCCAGCTCGTCCGACAGCTTCGCGCAGCGCTCAAGGAGACGCGAGTGCAGGTAGAAGACGTCGCCCGGGTAGGCCTCGCGGCCCGGCGGACGGCGCAGCAGCAGCGACACGGCGCGGTAGGCGTCGGCCTGCTTCGACAGGTCGTCGAAGATGATCAGGACGTGCTTGCCGGCGTACATCCAGTGCTGGCCGATGGCCGAACCGGTGTACGGCGCCAGGTACTTGAAGCCGGCCGGGTCGGACGCGGGGGCGGCGACGATCGTCGTGTACTCGAGCGCGCCGGCCTCCTGGAGCGCACCACGCACGGAGGCGATGGTCGAGCCCTTCTGACCGATGGCGACGTAGATGCAGCGCACCTGCTTGTTCACGTCGCCCGAGCGCCAGTTGTCACGCTGGTTGATGATCGTGTCGACGGCCAGCGCGGTCTTGCCGGTCTGGCGGTCGCCGATGATCAGCTGACGCTGACCGCGGCCGACCGGGACCATCGCGTCGATCGCCTTGTAGCCGGTCTGCATCGGCTCGTGCACGGACTTACGGACCATGACGCCCGGAGCCTGGAGCTCCAGGGCGCGGCGGCCCTCGGTCTCGATCTCGCCGAGTCCGTCGATCGGGTTGCCGAGCGGGTCGACGACGCGGCCGAGGTAACCCTCGCCGACGCCGACGGAGAGCACCTCACCGGTGCGCTGCACCGGCTGGCCCTCCTCGATCCCGCTGAACTCGCCGAGGACGACCGCGCCGATTTCGCGCTCTTCGAGGTTGAGCGCGAGACCGAGCGTTCCGTCCTCGAACTTCAGCAGCTCGTTCGCCATGGCCGAGGGAAGTCCCTCGATCTTCGCGATGCCGTCGCCGGCAACGCTGACAGTTCCGACCTCCTCGCGAGAGGCCGCGTCCGGCTGGTACGACTGGACGAAGTTCTCCAGTGCGTCCCGGATCTCCTCCGGCCGGATCGTGAGCTCCGCCATCTGGGTTCCCTGCTCTCCTTGTTGGGCCCGAAGTTTTCTAGGGGTCTGGGGTCGGCCCCCAGGAATCCTCTGCGGCCCAACCGGGCCGCCGGCAATGCGTGGTGCTTCGGTGCTTTTACTGCGTTGCTTGTGCGCTGTGCTGACGTCAGCCGGCCATGCGGCGGGACGCCTCGTCGAGGCGCTCCGCGATGGTCCCGTTGATGAACTCGTCGCCGACGCGGACCTGGATACCGCCGAGGACCGCGGGGTCCACGTCGAGGTTCAGGTGCATCTCGCGACCGTAGATCTTCGCCAGGGCCGCGCCGAGGCGCTGCTTCTGCGGGTCACTCAGCGGTACCGCGGAGGTGACCTCCGCGACCATCCGGCTGCGGCGCTCCGCGGCCAGCTTGGAGAGGGACTCGAGTCCCGATTCCAGGCTACGTCCACGAGGCTGCGTCACAAGGCGTGCGACCAGACGCTCGGTGACCGTCTCGGCCTTGCCCCCGAGCAGGCTGCGCAGCAGCTGGCTCTTGGCGGCGGTGGTGGCCGACTTGTCGGTGAGCGCGGCGCGCAGTGCCGGGTTGGACGAGACGATCCGGCCGAAGCGGAACAGCTCGTCCTCGACGTTGTCGAGGGAGCCGGCCTGCTGCGCGGCGGTGAGGTCGGCGGTGTTCGCCAGCTCCTCCGCCGCGTCGACCAGGTCGCGGGACTGCGACCAGCGGGACCGGACCATGCCCTTGACCAGGTCGACGGCCGCGCCGTCCACCTGACCGGTGAGCAGTCGGCCGGCCAGTTCGGCCTTGGCCTCACCGGGCTGCGACGGGTCGGTCAGGACCCGGCGCAGCGAGACCTCACGGTCGAGCAGCGCGGTGACGGCGGACAGGTCACCGGCCAGCTTCGTCACGTCGACGGAGCTGGTGTCCGTCAGCGCGTCGAGGCTGTCCCGGGCACCCGCCAGTGCCTCGCGGCTCGCGCCGTTCATCGGGCCGCCTCGGCCTTCTCCTCAAGTTCGTTGAGGAAACGGTCGATGGTGCGGCTCTGCCGGGCGGAGTCCTCGAGGGACTCGCCGACCAGCTTGCCGGCCAGGTCGGTGGCGAGCTTGCCGACGTCCTGACGCAGCGAGAGTGCGGCCTGCTTGCGGTCGGCCTCGATCTGGGCGTGACCGGCAGCGATGATTTCCTCACGCTGCCGCTGGCCCTCTGCGCGCAGGTCTTCCTTGAGCGCAGTGCCCTGCTCCAGCGCCTCCTGGCGCAGGCGCGCGGCCTCGTGGCGGGCCTCGGCGAGCTGAGCCTTGTACTGCTCCAGGACGCTCTCGGCTTCGATCCGGGCCTCATCGGCCTTCTCGATACCGCCTTCGATGGCCTCGCGGCGCTCGTCCAGAACCTTGTTGATGTTCGGGAGGAGCTTCTTGGCGAGGAAACCGAAGACGATGACGAAGGCGATCAGACCGATGACCAGCTCGTCGAGATGCGGGACCAGAGGATTCTGAGGCTCCTCCGCTGCCGCAAGGAACAGAGCGTTCACATCAGTGCCTTCCGTGAAAGGTAGTTGGCTGTCGGTCCGGGCTTACTGGTAGACGAAGCCCATGACGATGCCGATGAGGGCGAGAGCCTCACAGAAGGCGAAGCCCATGATCTGGTTGGTGCGGATCAGGCCGGCGGCCTCGGGCTGACGCGCGAGGGCCTGGGTGCCGTTACCGAAGATGATGCCGACGCCGACGCCGGGGCCGATCGCCGCGAGGCCGTAGCCGATGGAGGCGACGTTGCCGACCAGGGTGGTCTTGGCAGAGCCTTCGGCAGCGAGGTTGACAAGCTCGAGAGCAGCGGACATGCCGTTACTTCCTTCTCTTTCACGGACCGGTGGGGGTTGGCCACCGGACGTCTGTTGGTTCTTGGGGGCGGGGCCGGCTCAGCGGTGCTGGCTCAGTGGCCCTTGGCGAGTGCGCCCTGGATGTAGCTGGAGGCCAGGAGCACGAAGACGTATGCCTGGACGGCCTGGATGAACAGCTCGAAGAGCGTCATCACCAGGACCATGACGAAGGACACGGCGCCGTAGGCGATGCCGATCCCGTTCATCAGGTACCAGGAGGCCAGCGTGAACATCACCAGCAGCAGGTGGCCGGCGAACATGTTCGCGAACAGTCGGACCGCGTGGGTGAACGGGCGGATGATCAGGTTCGAGAAGAACTCGATCACGACGACCAGCGGGAGCACCCAGCCGAGCGACTTGTCGTAGCCGGTGATGTTCTTCCAGGCGCCGGACCAGCCGTGCTTCTTGAAGGTCAGTCCGACCCAGAGCACGTACACGATCAGTGCGAGACCGGCCGGGAAGGCGATCAGCGACGGGACCGGGAACTGGGCGAGCGGAATGATCGACCAGATGTTCATGATCCAGATGAAGAAGAACAGCGACACCATCAGCGGGACGTACTTCTCGCCGTCCTTCTTGCCGATGATCTCGTACACGATGCCGCGGCGTACGAAGTCGTACCCGGCCTCACCGATCATCTGAACCTTGCCGGGAACCAGCTTCGGCTTGTTGAACGCCGCCCAGAAGAACGCGACGATCACCACCGTGCTCAGCAGCGCGAGCAGCATGGGCTTCGTGAACTCGAAGCCCGCCACCTCGAACATCGGCTTGTACATGAAGGTGTGGAGGCCCGGAGCCGGGAACCCGCATCCGGAGAAAATGTGGCAGCTCGCATCAAAGGCAAGCGTTGTGTCAGCACTCACCGCGGGCTCCTTCAGCGTGGCGCATAGGTACGGCAACCTCGTTGTGTCGGCGCGGCAGGAAGCCGCGGGTCGGCACTGGACTGGTGGTCTTGGAAAGCTGGGCGGGGCGGTTCGGCATCGAGCCTCGCGCTGGGACAGGCGTCAGCTCGGATGCCCGCGCCCGCAGTGCCGCAGTTGGCACCGGACGATAGCAGCATCTCGAACGGCCATTTATCCCGGCCCTACCCTTCACGACGACGACCCGGTCTTCTGGGACTTGTCGGCCTCGGCGGACGCGTCGTCGACGTAAAGAATCTTGGCCTTCATGTAGGCGCGCGCCTGGGCGGCGATCCACACGAGGGTGACGGCGAGCAGTGCGAAACCGAACGCCTTGAAGTCGAACAGCTCTGTTCCCTTGAACACTGCCAGGAAGACGAACAGCAGCAGCAGTTGGAGCACATAGAGCAGGAGCCCCATGGCCTGGAAGAGCTGCGGCAGGCGCTTCGCGGTGCGCTGGAGTGCCACCAGCCCACCCCCCATGAAGACGATCGCCAGCGCTGCGCCCACGAGTGCCCCGAGCGCTGCCTCGCCGCCGCCGAGCACCGCGCCGACCAGGACGGCGAGCACGCCGACGGCAGCGGAAGGCACAGCGGTTCGGAGGAGTGTCCGGGCGTCGTTGGACGGCATGGCGGCAGCTCCGCTTTGCTTGGTGGGGGCAGTGGGTGTCGTCATGGACGAGCGTAAGCCCGGATCGAGAAGGGTCCTCGGGCCGCCGGACCGTCGCACAGCGGTCCCGCGGCTCTGTCGCCGGGTCTCGTGAACCGTATCACAAACTATTTGATGCAGTCTTTACCCAGAAAGTGTGGTTGCTGTCACACATGAGGGTGACTCCGCCCGTGTGTGCAGTGCGCGTCATCGCTTTGTCTGGTATTGGGCTGCACTGAGGCAATCGTCAACGTGGCTATGTCAGTTGAAACGCGAACGGGGGCCCACCGCTGTCGCCCCGTTGACGCCGGCCGGGACCGGGGTGCGGTCCGCCTCGTCGCTCTCCTCCGCCGCCGCGGCTCCGGCAGCCCCGTCGGGGGAGCCCGCCGCCGAGGAGGCCACGACCTGGTTGCGCCGACGCCGGTAGCGGGGCGGAACGAACGCCTCCATCCAGCGCGGGGCGCGGGGCGTGAAGCGCGGCAGGAGCAGCAGCAGCAGACCCAGCGCGCTCAGCACGACGACGAGCATGACGAACCACATGCTCTCCTTGGCCACCGAGTAGGCGACCATGCCGAACGCGATCAGCGCCGACCAGAAGTACATGATCAGTACGGCCCTGCTGTGCGAGTGCCCGATCTCCAGCAGCCGGTGGTGCAGATGCCCGCGGTCCGCCGCGAACGGCGACTTGCCCTGCCAGGTGCGCCGCACGATCGCCAGGATCAGGTCGGCGAACGGGATCGCGATGATCGTCAGCGGTAGCAGCAGCGGAATGAAGACCGGCAGCATCGCGTGGGTGGCGTTGCGCTCGCCGCCGACGAACAGCTTGAGTGCGTCCGGGTCGACCTGCCCGGTGATCGAGATCGCGCCGGCCGCGAGCACGAGCCCGATGAGCATCGAGCCCGAGTCGCCCATGAAGATGCGCGCCGGATGCATGTTGTGCGGCAGGAAGCCCAGGCACATGCCCATCAGGATCGCGGCGAACAGGGTGGCGGGGGCCGCCTCCTCGATCCCGTACCGGAACCACATGCGGTAGGCGTACAGGAAGAACGCGGCGGTGGCGATGCAGACCATGCCGGCCGCCAGCCCGTCCAGACCGTCCACGAAGTTCACCGCGTTGATGGTGATGACGACCAGGGCGACGGTCAGCAGATTGCCCTGCCAGGGGGTCAGCGAGACGGTGCCGATGCCGGGGATCGGCAGGTAGAGGACGGTCAGGCCCTGCATGACCATCACGCCGGCGGCGATGAACTGGCCGCCCAGCTTGATCAGGGCGTCGATCTCGAACTTGTCGTCGAGCACGCCGATCAGCCAGATCACCGCGGCTCCGGAGAGCAGCGCCCGCGGCTCGTTGGAGAGCTCGAACACCCCGTTGAGGCTGGCCAGGTGGTCCGCCACGAGCAGGCCCGCGCACAGACCGCCGAACATGGCGATCCCGCCGAGCCGCGGTGTCGGCTCCCGGTGGACGTCACGGGCGCGGATCTCCGGCATCGCTCCGGCCGCGATGGCGAACTTCCGCACCGGGCCCGTCAGCAGATACGTCACCGCGGCCGTGACGCAGAGCGTCAACAGGTATTCACGCACGGGCTGCCCCACAGTTGTCGCTGACCATCTCAGCCCCACACCCTAGCTTCGCGACCACACGGATGAAGACACTCGGGTGCCCCTGGCCGGTTCCGCGCGGCGGATTCCTCACGCGTACGGCCGCGGATTCATCCCGCGTACGGGGGAAACCTCCGGGCCAGCTCGCGTACCTCCGTGGCCGCATTCCGCTCCCCCCTCAGCGCCTGCGCGAACAGCGCGGCGACCCGCGCCATCTCCGCCTCCCCCATGCCCTGGGTGGTCACGGCGGCCGTGCCGAGCCGCAGGCCCCGCCCGTCGCCGTAGGGCAGTGCGCAGGTGTCGAGCACCACACCCGCCGCCGCGAGCCGCGCCCGTGCCTCGCGTCCGTCCAGCCCCAGGGGGGAAGGATCGACGGTGATCAGATGGGTGTCCGTGCCGCCCGTGGGGACGACGAAGCCCTCGGCGGCGAGCCCGTCGGCGAGGACACGCGCGTTGGAGACCACCTGATGGGCGTACGCGGTGAAGGCCGGCCGCGCCGCCTCGCCGAAGGCCACCGCCTTCGCCGCGATCGTGTGCATCTGCGCGCCCCCCTGGGTGAAGGGGAACACCGCGCGGTCGATCCGCTCCGCCAGTTCGCCGCCGCACAGCAGCATCCCGCCGCGCGGCCCGCGCAGCACCTTGTGCGTCGTGGCACAGACGACGTCCGCGTACGGAACCGGATTGGGCGCCGCTCCCCCGGCGACCAGGCCGATCGGATGCGCGGCGTCGGCCAGGAGGTACGCCCCGACGTCGTCCGCGATGGCGCGGAAGGCCGCGTAGTCGGGGTGGCGGGGGTAGGAGATGGAGCCCACCACGATGGCCCGGGGCCGGTGGGTGCGGGCGAGCGCGTACACCTGCTCGTAGTCGATCAGCCCGCTCTCCGCGTCGACGCCGTACCCCACCACGTCAAACCAGCGGCCGGAGAAGTTCACCGGCGACCCGTGGGTGAGGTGCCCGCCGGACGGCAGCCCCATCGCCAGCAGGGCGTCCCCGGGCTTGAGCAGCGCGGCGTAGGCGGCGAGCACCGCGGCGGAACCGGAGTGCGGCTGTACGTTCGCGTGCTCCGCGCCGAACAGCCCCTTGGCCCGGTCGACCGCGATCCGCTCGGCGCCGTCGACGACGTCGCAGCCGCCGTGGTGACGGGCCCCCGGGTACCCCTCGGCGTACTTGTTGGCCAGAGGGGACCCGAGGGCGGCCAGTACCGCCCGCGAGGTGAAGTTCTCCGCGGCGATCAGCTGGAGCCCGTCGGCCTCGCGGCGTGCCTCGTCCCGTACGACGGCGGCGATCTCCGGGTCCTGCCGGGCGAGCGCGTCGAAATCGGCGCCCGCGGGCACGGAGGGGGTGGGAGCGGGTGCGGCGACGACAGGCATCTCTGGCTCCGGGCCTCGGAGGGACTTCTGTGACGTGTCCCCCAATGTAGGCCCGCCACGCCCCGCCCGCCCGGCGTACGCGGGGACGGACCCCGCGCGACCCCGCTCAGCCCTTGGCCGGCACGCCCGTCAGCGCCGTCACCACGGGATCCAGCGCCAGGTTGATCTCCTCGCCGATCGAGCGGAAGAAGGTGATCGGCGCCCCGTACGGGTCGTACACCTCGTCCGCCTCCTCGCTCGGCGCCAACAACCAGCCCCGCAACGCCGCGGCAGCCCGTACCAACGCACGGGCACGCTCCACCACGCCGTCCTCCAGGGGGTCCGGCAGGGTGAGCGGGTCTATGGCCCGTACCAGGCGGTTGAACTCCTTCAGGGTGAAGGTGCGCAGGCCCGCGGAGTGGCCCATCGAGATGACCTGGGCGCGGTGGTCGCGGGTCGCGGTCAGGACGAGGTCGGCGCGGATGACGTGCTCGTCGAGCAGTTCGCGCCCGGTGAAGCCGGAGGCGTCGGCGCCGAAGTCGGCGAGGACGGCGGCGGCGTTGGCCTCCATGGGGGCGCCCTCGTGTCCCCAGGTGCCGGCGCTCTCCACGACGAGCCCGCCGATGGAGGGGTCGCCGAGGCGCTCCTCCAGGGCATGGCGGGTCAGCCGCTCGGTGATCGGCGAGCGGCAGACGTTGCCGGTGCTGACGTGGAGGATACGGAAGGTGGTCCCCGATATGCCTTCTGCTGTGCCACGCCCGTCAAGGGCGGTCAACTCGCCACCTCAAGATCGGGTACGACCTTGCGGAGCTCCTCCGCGCTGAGCACTCCGGCCCGCAGGAGCACCGGCACCGGGCCGGTGACGTCGACGATGGAGGAGGGGAGGTTGCCCGGGGTGGGGCCGCCGTCCAGGTAGACGGAGACGGAGTCGCCGAGCATGTTCAGGGCGTCGTCGCAGGTCTCGGGGGACGGATGGCCCGTGAGGTTGCCGGAGGAGACGGCCATCGGACCGACCTCGGTGAGCAGCTCGATGGCGACCGGGTGCAGCGGCATCCGGATGGCGACGGTGCCACGGGTGTCACCGAGGTCCCACTGGAGGGACGGCTGGTGCTTGGCGACCAGGGTGAGCCCGCCGGGCCAGAACGCGTCGACGAGCTCCCAGGCCTGCTCGGAGAAGTCGGTGACCAGACCGTGCAGGGTGTTCGGCGAGCCGATGAGAACGGGCGTGGGCATGTTGCGGCCCCGGCCCTTGGCGTCGAGGAGGTCGGCGACCGCCTCGCTGCTGAACGCGTCCGCGCCGATCCCGTACACGGTGTCGGTGGGCAGCACGACCAGCTCACCGCGGCGGACGGCCGAGGCGGCTTCACGCAGACCGGTCTTGCGGTCGGTCGCGTCGTTGCAGTCGTATCGCCGTGCCATTTAACGGACCCCCTCGGGCAGGAACATCGGGCTGTACACACTCACGTCGTACGCTTCCCCGCTCACGGCATCGCCTTGCGGGCGGTCGCGAAGCGGGGCCTGTTGTTGAGGTCCGGGTGGTCGGCGGCATCCGCCCAGCCCCGCTCCTCGGTGAAGATCCACGGGACCTGGCCGCCCTGGGTGTCCGCGTGCTCGATGACCACGACGCCGCCGGGGCGCAGCAGCCGGTGCGCGGTGCGCTCGATGCCGCGGATCAGGTCGAGGCCGTCCTCGCCGGAGAACAGCGACATCTGGGGGTCGTGGTCCCGGGCCTCCGGCGCGACGTACTCCCACTCGGTGAGCGGGATGTACGGCGGGTTGGAGATCACCAGGTCGACCTGGCCGTCCAGCTCGGGCAGCGCGGTGAGCGCGTCCCCGTGGTGCAGGGAGACCCGGGAGCCGTCGACGTTCTTGCGCGTCCACTTCAGGGCGCCCTCGTCCAGTTCCACCGCGTGCACGCGCGAGCGCGGCACCTCCTGGGCCAGCGCGAGCGCGATGGCGCCCGAGCCGGTGCACAGGTCGACGATCAGCGGTTCGACGACGTCCATGGCGCGTACGGCGTCTATGGCCCAGCTGACGACCGACTCGGTCTCGGGCCGGGGCACGAAGACGCCGGGCCCCACCTGGAGCTCCAGGTAGCGGAAGAAGGCGCGGCCGGTGATGTGCTGGAGCGGTTCGCGGGCCTCGCGGCGGGCGATGGCCTCCCAGTAGCGGGCGTCGAAGTCGCTGTCGGGGACCCGGTGCAGCTCTCCCCGCTTGACACCGTGCACGAACGAGGCGAGCTCCTCCGCGTCGAAGCGCGGTGAGGGCACGCCGGCGTCGGCCAGCCGCTGGGTGGCCTGCGCCACCTCGGCGAGCAGCAGATTCATCCGGATCCTCCGGCTTGCAGGGACAGCTGGGAGTGGGCAGTCGGTTGCGGACGCCTACTGTGCGGCGGCGAGCTTGGCCGCGGAGTCCGCGTCGACGAGGGCCTGGATGACGGCGGCGAGATCGCCGTCGAGCACCTGGTCCAAGTTGTACGCCTTGAAGTTCACGCGGTGGTCGGAGATCCGGTTTTCCGGGAAGTTGTACGTACGGATCTTCTCGGAGCGGTCGACCGTACGGACCTGGCTGCGACGCACGTCCGAGGCCTCGCGCTCGGCGGCCTCCTGGGCGGCGGCGAGCAGCCGGGAGCGCAGGATGCGCATGGCCTGCTCCTTGTTCTGGAGCTGGCTCTTCTCGTTCTGGCAGGAGGCGACGACACCGGTCGGCAGGTGCGTGATGCGCACCGCGGAGTCGGTGGTGTTGACGGACTGGCCGCCGGGACCGGAGGACCGGTACACGTCGATGCGCAGGTCGTTGGCGTGGATCTCGACGTCGACCTCCTCGGCCTCGGGCGTGACGAGCACGCCGGCGGCGGAGGTGTGGATACGGCCCTGCGACTCGGTGGAGGGCACCCGCTGCACCCGGTGCACGCCGCCCTCGTACTTCAGGCGGGCCCAGACGCCCTGGCCGGGCTCGGTGGCACCGTTGCCGCCCTTGGTCTTCACGGCGACCTGGACGTCCTTGTAGCCGCCCAGCTCGGACTCGGTGGCGTCGATGATCTCGGTCTTCCAGCCGACGCGCTCCGCGTACCGCAGGTACATGCGCAGCAGGTCACCGGCGAAGAGGGCCGACTCGTCGCCGCCCGCGCCCGCCTTGACCTCAAGGATCACGTCCTTGTCGTCGCTGGGGTCGCGGGGGACGAGCAGGAGACGCAGCTCCTCGGTGATCTCGCCGCGGCGCTTCTCCAGGTCCTTGACCTCGGCCGCGAAGTCCGGGTCGTCCGCGATGAACTCGCGGGCCGTCTCGATGTCGTCGCCGGTCTGCTTCCAGGACAGATAGGTCCGGATGATCGGGGTCAGCTCGGCGTAGCGCTTGTTGAGCTTGCGCGCGTTGGCCTGGTCCGCGTGGACCGACGGGTCCGCCAGCTTCTTCTCAAGATCGGCGTGCTCGCCGATCAGGTCCTCGACCGCCTCGAACATCTCGGCTCCTGGTTTCGCTCAAGTTTAGGAAGGTGCGGTGCGTCACGACAAAGCGCCGGTCATCGCCGCCCCTGTACGGAGCGGTCGAGGACCGGCGCGATGACTCGCTACTTCGCGGCGGAGCCGGCAGCCTTGCCGAAGCGGGCCTCGAAGCGGGCCACACGGCCGCCGGTGTCGAGGATCTTCTGCTTGCCCGTGTAGAACGGGTGGCACTCGGAGCAGACCTCGGCACGGATGGTGCCGTCGGTCAGGGTGCTACGGGTGGTGAACGACGCGCCACAGGTGCAGCTGACCTGGGTCTCGACGTACTCGGGGTGAACATCGCGCTTCAAGGTGACTCCTAGGTTTCGGGAGGGCACCGGGTCGCATCCGCGGATTTGCGGGTACGTGAACCGGGGCCGACGGACCAGTCTGCCAGGGCTGGCCCGCGCTTCAAAATTCGAAGGTAATCGTCTCAACGGGGACGGGCCCCGATGTATTCCACGGGGGCGGGCCGGGGCCTCAGCTGTGTTCCACGGGGGCGGGCCGGGGCCTCAGCCGCTCTTGACTATCTGGCCCGCGTCGCTCTTGTCGCCGGCCGCACCCTCGGAGACGGACGCCGGAATGGGCTGCTCCGCCCGGAGCGCCTGCCACAGCTGCTGCCCCTGCTTCTCCAGCGGCAGTACCCGGTTGAGGTCCTGCGGGTCGTACTGGACCGGCAGCGTGACCATCTTCATGTCCTCGGCGCCGATGCCCTTGAGGCCGTCCGCGAAGGAGACCAGGCTGTTCACGGAGGCCAGGTCGCTGTCGGTGGTGACCGTCTTGGTGGCCGCGTCGGCGAGGTCGTAGAGCTTCTTCGGGTTGGTGAAGACTCCGACGTCCTTGACCTGGCCGATGAGGGCCTTCATGAACGCCTGCTGGAGCTGGATGCGGCCCAGGTCACTGCCGTCGCCGACGCTCTTGCGGGTCCGCACCAGGCCGAGGGACTGCTCGCCGTTCAGCTGGTGGGTGCCGGGCGGCAGGTCGAGGTGGCTCTTGGGGTCCTTGATCGCCTTCTTGGTGGTGATCGGGACGCCGCCGAGCTCGTCGATGAGCTTCTTGAAGCCGGTGAAGTCCACCTCGACGTAGTGGTCCATCCGGATGCCGGACATCTTCTCGACGGTCTTGACCGCGCAGGCGGGCCCGCCCACCTCGTACGCCGTGTTGAACATCTGGCGCTCGGCGGCCGGGATCGGCGTCTTGCCGTCGTTGTCGGAGACGCAGTCGGGGCGGGAGACCAGGGTGTCGCGCGGTATCGAGACGATGGCGGCCTTCTTGTGGCCCGGGTAGACGTGCAGGACCATCGCGGTGTCGGAGCGCGCTCCGCCCTCGTCCGTGCCGTACTTGCCGTTGTCGCCGTGCCGGGAGTCGGAGCCCAGGACGAGGATGTCCTGCGAGCCGTTGTCGACCTCCTCGGGGCGGTCGGTGCCGAGGGCGCCGTTGATGTCGACGCCGTGCAGGTTGCCGTCGAGCTTGAAGTACACGTAACCGAGCCCGCCGCCACCGAGGACCACCACACCCGCGGCCACCCAGGCCAGCGTGGTGACGGCCCTGCGGCCCTTGGTGCGTCCCTTGCGGCGTCTGCCGGTGGCGCGTATTCGGCCACTGCCCCTGCCGGTCTCGCTCATGCGCTCCTCAGTCCCTCGTGGATACCCGCGTACCCCCTGCCGTGGTGGATCAGGCACGGTTTGTCGTCACTTGTCAGACGGTGGATCACCCAGAAGGGTTGCACGGCGTCCTGTGTCGGCCTCGGGGGAAGAGGGCTGCCGGAGATGCTTGCAGGACTCTTTAAGAGCGCTTCTTATCCTATCTGAGCTGCCCTTTTACGCACCCGGACGAGACGCCGCCCATGATCACTCCCAGTGACGGATGTGGCGCAAGTCTCGGGTCGGTCATCGGGTCGGTCACGACGCGAGGGCCCCGCCACAGCGTGCGTGGCGGGGCCCTCGGGTCGTACCTGCCGGAGCTGATCAGCCCGACAGGGCGTTGCCGCTCCTAGTCGTTGCCGCTTCCGTTGCCGGACGGCGTCGTCTTGGCGATCTGCATCAGGAACTCGGCGTTCGACTTCGTCTGCTTCATCTTGTCGAGCAGCAGCTCGATGGCCTGCTGCGAGTCGAGTGCGTGCAGCACCCGGCGCAGCTTCCAGACGATCGCCAGCTCCTCGGCGTTGAGCAGGATCTCTTCCTTACGGGTACCGGACGGGTCGACGTCCACCGCGGGGAAGATGCGCTTGTCGGCGAGCTTGCGGTCGAGCTTGAGCTCCATGTTGCCGGTGCCCTTGAACTCCTCGAAGATCACCTCGTCCATCCGCGAGCCGGTGTCGACCAGCGCGGTGGCGAGGATGGTCAGCGAGCCGCCGTCCTCGATGTTGCGCGCCGCGCCGAAGAAGCGCTTCGGCGGGTAGAGCGCGGTCGAGTCGACACCACCGGAGAGGATGCGCCCGGAGGCCGGGGCCGCCAGGTTGTACGCACGGCCGAGCCGGGTGATCGAGTCGAGCAGCACGACCACGTCGTGACCCAGCTCCACGAGGCGCTTGGCGCGCTCGATGGCCAGCTCGGCGACGGTGGTGTGGTCCTCGGCGGGACGGTCGAAGGTCGAGGAGATGACCTCGCCCTTCACCGACCGCTGCATGTCGGTGACCTCTTCCGGACGCTCGTCGACCAGGACGACCATCAGGTGGCACTCGGGGTTGTTGACCGTGATCGCGTTGGCGATGGCCTGCATGATCATGGTCTTGCCGGTCTTCGGCGGGGCCACGATCAGACCGCGCTGGCCCTTGCCGATCGGCGCGACGAGGTCGATGATCCGGGTCGTCAGGACGCCCGGGTCGGTCTCCAGGCGCAGCCGGTCCTGCGGGTACAGCGGGGTGAGCTTCTGGAACTCGGGGCGGCCCCGGCCGCTCTCCGGCGCCATACCGTTGACGGAGTCCAGGCGCACCAGCGCGTTGAACTTCTCGCGGCGCTCGCCGTCCTTGGGCTGGCGGACCGCACCGGTGGTGTGGTCGCCCTTGCGCAGGCCGTTCTTGCGGACCTGGGCCAGCGAGACGTACACGTCGTTCGGGCCGGGCAGGTAGCCGGAGGTCCGGATGAACGCGTAGTTGTCGAGGATGTCCAGGATGCCCGCGACGGGGATCAGCACGTCGTCGTCGTTGACCTGCGGCGGGGCGTCGCTGCCGAACTCGTCGCGGCCACGGCGGCCACGGCGGTCGCGGTAGCGGCCGCGGCGGCCACGGCGGCCGCCCTCGAAGTCGTCGTCGTCCTGGGGACCGTTGTCACGGCCCTGGTTGTCACGGCCCTGGTTGCTGCCGCCCTGGTTGCCCTGGTTCCCCTGGCCGCCCTGGTTGCCACCCTGGCGCTGCTGGCGGCCCTGGTCGTCGCCGCCGCCCTTGTTGCCGCGGTCCCGGTCCCGGTCGCGGCGGCTCTGCCGGTCGCCGCGGTCCTGGCGGTCGCCGCGACCCTGGCGCTCCCCGCGCTGGCCGCGGTCGCGCCGGCCCTCGGCGTTGTCCGCCGCCTGGTCCGCCCTGGTGTCCGTCTGCGCCTCGGCCTTGGCCTCGGTCTTGACGTCACCCTTGGGCTCGGACTTCTGGCGGTCCGTCACCTCGCTTGCGGCGGTGGCCTGTTCGGGGCTGCCGGCCGCCGCGGTGGCGCGACGGCGGCGGCGCTCGCCGGACGGCTGGTCGTCGCTGGCAGGCTGACCGGGGATGTCGATCTGCTGCTGGGAAACGGCCTTCTCGGCCTTCTTCCCGGCCGGGGCGGCAGCTTCCGCAGCCGCGGCTTCCGGCGCGGCGGCGTCCTTGGCGGCTTCCGGGGCGGCGTTCGCCGCGCCGCGCGCCTTGGTGGCGGCACGGCGCTTCGGCTTGGCCTCGGCGTCGCCGGCATCGGCGCTCTTGGCCGGGGCCGAGCCACCGGCCTGCGTCTCCTTGATGACCTCGATCAGCTGGCCCTTGCGCATCCGCGCGGTGCCCTTGATCCCGAGGCCGGACGCGACCTGCTGCAGCTCGGCCAGGACCATGCCGTCCAGGCCGGTGCCGGAGCGGCGGCGCCGTGGGGCACTGCCGGTGGCAGCACCTGCGTCGGACGCGTTGTCGACATTCTTGTCGGCAGTCACGCCCATCAGATCGGTGGTGTCGCTCACGAAGGGTCCTTCCCTGGAGCGGACGTCGGCCTGTCTGGCTCGGCGACCGGTTGTGCTGTGCCGGCGGTCCCGTGTGGAGAACCGTGCCGGGGCGGTGGTCCGCCGGATGTGGCGGGGAGATAAACGTGCGTGGGGTTCCGACCCGAAGTCCCCAGTTGCCCCCTCTGGGAAGAACGCGGGGTGTCGTGCCGGTTCCGGAGCGTGCTCAAAACTGCTCAGGCAGGCTGCTCAGGCAGTTTGGGGAGGCTCCCGGAAGAAGACGGTCCCGAAGGGGACACGATGCACCACGCCGCGAAGGCGTCGGATGCAGACTTGAGATTAACACTACCGGCTCCAACAAACATTCCCCCTCTCATCCACCGGCAATCACCCACGGACCGGGCCCGGCCCTAGCCGGCCGCGTCCTGCTGGGCGAGCGGAAGCACGCTCGCGCCCGCGGCGTCGAGGGAGAGCCTGCCCGCTGCCCACCCGTCGCCCGCCATCCGCACGACCTTGTCGGCCGCGTGGTCCTCGGTCAGGGCGAGGACCGTGGGGCCCGCGCCGGAGATGACCGCGGGGACGCCGTCCGCGCGCAGCCGGTTGACGAGCGCGACGCTCTCGGGCATCGCGGGGGTGCGGTAGTCCTGGTGCAGACGGTCCTCGGTGGCGGCCAGCAGGTGCTCGGGGCGCCTGGTCAGCGCCTCCACGAGCAGGGCGGCACGGCCCGCGTTCACGGCTGCGTCCACATGGGGGACGGTACGCGGGAGCAGACCGCGGGCGGCCTCGGTAAGGACGGGTACCGACGGGACGAAAACCACCGGAACGACTCCGTCCGAGGGGTCCATCCGAATGGCGCGGGCGGCGCCGGAGTCCATCCAGGCGAGCGTGAAGCCGCCGAGCAGGCAGGCGGCCACGTTGTCGGGGTGTCCCTCGATCTCGGTGGCGAGTTCGAGCAGGGCCTCGTCGTCCAGCTTGGCGTCGCCGCCTATGGTCACCGCGCGGGCGGCCATGATGCCCGCGCAGATGGCGGCGGACGAGGAGCCGAGGCCGCGGCCGTGCGGGATGCGGTTGGCGCAGACGATCTCCAGGCCGCGCGGCTGGCCGCCGAGGACGTCGAAGGCGGTGCGCAGGGACCGTACGAGCAGGTGCCGCTCGTCGCGGGGCAGCGTCTCGGCGCCCTCGCCCGCGATGTCGATGTGCAGGCCGGAGTCGGCGACGCGTACCACCACGTCGTCGTAGAGCCCCAACGACAGGCCGAAGGCGTCGAAGCCCGGCCCCAGGTTGGCACTGGTGGCGGGGACACGCACGCGTACGGCGGCGGCTCGGAAAGCAGGACCGGCCATCGCTCGACGATCTCCTTGTGTGGCTGGGGCGTGGGGTGGGGACTTCACAAGCTGGCGCACCCGGGGCCTGACGGCAACAGCACCGCGGCATATGCGGCGCGGCAGGTTGGGTACAGCCTATCGAAGGAAGGTTCCATGAGGACATAGGGCGCACAGGAGGCGCACGTGTCGCCCGGACGCGGACGGTCGCGGGGCCGGGCGGCCGTCCGCCCGGGGCGCGGGGAACCGCGCGAGACCGTAGTGGCTGGTCGCGCACTCCCCCGCGCCCCCGGAAGCACGGCCCGCGCCCGGGGCGGGGGCGTGCTACGCGAGGCCGAGCTTCTCCGCGGCGATGGCGGCGTCGACCGGGACAGCCGTGGCCGGCGGGGCTCCCGCGGTGGCCCACTCGGGGTCCTTGAGGCCGTTGCCGGTGACCGTGCAGACGATGCGCTGACCCTTGTCGACCTGGCCCGCTTCGGCGGCCTTCAGCAGACCGGCGACCGACGCGGCCGAGGCGGGCTCCACGAAGACGCCCTCCTGGGCGGCCAACAGGCGGTAGGCGGCCAGGATTTGACGGTCCGTCACCTCGTCGATACGGCCGTCGGACTCGTCCCGTGCGGCGAGCGCGAAGCTCCAGGAGGCCGGGTTGCCGATCCGGATCGCGGTGGCGACCGTCGAGGGGTCCTTGACGATCTCGCCGCGGACGATCGGCGCGGAGCCCGAGGCCTGGTAACCCCACATCCGCGGGGTGTGCGTGGCCAGTTCGTCGCCCGCGTACTCCTTGTACCCCTTCCAGTACGCGGTGATGTTGCCCGCGTTGCCGACCGGGAGGACGTGGATGTCGGGGGCGTCACCGAGTGCGTCCACGATCTCGAAGGCGGCGGTCTTCTGGCCCTCGATGCGGACCGGGTTCACCGAATTGACCAGCGCCACCGGGTAGTTGTCCGACAGCGAGCGGGCCAGCGTCAGGCAGTCGTCGAAGTTGCCGTCGACCTGGAGGATCTTGGCGCCGTGCACGAGTGCCTGGCCCATCTTGCCGAGCGCGATCTTGCCCTGCGGGACGAGCACGGCGCAGACCATTCCGGCCCGTACCGCGTAGGCGGCGGCGGACGCGGAGGTGTTGCCGGTGGAGGCGCAGATGACGGCCTTCGCGCCCTCCTCCTTGGCCCGCGTGATCGCCATGGTCATGCCGCGGTCCTTGAAGGACCCGGTCGGGTTGGCGCCCTCGACCTTGAGGTACACCTCGCAGCCCGTGCGCTCGGAGAGGACCTGCGCGCGGACGAGCGGCGTGCCGCCCTCGCCGAGCGAGACGACCGGCGTCGTGGCCGTCACCGGGAGCCGGTCCCGGTACTCCTCGATGATGCCGCGCCACTGGTGGGTGCCCTTGATGGTCATGGGTCCTTACTCCCCTTCAACACGCATGATGCTGGCGACACCTCTGACGGTGTCGAGCTTGCGCAGCGCTTCGACGGTCCCGGAGAGGGCCGCGTCGGGCGCGCGGTGGGTGACGACGACGAGGGAGGCCTCGCCGTCCTTCCCCGACTGGCGGACGGTGTCGATCGACACGTCGTGTTCGGCGAAGACCGTCGCGACCTGGGCGAGCACGCCCGGCTTGTCGGCCACGTCGAGGCTGATGTGGTACCGCGTGACGACGTCGCCCATCGGGCTGACGGGCAGACGCGTGTACGCGGACTCGCCGGGCCCTGTGGACCCGCCGAGCTTGTTGCGGCAGACGGCCACGAGGTCGCCGAGCACCGCGGACGCGGTGGGCGCGCCGCCTGCTCCAGGCCCGTAGAACATAAGCTGCCCGGCGGCCTCCGCCTCCACGAACACCGCGTTGTACGCCTCACGGACGGAGGCCAGCGGGTGGGTCAGCGGGATCATGGCCGGGTGCACGCGCGCGGTGACGGAATTCCCGTCCAGGGCCCGCTCGCAGATGGCGAGCAGCTTGACGGTGCAGCCCATCCGCTTTGCGGAAGCGATGTCCGCGGCGGTTACCTCGGTCAGCCCCTCGCGGTGCACGTCGCCGATCTTGACCCGGGTGTGGAAGGCGATCCCGGCGAGGATGGCGGCCTTGGCGGCGGCGTCGAAGCCCTCGACGTCGGCGGTCGGGTCGGCCTCGGCGTACCCGAGGGCGGTGGCCTCGTCGAGCGCCTCGGAGTAACCGGCTCCGCTCGTGTCCATCTTGTCGAGGATGAAGTTGGTGGTGCCGTTGACGATGCCCAGCACGCGGTTGACCTTGTCGCCCGCGAGGGACTCGCGCAGCGGCCGTACCAGCGGAATGGCGCCCGCGACGGCGGCCTCGTAGTAGAGGTCCCGGCCGTGCTTCTCGGCGGCGGCGTGCAGTGCCGCGCCGTCCTCGGCAAGCAGCGCCTTGTTCGCGGAGACGACCGACGCGCCGTGCTCGAAGGCCGTGGTGATCAGGGTCCTGGCGGGCTCGATGCCGCCGATGACCTCAATGACCACGTCGATGTCACCCCGTTTGACCAGGGCGGTCGCGTCGGTGGTGATGAGCGCGGGGTCGATGCCCTCGCGCACCTTGGAGGGCTGGCGGACGGCCACCCCGACGAGCTCCACGGGAGCCCCGATACGCGCCGTGAGGTCGTCGGCGTGCGTCGTCATGATGCGCGCCACCTCTGAGCCGACCACACCACAGCCCAGCAGCGCCACCTTCAGCGGACGCGTACGCATCATCCGACCTCACTCCTCATACTTCTTACGGTGTTGACCAGTCTCACCCACCGGACGGGAGTTTCTATCCCCCGTCCAGTGGCTGAGACAAGGATTCCACTAGCCGACATCGAGCCGCAGGAGATCTTCCTCGGTCTCGCGCCGGACGATCACCCGGGCCGCGCCGTCCCTGACGGCGACGACGGGCGGGCGCAGTGCGTGGTTGTAATTGCTCGCCATGGAGCGGCAGTACGCGCCGGTGGCGGGCACGGCGAGCAGGTCGCCGGGGGCGGTGTCGGCAGGCAGGAACGCGTCCCGTACGACGATGTCGCCGCTCTCGCAGTGCTTGCCGACCACCCGCACCAGCATCGGCTCGGCGTCGGAGCGGCGGGAGACGAGCGCCACGCTGTACTCGGCGTCGTACAGGGCGGTCCTGATGTTGTCCGACATGCCGCCGTCCACGCTGACGTAGGTCCGCAGGCCCTCCAGCGGCTTGACGGTCCCCACCTCGTACAGCGTGAAGGCGGTGGGGCCGACGATGGCGCGTCCGGGCTCGACCGAGATGCGGGGGGTCCTGAGGTTTGCCGCTTCGCATTCGCGAGTGACGATCTCGGTGAGCGCCTTGGCGATGTGGTGCGGCTCGCTGGGGTCGTCCTCGGGGGTGTACGCGATGCCGAGTCCGCCGCCGAGGTCGATCTCCGGGAGCTCCACGCCGTGCTCGTCGCGCACCTCGGCCAGCAGCTGTACGACGCGTCGCGCCGAGACCTCGAAGCCCGCCATGTCGAAGATCTGCGACCCGATGTGCGAGTGGATCCCGATGAGTTCGAGCCCGTCCAGCGCGAGCGTCCGCCGCACGGCCTCCGCCGCCTGTCCGCCGGCCAGCGCGATGCCGAACTTCTGATCCTCGTGGGCGGTGGCGATGAACTCGTGGGTGTGCGCCTCGACGCCCACCGTCACCCGGATCTGGACCCGCTGGCGAAGGCCGCGCTCGTGGGCGATGTGCGCGACGCGGACGATCTCCTGGAAGGAGTCGAGCACGATCCGCCCGACCCCGGCCTCCACGGCGCGGGTGATCTCGTCCACGGTCTTGTTGTTGCCGTGGAAGGCGATGCGCTCGGCGGGCATGCCGGCGTCGAGCGCGGTGGTCAGCTCGCCGCCCGAGCACACGTCCAGGTTCAGCCCCTCCTCCTGCAACCAGCGCACGACCGCGCGCGAGAGGAAGGCCTTGCCCGCGTAGAAGACGTCCGCGTCGCTGCCGAAGGCGTCGGCCCAGGCGCGGCAGCGGGCCCGGAAGTCGGCCTCGTCGAGGAAGTAGGCGGGCGTGCCGAACTCCTCGGCCAGACGGGTGACTTCGAGTCCGCCGACGGTGACGACACCGGCGGCGTTCCGCTCGACGGTCCGCGCCCAGACCTTCTCGTCGAGGGCGTTGAGGTCCTCGGCGGGGGCGGAGTAGTGCCCCTCGGTCAGCACGTCGGCGTGGCGGGGCCCGGCGGGGTGGGCGGAACGGCTCATGCTTCTTCTCTCACTTCTTCCCGTACGTCTTCACGCACGTCACAGGTGGTCCGGTGCACTGATGCCGAGCTGGGACAGGCCGCCGGCCAGCACCGTCCCGGCGGCTTCGGCGAGAGCCAGCCGGGAGCGGTGGGCGGCCGAGGGTTTCTCGTCGCCCAGCGGCAGGACGGGCACCGTGTCGTGGAACCGGAGGAAGGCGTCGGCGACGGTGACGAGGTACCGGGCAACGCGCTCGGGCGCGCCGAGCCGGCCGGCCGCGTCGAGCTCGACGGGCCAGGCCCCGAGCAGGGCCATGAGTTCGGCGGCGGCTTCCGGTGCGGTCTCGGGGACGAGCCGCCCGGGGACAAGCTCGGGTGCGATGCCCGGTGTGGTCTCCGGGGCGGGCTCGGGTGTGATGTCCGGTGCCGTCTCCGGGACGGCCCGGCCGGGGTTCTCGTACGAGGGACCGAAGCCGAGGTCGGCTGCGTTCCTGCGCAGCGCCCGCGTCCTGGAGTACGCGTACCGCACCCGGAAGAGAGGGTTCCGCTCATGCTGGGCGAGCAGGTCGGTGTCGGCAGCGGGAAGCAGCAGCGCCCAGACGGCGGCGTCGTGCCCGAGCCGGGCGAGGGCGGCCGGGGCGGGGGTGGGCACGGGCAGGGCCGGCATGGGATGGGCGGACGGGCCGGCCGCGTCGGACCCTCCGGCGCCTTGGGCGAGCAGCGGCCGTGCGACCTCGCCGCCACCTTGGGCGAGCGACTGCCGTACGACCTCGCCGCCACCCTGGGCAAGCAGCTGCCGTACGACCTCGTCGCCCGACCCCGCGTCCAGCGTGAAGTTCAGGAACCCCGGTCCGGTGACCTCGACCGCGGCGAGCCCGGGGGCGTCGGCCAGCCGCTCGCGGAGGATCTCGGCGACCTCGCGCGCCGGCCTGCCCGCGCCGCGGGCGAGCCGCAGGGCCACACTGCTGGCGTACTCCCCGGTGCCGCCGGGCCTGGTGCGCTCGACGAAGGCCCGCTCGGGCACCGGAGCGGGCAGCACGTCCTCCTCGACGGCGCGGCACACGGCGCGCAGCACGGTACGGGAGAGCTCTGCGGGGGTCACGCGCCAAGCCTAGGCGAGATGGGGGTGGCTCCCGCGAACGGGTTTCAGCATCTGGGCGGGTACGGAGGCCGTCACGGGGCCGGGGGCGCCCCGTGCGCGGTCCGCCCGTACCCGGCGGGGTGCCTGCCGTCGGTGGACGGCGGTTCCTCCTGACCTGCCAGCCGCCGGACCAGCCCGACCAGTTCGGTGGGCTCGAAGGGCTTGGAGAGAAAGGCGTCCACCCCGGCTGCCAGGCCGCTCTCGACCTCGTACTGCGTACAGGCACTCACGATGGCGACCGGCAGGTGACCCGTACGGGGGTCGGCGCGGAGCCGGGCGGCGGTGCTGAGCCCGTCGAGCCGGGGCATCACGACGTCCAGGGTGATCACGTCGGGGCAGACCCGGTGGACGATCTCCAGGCATTCGGCACCGTCGGAGGCGGTCACGACCTCGAAGCCCTCCAGCTCGAGATTGACCTTGATCAGCTGCCGGATGACCTTGTTGTCATCGACGACAAGGACCCGGCCGAACACGCCCGGCACTCTTCGAGAGTAGGTCGGACTCCCGCAGCGCGTACGGGTTTTACCCACTTCCGCCCCGCGCGGGGGAAGCGCTTGCCAACGGCTGACGTGCGGAACGCGCAGATATCTGTTCACGGGCACCGGCCACTAGCTGGTAAGGTTCACCACGTCGCCGACACACCGTGCGACACGCCCCCGTAGCTCAGGGGATAGAGCATCGGCCTCCGGAGCCGGGTGCGCAGGTTCGAATCCTGCCGGGGGCACTTCGCAGGAAGTGTCCGAGGACCCCGCGGTCAGCGTTTTCGCTGATTGCGGGGTCTTCGCGTATGTACGGGCAGGTTCGGGTCGGGTACGGGCCGGCAGGGGTCGGTCGATATGGGAGACGGCCCGTGCTTCCGCGGCGCGGTGGTCAGGCGGAAGTCCGTTTCCTGGCGGGGGCCTTCTTGGCAGGGGCCTTTTTCGTGGCGGCCTTCTCCGTGGCGGCCATCGTGGCGGCCTTCGTGCCGGCCTTCTCCGTGGCGGCCTTCTCCGTGGCGGCCTTCGTGCCGGCCTTCTCCGTGCCGGCCTTTTTCGTGGCCGCAGCCGGCTTCCTCGCCGTGGAAGCAGTCGCCTTCGCGGCCGTCGTCCCCTTCACGCCCGTGGCCTTCTTCGTTGCCGTGGTCTTCTTCGCGGCCGTGCTCTTCTTTGGCGCCGGTGCCTTCTTGGGGGCGGACGTCCTCTTCCGGGAGTCCAGTTCCGTGACCTTCGCGGGGGGCTTCTCGGCTGCGTCCGGCGGTCCGCCGTGGGAGTCCTTCGCGGCACGGACGCTGTTCTTCAGGGCGGCCATCAGGTCCAGGACCTGGGCATCCCCACCCGTTTTCTCCGTCGTCGCCGGTGAGATCGAGCCGCCGCTCTCGGACTTGGCGGCGATCAGCTCCTCCACCGCCGCGCGGTAGTCGTCGTGCAGGGAGTCGAGGTCGACCTCGCCGAGGGTGTCCATCAGGGTGTCGGCCAGGTCGAGTTCGGCGTCGCGGACCGTGACGTTTCCTTCGGGGGCGACGTCCTCGGGCCCGCGGATCTCGTCCGGCCAGAGCAGACCGTGCATGGCGATCACGTCGTCGACGACGCGCAGCATTCCGAGGCGCTCCCGCCCGCGCAGGGCGAACTTCGCGACGGCGACCTTGCGGCTGCGGGAGAGCGCTTCGCGCAGGAGGGTGTACGGCTTGGCGGCCGGGACCCCGTTGGCGGAGAGGTAGTAGGCCTGGTCCATCTGGAGGGGGTCGACGGAGGCCAGCGGGACGAAGGCCACGATCTCGATCGTGCGGGCGGTCGGCAGCGGCAGGGCGGCCAGGTCGTCGTCCGTGATGGGGATGACCGCGCCGTCGGCGTCCTCGTACCCCTTGCCGATCTCGGCCGACTGCACCTCCTGCTCGTCCAGCTCGCACACCTTGCGGTAGCGGATCCGGCCACCGTCCGCGGTGTGGATCTGCCGGAAGGAGATGGCGTGGTTCTCCGTCGCGGTGAAGAGCTTGACGGGGATGCTGACCAGTCCGAAGGAGATGGAGCCGTTCCAGATCGATCTCATGCCCGTGGGCCCTTTCGGTGGGATTCTTATGCTATGTCGCCCATGACGGAGGTGGAGGGTCGGAAACTGGCCCTCAGCAATCTGGAGAAGGTGCTCTATCCGGCCACCGGTACCACGAAGGGCGAGCTGCTGCACTACGTCGCCACGACCGCCGGGGCGCTGCTCCCGCACGTGCACGACCGGCCGATGTCCTTCCTGCGCTTCCCTGACGGGCCGCAGGGCGAGACCTTCTTTGCGAAGAATCCGCCGCCGGGCAGGCCCGCATGGGTGAAGACGGTGGAGGTGTCACGGTCGGAGGGGGTCGCGGCGCGGCAGGTGCTGGTGGCCGATCTGCCCTCGCTGATGTGGGCGGCGAACCTGGTGGTGGAGTTCCACGTACCGCAGTGGCGGGCGGAGAGCCCCGGGGTGGCCGACCGGATGGTGTTCGACCTGGACCCCGGGGAACCGGCGACGGCCGCGGAGTGCTGCGAGGTGGCGCTGTGGCTGCGGGACCGGCTGGCGGCCGACGGTCTGGGCGCGTGGGTCAAGACCTCCGGGTCCAAGGGGCTGCACGTCCTGGTCCCGGTGGAACCGACGCCTTCGGACCGGGTCAGCGCCTACGCGAAGGCGATCGCGGTGGAGGCGGAGGCGAAACTTCCGGAACTGGTGGTGCACCGGATGGCGCGGGCACTCAGGAAGGGACGGGTGTTCGTCGACTTCAGCCAGAACTCCGCGGCCAAGACGACAGCCGCGCCGTACACCGTCAGGGCGAGGAGCGAGCCGACCGTGTCCACGCCGTTGACCTGGGAGGAGGTCGGGACGGGGAAGACCGACGCGGGGTCGCTGGTCTTCCGGCTGGACGACGTGACGCGACGGCTGGAGCGGCACGGGGACCTGCTGGCCCCACTGCTGGACCTGAACCTGGCACGTGGACTGCCGAGCCGGGCGGGGTCGGGAGCGTAGCCGGGTGTGGCCGTCCCGGGCGGGGTCAGGAGCGTAGCCGGGGTGTGGCCGTCCCGGGCGGGGTCAGGAGCGTAGCCAGGTGCGCCGGTCCCGCGCGGGATCAGGCGCGTAACCAGGTGCGCCGGTCCCGCGCGGGATCAGGCGCGTAACCAGGTGCGCCGGTCCCGCGCGGGATCAGGCGCGTAACCAGGTGTGGCGGTCCCGCGCCGAGGCGTAGAGCGATTCGACGTCGGCCGGTTTGAGTACGGAGCCCAGGCGGGCCAGTGCGGTGGCCGCTTCGCCGTCGCGCAGCAGTCGGACGCCGTCCGGGGGCGGGCCGCCCGCGAACCTCCTCGCTCCCGCGACGGCGAGTACCGGGCGTACGGCCGCGGCCAGCGCGAGCGCGGCCCGTTCGGCGTGGTGGGCGGCCCGGCGCAGGTGCGGGGTACTCGCGGGAGCGTCCAGGGCGAACCGTCGGCTCCGGGCGGGGACCGTGTGCACCGCGAGGACACCGGCGGGACCGATCAGGAGGTGGTCGAGTTGGGTGCGGCCCGGGAGGGGGACGGAGTGCAGGATCCGCCAGCCGGCGGGCTCCAGCGCGTCGAGCTCCGCACCGACGCGCTGGAGCGCGGCCAGGGTCGCGCGACGCGGGTCGGCGCGCGAGCGACGAGCCGGCGGCGCCATATCGGCCATGTCCGGCACGTCCGCCACGAGGTGCAGGTGTTCGCCGGGACGGTTGGGGGCCAGGTCGTCGTCCGGGTGGAGGGCGAGGCGCACCAGGTCCGCCGGGGTGGGGACGGGGGCGGCCCGACGCTGAGGGGGCCGGTGACGTACGGGGCGAGGGCGGCCAGCACCTCCTCGCGGCAGCTCTCCGCCAGCAGGCTGACGCGGCCGGTGTCCCTGTCGTACCGGGCGACGCTCCGGCCGGAGGGGAGACTCACGTACAGTCGCGCGCCGCCGCTGCCGACGGCCGGTGTGACTCGCAGTGGTTTCATCGTCCATCACCCCCTGCCATGGGAACAGCCGCGAGCCACCGAGGGAACAACTGGGCGTGAACGAATGGCAGTTGGCCGGGGGTCGGCCAGGACCGGACCGCACGACGGAGTCCGGTGGCGGAGAGTGACCGGGGCGGACCGGGCGAGGGGGAGGCGGCGGGAACCCGTCGGGGGCGCCGGACGTTGCACGGGTACGGTCGGGACCAGGCTGGTCGTGGGGCGGGCGCGGGGTCCGTTCCCGGAGAATCGGGGGCACCAAATGATCATCTTCGGCACCAAGGGTTATGTGTACCAGCTGGCGATGCTGATGCTGCTCTGCGGGCAGTGCGGCAACCCGGCGGCGCACACGCTGCGCAAGCGGGTCACCAAGTTCACCCTGTTCTTCGTACCGCTGTTCCCGGTCTCCTCGAAGTACGTCACGCAGTGCACGTTCTGCGGGGCGGAGCGGCGGGTGGAGCGGGCGGAGGCGGAGCGGCTCCAGGCACAGGCGCAGCAGGGCGGGAATCCGGCGTACGGGCAGGGGCCCGGCCAGGGCCCCGGCCAAGGGGCCGGTGGGATGTCGCCGCAGCAGAATCCGTATCAGCAGTGACCCAGCTACTACTCCACTCCAAGATCCGCGAGGTTCACAAGTGGACAATAGGAACTTAGCTCCGCATAAGGTCTATGGGGAGACCGGCCACCCGGTACCCCGTCCGACCGACGACAGCATCTTCTTCGCCGACCTCCTGCAGTAGCGGTCGGCAGGGAGGGGAGTTCTTGTTCCTCCGCCGACCCGACCGACGCGTCGCCCGACCTGACCGGCGCCTCGGCGCCGAGCGACGCGTGGGTCCGGACCGCGGACCGGCCTCCGCCGGCGGGACCGGCTCCGGGACCCGCTCCAGCATCCGTACCCGCCCGGCCGTGGCGGCCCGCGCCGCCGTGCTCGTCGCCGTGGTGTGCGGCGTCGTTCCTGGCTGCGTCCGAGCGGGCGAGCTCAAGAGCGCGGGGCCCGCGCCCACCGCGGTGGGGCCGGTGCGGCTGTGGCCCACGCTGCCTCCCGCGAAGGCCCCGGCCGAGGAATTCGGGATGGCCGAGACGGAGACGGCCAAGGGCATCAAGGTGCCCGGGGGCGATGTGCACAAGGTCGACCCGGTCGCCGTGGTGCGGGCCGAGGCCAACGCCCACCCCAACACCTACAGCGGACCCGACGGGCTCTACGCGGAGACGGTGACCAAGCTCCGCGCCTGCGGCGACAAGCCGCGGGAGTGCCCGGTGCTGCCGCCGTACTACCGCGACCTGACGGGCGACGGCCGAGACGAGCTGATCGTCGGCATCACCATGCCGGGCAGCCAGCTGGCGATCCGCGCCTACCTCGCGGAGAAGGGCGGACTGACCCGGATCATGGGCACGTCGGACGCGGTGATCAGTGTGGCGTTCGCGGGCAAGGACCTGGTGCTACGGGTGCCGGCGGGCATCGCGGGCTACGAGTACCGGACCTCCTGGACCTGGGACGCGCACCAGCACGCGATGCTGCCCACCCAGGACCAGATCGTGCACACAGGCCGGGGAACGCTGCCCAAGCGCCCAGGACCAGCGGCTGCTCAAGGACCGGGGGCCGGACCGTGAAGCGCCTCCGGCTCCGCTTTCCCGCCTGGACCGCCTCGCTGACCTGGAAGGCTCTCGCCTTCCTCACCGTCATGTGCTGCGCCCTCGCCTTCTTCCTCGGCGCCCTCGTCCACGTCTCCGTGACCCACCAGACCGTCGAGCAGGCCCGCGAGAAGGCGCTGGACAAGCTGGGCCGGGCCGCCGAGGCGTACGAGGCGGGGGAGGCGCTGCCGCCCGGCGCCGGGCTCGACCTTCCCGGTATGCCGGCCTCCCTGCGCACCCTCGTCCGCCACGGCGAACACGGCAGCGTCGTGGCGAACGACCTGCAAGGCCGTCCCCGTATGTGGGCCGCCCGCGCCGCCGACGGCCGCGCCCTGGGTGTCGCACTGGACTACCGCTCCAGCGTCGCGACCATCACCGGCCTGGACCGGGCCATCCTCGGCTCCTCCGTCCTGGCGATCGGAGCCACCCTGCTGGTCGGTGCCTTCGCCGTCACCCGTGTCACCCACCGGCTGCACCAGACCGCCCAGGTCGCCCGCCGGATCGACGCGGGCGACCTCGACGCCCGGGTGAACGACCCCCGCAACCGGGACCAGGGCAGGCACCAGGACGAGGTGTCCACCGTTTCCGGCGCCCTCGACACCATGGCCTCCACCCTCCAGGGCAAGCTGCTCAGTGAGCAGCGCTTCACCGCCGACGTGGCGCACGAGCTGCGCACCCCGCTGACCGGGCTGACCGCGGCGGCCGGACTTCTGCCGCCCGGCCGTCCGGCCGAGATGGTGCGGGACCGGGTGGACGCCATGCGCCGGCTGACCGAGGACCTGCTGGAGATCTCCCGGCTCGACTCGGGCAGCGAACAGGTCGAGCTGGACGTCCACCAGCTGGGCCCGCTGGCCGAGCGCGCGGTGCACGCGGGCCTCGCGCCGACCGAGGTCAGGGTCGTGCGGAGCGTGGGTGTGGAGACCGACAGACGCCGGCTGGAGCGGGTGCTGGGCAATCTCGTCGCCAACGCGCACAAGCACGGCCGGGCCCCGGTGGTGCTGACCGTCGACGGGCCGGTGCTCACGGTGCGTGACCACGGACCCGGTTTTCCGGCCTATCTGGTGGAGCACGGACCGCAGCGGTTCCGCACCGAGGCGGGCGGTGGCAGGGGCGGGCACGGCCTCGGTCTGACCATCGCGGTGGGCCAGGCGGAGGTGATCGGGGCGCGGTTGACGTTCGCGAACGCGCCCGACGGAGGGGCGGTCGCGACGCTCACCCTGCCGGAGCGTTCCGGCACACCGCAGGGCTCGACATAGAGTCCGCATAGCAACACAAAGTGACACTTTGCGATCATTAGTGGTCGATTTTAGGGTGAAGCAAGCGAGTTGAGGGCCACGCGCCGTACTGGAGCGCGGCCACTCCTCCCATAGGAGGCAACATGCCCAGCCCGAAGAAGTTCGTCCTGTACGTCGCCGCGGGCGCGCTCACCGCCACCCTCGCCGCGCCGCCTGCCCTGGCGGCCACCCAGACCGGCGCCCCGCAGACCGGAGCCCGGCAGAGCGTCGGCCTGCACCCGGATGCGCCGCGAACTGGTGACAGCGACGACCAGAGCGAGGACCAGCGGGCCCGTGAACGGTGGGTCCGCGACCAGTGGGACTGGGCCGAGGAGCACCGCGACCGGCAGCACCAGGACGACCGGCAGCGGCACACCGAGGGCCGCGTGACCGCGCGGGGCGGCCTGGAGCTCCGCGACAAGCCCACCAGTACCAGCGATGTCATCCGCACCGAGCCCTACGGCGCCACGGTCCACATCTTCTGCCAGACCGTCGGTGACCACGTCGGGGGCAACGACCGCTGGTACCAGCTCACCGACGGCGTATGGGCCTGGGGCTCCGCTCAGCACATCACCCCGAAGAGCGGCCACACCCCCCGCTGGTGCTGAGCCGGCGCCATCCCGCGGCCGGCGCCGCCCCCGCGGCTCGCGCCACCCCCGCGGCCAGGGCCGTTGACGGGGACGCCACTGAGGGGACGGGGTGACGCCCCGCCCCCTCAGTGACATTTACGGACATTCGATACAAACGCTTGCTACGTTGCCGGTCATGACGGACACGCCGACGGGCAGGCCCACAGAACCTCCCCCACCCGACCTCCGGCTCCCCAAGCGGCGGGGCGTCGAACTCTCGCTGCTCGTCGGCGCCGTCCTGATCGCCGTGCTCGGCTACTGCGTCACGGGTTTCGGCAAGACCGGCGGCGCACCGCCCGACGCCCTGAGCTACGGGGCGGGGCTGGGCGTCCTCGCCCTGCTCGCCCACTTCGCGGTCCGCTTCCGCGCCCCGTACGCCGATCCGCTGCTGCTGCCCATCGCGGTCCTGCTCAACGGCATCGGCCTGGTGCTGATCTACCGCCTCGACCTGGAAACCCCCGACGACCAGGCCGCGTTCACCCAGCTGACCTGGTCCACGCTCGGCGTCGCCCTCTTCATCGCGGTCGTCGTCTCGCTCCGCGACCACCGGGTGCTCCAGCGGTACGCGTACCTCTCGTGCGCCGCCGCCCTCGTGCTGATGGTGCTGCCCATCTTCTTCCCCGCGGTCAACGGGGCCAAGATCTGGATCCGGATCGGCGGATTTTCCTTCCAGCCGGGCGAGTTCGCGAAGATCCTGCTCGCCGTCTTCTTCGCCGCCTACCTGGCCGCCAACCGCAACGCCCTCGCCTACACCGGCCGCACCCTCTTCTTCAAACGCCTCCAACTGCCCACCGGCCGGGTACTGGGCCCGATCGTCGCGATCTGGCTGCTGAGTGTCGGCGTCCTGGTCCTGGAGCGGGACCTGGGCACCTCCCTCCTCTTCTTCGGCCTGTTCGTGATCATGCTCTACGTGGCGACCGGCCGGACCGGCTGGATCGCGGTGGGCCTGCTGCTCGCGGCCGTCGGGGCCTACGCGGTGGGCTCGGTCGAACCGCATGTGCACAGCCGGGTGGTCGACTGGCTGGACCCCTTCGCCTCCATCGCGGCGGGGCAGGGGCCCAGCCAACTCGCCCAGTCGCTCTTCGCGTTCGCGGCGGGCGGGATGCTCGGCACCGGCCTCGGCCTCGGCCACTCCATCCTCATCGGGTTCGCCGCGAAGTCGGACTTCATCCTGGCCACCGCGGGCGAAGAGCTCGGCCTGGCCGGGCTCACCGCGCTCTTCCTGCTGTACGCGCTGCTGGTCGCCCGCGGCTACCGGGCGGGGCTCGCGCTGCGCGACCCGTTCGGGCGGCTGCTCGCCATCGGTCTCGCCTCGATCATCGCGCTCCAGGTGTTCGTGATCGCGGGCGGTGTGATGGGGCTGATCCCGCTGACCGGGATGGCGATGCCGTTCCTCGCCCAGGGCGGCTCGTCCGTGGTCACCAACTGGATCATCGTGGCGCTGCTGATCCGGGTCAGCGACTCGGCGCGCCGCCCCCGGCCGACCGCCGCCGAGACGGGTCAGATCGCGGCGGTGTCCGCGGACAGCGTGGCCGGCAACCTTGCCGAACTCGCGAAGGTGCAGCGGAAGCTGGAGGGCAGGAAACCGTGATCCGATACATCCGGCGGGCCGCCGGACTCTGTCTGTTCCTGCTGGTCGCGCTGCTCCTCAACGCCGCCCGTGTCCAGGTCCTCCAGGCCGATTCCCTCGACGACAATCCCGCCAACCGACGTAAGAACATCGTCCGTTACGAGCAGGAGCGCGGGAACATCCTCGTGGACGGCAGGCCGGTCACCGGCTCCAAGGACACCGGGGAGCAGCTCCGCTGGGAACGCACCTACACCCAGGGTCCGTTGTACGCGCCGGTCACCGGTTACGCCTCGCAGACGTACGGCACCGCGCTCATCGAGGCGGCCGAGGACGACGTCCTGTCCGGCACCGACCCGATGCTCGCGCCGTTCCCCTTCTGGGGGGAGATCACCCGGGAGCAGCAGCCGGGCGGGCGGGTGGCGACAACGGTCAAGGCCGCCGCCCAGCAGGCGGCGTACCGGGGCCTCGGTGGCCGGCGTGGCGCGGTGGCGGCGATCGAACCTGCGTCCGGGCGGATCCTCGCGCTGGTCAGCAGCCCTTCGTACGATCCGGGGCAGCTGTCCGGGACGGGTCCCGCGGCCACCGGCGCCTGGGCCGCCCTCAACTCCTCGACCAGCAGGCCGATGCTCAACCGGGCGATCCGCCAGACGTACCCGCCGGGTTCCTCGTTCAAGATCGTGACGGCTGCGGCGGCGCTCGACGCGGGGGTGGTGACGGACGTGGACGCACCGACGGACACCCCCGACCCGTACGTCCTGCCGAACACGACCACCACGCTCCCCAACGAGGCGAGCGGCTGCGAGGACGCCTCGCTGGCGTACGCGATCCGGGTGTCGTGCAACACGGTGATGGCCGGCCTCGGGGTGAAGGTCGGGCTCTCCGGGATGTACGAAGCGGCCGGCCGCTTCGGGTTCAACGACAAGGGGATCGCCATCCCCTCCTGGGTCTCGGTGAGCAACTTCGACAAGGACATGAGCAACGACCAGCTGGCCCTGTCGTCCATCGGTCAGTTCAACACCCGCGCCACCCCGCTCCAGATGGCGATGGTGGCGGCGGCGGTCGCGAACGGCGGGGACCTCAACACGCCGCACCTGGTGGAGAGTACGGCGACTAACTCCGGGAGTGTCATCTCTCAGTCGGCCACCCGCTCCTACCGGCAGGCGATGAATCCGGCGACGGCCGTGCAGCTCCAGAAGATGATGGTCGACGTCGTCGAGAACGGCACCGGGGGCAATGCCGCGATCCCGGGCGTGACCGTCGGCGGCAAGACGGGCACGGCGCAGCACGGCCTGGACAACTCCGGCGTTCCCTATGCCTGGTTCATCTCCTGGGCGCAGAAGCCGGACGCCGGGCAGGCGGCGGTGGCGGTCGCGGTGGTGGTGGAGGACTCGCAGGCGCGCCGCGGGGACATCACGGGTGGCGGGCTCGCGGCGCCCATCGCCAGGTCGGTGATGGAAGCGGTACTGGGAGACTGACCGGAGGGGGTGGCCATGGAGGTGCGGCAGGCGCTGGCGCGGATCACGGAGCTCGATCCCCGGCTGTGCGCGTTCCTGGACGTGTGGCAGGACGCGACGGTGGCCGTCGACGACCCTGAACTGCCGTTGTACGGCATGCCGTTCGCGGTGAAGGGACCTTCCGGTCTGCGTTCGTACGCCGCCCGTCGGCTGATCGCGGCGGGCGCGGTCGCGGTGGGCTCCACGGCGGTGCCGGGCCCGGGTACGTACTGGCAGACCTGGGGCATGGGGGCGCGGGGCCGCACCCGCAACCCGTACCGCGCCGACCGTACCCCCGGCGGTTCGTCCGCGGGCGCCGCGGTGGCCGTCGCGGCCGGGATGGTCCCGTTGGCCACCGGGACCGACGGGGCGGGCTCGGTACGGATCCCGGCCGCCTGGTGCGGGGTGTTCGGGCTGCGCACGACGCGTGGCCTGCTGCCGTCACCGGACCGCACGGGGCTGGCGACCGCCGGGGTGCTGGGCCGCTCGGCGGCGGAACTCCAGGCGTATCTGCGCTGCGTGGTGGACGGCTACGAACCGGTGGCCGAGCGGCCCGTGAGCGCGGTGTGGTCCGCCGACCTGGGGTTCGCGGCGGGCCCCGACCTCGATCCGGAGGTGGTGGCGGTGGCCAGGGGCGCGGCGGAGCGGTTGCTGACGCTCACGGACGCCCCCGAGGGTTTCGCCCTGCTGGACCCGAAGGAGGAGTGGGCGGCGATCCGGGGCGGTGCCCGGCCGGGCGGCGTGGCGGCGGAGAACACGTCCCGGCTCGCTCAGCTCTTCACCCGTACCGCACTGCTGGCGACGCCCACCACGCCCTTCGCGCCGCACGGCCACGATGGGCCGGGCGGACGGTTCTCCACCGCGCTCACCTGGGCCTTCAACGTGAGCGGGCATCCGGCGCTGAGCATCCCCGCGGGGTTCACCCGGGACGGCCTGCCGGTGGGGCTGCAACTCGTCTCGGACCTCGGCACGGAGGCCTTGCTGGCTCGGGCGGCGGCCTGCGTGACGCCCTGGGTCAGCGGCGGCGGTCGACGGCCGTGAGGTCGATGTCGACGGGGAACGGGACGGAGAGCTTGAGCCGGTCGTGGAAGATGCCCGCGGCCCCGTAGCCGTGGGTCGCCGGGTCGAGTTCGTAGACGTAGACGACGGGCAGGCCGTGGTTCTCCTCGACGCGCCAGAAGTGCTTGATGCCGGCGGCGGCGTACTTACGGGGCTTGGTCTCGCGGTCGCGGTCGGTGGGCTCCGCCGACACGATCTCGACGGCCAGGATCACGTCGGCCGAGTCGTACCAGGTCTGGGAGGGCCCGGTGCGTGCCGTGTCCGGGACCAGCATGAGGTCCGGCTCGGGGCGGTCCCGTTCCGACAGCTTCGTGGTCATTTCCCGTACGACGTACAGTTCCTCCGGCGCCAGGGTCAGCAAGGCGTTCTCCAGCAGGCGCAGGGTGGCCATGTGGAAGTCGGTCTGCGGACTCATGAAAACAAGGCTCCCGTCGATCAGCTCCGTGTGCGGAGGAAGATTCGGAAGCCGGTCGAGATCGTCGGCCAGCCACCCGCCGACAGGCGGACGGACCCACTCGGTACTCGCGTCCAGCTCGTACTCGCGTGCGGCGCTCATGATTGCTCCCATGGGACGGAGTCTGTCCGACATGGAAAGCGTACCCAGAGTGATTGCCGAATCGCCCCTCGTACGGGTGAGTGACCGGGACGCGTTGACCCCCCGGTGCGCTGGCCCCGGCGTACGGATGATTGCGTGTCTGTCGTACGGGGACGCAGGCTGGACGCGGAGGAATGCTGATGATCGACCCGTTCTGCGACGGGCCCGCCGGAGCGAGCACGGGGTCCGCCCGATGAGCGCCGGGACGCCCCCCGAGGTGGTCGTGTGCGGGGAGGCCATGCTGCTGATGCTGGCCGAGCCCGGGATCCCGCTGGAGCGGGCGGTGGCCTACCGGCGTTCGGTGGCGGGCGCGGAGTCGAACGTGGCGGCCGGGCTGGCCCGGCTGGGGCACCCGGTGCGCTGGCTCGGCCGGGTCGGCGACGATCCGGCGGGCCGGGCGGTGCTCGCGCAGCTGCGGGCCGAGGGGATCGACACGTCGTACGCGGCCGTCGACCCGGAGGCGCCGACGGGCCTGCTGCTGCGGGACAGCCATCCGGCGCGGGGCATCGACGTGCAGTACTACCGCTCGGGCTCGGCCGCGTCCCGGCTGTCGGCCGAGGAGCTGACGGCCGCGATGCTGGAGGGGGCCAGGATCCTGCACGTCACCGGCATCACACCGATGCTGTCGGACTCCGCGCACCGGGCGACGCTCCGGCTGTTCGACCTGGCGGAGGCGGCGGGCGTGCGGATCTCCTTCGATCCGAACGTACGGCTGAAGCTGGGCGGCCCGGAGCGCTGGCGCGCGGTCGTCGCCCCGCTGCTGGCACGGGCGGACGTCGTGCTGGCGGGCGAGGACGAGCTGGAAGTGCTGGGGATACGGGGCGGGGCGGCCGAGGTGCTGGCCTCGGGGCCGGGCACCGTGGTGGTCAAGCACCGTGACAAGTCCGCCGGTTGCCTTCGTACGGACGGCAGTTGGAGCCACCGTGCCTTCTCCGTCCCGGTGACGGACCCGGTCGGGGCGGGGGACGCCTTCGCCGCCGGGTTCCTGTCCGGGCTGCTGCGGCGGGCCCCCTACGAGACCTGTCTGCGCGAGGCGGCGGCGGTGGCCGCGCTGGTGGTGCAGTGCGCCACCGACACCGACGGACTGCCGGACCGGCGCGACCTGGACCGGGCGCTGGCGTCGTTCGGCGGGGACGCCGAGACCGTGAACCGCTGAACACCCTTTGCCTGAGGAGCAGTTGACATGATGTACCGCTGGGACCTCGTACGCGCCGTCACCGAGCAGCGTGTCTTCGGCATCGTCCGCAGCCAGAACCCCGAAGCCGCGGTGGCCGCGGCCGACGCGGTGCTCGACGCCGGGCTGCACGCCGTGGAGGTCGCCCTGACGACGCCGCGCGCGCTGACCGCGGTGGCCCACCTCGCCGAGAGCCGGCCCGGCGCGCTGATCGGCGCGGGCACCGTCATCGACGGGGCCGCGGCCCGCGCGGCCGTGGAGGCGGGGGCCAGGTTCCTCGTGTCGCCGAGCCTGCACCCCGAGGTGATCCGCACCGGGCACCGGTACGGCGTGCCGGTCTTCCCCGGTGTCGTGACGCCCACGGAGATGGTGCGGGCGCTGGAGGAGGGGGCCGACGGTCTGAAGCTGTTCCCCGCCTCCACGGTCTCCCCCTCCTGGCTGCGGGACGTGCGCGCGGCGCTGCCGCAGGCCCCGGTGATCCCCACCGGCGGGGTCACCGTCGAGAACGCCCCGGAGTGGATCGCGGCCGGTGCGGTGGCCTGCGGCATGGGCTCGGCGCTGACGTCGGGCGGTGCCGAGGAGGCGGGCGCCCGGGTGCGCACGCTGCTCGACCGCCTCACCCGGGCCGCGACCGGCTGACGCCCCCGGGGCCTCTCGTCCGGATCGTGCCGGGCCGACCCGGACGGAGGACCCTACGTGGCCGCGGCCCCGCCGTCCGCGATCGCGGTCCGTACCTCGTCCACCCTCGCCTGCTCCTCGGCCGCGAACCGCTCCCGGTCGAGCTGTTCGGCGATCTCCTCGTCCTGGGTCATCAGCAGGTCGAGGTTGGAGTCGCCGAGCTCGAAGACGCCCATGTCGACGTACGCCTTCTGCAGGCGTTCGCCCCACAGCCCGATGTCCTTGACGCAGGGGACGATGCGGCTGAAGAGGAGCTTGCGGAAGAGGTGCAGGAACTCGGACTGCTCGCTGAGTTCGTGCGCCTCCTGGCGGGGGATGCCGAAGTTCTCCAGGACCTCCACACCGCGCAGCCGGTCGCGCATCAGGTAGCAGCCCTCGATGACGAAGTCCTCGCGCTCCTTGCGTTCGGCGTCGCTCAGCTGCTTGTAGTAGTCGCGCAGCGCCATCCGGCCGAAGGCGACATGGCGGGCCTCGTCCTGCATGACGTACGCGAGGATCTGCTTGGGCAGCGGCTTGTTCGTGGTGTCGCGGATCATGCCGAACGCGGCGAGGGCGAGTCCCTCGATGAGGACCTGCATCCCGAGGTAGGGCATGTCCCAGCGGGAGTCCCGCAGGGTGTCCCCCAACAGCCCCTGGAGGCTGTCGTTGACGGGGTAGAGCATGCCGATCTTCTCGTGCAGGAAGCGGCTGTAGATCTCGGCGTGCCTGGCCTCGTCCATGGTCTGGGTCGCGGAGTAGAACTTCGCGTCCAGGTCGGGGACCGACTCCACGATCCGCGCGGCGCAGACCATCGCGCCCTGTTCGCCGTGCAGGAACTGGCTGAACTGCCAGGCCGTGTAGTGCCGGCGCAGATCGCCCTTGTCCTTGTCGGTCATGCGGTCCCAGTAGCGGGTCCCGTAGAGGTTCAGGGACTCGTCGGGGGTGCCGAGGGGGTCCTGCGGATCGACCTCCAGGGACCAGTCGATGCGGGTGGCGCCGTCCCACTGCTTGTCCTTGCCCTTCTGGTAGAGGGCGAGGAGACGGTCGCGGCCCTCGTCGTACTCCCAGCTGAAACGGGCCTGCCCGGTGGCGGGTATCTGCCAGATCGACTCGGACGGGGTGTTCGTGTAGAGCTCGTGCGTCGACATCGACGCCCCTTTCGCATCCCCAACAGTGCTGTGCGTGCGCTTACTTGGCAGGCTCACACGTGGGTAGACGCACGGTCAACAAGGACGCCAACAAGTCCCGTACAAGGGATTGACGCCCTTGCTGACAAGGAGTCTCATAAGGAGTGACCCCCGGTAACCCGGGAATCCCGGATTCTCCGACCACGAGGTGCTCCGATCATGACGACCGCCCCGGCAAGGACCACGGCCGAGCCGACCGAGACCGACTTCACCGCCCTCCGCGACGCGCTCGGGATGCTGAAGGACCGCGAGCAGGTGGCGATGCGTCTTCTGGAGTCGTCCGCCAAGCACTCCTTCGACCCCGACACGGAACTCGACTGGGACGCCCCCGCCGACGAGGGCAAGTGGTACTGGCCGCCGGAGCTGGTGTCCCTCTACGACACCCCGATGTGGAAGAAGATGTCCGAGGACCGGCGGATGGAGCTGGCCAGGCACGAGGCCGCGGCCATCGCCTCGCTCGGCATCTGGTTCGAGATCATCCTGATGCAGCTGCTGGTCCGGCACATCTACGACAAGTCCGTGACCAGCAACCACGTCCGCTACGCGCTCACCGAGATAGCCGACGAGTGCCGGCACTCGATGATGTTCGCGAAGATGATCCAGAAGGGCGGTGCGCCGAGCTACCCGATCCCCCGGGTCTACCACAACCTCGCGCGCGTCCTGAAGACCGTCTCGACGACCCCCGGCTCCTTCGCCGCCACCCTCCTCGGCGAGGAGATCCTCGACTGGATGCAGCGGCTGACCTTCCCGGACGAGCGCATCCAGACGCTGGTGCGCGGTGTGACCCGTATCCACGTCATCGAGGAGGCCCGCCACGTCCGGTACGCCCGCGAGGAGTTGCGCCGCCAGATGGTGACGGCCCCGCGCTGGGAGCAGGAGTTCACCCGGCTGAGCTGCGGCGAGGCCGCACGCGTCTTCTCCACCTGCTTCATCAACCCCAAGGTGTACGAGAACGTGGGCCTGGACCGCCGCGAGGCCGTCGCCCAGGTGAAGGCGAGCGGCCACCGCACCGAGGTCATGCAGAACGGCGCCAAGCGGCTGACCGACTTCCTCGACGACATCGGCGTGCTGCGCGGTCCTGGCCGCCGGCTCTGGGTGAGCTCGGGCCTGCTGGCCCGCTGACCTTCCTCCGGGCGCGGGCCCGGTTACGCTGCGGAACATGACCACCGCAGCGTCCTCCCCCGCGTACCGTCGCCTCAGTGTGGAACAGCGCCGCGTCCAGCTCATCGACGCGGCGCTGTCGCTGTTCGCGCACCGGTCGCCGAAGGACGTCTCGCTCGACGACGTGGCGGAGGCGGCCGGGGTGTCCCGCCCACTGGTCTACCGCTACTTCCCCGGGGGCAAGGTCCAGCTCTACGAGGCCGCCCTCGGCTCGGCCGCCGACGAGCTCAAGCTCTGCTTCGCCGAGCCGCAGCACGGTCCCCTCACCGAACGTCTCGCCAGCGCCCTGGACCGCTACCTCGCCTTCGTGGACACCCACGACGCCGGTTTCAGCGCCCTGCTCCAGGGCGGCAGCGTCGTCGAGACGTCCCGTACGAGCGCCACCGTCGACGGTGTGCGGCGGGCCGCCGCCGAGCAGGTCCTGCTCCACCTGGGCATGACGGACAGCGCGGGCCCGAGGCTGCGCATGATGGTCCGCACCTGGATCTCGGCCGTCGAGGCCGCCTCGCTGATCTGGCTCGACGAGGGCAAGCAACCCCCGCTGCCCGAGCTCCGCGCCTGGCTGGTCGACCACTTCATGGCCCTGCTCATCGCCACCGCGACCACCGACCCCCGGACGGCGGCCGGCACCCGCGAGGCGCTCGCCCTGGAGAGCGCCGACGGCGCTGCCGGTGCGCTGGCCCGCCGGGTGGTGCCGGTCCTCGCGGACGCCGCTCATCTGCTGTGACACTGGTCCCGTGAGAAGCGAGAAGACTCCCTTTGTCGGTGGGCCGCTGGACGGCCGGGTGCTGGACGTCCTGACCGGGGCGACCGGGAACCCGCCCAAGTGGTACGAGGTGCCGGTGCCCGGGGCGAACGGCGGGGCGACGGTGGTGCACGCCTACGAGCGGCAGCCGGCCGGGTACGGCAAGCGGCTCGGGCTGCAGCGGGGTTGGAAGTACGTGTACGTACCGCAGGGGCGGGAGCCGTGGAGCCCGAAGTGGCCGTGGTCGAGGAACACACCCGCACCCGGTGCCACGTCCACCCGCCACGCCGGGGGCGACACCTCTTCGCCCGGTAAGGATGACTGAACTGCGCCGTCCCGCCCACCCGCCGGGCTGACGGGCCGTCATGACCGCACCATCGGGCTGAGCCGGGCGTATCGCCCGGCGACGGTACCGGAGGTGATGGTGTGACAGGACGGTTCAGGACCGCCGTGGTGATCGCGGCGGCGGCGACGGTGTTGGCGACCAGCACGGCGGGCAGCGCGTACGCCGTACCGGACGATCCGTTCGGCGGCCCGGTGAACGGGGCGGGGCCCGAGGCCGGGCCCGAGGCGGCCGGCGGGGTGGGGAAGCTGCTCACCGACCTGCGGAAGCTGTACCAGGAGACCGAGGAGGCCAGCGAGGCCTTCAACGCCACCGAGGAGAAGCTGAAGGCCGCGCGCCTTCAAGTGACGCGCCTGAACACCGAGTTGGGCAAGGCCCGGGTCACCCTCGCCGACGGCAGGCGGGCGGCCGGACAGCTCGCCAGGGAGCAGTACAAGGGGCGCGGGGACTACGCGTACTCCTCGTTCGTACGGCTGCTGACGTCGAGCGATCCCGAGCACGCGCTGATGCAGGGCCACGCCCTGCGCCGGGCGGCGGCGGACCGCGCGGTGAAGGTGGCGCGGCTGGCCGCCGGCGAGAAGCGGGCGGACGGGCTCGCGACCGAGGCTCGGGCCTCGCTCGACACCCAGCAGACCCTCGCCGCGCAGCAGAAGAAGGCGCGGGACGGTGTCCAGGCCAGGCTGCGGCAGGTCGAGGCGGCGCTGGCGGGCCTGTCGAGCGACCAACTGGGCGAGCTCGCGGCGCTGGAGACCCGCTCGGTGGACCGCGCGCAGCAGACCCTGATCGGCTCGGGGGCCCTCGGACCCGGTGGCGTACGGGCCGCACGCACGCCGTCGCGGGAGGGCGCGCGGGCTCTGGAGTACGCGGTCCAACAGCTCGGGAAGCCGTACGAGTGGGGGGCCGAGGGGCCGGATTCCTTCGACTGTTCCGGGCTCACGCAGCAGGCGTGGGCGGCGGCGGGGCGGACCGTTCCGCGCACCAGCCAGGAGCAGTGGCAGGAGCTGCGGCGCGTGCCGCTGTCCGCGCTGCGCCCCGGCGACCTGGTGGTCTACTTCCCCAAGGCCACCCATGTGGCCATCTACCTCGGGAACGGCCAGGTCGTGCAGGCGCCGCGCCCCGGTGCGCGTGTGAAGGTGTCACCGATCGCGTCGAACCCGCTCCTGGGCGCCGTACGCCCGGACCCCGACCTCGCCTCGCTCGCCTCCTACACCCCGCCGGACCTGCCGACGGGGCGCGCGGAGGAGGGCAACGAGTCCGACGAGGGCTACTCCTCGCAGACCGCCCCCGAACCGGCGTAGGCGATCCGGGCGCCCGCTCAGGCCTGACCGGTCACCGATGCCAGGTACGCGTTCGTCTTCTCCGGTTCGTAGAAGAAGTTCTCGAAGTCGGCCGGGTCGTTGAAGCCGTTGGCGAAGCGCTCGGCCACCGGCGGGAGTTCGGAGGCGGCCCCGATCAGGTTGAGGACGTGCTCCGGCGGGACGCCCAGCATGGCGTTGGTCCACTTGGTGACGTGCTGGGCGGTGTCCCAGTAGCGGTCGAAGGTGCGCTGCATCCATGCCTCGTCGAAGGCGTCCTCACCCTGCTCGACGATCGAGTCGAGGTAGGAGGCGGCGCACTTGGAGGCCGAGTTGGAGCCCTGGCCGGTGATCGGGTCGTTGGCGACCACCACGTCCGCGACGCCGAGCACGGCGCCGCCGCCCGGGAGGCGGCCGATCGGGTTGCGGACCGTGGGGGCGTAGCGGCCGGAGAGCGTGCCGCCCGCGTCCGTGAGTTCCACGTGGGTGGCGCGGGCGTACTCCCAGGGCAGGAACTTCTCCATCAGCTCCAGGGTGAGGGAGAGGTGCTCCGCCGGGTCCTTGACGCCCTTGAAGGCGTCGACGGGGCCGCCGGGGATGCCCTCCCAGAAGAGGATGTCCGCGCGGCCCGACGTGGTGAGGGTCGGCATGACGAACAGCTCGCCGACGCCCGGCACCAGGTTGCAGCGGACCGCGTCGAAGTCGGGGTGCTCGGGGCGCGGGCCCATGCCGTGCACGTACGCGACGGCGAGCGCGCGCTGCGGGGCGTCGTACGGGGAGCGGGACGCGTCCCGGCCGAACAGCTGGACCAGCTCGCCCTTGCCCGCGCTGACCAGTACCAGGTCGTACGTACGGGCGAAGAAGTCCAGGTCGGAGACTGCCGCGCCGTGGATGACGAGCTGGCCGCCGCGCTGGGCGAAGGTGTCCATCCAGCCGGCCATCTTCACCCGCTGGTCGACGGACTGGGCGTATCCGTCGAGCTTGCCGACCCAGTCGACCGGACGGGAGGCGTCCGGGGCCGCGACGGAGACGCCGACGCCCTCGATGCGCGGGGCCTGGGACTCCCAGAAGTTCAGCCGGAGGTCCCGCTCGTGCTGGAGGGCGGTGTGGAACATGCACTGCGTCGACATGACCTTGCCCGCCCGGATCTCGTCGGGCGTGCGGTTGGACATCAGGGTGACTTCGTAGCCCTTGGACTGCAGGCCCAGGGCGAGCTGGAGGCCGGACTGGCCGGCTCCGACTATGAGGATCTTCCGCATGGGGTGGGTGGCTCTTTCACTCAGCGAACAGACTTCAGACGGGGGTGGCGTCCAGGGCGTGGGCGACCACGCCCAGGAGGGTCTCGACGACCGAGATGCGACTGCGTGCGTCCATGATGACGACGGGCACCTGCGGGGGCACCGACAGTGCCTCGCGGACGTCCTCGCTCTCGTAACGCTCGGTGCCCTCGAAGTGGTTGACGGCCACGATGTACGGCAGGCCGCAGCTCTCGAAGTAGTCGAGCGCCGGGAAGCAGTCGCCGAGGCGGCGGGTGTCGGCGAGCACGATCGCGCCTATCGCGCCGCGCACCAGGTCGTCCCACATGAACCAGAACCGCTGCTGGCCCGGCGTGCCGAACACATACAGGACGAGGTCGTCGTCGAGCGTGATCCGGCCGAAGTCCATGGCCACCGTCGTGGTGGTCTTCTCCGGTGTCGCGGAGAGGTCGTCGGTGTCCTCGCTCGCGGTGGTCATCACCGCTTCGGTCCTCAGCGGGGTGATCTCGGAGACCGAACCGACGAAGGTGGTCTTGCCCACGCCGAAGCCGCCCGCGACCACGATCTTGGTGGCGGTGGGCGCCCTGGTGTGGTCCAGCTGCCAGGCGGGGGCCGCCCGTTCGGCGACGGCGGCCTGTCCGTCGGCGCCGGCGACGGGGCGGGTGGTGGTGGTGGTGGGGACGGTGGTGGGGACGGCCTCAGAGGCGACGGAGCCCATTCAGGACCCTTTCCAGCAGTGCGCGATCGGGGCGGCCGGCGCCGTGGCCGGTTCCGTACACGCGGATCTTTCCCTGGTCGGCCAGGTCGCTCAGCAGCACCCGGACCACACCCAGCGGCATCTTCAGCAGGGCCGCGACCTCGGCGACCGTACGCATCCTGCGGCACAGCTCGACGATGGCCTGCATCTCGGGGCCGACCCGGTTGCCCGGGGTGCGCCCGGTCAGTTCCGGGCGCTCGGGCGAGGCCTCGATAGCAGGCGTGTCGAGGGCCGCCACGAACGTCTCCACCAGCAGGACGTGCGTGAAACGCGTCCGGCCCCCGGTGAGGGAGTACGGGCGGACGCGGGCGGGACGGCGGCCCTCGCCGCGTATCGGCAGGCGGGACGGCGCCAGGAGAGAGCTCTGCGGGTTCAACTGGCACTCTCCATCGATTTGCGCAGCTCACTGCGGAGTTCGGGAGTCAGGACGTGTCCGGCACGGCCCACGAAGAGCGCCATGTGGTACGCGACGATGCTCATGTCGCAGTCGGGGGCGGCGTGCACGCCGAGCAGCGAGCCGTCGCTGATCGACATCACGAAGAGGCTGCCGTACTCCATGGCGACCATCGTCTGCTTGACCCCGCCGCCCTCCATCAGCTGGGCGGCCCCGACGGTCAGGGAGCCGAGGCCCGAGACGATGGTGGCGAGATCGGCACTGGAGCCCTTGGGTCCGACCGGCATCGGCGCGGGGTCCGCCGGCATGTGGTCCGGGTCCGAGGACAGCAGGAGCAGGCCGTCGGACGACACGACGGCGACCGAGACCAGGCCGGGCACCTCCTCGACCAGATTGCTCAACAGCCAGTGCAGATTACGGGCTTCGTTGCTCAGCCCGTATGTGATCGGCGCGGTCAACTGCGTGCCTCCTCGACGGTGTCCCCCTCGGTGTCGGTCCGGTTGGTCCTGTCGGTACTGGTCTGGACACCCGGTCCCCCGGTTGCCCCGTCTACCCCGTGATCCTCGTTGTTACCACTGTTCGCGATCTCCGCCTCGACGTCGCGCCTGCCGTTCTTGGCGCCCAGGTGGAATCCGCCCAGGCGACGGCGGAGCGCGTCGGCGTCCACCCCGCCGGATCGCTGCGGCGTGGCGTCGGCCGCCGGCTTGACGACCTTGGGGGTGCGCTTGGGCAGCCCCTTGTCGGTGAGACGCGGAGTGGTCGGCTCCGGGTCTGCGGGGGCGGGGGCGGGGGCCTGAGCGGGTACGGGATCGGGATCGGGCCCGGGTACGGGCTCCGGCGCGGGCTCGGGTGCCGGCCGGGGCAGGCGGATCTCGCGGGTGGGCTGGTCGGCCTCACCCTGCGTGTTCGCCGATGCTGTGGCCTCTGCCGCCTCCGGCGCGTCTGTTGCGTCCACCGCGCCGGTGGTCTCTGCGGCCTCCGCCGCCTCGATCGCCTTTTCGGCGACGGCGATCAGCGGGTCGGTCTCGGGTTCCGGGCGGCCCGCGCGCCCCGGCAGGGCGTTCGAGTTGGCCTCGGCCACCGAACCGGGGAGCTGGTGCACGGGCTCCGACACCAGGGACACGGCGGGCGGTTCGGTCGGCAGCAGTGCCTTGGGCAGGACCACGACCGCCGTGGTGCCGCCCTGCTTCTGCTCGCGCAGCTGGATGCGCACGCCGTGCCGGGCCGCCAGCAGCGCCGCGACCTGAAGGCCGAGGCCCTCGCTCTCTGCGGCCGGGGCGTACGTCGCCGGTTCGGAGAGCCGGGAGTTGAGGTCGGTGAGCCGGTCGGGGGCCATGCCGATGCCCTCGTCCTGGACCGACAGCATGATCTCGCCGCTCTCCAGGAGCCAGGCGGACAGCTGGACATGCGCGTCGGGTGGCGAGAACGAGGTGGCGTTCTCCAGGAGCTCGGCGAGAAGATGACTGAGGTCGTCCGCCGCGAACCCGGCGACCTGCGAATGCGGCGGCAGGGCCTGGAGGGTGACCCGCTCGTACCGCTCGATCTCGCTGATCGACGCGCGCAGCACGTCGACGAGCGGTACGGGGCCGGTGTGCGCGACCCCGTGGTCGGTGCCCGCGAGGACCAGCAGGTTCTCGCCGTGGCGGCGCATCACGGTCGCCATGTGGTCGAGCTTGAAGAGGGTGGCGAGCCGGTCCGGGTCCTGCTCGCGCTCCTCCAGCGTCTCGATGACGGCGAGCTGGCGCTCCACGACGCCCAGGGTGCGCAGCGAGAGCTTGACGAAGGAGGAGTGCACGGTGGACCGCAGCTCCGCCAGCCTGGCCGTGGTCTCCTGTGCGCGGGCCAGCAACTCTGCCTGTTCGGCCAGCAGTTTGCCGTTCTCCGCGGTGAGCGTACGGCGCTGGGCGTCCAGGCTCTCGCGCTGGCCGACCAGGTGGCTGCGGTCGCCGGCGAGCTTCTCGCTGCGGGCGCCGAGGTCGAGCAGCTTGCCGTGCAGGCTGTTGAGGGACCGTACGACCTGGGCGTACTCGTCGTTGCGCCCGGTGTAGCGGACCGGCTCTTCGGTCTCGGGGGCCGCGGCGAGGCGGGCGGCGCCGAGACGCAGCACGGCGAGCGGCTGGGTGAGCGTACGGGCGACCGCGGTGGAGATGCCCACGGCGAGCAGGAAGCAGGCGGCGAGCAGGCCGACACGGAATTCGAGGGCGGAGACGTCGTCGTCGCGCAGGGCGGCGAGGTTCTCGCTCTGCGCGGAGGCGAGGGCGGCCTCGGCGCCGCGCATCCGGTCGACACGTGCGGTGAGCGCCGAATCGACCTTCTCCACGCCCAGCCCGCGGTCGGCGGTGCTCAGGGTGGGCTCGTCGGTGAGGACGTTCAGGTACTGCTCGGCGGTCTTGACCTCGGGGCCGCTGACGGTCGCGGCGAAGGAGTCCCGGTCCTTGGCGGGCGCGGCGACGGCGAACTCGGCGAGGGCGGCCTGCTCCCGCTGCCTGGCCCGCTGCGCGGCGGCGCCGAGGGCGTCCCTGAGCTGCTTGCTGTTGCCGCTCTCGGTCCGTACGTACCGCCCGGTGACCGCGTCGAAGCTGACCGTGGAGGTGCCGCGCGGCACCTGGAGGGCTGCGAGCAGCAGGCCGCGTGAGGCGGCGGCCTGCTCGACCGCGCCACCGAGGGTCGCCGGCGCGGTGCCGGAGCCGCCGGCCCGGGGCGGGGTCTTGCGCGCGAGGTCGCGGGAGAGGCCGCGGAGCTCGTCGAGGGCGGCGGAGTACGCCTTGTGGAGGTCGAGCGGGGTGGCGGCCCCGCTGCCGTCGGCCCTGCCGGCCGCGCGGCGCAGGGCGGGGATCTTCGCGATCGCGGTGCGTACGGAGGCGGGCAGGTCGGCGGCGCCGTGGTCGGTGAGCTCCGCAATCTGGCGGTCGACGCGGGAGGTGCGGTCGGCCTGGGAAGTGCCCTTGTCGCGGCTGTCGCCCTCGCTGCCGCCACCGGCCTGGGGGTTCTCGCCCTGGCCCGCTCCCCCGCCTGCCCCCTGGGCCGCTGCCGTGGAGCTCGCGGCGCGGGCGGTCGCCTCGTCCCGCTCGTCGGCGAGGGAGTGCGCGAGGGCGAGCGCCTGCCGGTTGACCTCGGAGAGGTCCAGGAGGTTCTGCGAGCGGGTCAGCTCGTCGGACGCGGCGACCAGGGAAGGGGCTCCGGCGGCGAGCACGATGATCCCGACGGCCGCGACAGAGGCGACGAGGCGGTTGCGCACGCGCTTGGGACGGCGGGATTCGGTGCCGGTGCTCGTGCCGGTGCCGGTGCTCGTGCCGTTGGGAGATGGGGTCGGGGCCGAGGCCGAGGCCGAGGACAGGCCGGGCGAGGTGCCGGGACCCTCGTTGCTGACGCTGTCGCCCCGAGGCCGCTTGTTCTGCACCGGTGCTCGCATTCTTGTTTCGTCCGCCCAGGGTGGCCGAGGTGACGGCTGCTGCATCTACGTCTGGCACACGCGGACCGAGCGCTCCACCCCCACCCCTGGTTCAGCCTTCGACCATTCCAGCCCCCGGGGAGGGCGGCGTGCATCAACCGCTCCGCCACCCGAACGAGTGAACATCAATCGGGAGTTGGCGAACAACTTCGGTCACGGACCGTCAGCCGCCCGCCCGGTGTGCCGGTTGGAACTTCCGTGCGCGCTTTGGCAGGATGCACCCCCGCAGCTTCCCGGAACAGATCATTCCACCCAAAAGCAAGCAGCTGACCTGCTGGTATGGGCCAATTCGCGCCTCTCGGAACCGGCCGGTGGCGGTCCGGCAGACTGGCGCCATGCGCATCGAACTCGCCACCGCACCCGGAGACCCCGAACGCCCCAACGAGGACTGGACGTCCGTGGCACTGCCTGCGGCGGGGCCGACCGGGCAGGGTGGCACCGTCGTCGTCCTGGACGGGGTGACTCCGCCACCGAGCGAGACGGGCTGCGTGCACTCCGTGCCGTGGTTCACGGCGCGGCTCGGGGGCGCGCTGATCGAATTGTCCGGTTCCCGGCCGGAATTGGCCCTCCCGGAGGTGCTGGCCGAGGCGATCGGCTGGGTCGCGGACGCACACCGGGACACCTGTGACCTTTCTCACGTACGTACGCCTCAGGCAACCGTGGTGATGGTGCGTTGGGATGCGCTGGCGGTCGAGCACCTGGTGCTCTCGGATTCGGCGCTGCTGGTGGAGGGGACGGACGGGACGGTCCGCGCGGTGCTGGACGACCGGCTGGACCGAGTGCCGCGGGAGGCCCTGCGCTCCCACGCGACGGCGGACGCGTACCGGAACACGGAGGGCGGCTTCTTCACGGCGGCGGCGGATCCGGGGGTCGCCCGGCGTGCGGTCACCGGCTCGACCCCACGGGAGGAGGTACGGGCGATCGCGGCCATGACGGACGGGGTGACGCGGTGGGTCGAACTGTTCCGCGCCGGCGACTGGACGGAGTGCGTGGCGCTCCTCCGCAAGGAGGGCACCCAGGCACTGATCGACCGGGTACGGGAGCTGGAACGGGGGGACGGGGGAGCAGGCCGCTGGAAGAGGCATGACGATGCGGCGGTGGTCTACGCGGAGCTGTAGGGGCTGCCGCCGGGGGATGGGGGCGGACGGCGAGCCCCCCCCCCACTCACGCAGGCCGTCGACCTCTGGGGCCCGACCCTGCCCCCACCCCAGCCTCCTTGGGCAGCGGGGCCCCCTCCTTCCCCCCACCTCAGCCTCCTTGGGCAGCGGGGCCGCCCCCCTTTCCCCCCCAGCCCCCTTGGGCAACGGGGCCGCCCCCCTTTCCTCACCCCCCAGCCTCCTTGGGCAGCGGGGCCACCCCCTTTCCCCACCCCCCAGCCTCCTTGGGCAGCGGGGCCGCCCCCCGGGGGCGGGACGGGTGGGCAAGGGGGCGGCCCCTCGCGCGGAGCGCACCCTTCTCGCGTGCCCCCTTGCCGGTGCGTTTCCGTCGCGCGGGCGCGTCGTGGCCGGTCGCGCAGTTCCCCGCGCCCCTATGGGCCGCCCCCTCAACGTGGGAGCGGAGCGTGCGGGCGCGTCCTGGCTGATCGCGCAGTTCCCCGCGCCCCTGGGAGGTGCCCTCTGGGCGTGGGTGTAGGACGTGCGGGCGCGTCGTGGCTGATCGCGCAGTTCCCCGCGCCCCTGGGAGGTGCCCCCCCCCGGGCGTGGGTGGGGACCGCGCGGGCGCGTCGCGGCCGGTCGCGCAGTTCCCCGCGCCCCTATCGGGGCGCCCCCTCGGGGAGGGAGCGGCGCGGGCGGGCGCGGTGGGGGCCGTGTCAGCCCTCCGCGCGGGTGTTCAGTTGGTGGAGGAGGCGGGCCAGTTCCGCCACCTCTCCCCGGTCCCAGTCCGCGAGTTTGCGGACGTAGCTGGCCCGGCGCGCGTCCCGTACGCCGCGGAAGCGTTCGCGGCCCTCCGGGGTCAGCAGGACGAGGGAGGCGCGGCCGTCCGCCGGGTCCGGTTCGCGGGCGACCAGGCCCAGTTCCTCCAACGCCCTCAGCTGCCTGCTCATCGTCGCCTTGCCGACGCCGAACCACGCCGCCAGCTCGGTCGCCCGCTGCCGCTCCACCTCGTCCAGCCGTACCAGAAGTCCGTACGCGGCAGGCTCCAGTTCAGGGTGGACCTCACGGGCCATGTCGCCGGACGAGGCCCGCGCCCTGCGCAGAAAGAGCGCCAACTCCCGTTCCAGCGCGAGGAATTCCTTGTCCACGTGACCTCTCCTGTCGCATACGGACCGCTCCGGCACACTCCGACACGCCCCGAAAACTTTCAGCGGCAGGCATCACCGCAGTTCGCCCAGTATTTCTCAGGTGTGGACCAATGTCGGCACAGAGACCCCCTTCCGCCCCACCGGTCTACGTGCGTAGCTTTCGTTCGGCAAGGCCACTACAGTCGCTTTGTCGATCTTTCGGAGGCACGCAATGCACGTGCTCAGAGCAAGATCCTTGGCCGTGACGGTCGCGGCAGCCGCCGCACTCGCGCTGTCCCTCACCGCGGAGGCCGTGGGCGCGGGGCCCGCTCCCGTCACTCCCCCGCCCGGCTCCGCACACATGGGCATGGGCGTCATCGAGCACGACGGCCAGGGCGGCGGCCTGCCCCCGGCCGCGCCCCGCGCCGTACAGACCGAGGGCGTGGACGTCTCCAGCCACCAGGGCAACGTCAACTGGGCCACCCTGTGGAGCAGCGGGGTCAAGTGGGCGTACGTCAAGGCCACCGAGGGCACCAGCTACAAGAACCCCTACTTCTCCCAGCAGTACAACGGCTCGTACGACAGCGGGATGATCCGCGGGGCCTACCACTTCGCCCTGCCCGACAACTCCGGCGGTGCCGCCCAGGCCACCTACTTCGCGAGCAACGGCGGGGGCTGGTCGCGGGACGGCCGTACCCTGCCCGGCGTGCTGGACATCGAGTGGAACCCCTACGGCGCCCAGTGCTTCGGCAAGACGCAGTCGCAGATGGTCGCCTGGGTACGGGACTTCCTCACCACGTACAAGGCCCGGACCGGGCGCGACGCGGTCATCTACACCGCGACCAGCTGGTGGAAGACCTGTACGGGCAACTACGCGGGCTTCGGCGCGAGCAACCCGCTGTGGGTGGCCCGCTACAACTCCACCGTCGGTGAACTCCCCTCGGGCTGGGGCACGTACACGATGTGGCAGTACACCTCGACGGGCCCCACCGTCGGAGACCACAACAGGTTCAACGGCGCCCTCGACCGCGTGCGCGCCCTCGCCAACGGCTGACGGACGAACGACCGGTGGGGGGAAGCCGCAGGGCCCCCGGCGCACAATGCGCCGGGGGCCCTCCTTCACAGAACGCCGGAACGACCGGTCAGCAGCGGCCCGCCGCACGGTCCCGGACCACCAGGTCCGTGTTGCTCGTCGTGCCGTCGATCCAGACGACCCGCTTACCGGTGTCGGCCGACGCCCACGACTGGTCACCGCGGTTGCAGGAGACGCGCTCGGCCTCCCGGGTGCCCGCCGCGTCGAACTGCCACAGCTTCGGCAGTGTCTCGTTGCGGTACTGCGTGTCGGGCAGTACCGCGCCGACCGTCACGGCCTCGTCGGACGCGGTCAGGTCGAGGGCGTACAGCGCCCCGTCACCGGCCTCGGGGCTGAGGTCGAGCAGCTTGCTGCCGTCCAGGTTGGCGCGGCGTACGGCCATCTGGCCGGCGTCCTCGATCTCGTCGACCAGCCAGGAGACGTGCGTCCTGGAGATGCCGGTCTGGCCGAGGCTGTTCACGACGGCCTTCTGGGGCAGGAGGTTCGTCTTCTTGGTCGTGGTGTCCAGGACCTCGACGTCGAGCTTGTACTCGTTCGTGTCCGGCCACAGCTTCGCGTACGCGACCTTGCCGTTCTTCACGGAGGGCAGCGCGGAGCTCAGGTGGTAGCGGCCTCCGTCGACGTACGCCTGCTCGCCCGTCCGCAGGTTCTTGTACGCGGCGTGCCGCCCGCCGAAGGGGTCGCTCTCCTCCCAGACCACCAGGTCACCGTCGATCCGCAGGCCCTGGAGGTCGGTGTACGAGGACCAGATCTTCTTGACCGGGCCACCCGCGACCGGCCGGACCAGGACGTCGATGCCGGTGCTGCCGAACGCCGCCCAGACGACGTTCTTGCCGTCCGTCGCCGGGTAGACGTGGAAGCGGCCGTCGTTCGGGCTGACCAGCTTGGGCGAACCCTTGCCGTCGGTGCGGCCCGTGTAGACCGAGTACGGCTCGGAGCCGTCGTCGTTGGACTTGGAGACGGCGTACTGGCCGCCGCCCGCGCCCACCCCGGTGCCCGCCGTGTTGAGCTTGCCCAGCAGGGTGTCGGAGTCCGTGCCCAGCGCGTCCTCCCAGCCGGGGACGATGCCGTGCGCGTTGAAGGAGCGCTTGATGACGTTCTGCTGCTTCGCCGTCGCCTTGAGGTCCTTGGCCGCGGCGATGATCGCGTTGCGGCCCTCGGTGAAGCCGTCCAGCGGGGTGAGGTACTCGGCGAGCGCCTTGTGGACGATGGCGTCGGCGAGGTCCTTGTCGAGATCCTGGCGGATGTCCCAGAGGGCGCCGGAGAAGATCGTCGAGTTGAGGTGCACCCCGCCGTTGTCGACGTCGTAGGAGACGCCGAGGAAGTCCTTGGACGTGGTGCGGCCGTCGTTCATGTCACGCAGGGCGCACTCCCGCGCGGGGAGCGTGCGGCACAGGTCCTCACCGAGGAGCCCCGAGTCCGGGTCGTCCATGGCGGTGCCGGAGGTGTTGGTGTCGATCGCGTTGCCGAAGTAGTCGGCGATGCCTTCGTTGAGCGCGCCCGACTGGCCGACGTACACCAGGTTGGCGGTGTTCTCGACGACGCCGTGCGTCATCTCGTGGCCGACCACGTCGATGTCCGAGGCGAGCGGCTTGTACTCGTCGTCGCCGACGCCGTACACCATCTTTGTGCCGTCCCAGAAGGCGTTGACCCACGGCTGGCCGCCGTTCGTCACGCCCACCAGGGAGTTGATGGCCATGCCGCGGCCGTCGAGGCTGTCGCGCTGGTGCTTGGTCCTGTAGTAGTCGTACACCTGGGTGCCGGCCCACTGCGCGTCGATCGCGCCGGCGTCGGTCGCGTCCTTGCCGAAGTCCTGGACCGGCGAGCCGAACTCCTTGATGCCCGAGGGCCACTTGCCCGCCGCGTCGTCGGCCTCCACCCCGCGCGCGTCCCAGGTGGTGACGGAGTTCTTGGAGGTGTCCTGCATCCGCACGTAGTCGCGGAGCGTGTACTCCTTGCGGGAGGTGTCGTAGTACAGGTTCAGGCCGACCTTGGTGCCGTCGGTCCTGACGCCGGTACCGGTGGCGTCCCCGGTGCCGAACGCCTTCGCGGGGGCCCGGTCCGCCGCACCCTTCGAGCCCGCGGGCTTCGAGGCCGCAGGCTTCGAGGCCGCAGGCTTCGAGGCCGCAGGCTTCGAGGCCGCAGGCTTCGAGGCCGCAGGCTTCGAGGCCGCAGGCTTGGATGCGGCGCCCTTGGTCTGCTTGCCGCCGCCGAAGGTCTTGATGCTGCTGTACTGGAGGACCGGGAAACCGGCCTTCGCGTCGATGTAGACCTGCCGCAGCACGGCCTCGCCGGTCACCGGGTGGTGTCCCTTGACCGTGACCTGGCGGGTCAGCACGCCCTTGCCCTGCGGGAGGACCACGAGCTTGCCCGCGGTGCCGGTGAGCGCGGCGGCGGCGTCGGACTTCCGTCCCTGGTCCTGCCGTACGTCCTTCTTGGTCAGGTTCTTGCCGTTCAGCTCGCGGCTGACGGCGGCGACGGCACGCTCGACCGCGACCTTCTCGGAGACCGCTGCGGTGGTGCCGGTGGCGAGCTCCGTGAAGTACTTGCCGGAGGTGCCGGTGACGGACCGCTTGCCGCCCTCCTTCTCCATCCGGACGACGTACTGGCCGCCGAGGACGTCCACGCCCTTGTACTTCTGCTGCAGGCGTACGGTCTCGGTGCCCCCCTTGGCCACCGAGGCGACGGCCCGCAGGTCGGCCTTGGGGTCGCCGATGCGGTACCGGCTCTGCTTGTCGGCCAGGTGGCCGACGGCCGCGTCGGCAGCGCTGCCGGTCGCCTTCACAGCCTCGCTGATGCCGTCGACCAGGGCCGGGGTCTCGGTGTCGGTGCCCGGGATCACCTCGGCAGCGGGCGCCACGGGGGCCGATGGTGCGGCCTGCGCGGCGGGTACGACTCCGGCGAGGAGGGCCGCCGCTGCGAACGTCGCGGCAACCCCCTTGGATATACCGGCACTTGTGATGCCGGATCTTGTTGCACGCACTTGGGTCCTGTGCACGCTTCCCCTCCCACGGTACGGACGAGCTCTGGGCATTGCGCTCTTGGCGCGACGCGACGTGAAGCTGTCGGCGCAGCGCCATGGAAGTCGCTACGTGCGCAAGTCGGCAATGTTTCCCGTGTGTTCAGATGTGGACACGCACACTTGTGTGCATGGTGTGCGCACGAAAGAATCCGGCCCATGATCGAGGGGGAAGAACTGCACAGCCTCGGCCTGGGGGAGGTCGAGGGACGTGTCTACGAGGCCCTGCTGAGGGAACGGGCTGCCAGCACCACCGATTTGGCGCTACTTCTGGAACTCCCCGTTCCACGGATCGACGAGGCCCTGACCAGCCTTCGTAGCTCCGGATTCACCGTGCCCGCCGGCGGCGGGGTCCCGCGCCCGGCAGCTCCGGCCGCCGCCATCCGCACACTCATCCATCGCCGTCAAGCGGAACTCCACATCCGGTCAGCGGAGTTGGAGCAGCTGATGATGTCCGCGGACCGGATCGCGGGCCGTCTCACGGCGGACTCCCCGAGCGCGTCGGACGGCGGCATAGAGATCGTCACGGGCCCACGCGAGATCGGCGAGCGCGCCGACTCGCTCCTGGCCTCGGCCGAGCGGGAGGTGGTGATCCTCGACCGCCCTCCGTACGCGAAGGCGGACGCGGACCGCCCGGACCGGCCACCGGCCCTGGACATCGAGGCACTGCTCGCCCGCGGCATCACGGTCCGTGCGGTCATCGACCGGGAGGGTCTGGGCCATCCGGGCCGGATGCGTTCCCTGACCGCGCTGGCGGACCGCGGTCTGCGCGCCCGGGTCACCTCGGGGGTGCCCACCAAGCTCATCGGCATCGACCGGCGCATCACGCTTCTTCCGCCCACCGAGTCGGCCGATCCGACCGCGTCGGCACTGGTGGTGGGTGACGCACTGCTCCGCAACGCGCTGCTCCCGCTCTTCGAGACGGTGTGGGACCGTTCCATCCCGCTCGGCGGCGGCGGCGATGGTGCGGAACCCACGACCGACCCCGCGACGGGCCAGCAGCGGGAGTTACTCGGCCTGCTGGCGGCCGGCCTCAAGGACGAGGCGATAGCCCGCCGGCTCGGCGTGCACGTCCACACGGCCCGCCGCCGGATCAGCCGTCTGCTGGCGTCCCTGAACGCGGAGACCCGCTTCCAGGCGGGGGCGCAGGCGGCGGCCAGGGGGTGGCTGGCCTGAGACACGAGGCGCGGGGGCGGGAACGCACGAGGCGCGGGGCGGGAATCGGGAACGAGGACACGGAACCTGGACACTCCCCGCCCCGCCCCTATCCTCACCGGACGGCATCGCGCGTCGGCCACCGGCTGGGTGGGGCGTGGAGGTAGCCCGTGAGTTTGCCCTACGGAGGCATTCCACAGTGTCGGTCCAGCTGAATCACACGATCGTCTTCTCCCGTGACAACCGGGAATCCGCAGAGTTCTTCGCCCACGTCATGGGCCTCGAAGTAGGCACCCGATGGGGCCCGTTCATCCAGGTCACTCTCGCGAACGGCGTCGACCTCGACTTCGCGACGCTCCCGCCCACGCAGGACGTCTTCCCGCAGCACTACGCGTTCCTCGTCCCCGAGGACGAGTTCGACGCCATCCTCGCCCGGATCCGGGCACTGGACCTGCCGTACACGGCCGACCCGCACGGCAAACAGCCGGGCGAGATCAACCATAACGACGGCGGCCGGGGCGTCTACTTCCCCGACCCGTCAGGCCACGGCCTGGAAATCATCACGGTGCCCTACGGAGGCTTCTCCGCGGCGTAGCACCGCACTCAGCCCCCGGGCTACGCGGCTCCAGGTGGGGCCCGCGCGAGCGACACGCGCGGGCCCCACCCACCCCGGCCGGTCCGCTCCCCGCCCTACCCCTCGTACGTCTCGTCGAAGATCTCCTCGGCGGTGGAAACAGTCCAGGCACGTTCCGCCCACCGGCCGAGCACATCGAGGTCCACGCAGGAGGCGATCTGCTCCCGGGCTTCGAGGGACGGCTCCAGCCCCCGCCGCTCCAGCACCATCAAAATCGCCGCGGCACGCTCCTGCGCACGGCCTTCCTCGCGGCCTTCCTCACGGCCTTCCTCACGCACCTTCTGAGCAGCTTCGGAGCGGAAGAAGATATTCATGGTGTCCATCAGTTTCCTCCAGGTCCGCCGGGCCGACTCGTCCGCAAGGCCCGCCTCGACGTACTCGGCGTAGATCACCGCTTCGTTCGGATCCAAGGCGTCCAGGGCGTCGGCCAGTGACTTCAGTATGGCAGTGACGTCCGGGTCACTACCATGCGTGATCGCCGAGAACACGGCGAGTGGGACGTTACTGCGCACCTGCCCCGCCTCGGCGATCACCGGGACGTTGTCCGGCCCCAGAACCAGGGGCCGGACCAGCAAGGACGGCAGTCCGGGCAGCCCGAACTCGATCGGCTTCGCTGCCCACCGCGCTGTTGCCCGGTCGTGGCACAGAACCAGAAGCACAGGCTGGCCGTCGTACTTGTCCAGCAGATACGCCAGGTAGTACGCCCAGCTTCGTCGCTTGCGTGCAACCGGGCGGCCCTGCGACTCCAGGACGACGAAGTATGTCTCGTCCCTGGTGTCGATGCGCAGAATCGTATCGGCCCGGCGCTCGATCGCCTCGATCTCGGTCAGATCCACACTGACGGGTTCGATCTTTTCGTACACGGGAAACGGGACACCCAGCAGCTCCTGCAGAGCGCTGATCAACAAGCCGGTGTCCCGCTGGAACACCTTGTGCAGAGTTTCGTGGTGCGCTGAGACCATGACCGTGACGCTAGGGCGGGTCTGGCATGTGCGGTGGGCACATGCCAGACGTTCACCCGATCGGGTTATGCGGGCTCCTAACCCGCGAGAACCAGGTCCCGTGCCTTCGACCCGAGTTCGAGTGCTTCGGCGGGTTCGGTGACCCGTTGCTGGAGCTCCACGAACGCGCCCTGCGCGCCCCATGCGCGTACGGCGCGCAGGGTGTTGGCGATGTCTTCCGCGGTCTCGCCGGGGTTCACGTTGACGCGGATCAGCTGTCGCAGGGACTCCGGGTCCCGGCCTGCTTCCTCGGCGGCTTGGCGGGCCATGCCCCACAGTGCGTCGTGGCCGGCGTCCGGCATGGCTATGCCCACCCAGCCGGCGGCGCGGCGGCCGATGCGGTGCATGGCTGCCGGGCCGAAGCCGCCCAGGTAGACGGGCGGTCCGCCCTGCTGTGCCGGGCGCAGGTCCACGTGCGAGTCGGGGATCTGCCAGGTCTCGCCCCGGTGCCCGAACGGGTTCTCGGTCCAGATCTTCTCCAGCAGGTCGAGGATCTCGTCGAGCTGCGCGCCCCGCTTGCTGAAGTCGGCGTTGACGGAGGTGTACTCGTCCCGCATCCAGCCGACCCCGAACCCCGCGTCGAGCCGGCCGTTGCTGACGAGGTCGAGCGAGGTGAGGCTGCGGGCCAGGAGCAGGGGCGGGTACCAGGGGGCGTTGAGGGTGCTGGTGCCCAGGCGGACGCGGGTGGTGGCGGTCGCGGCGACGGTGAGGGCGACCAGCGGGTCGACGAAGCGCTTGAAGCCTTCGGGGTACGGGTCCTCCTTCGTGTATCCCGGGTACACGTCGCTCGGCTCGACCGGCGCCAGGGAGCGGTCGCCGACCCAGAGGGAGTCGAAGCCGAGCTGTTCGGCGTCCCTCGCGTAGGCGGCGATGAGCTCGGGGCGCGCGTGGCTGCCGTACTGGGGCAGGGAAATTCCGATGTCCATGTCACCTATCTGTATCACCGCGGTGAAGCATGGCGTGAGGGGTGGCACGGGATCAACTCCCGTGCCACCCCTGTGATTTGAGTGGCCGTTACGCGGCGACCGTGGCCGCCACCCGAGCCGGTGCCAGGGCGATCTCCAGTACCTGGCGGACGTCCGTCACCGGGTGGACCTCCAGCTTTTCGAGGATCTCGGCCGGTACGTCGTCCAGGTCGGGCTCGTTCCGCTTGGGGATGATCACCGTGGTGGTACCGGCCCGGTGGGCGGCGAGCAGCTTCTGCTTCAGACCGCCGATGGGCAGGACCCGGCCGGTCAGGGACACCTCGCCGGTCATGGCCACGTCGGTGCGGACCAGCCGGCCGGAGAGGAGGGAGGCGAGGGCGGTGGTGAGGGTGATGCCCGCACTCGGACCGTCCTTGGGAACCGCACCCGCCGGGAAGTGGATGTGGATGCCCCGCTCCTTCAAGTCCCTCACGGGCAGTTCCAGTTCGGCGCCGTGCGAGCGGAGGAAGGAGAGGGCGATCTGCGCGGACTCCTTCATCACGTCGCCGAGCTGGCCCGTGAGGGTCAGCCCCGCACCGCCGGTCTCCTCGTCGGCGAGGGAGGCCTCGACGAAGAGGACGTCGCCACCCGCGCCGGTCACGGCGAGTCCGGTGGCCACGCCGGGCACCGCGGTGCGCCGCTCGGCCGGGTCCTGGGCGGACTCGGGCACGTGGTGCGGCCGGCCGATGAGGTCCCGCAGGTCGGTGTCCTGGATGGCGAACGGCAGCTCCCGCTCCCCCAGTTCGTGCTGGGCCGCGACCTTGCGGAGCAGCCGGGAGACCGCGCGCTCCAGGTTCCGTACGCCCGCCTCCCGGGTGTACTCCCCCGCCAGCTTGCGCAGCGCCGACTCGTCGAGGCTGACCTCGCCCGGCTCCAGACCCGCGCGGTCGAGCTGGCGCGGCAGCAGGTGGTCGCGGGCGATGACGACCTTCTCGTCCTCGGTGTAACCGTCCAGACGGACCAGTTCCATACGGTCCAGGAGCGCCTCGGGGATGGATTCCAGGACGTTGGCGGTGGCGAGGAAGACGACGTCGGAGAGGTCGAGCTCGACCTCCAGGTAGTGGTCACGGAAGGTGTGGTTCTGCGCCGGGTCCAGCACCTCCAGCAGTGCCGCCGCCGGGTCGCCCCGGAAGTCGGAGCCGACCTTGTCGATCTCGTCGAGGAGGACGACCGGGTTCATCGACCCGGCCTCCTTGACGGCCCGGACGATTCGGCCGGGGAGCGCGCCGACGTAGGTACGGCGGTGGCCGCGGATCTCCGCCTCGTCGCGCACGCCGCCGAGCGCGACCCGGACGAACTTGCGGCCCATCGCGTGGGCGACGGACTCACCGAGCGAGGTCTTGCCGACGCCGGGCGGGCCGACCAGGGCCAGCACCGCGCCGCCGCGACGGCCTCCGACCACGCCGAGGCCACGGTCGGCCCGGCGCTTGCGGACCGCCAGGTACTCGGTGATGCGCTCCTTCACGTCGTCCAGGCCCGCGTGCTCCGCGTCCAGGATCTCGCGGGCGCCCTTGATGTCGTACTGGTCCTCGGTGTGCTCGTTCCACGGCAGTTCGAGGACGGTGTCCAGCCAGGTGCGGATCCAGGAGCCCTCCGGGGACTGGTCGCTGGAGCGCTCCAGCTTCTCGACCTCCTTGAGGGCGGCCTCCCGTACCTTCTCGGGCAGGTCGGCGGCCTCGACGCGGGCGCGGTAGTCGTCGGACTCCTCGCCCTCGGCCTCGCCGTTCAGGTCTCGGAGCTCCTTGCGCACGGCGTCGAGCTGCTTGCGCAGGAGGAACTCGCGCTGCTGCTTGTCGACGCCGTCCTGGACGTCCTTCGCGATGGTCTCGGCGACGTCCTGCTCGGCCAGGTGCTCACTCAGCGCGGTCAGCGCGAGGCGCAGCCTGGCGACCGGGTCGGCGGTCTCCAGGAGCTCGACCTTCTGGCCCGTGGTCAGGAAGGGTGAGTAACCGGAGTTGTCGGCGAGCGCGGAGACGCCCTCGATCTGCTGGACCCGGTCCACGACCTGCCAGGCGCCGCGCTTCTTCAGCCAGGTGGTGGCGAGGGCCTTGTACTCCCTCACCAACTCGGCGACCGCGCCCGGCACCGGGTCGGGGTCGGCCTCGTCGATCCGGGTGCCCTCCACCCAGAGGGCGGCGCCGGGCCCGGTCGTCCCCGCGCCGATCCTGACGCGGTCGCGGGCCCGGATGAGGGCGCCCGGGTCCCCGTCGGACAGCCGGCCCACCTGCTCGACGGTGCCGAGCACGCCGGTTCCCGCGTACGTCCCGTCGATGCGCGGAACAAGCAGCACCTCCGGCTTGCTGCTTCCGGTACGGGCTGCTGCTTGTGCCGCCTCGACCGCCGCGCGCACCTCGGTGTCGGACAGGTCGAGCGGCACCACCATCCCGGGCAGCACGACCTCGTCGTCGAGCGGCAGCACGGGCAGGGTGAGCGGTGTGGACGTCGATGCCATGATCTCCCCTAGGGCAGTGAAGTTGAGCTATACCGACTCAATGCATATGAGCTCCCTGATGTTCCCCAACCGGTGTTCGCTCTGAGCGATCAGCTGTCGACGAGGATCGCCTTCGCGGGATGTAATGGCTGACATACCGAATCGACCATTACCCGTAAGCCCTCGCTCACGACGCGCACCGCCCCGCCCTGCGCGTCGTTCTGGCGCCCCGCCCGACACCCACCGCAGCAGGGAGAATCCCCCCATGGCCCTCGCCACCACCACCGACGCCGTGCGCGCCTGGACCGAAGGGTGGGCCCTTTCGCGTGGGGCCGCCGAGCCCGTGCCGCAGCCGTGGGGCGTCACGATCGACATCGGCCTGCCGAAGGCCGTCACGCGGCACGTCCTGTTCGACTCGTACGCCTCCGACGAGGCGACCGTCCGCAAGCTGCTGCGCGCGGACTCGGCCCCCGGCACCTGGATCAAGTTCGTGGAGCCGCCGGAGGCGGTGGCGCCGTGGCTGGCGGACGGCTGGGAGTACGACACCCCCGGCCATCTGATGACTCTCGCCCTGACCCCCGGCCAGAGCGCCCCCGACGTCCCGGCCGGCTATACACGGCGCAGCTGGACCAGGGGCGGGCTGACCCGCGTACTGGTGCTGGCCGCCGACGGCTCGCTCGGCGTCCGCGGCCAGGTCGCGGTCACCGGCCGCACGGCGGTCGTCGACCAGGTGGAGACGAACGCGGCGCACCGCCGACGGGGCCTGGGCACCCTGGTGATGCGCACCCTCCAGGCGTGTGCGGCGCAACAGGGCGCCGAGGACTGCGTGCTCGGCGCGACCGACGAGGGCCGCGCGCTCTACACGACGCTGGGCTGGCAGCGGCGTTCGCCCCTGACGGGCATCTTCCGGCCGTAACGCCCACCGGGCCGCCCGGTCCGCCATCGGTGCGCCGTACCGATGGAACGCATCGGTACGGTGCGTCATACGGATGGAACGCATTGGTGCGGTGCGTCGTGCCGATGGAACGCATTGGTGCAGTGCGTACGTCAGAGCGGCAACAGGCAGCAGCATCAGCCGACACCGCAGACGACGGGAGCACCATGCGATCCGCACGAGTTGGAGCAGCAGGTACCGGAGCGATGGTGGTGGCGGCCCTCTGCGGGCTGTTGCTCGCGGGGTGCGGCGAAGGGGCGGCCGGCGGTCCCGCGACCGGGAAGCCGTCCGGTCCCGAGGTCTCGGTGTCGGACAGCGGCAACGGCCCTTCCGGCGCCGCGTCACCGAGCACCGTGCCGCCCGCCCCGGCATCCACACCGCCCTCGGCACCACCGTCCACGGAAGTGCCGCCGTCCGTCGATCCGGCGCCCTCCGCGTCCGTACCCGCGCAGACGCGGCGCCTCGTCGCGGCCACGGTCAGCGGGGGCATCGACGGCCGGCACCGCAGTGTGCTGGTGAACAGCGACGGCACGTACACCACTCTGGACCGGAAGAAGCCGCCGAGGTCCGGCCGGATGCGGCCCGCCCAACTGGCCGAGCTGCGCGCCGCCCTCGCCGCGTCGGACTTCGCGAAGCTGCCCCGGGTGTCGAGGGCCGATCCGCCCGTGATGGACGGAGTGACCACCGCGATCATCTACGACGGGCACGAGGTCGCCACGGACGGAATGAAGAAGATCCCGAAGCTGGACCGGGTCGTCGCGGCGCTGCCGGGACTCGGCTGAGCGAGCCGAGGGAGGGGAGCACAGGGGATGGGGACGGATGGGCGGTCCCGGCCCCCGCCTCGGGCCGGTCACAGGTACGAGGGCGCGGCCCGCTCCGCCTTCCAGCGCCGTACGAGCGGCCAGGTCGCCAACCCCAGGCAGAGGGCCAGCGGGTGGCCGAGCGCGGTGAGCGGGTCCGCGTACGCCACCAGGTCCTGCAGCAGTACGAGCCCGACGACGCCCAGCAGTCCCCACCTCAGCCACCGCAGCCGCAGGACCCCGGCCAGCGCCCCGACGCACGCCATCAGCCCGAAACTGATGCCGAAGTCGAGCCGGTGCAGCGAGGTTTCGGGCAGGTGCCCGGCCCAGACGGCGACGCCCACCGGGACCTCGGTGGCGAGCGACGCGACGACGTGCCCGAATACGAAGACCCCGGCCGCCCTGAGCCCGCCGACGCGGCGCTCCAGCGCGGTGAGGACCACCAGGAACCCGACGGCGTACGGAGAGGCCAACCCCCCTGCCACCCACAGCGCGCTGCCGACCAGGGCGAGCACCGGGGTGTGGGTCAGGTGGGCGACGTCCGTGCTGGAGCCGCGCAGCATCGCGGAGACGGTGGCCGGGTCGCCGAGCTGCGCGTAGAGCGAGGTCGCGATCAGGACCAGGGCGTAACAGAAGGTGAAGGGGGTGCCGGTGGGCGTGGGCAGAAGATGCCAGAGGTGCCAGCAGCGACGGTCGGGGACGGAGGCAAGAGCGGAGTCGGCGCCGGGAGCGGGAGCGGTGCCGGGAGCTGGAGCGGTGCCGGGAGCTGGAGCGGTGCCGGGAGCTGGAGCGGAATCCGGACCCGGAGCGATACCGACGCCCGCACCGGGACCGGCATCCGGAGCGATACCGACGCCCGACGCAGGGCCGGTCCGCCCGGTAGACAGTCGCTGTCCGGCCGGAGCAGTCCTCTGTCCGGCCGCAGCAGTCCGAGCCGCGGTCGTCTCCCCGTACTGCCGCCGCTTCGTCTGCGCCTTCGTCCTCGACCTGGTAACTGCGCGGTCCACTGCGTGAGGCCCCATTCCCCCGGGCGCCGCGCCTGGTGGCGGGCGGCCGGAATCGTCAAGCCACGCCCGTGTCCCTCGGTCGCGTCTCTCGCGTTCGCTTGCTGCTCCTGATGCAGACAACGCCCACCCTCCGCCGAAATCTCCCGCGTCGTCTATGACTCACGTCACATCAGCTCTCACAGAGGCAACCCGCATATCGTTTCGCGCGTCCCCGGTCGCCGCTCGCCCCAGCGGCCCACGCGCAAGGCGGCGGGGCCGTGCGGACGCCCGCGACCGGCGGTCGAGACAACATTCACAAGTCCTGCACGTTTGCGCGTACAACCCTGTCCATGGTGAACAACGGGTCACCGTGCCACCACGGCGCGACACCACGCCTACGCAACGTCTACTTCCTTGTGCGCAGGGCGAGTTACGACGCGGGGACTTCCGAAGGGTCATTGCGGAATGTCGTATTCAGCAAGATTCGGGCGATGAGGAAGGACTTGCCCGACGCGTGGCATTCGGGGCACGCGTGCCCCGTCGCACCGCGTAGCCGTGAGCTGGTCAGTGCCCTTACGCTGCTCACCTGACCGCGAGATCTTACGAACGCACTCCAGGGGCGGGGCGATGGAGCAGACACACACCAGCCACAACGGACTCGCGGCCACACCCGGCGCACAGCGCCGGGTTCTGGTCGTCGAGGACGATTCCACGATTGTGGACAACATCGCGGCCCGGCTCCGTGCCGAGGGCTTCCAGGTGCAGACGGCCGGTGACGGCCCGGCGGCCGTGGACACGGCCGAGGCCTGGCAGCCGGACCTGATGGTCCTCGACATCATGCTGCCCGGCTTCGACGGGCTCGAAGTCTGCCGCCGGGTGCAGGCACAGCGTCCGGTGCCGGTGCTCATGCTCACCGCGCGCGACGACGAGACCGACATGCTCGTCGGCCTCGGTGTCGGCGCCGACGACTACATGACGAAACCGTTCTCCATGCGTGAGCTCGCAGCGCGGGTGCACGTACTGCTGCGCCGGGTCGAGCGGGCGACCATCGCCGCCGCCACTCCGCGCAGCGGCATACTGCGCCTCGGCGAGCTGGAGATCGACCACGCCCAGCGGCGGGTACGGGTGCACGGCGAGGACGTGCACCTGACGCCCACCGAGTTCGACCTGCTGGTCTGCCTGGCGAACACGCCGCGTGCGGTCCTCTCCCGGGAGCAGCTGCTCGCCGAGGTGTGGGACTGGGCGGACGCCTCTGGCACCAGGACCGTCGACAGCCACATCAAGGCGCTGCGGCGCAAGATCGGCGCGGAGCGCATCCGTACCGTGCACGGCGTGGGCTACGCGCTGGAGACGCCGGCGCCGTGAGCACCGCGGCCGGGGCGAAGAAGGAAAAGAGAGCGAAGAGGGAGCCGGGGCGGGAGAGACGGCGGCGGGTGCCCGGCCCGCGGCAGGCGCCCCGGCGCCAGGACCGCGGTTGCCCCGAATGCGGCCGGCGCGTCCGCCGTCCGCTGCTGACCGGGCTCCGCTCCGCCCGGGCCCGGAAGCAGGGCTTCCTGCGCGGCGCCGGATCCCTGCTCTCCCGCTTCCTCGCCGCCCGGTCCTTCACCCTGCGGCCGTTCACGATCAGGGCGAAGCTGATCTCGCTGGTCGTCGTGTCCGTGGCCCTCACCACGGGTCTGGTCATGGTGGCGCTCGCCACCAAGACCGAACTGCGCTTCATCACCGTCTTCTCGATCATCGCGTCGATGCTGATCACCCAGTTCGTGGCGCACAACCTCACCAAACCGCTGGACGAGATGCGGGACGTCGCCGCCGCCATGGCGCACGGCGACTACACGCAGCGGGTCGGCGGCGAGGCCAGGCGCGACGAGCTCGGCGGGCTGGCCACCACGCTGAACCGGATGGCGGACGAGCTGGAGGCGGTGGACCAGAACCGCAAGGAACTGGTCGCGAACGTCTCGCACGAGCTGCGCACCCCCATCGCCGCGCTGCGCGCCGTGCTGGAGAACGTCGTCGACGGGGTCGTCGCCGCCGATCCGGAGACCATGCGCACCGCACTCAAGCAGACCGAGCGGCTCGGCGGCCTGGTGGAGACCCTGCTGGACCTGGCGAGGCTCGACAACGGCGTCGTACCGCTCAAGGCCCGGCGCTTCGAGGTCTGGCCGTATCTGTCGGGCGTGCTGAAGGAGGCCAACCTGGCCGCCGCGCAGCGCGGGCTGGTCTCCGGGTCCGGGCACCACACGCGCAAGGACGTACATCTGCACCTGGACGTCTCGCCGCCCGAGCTGACCGCGCACGCGGACCAGGAGCGGCTGCACCAGGTCGTCGCCAACCTCATCGACAACGCCGTGAAGCACAGTCCTCCGCACGGGCGGGTCACCGTGCGGGCGCGCGCCGGAGAGCTTCCCGACAGCCTGGACCTGGAGGTCCTGGACGAGGGGCCCGGCATACCGAAGTCGGAGTGGCACCGCGTGTTCGAACGGTTCAATCAGGGGAAGGCGCCTGCCAAGCCCGGGTCCGGGAGCGACGGCGGTACGGGCCTCGGTCTGGCGATCGCGCGCTGGGCCGTGGACCTCCACGGCGGCCGGATCGGGGTGGCCGAATCCGAACGCGGCTGCCGCATCCAGGTCACCCTTCCGGGGACTGCTCGCGCACGTAGTTGACGTAGGGTTCGAACCAGAAACGGACGTATCGCGTCCGTCCTGCCAGGATGCGGGGCTGAAGGTCGCATCCTCGGTCGGATGCACCTGGGGCGGCACTCATCCATGGCCGGCTGTCGCGCGGCTTACAGCGGAACCACGCTTGTTTCCCGCCATTTCGTGCGCCGAAACCAGCTCTCCGATGTGACTTACACGACGGATGGCCCGCCCGGTCTGCATCTCCCGGCCGGGGAGGCGTAGCCTTTATTTCCGCTGTCCACCACCTTGCGAAGCGGAAGAGGGCGGTTAACGCCGTGTCGTCTCAGTCCACCAGTAGCTCCAGTCATTCATCGACCGACCAGGACGGGCAGGGGAAGAACCCAGCTGCGGCCTTCGGTCCCAATGAGTGGCTCGTCGACGAGATCTACCAGCAGTACCTCCAGGACCCCAGTTCCGTCGACCGAGCGTGGTGGGACTTCTTCGCCGACTACAAGCCGGGCGCGGGAGCCTCCGGCGGTACGGGCGAGAAGTCGGCCACCGGTGGCAATGGTGCGTCGGGCGCCGCGCAGGCCGCGACCACGGCCGCCCCGGCCCAGGCTCCCGCCGCCGAGCAGACCCCCGCCGCCGGGAAGCCCGCCGATGCGCCGGCCGCCTCCGGTGCCGGGACGGCGCCCGCCGAGGCCGCCGAGCCGGCGCAGAGCGCCTCCGCCCCGAGCACCGCGCAGGCATCCACCACCGCCCAGCCCGCCGCCAAGGCTTCCGCCCGGCCCGCCGCCAAGGCACCGGCATCCGCTCCCGCTCAGAAGGCCGCACCTGTGAAGCCCGCCGCTGCCGAAGGGGCCACCGCCCCGGCCGGTCCCGAGTTCGTCACCCTGCGCGGCCCCGCCGCCGCCGTCGCGAAGAACATGAACGCCTCCGTCGAGGTGCCCACCGCGACGTCCGTGCGCGCCGTGCCGGTGAAGCTGCTCTTCGACAACCGCATCGTCATCAACAACCACCTGAAGCGCGCCAGGGGCGGGAAGATCTCCTTCACCCACCTCATCGGCTTCGCGATGGTGCAGGCCATCAAGGCCATGCCGTCGATGAACCACTCCTTCGCGCAGAAGGACGGCAAGCCGACCCTGGTGAAGCCGGAGCACATCAACTTCGGCCTCGCCATCGACCTGGTGAAGCCCAACGGCGACCGCCAGCTCGTCGTCGCCGGCATCAAGAAGGCCGAGACGCTCGACTTCTTCGAGTTCTGGCAGGCCTACGAGGACATCGTCCGCCGCGCCCGCGACAACAAGCTGACGATGGACGACTTCACCGGTGTCACGGTCTCCCTCACCAACCCGGGCGGCCTCGGCACCGTGCACTCCGTGCCGCGTCTGATGCCCGGACAGTCGGTCATCATGGGCGTCGGCTCGATGGACTACCCGGCGGAGTTCCAGGGCACCAGCCAGGACACGCTCAACAAGCTCGGCATCTCGAAGGTCATGACCCTGACCTCGACGTACGACCACCGGGTGATCCAGGGCGCCGCCTCCGGCGAGTTCCTGCGCACCGTCGCCAACCTGCTGCTGGGCGAGAGCGGTTTCTACGACGAGATCTTCAAGGCGCTGCGGATCCCCTACGAGCCGGTCCGCTGGCTCAAGGACATCGACGCCTCGCACGACAACGACGTGACGAAGGCCGCCCGCGTCTTCGAGCTCATCCACTCCTACCGGGTGCGCGGCCACGTCATGGCCGACACCGACCCGCTGGAGTACAAGCAGCGCAAGCACCCCGACCTCGACATCAACGAGCACGGGCTGACGCTGTGGGACCTGGAGCGCGAGTTCGCCGTCGGCGGCTTCGCCTCGAAGTCGATGATGAAGCTCCGCGACATCCTCGGCGTGCTGCGCGACTCGTACTGCCGCACCACCGGCATCGAGTTCATGCACATCCAGGACCCGAAGCAGCGCAAGTGGATCCAGGACCGGGTGGAGCGCCCGCACTCCAAGCCCGAGCGCGAGGAGCAGCTGCGCATCCTCCGCCGCCTCAACGCGGCCGAGGCCTTCGAGACCTTCCTGCAGACCAAGTACGTCGGCCAGAAGCGCTTCTCCCTGGAGGGCGGCGAGTCGGTGATCCCGCTGCTCGACGCGGTCATCGACAGCGCGGCCGAGTCGCGCCTGGACGAGGTCGTCATCGGCATGGCCCACCGCGGCCGGCTGAACGTCCTGGCGAACATCGTCGGCAAGTCGTACGCGCAGATCTTCCGCGAGTTCGAGGGCAACCTCGACCCGACGTCGATGCACGGCTCCGGCGACGTGAAGTACCACCTGGGCGCGCACGGCACCTTCACCGGTCTGGACGGTGAGCAGATCAAGGTCTCGCTCGCCGCGAACCCGTCCCACCTGGAGACGGTCGACCCGATCATCGAGGGCATCGCCCGCGCCAAGCAGGACATCATCAACAAGGGCGGCACGGACTTCACGGTCCTGCCCCTCGCGCTGCACGGCGACGCGGCCTTCGCGGGCCAGGGCGTCGTGGCCGAGACCCTGAACATGTCGCAGCTGCGCGGCTACCGCACCGGCGGCACGATCCACATCGTGATCAACAACCAGGTCGGCTTCACCGCATCCCCGGAGTCGGCCCGCTCCTCGATGTACGCCACGGACGTGGCCCGCATGATCGAGGCGCCGATCTTCCACGTGAACGGCGACGACCCGGAGGCCGTGGTCCGCGTCGCGCGCCTGGCCTTCGAGTTCCGCCAGACGTTCAACAAGGACGTCGTCATCGACCTGATCTGCTACCGCCGCCGCGGGCACAACGAGACGGACAACCCGTCCTTCACCAACCCGCAGATGTACACCCTGATCGACAAGAAGCGTTCGGTGCGCAAGCTCTACACCGAGTCGCTGATCGGTCGCGGTGACATCACCCTCGAAGAGGCCGAGCAGGCGCTCCAGGACTTCCAGGGGCAGCTGGAGAAGGTGTTCGCCGAGGTCCGCGAGGCCACCCAGGCCCCGGCGTCCGCGCCCGTCCCGCAGCCCGAGGCGTCCTTCCCCGCGTCCGTGGAAACCGCGATCTCCCAGGAGGTCGTGAAGCGGATCGCCTCCTCGCAGGTCAACATCCCCGACAACGTCACCGTGCACCCGCGGCTCATGCCGCAGATGCAGCGCCGGATGGCGATGATCGAGGACGGCACGATCGACTGGGGCATGGGCGAGACCCTCGCCATCGGTTCGCTCCTCATGGAGGGCACCCCGGTCCGCCTGTCCGGCCAGGACTCGCGCCGCGGTACCTTCGGCCAGCGCCACGCGGTCCTCGTCGACCAGCACACCGGCGAGGACTACACCCCGCTGAACTACCTCTCCGACGAGCAGGCCCGCTACAACGTCTACGACTCGCTGCTCTCCGAGTACGCGGTGATGGGCTTCGAGTACGGCTACTCGCTGGCCCGCCCCGAGGCGCTCGTGCTCTGGGAGGCCCAGTTCGGCGACTTCGTCAACGGCGCCCAGTCCGTCGTCGACGAGTACATCTCGGCCGCCGAGCAGAAGTGGGGCCAGCACTCCGGCGTCACCCTGCTCCTGCCGCACGGCTACGAGGGCCAGGGCCCGGACCACTCGTCCGCCCGCATCGAGCGCTTCCTGCAGCTGTGCGCCCAGGACAACATGACCGTCGCCATGCCGACGCTCCCGTCCAACTACTTCCACCTGCTGCGCTGGCAGGTCCACAACCCGCACCACAAGCCGCTCATCGTCTTCACCCCGAAGTCGATGCTGCGTCTGAAGGCGGCGGCGTCGAAGGCCGAGGAGTTCACGACGGGCGGCTTCCGCCCCGTCATCGGCGACGACTCGGTGGAGGCCGCCTCGGTCCGCAAGGTCGTCTTCTGCTCCGGCAAGGTCTACTACGACCTGGAGGCCGAGCGGCAGAAGCGCGGCGCCACGGACACCGCGATCATCCGCCTTGAGCGCCTGTACCCCCTCCCGGGTGCGGAGCTCCAGGCCGAGATCGCCAAGTACCCGAACGCCGAGAAGTACCTGTGGACCCAGGAGGAGCCGGCGAACCAGGGCGCCTGGCCGTTCATCGCCCTCAACCTGATCGACCACCTGGACCTGGCCGTCGGCGCGGACATCCCGCACGGCGAACGCCTGCGCCGCATCTCCCGCCCGCACAGCTCCTCCCCCGCGGTCGGCTCGGCCAAGCGCCACCAGGCGGAGCAGCAGGCCCTGTGCGACGAGGTCTTCGACGCGTAGCCGCTGCCGCAAGCAGTCGTAAGAAGCCCTGGGGCCCGGCCCCGCGAGATTCCTTCGCGGGGCCGGGCCCTTCGGCGTGCTCTACAGCGTCTGAGGCTCGAAGTCCCAGTAGGGCCTGCGGCCCTGGAGTACGTACTGGACCTGTTGGTGCTCCTCGAAGAAGTTGGTGGTGAGGCGGGTGACGGCGTCCTGGTGGATGCGGTCGGCGTCCTCGGTGCGGCCCAGGTGGCGTAGGTCCTGGGCGAGGCCGGAGGCCAGGTTGAGGGTGAGGACGTGGGCGTCGCCGACGGCGGCGCGGGCCAGTGGGAGGGTGGTGCGGCCCAGCTCCGCCGCGCCCTCGTGGTCGCCCGCCGCCGCGCGGGCGGACGCGGTGTTCATGGTGATGCCGACCGACCAGACGTGGCCCGCGCCGAGGGCCGCGGTCATGGTGGCTCGGGCGTTCTCCGAGCGGGTGAGGGCGGCGGTGTGTTCGCGCTGGTCGCGCTGGATGAGCGCGCAGTTGTCCTGGACCCCCACCGTGTACGGGTGCGTGGCGCCCAGCTGGGTCTCGTAGCGCGCGGCGGTGTCCTCGGCGATCTCACGGGCGCCGGGCAGGTCGCCGGTGTCGCGCAGCAGCATCGCGTAGTCGGAGCTGACGAGGAGCGTCTCCGGGTGGTCCGCGCCGCGGCGGCGGGTGATGTTGGTGCGGACCTTGCGCATCAGGGCCGACGCGTAGTTGAGGTTTCCGTCGCGGCGCATGCACAGGGCCAGGTTGTGCTCGGCGATCAGGGTCTCGCTGTGGTTCTTGTCGAGGACCTGGGCGTGCAGACGGCAGTTCTGTTCCTGGATGTCGAGGGCCTCGCGGTAGCGGCCGAGCAGCCGCAGCATCCACGCGGTGTGCAGGCCCGCGTGCAGGGTGAGGCGGGCCTTGCCGCCGAACAGCCGGATGGACTCCTCCAGGATCTCGCTGTGCAGGTCGTAGGCCTCCTGGTAGTGGCCCTGGAGGCCGATGGCGATGGCGAGGTTGGAGCGGATGGAGAGGATGCGGGGGATCTGGTACTCGCCCAGCAGGTGGGTGGCGTCCCCGGCCGCCTCGTCGAAGAGGGTGCGGGCCTCGTCGTAGGAACCCAGGGCCATCAGGGTGCCGCCGAGGCCGTTCTTGGCGCGGACCAGCTCGATGGGACGGACCTCGGAGCCCGAGGAGACCAGGGAGAGCGTGGCGCGGCCGATCTCCTCGGCCTTCCGGTAGAAGCCGAGCCTGCGCTCCATGTTGGCCTGCTGGTGGCGGGCGACCAGGACGTCGCGGTCGGTGGGGCCGGAGAGCTTCGTCCAGGAGTCCGCCGCCGACGCACTGAGCCTGCGGCCCTCGATGTACTCACCGCGCACCCTGAGGTACTCGACGCAGTTGAGGACGACCGCGCGCACGTCGCGGTCGTTCGAGCCGAGGGTGCCCGCCAGTTCCAGGTGCGGGACGAGTTCGGCGTACCGCGGCCAGTGCCGGGGGTCGCCCGGATCCCGCGGGTCGCCGGCGACCAGGACGCGGCAGGCGATGGCGGAGGCGCGGGAGAAGTCGGCGGCGGAGAGGTGGCCGCGTACGAAACGGTGGAAGAGCCGATGCATCCGCAGGGTGCCGACGGTGACGATGTCCATGCGCGGGCCCGGCTCGTACTCGACGCGCATCGACGTCGCCTCGGAGAGCGTGCGCAGCGCGGAGTTCCAGGTGCTGGGCTCGCTGACCAGGGAGGCCAGATGGTCGGGGAGGTCCCCGCCGCGGGCGGTGCGCAGCAGGCGGGCGGGCACGACGTCGGGCGAGAAGAAGGCGAGCAGGACCAGGAGTTCGTACACCTGGGGGTGCTGTTCGAGGAGCCCGTTGACGGTGCGGCCCCAGGCGGCCTTGAAGCCGGCCGGGTAGTCGTGCGCCTGCTCGACCTCCGCCTCGTGCGGGTTGCCGTACCGGATGTCGCGTACGTACTCGGCGACGGAGGCCGCCGGGTGGGTGTCGATCCACGCGGCGGTCTGCGCGATGAGCAGCGGCAGGTCCTGTACGGCGGCGGCCAGCTGGTCGGCGTGGACGGGGTCGAGGTGCTTGGCGCGCAGCAGGGCGAAGGCGACGGACTCCTCCCGGACGAACGGCGGCAGCTCGAACAACTCGGCCCCGTAAGCGGCCCATTCGGTGCGCGGGGTGGTGATGAGCAGATGGCCTGAGCCGCGGGGCAGGATGCCCTCGACCGCCTCCGGGTCCTCGGCCCCGTCCAGGACCACGAGCCACCGGCCGCGCCGTCCGAGCTCCTCGCAGGCGGCGTCGATGTGATCGCTGAGCTGGTCGCGCTCGACCGGCGCCACCCCCAACTCCTCGGCGAGCGCGGCGAACTCGGAGCGGGCGCGCAGCCGGACCGAGGCACCCACCCACCACACGATGTCGTACTCACCCGCGTGCCGGTGCACGTACTCGGTGGCGACCTGCGTCTTGCCGACGCCGGGCGGCCCGTGCAGGGCGATCCGTGCGCCGGGGCCGATCTGCGCGAAGGTGTCGTGCAGCCGTTGCAGGATTCTCTCGCGGCCGGTGAAACGGTGGTTGTGCCGGGGCGCGTTGTCGATCTCGCGCAGGTCGTCGGGGAAGCGCGGGCCACGGCCCAGGTCGACGGGGACGGCGGCTCCCGTCCGTGCGCCGGCCGTGGCGAGCAGTCTGCGCCTGGCCTCCGCGGGGCCGAGGCCGCGCAGCCGGGTCGGGCTCAACGGTTCGGCGGCTGCGGGGAGGGTGGCGGCGGTGACGCTGACGGCACTGATCCGCTCCCCGTACCGGGGCACGACCTCGCGCAGGACGTCGCCCCACGCTCCCTGCCGTTCCTCGGTCAGCCGCAGGAACCAGTCGTCGACCACGATCAGGACATGGCCCCCGGCGGGGTTCTCCAGCAACCCGGTGAGCAGGGACACCTCGGGGGCGCGGTGCAGCGGGTCCCAGCGCACCAGCCGGGGGTGCGCGTCGGCGCGGGTGAGCTGGTACCACATCCAGTCCGCCCAGGACTGGGACTGGCCCGCGTAGACGACGGTGACGTGCTGCTCGGGCCCGACGGGGGGCTGTTTCGGCACGGTGGCGGACAGCCGCGGCCCGGGTGGGGGCTGCTTCGGCCCGGGTGGGGACTGGTCCGGCCGGGGCGGGGGCTGCTTCGGCCCGGTGGCGGGCCGGGGGCGGGGCTGGGGTTGCTGCGGCGCGCTGGACATGGGGCGGCTCTCCTCGTCCGTCAACTCATCGGTGGCACACGCCCGTTGTCGGCACGGTACCTGGCGGGAGCTGCTCGGCCACCCGTCCGGCGACATGCCGGATGAAGTGCTCCAGGTCTGCGCAGTACACGCTGGGGTGCTGGAAGTCGTTGCCCGGTGCGTGGTAGCGGTGGGCGTAGTTGCCGCCGCCGCAGACCCGCACCACCGGGCAGCGCCGGCAGGTGCCGGGAAGGGCGCGGGCGCCGAGGTGGCGGGCGGCTATCCCGGGGTGGCGCAGCGCCTCGTCGAAGGTGTTCCGTCCGACGTCGAGGCCGGTGGCCGGGGCGCCCGGGTAGGTCGACTTGAGCGAGTCGACCTGTTCGATGCTGCCGTCGGTGTCGACCACCACTGCGGCCAGCGGGGAGAGCCCGACGGACTCGGCCGCGCTGTCCCCGCCGAGCAGCAGCGCCACCACCTCGGTGAACAGGCGGATCCTGGGCCGCTGCCCGTCCGCCGCGCCCCACCACAGCTCGAAGGCGCGGATGAGCCAGTCCCCGTACGGAACGGGGGCGGGGCGGTGCCTGCCGGGGCGTGCGTCGCCCCAGTTGCGGTGCGGCAGCAGGAAGTCGAGCGCGGGCGGGCCGAGCGCGCACAGGCTCTCGTACACCTCGCGCGGGTCGCTGGTCACGTCGATGGTGCAGAGCAGTCCGGCGTACGAGGCCGGGTGGCGGTCCGCGAGGAGCCGGGCGGCCCTGGAGGCGGCGGGCCAGGAGGGGCGTCCCGCGTGGTCGGTGCGCCGGGAGTTGAGCGCGGCGGTGCCGCCGTCGAGGCTCAGGCCGACCCGGATCCGGGCGGCGGCGAGGGCGTCGAGCACCGGCGGGGTGAGGAGGGTGCCGTTGCTCTGCACGGTGGCGGTGACGGCCGTGTAACCGGGGACTTCGGCCCGAACCGCGTCCGCGTAGGCGACGACCGCCGCCGGACCCCGTAACAGGGGCTCCCCGCCGTGCAGTTCGATGCGCAGCCGGGACAGCCGGTGGGCGCGCGCGTGTTCGCCTATCCGACGCGCGGTGGCGCGAACGGTCGCGGCGGCCACGGCGGACGGACGCTCGCGCCAGCTGCGGTCGGGGCTCTGGTAGATGTAGCAGTACGTACAGGCGAGATTGCACCGGCTGTGCACCTTGAGCACGAACTGCCGAAAGGGGATGGCGGGGCCTGCGGGGACGGGGTGGCCCATGGGAGCCAACCGGTCCATGCGGACGGACTGGTCCGTGAGGCCTGTGAGTTGGCCCTCTGCATACACCTTTTCAGTCATTCGCGGCGCCCTCACCGCACCCGGCACTCCCGTGGCCCTCGCCGGGCGGTGCGTCCTCGTAGTACGGCGCGTCCTCGTAGTACGCGACGGTCGGTTCGCCGCTCGCCTCCCTGGCGCGCAGCTCGCCCAGCACCGCGGCGAGCGCGGGGTGCGCCACGGTCGCGCCGGGAGCCGGACGGACGAGGACCGGCAGGGGGCCGCCACCCCCGCCGGGCGCCGGGCCCGGTCGCCCCGTCACGCCGGGCCGCCCTGCGGGTCCAGCCGGCCGACGGCGGCCTGCGCCTCGGCCGCCCCCGGGGTGTCCGACCCGAGCTCCGCGTAGAGCCGTACCGCCTCCCGGTACTCACCGAGCGCACGCGCGGGGCCCGCCGTCCGCTCCAGGACCTTGGCGCGCTGGCGCCTCGCGTCGGCCTCGACCTCGGGGAGGCCGGCCTCCCTCGCGCTCTCGGCGGCCCGCCGGTAGTAGTCGGCGGCGTCGGTCCAGCGGGTCGCGGACCGGCCGCGCCTGGCCTGCTCCTCGGCGACCCGGGCCCGCAACTGCCAGCTCGCCGCGGCTATCTCGGTCCCCTCGCTGCTGCGCGCCGCCGCTCCCAGCATCCAGTCCGCCTCGTGCAGGTCGGACTGTCCCTCACGGGCCAGGTAGCGGGTGAGGAGCGCGTGGCCCAGGGCCATCCGGCGGGCGGGCATCTCACGGTCGCCCTCGGCCGTGTTGTCGACGGCCGCGCGCATCATCCGTACCGCGTCGTCCCACTCCTCGGCCTGGATGAGCGCCTCACCGAGCGACTCCAGCGCGTACGGGGAGAACTCGCCGTCCCGTTCGAGGCCCGCGAGCGAGGACCACCAGGCGTCGATCTCCTCGTCGAGGTAGACGCGGTCGCCGGTCCTGGCGTACGCGTCGGCGAGCGCCCAGGCCAGCTGCTGGAGCACCAGGGTGCGCAGGGCGCTGTCGTCGCCGGTGAGGCCGAGCGCCCGGCGCAGGACGGTGAGGCGTTCGGCCTCGGCCTCCGGCACGCCCTCCTGGAACGCCCTCAGGGCGAAGTCGAGTCCGAGGCAGGCGTGCGCGAGCCGGCGGTCGGGCGCCGCCACGGATTCCGGCGTGGCCGTGGAGGCAGCCGCGTCCGACGGGACCACCGAGGCTGGTGGGGGCGTAGCGGCCGACGCGTCCGCCGGGGGCGTGGAGGCCGGGGCCCCCGTGGGAGCCGAAGGGGCCACCGGCCCGGGCGGGGCCGCCGGAGCTTCCGGCACCCCCGAGGTGGCGCCCGCCGCGCCACCGGCGGCCCGTTCCCTGTCCAGCCGGTCGATCAGCGCCCGGTACGCCTCGACCGCCGCACCCGCCCGGCGCCGGCCCGACTCCAGCTGGTCCTGGCTCGGCTCCCAGCGGACCTCGCCGCGGCCCAGCAGGTGCATCGCGCTGTCCAGGAGGAGGCCGGCCTCGTACTCGGCGCCTTCCGTCGTGTCCCTGTGGTCCCGGGTCAGCGCCACGTCGACCGCGTCGTCGAGCACCCGGGCGGTCCACTGCCCGCTCCCGCCGTACTCCCACGCCAGCAGTCCGGCGAACGCCGGGTCCGCGCCCCAGGCGGCCATCACCCGCAAGGTGTCGAGCAGTTGCGCGTACGTCCCGTCCGCGTCGTGCTCGGGGTGGGCGCCGGCCTCGCGCAGACAGCGCACGGCCCGCCGGTACAGGGCGACGAGGACCCGCTGCAGGGGATGCGTCCCGCGCTCCTGTTCCCGTACGAAGGCGGGCAGCGCCGCCGACTCCAGACCGGCCGCCCGTACCTCGGCGGCGACCGCGAGCAGGGCCGCGTGCCAGCGCACCAGCAGCCCGGCGCCCAGGAGGCTCCCCTCCGTCCTGGCGAACGCCTCCAGCGCGCCGCGCAGGTCCTCCGGGGCCCGCCTGGCCTCCCACCGCAGGTGCAGCGCGGCCCCGTACTCCGCCCAGAGCACACCCGGTTCGAAGGTGGTGGCGAGGGCGCCCCGCAACAGGGCGACGGCCTCGTCGAGGTCGCGTGCGGTGTGCCGGGCGGCGTAGCGGTCGAGCAACTCCCGTGCGCGAACCGCCGGTTGCTGCGGGTCCCCGCCGGTGGCGGTCAGCTCGGCGGGTGCGACCGGCACCGACTGGCCGAACCGCCGCAGCACATCGGCCGACACGCGGGCGAAGGCGCGCAGCCCGTCGTCCTCGACGGCCCCCGGCCGCCCCGACGGGGCCTCGTGGGCCTCGCCCGCCAGATAGGCGGCGGCCAGGGCGGGGAAGTTGCGGGCCGTGCGGCCGTAACGGGTCTCCAGATAGGCGGAGCAGTGCTTGAGCACCAGGTGCGCGTCGCTGACCGCGATCTGCTCCAGCAGTTCCCCGCGCACGCCCTCGACGAACTCGTAGCCGACCAGGCCCTCCACGTCGCCGCTGCGCCGCAGCAGCCCGCCCAGCATCACCTCGGCGAGGACCTCGGGCCCGCTGTCGGGGAGCATCGCGCGCTGGACCAGCTGCATGACGGGCAGCACGAGGGGGGTGGCCGCCAGGTAGACGGCGAGACGGGCGGCGTCCGGGGAGGCGGTCCTGCGAAAGGCGCGCACCCGGTCCGCGGGGGACGCGGCGCGGTCGGTGCGCCGCGGGGCCGCCGACGCGGGATGCCGGGCGCGCACCCAGCCGGCCACGGTGTGCATGCTCTGCCCCTTCGCCCCGGAGACGAGCCGCACCCAGGCGCGCAGCGGCCCCGGGCGGGGCGCGAGAACCGGCACGGGAAGGGCGTCGGGGCCCGGCGCGGCCCCCGCCGACGGGCGGAAGGCGAGCCGTCCCGCCGGGCCCTCGCCCCGCACCAGCTCTCCCGGCAGGGCCGGCAGATGGGTGCGCCGCCACATCCGCTGCGGCAGCGGCTGGACGACGGCGACCGGCGCGGTGGCCGCCCAGCTGTGCAGCAGCCGCTGCATCTTGCCGGACCGCCACAGCGGCCCCGCGCAGTCGCTCAGCACGAGGGTGAGCCGGTGCCCCGTGGGGTCGCGCAGTTCCTCGGCGCGGTGCAGCGGGGCGTCGGGGGCGGCGGACAGCGCGACGGCGGCGTCACCGTCCGCGTTCTCCCGTACGTAGTGGATCCGGACCTCGCGGAACGCCCCCGAGCGTTCGCAGATCTGCCGCAGTTCCTGGAGGGTCTCCTCCCACACCACCATCGAGGTGGACAGGTCCATCACGAACTGCACCCGGGCGGCCCGTCGCCTGCTGTCGCGCAGGACGGGCACGAGGATCCCGGTGTCGGCGGCGCGGTCGGCGGTGGCCTGCTCGTCGAGGGAGTCGGGGCCCGCGGCGGAGCGGGCGGGGGCTCGGTAGTGGCGCAGCGGCCGTAACGCCCTTTGCAGGGCGAGCGGTTCGGGCAGCGCCGCGGCGGTGGGCACCCGTACCCGGCCGCCGCGCGACCCGCCCTGTTCGGCAGTCCCTTCGGCGTCGCCGCCGTCGGCGCCGCGGCCGGAGCCCGGACCTGGGCCGGAGACGGCCAGCTCGGCGGTGAGCGCGGTGGGCAGCCGGGTACCGCGGGGCGGCGTGACGTCGGGCAGGGGGCCGGCGCCTTCCTCCGGCGGACGCAGGCCCGGCCTGACCCCTTCGGTGCGGGGCCGGCCGCCCTGGTCCGGCACCCGCTCGGGGTGCACAGCCGGAGCCCAGCGGGCCAGCCACAGCGCGTCGGCGAGTTCGTCGGGGTGCGGGTCGATGCCGAGCTCGTGCAGACCGGCGACGAGGGACGTCAACTGGTCGCTGGTCGCACCGGAGTTGATGCGGTCCCCGGCGGCGAGTACGTGGCGTCGGCCGGCCATGGCGTCAGCGCTGCCCGTGCTCGGCGGCGGGCCGCAGCAGCAGCCTGCCGAGGCCCTGCTGCTGGGCGTTGCGGGTGAGGTAGATGGCGTTCAACAGCTGGTCGGTGGGGCGGAGTTCGCCGCCGTTGTCCTCGGTGAAGAGATCGACGAGGTCCTGGTGGGTCTCGTCGGCGCGCTCACCGAAGTGGGCCTGGACCATGGCGGCCAGGCGTTCCCCGCGCGCCGGGTCGAGGTGGACGTGGATGCAGCGGCGCAGCAGCGGGGCCGGGAACTCCCGTTCCCCGTTGCTGGTCATGACGATCACCGGGAAGGCGCGGCAGCGCACCTGCCCGCCGGTCACCGGTACCCGGCGCCCGTCGTCGCTGAGGACGTCGACCGTGCGCTGGCCGGGGCGGTCGGCGATCCGCTCCAGTTCCGGGATGTCGAACTCGCCTTCCTCCACGACGTTCAGCAGGTCGTTGGGGAGGTCGATGTCGCTCTTGTCGAGCTCGTCGATGAGCAGCACGCGGGGGCGGACGGTGGGCAGCAGGGCGGTGCCGAGCGGCCCCAGCCGTACGTACCGGCCGATGTCGGCGCTGTTGTCGGCATCGTGAGGGCCGGGACTGTTGTGGTCGGGGCTGTTGTGGCCGGGACTGTTGTGGCCGGGGCTGTTGTGGTCGGGACTGTTGTGGCCGGGGCTGTTGTGGTCGGCGCTCTCCTCGTACGCCGTCTCCCGCGGCGACCGGTACTGCCGGCGGCCGTGCAGCTGGGCGTCCTGGAGGCGGCCGATCGCGTCGTAGGTGTAGAGCCCGTCCTTCAGTTCCGTACGGCTGACGACCGGCCACTGCAGCACCCGGCCGAGGCCCAGCTCGTAGGCGATCTCGTGCGCGAGGGTGCTCTTGCCAGTGCCCGGGTCGCCGGTGACGAGGAGCGGGCGCCGCAGATAGAGGGCCGCGTTGATGAGCTGGAGGGAGGTGGGGTCCTGGGCGGACAGTGCCGTACGGTCACCGAGCCGGCGGGTGGAGGCGGCGTCCAGCGGTGGCGCGTCGGCGGCAGGACCGGTGAGCGGATCACCGTCGAACCGACGCCAGCGCGGCGGCTCCGGCAGGCTGTCGATGCGGTCGGGGGCGGGATCCCCCTTGCCCTGGTAGATCAGCCACTCGTGGACACTCATGGCGTGCTCCTCGTCGTCGGTCGGTCGTGGCGTGCCGTGGCCTGACCGACGGGGGCAGTCGGTGCCCGCAACGGGCCCCTGGAAATGTACCCAACTCCCCCGCCCTTACAGGCTGGTTCCGGCCATAGTGGCCGGGCGAACAGAGTGACGCGGGGTGACACGGGGGCGCACGTGCCGCCGCATGCGACGGCACCCAGGGAAGCACGCGGGGTGGACCGCACGGCGCAACCTGGCGGGGCGGCGCGGACGAGGACGGCCGGCCCCGCGCCCCGCACGGCGAGCACGCTCACCACCCCACCCTCCGGACCGGCCGCGACGGCCTTCGGAGTGACCGTGGCGCGCGCGGAATGCGACTTGGCGCGCGCGGGACGGGACGTGGTGTCGGTCGGCGTGATCGTGACGGGCGCGGGACGGGGCGTGGGGCGGGAGGGAGTGGTCGTGGCGCGCGCCGGAGTGGACCCGGCGCACGTCATACCGGACGCGGCACCCGTCACCCCGGACACGGCGCACGACGACGGCCCGGACCCGGCACCCGTCACCCGGGACCCGGCGTCCGTCAAAAGAAGCGCGGCGTAGTACCTCACGGGGAGTCGAACACCCCCGTTTCGTCCGCCACCGGCCTTCGGGGGTCGTCGTAGAGGAGCGCGAAGCCGCCGGCGGGGTGGGGCTGGTCGTCGCCGATGGCCGCCCTGATCCGGCGCATCCGGTCCGGGAGCTCGTCGGCGTGACCGGTGCGGGCGAACTCCTCCACGGCGAAGGCGTGCAGCACGTCGCAGGAGTCCCGGCAACGCACCCCGGCATGCCCCTCGACGTGCCACAGCGCGATGCCGTGGCCCGCCGCGATCGCGTCGCCCAGCGCCCGGGTGCCGATCCTGTCGCGGGCCCCCCGGCACAGCACAGGCACCTCCCCGTCCGCGAAGCCCGCCAGCAGCCCCTTGGTCAGGACCCCGCCGCGCGGCGGGGTGCGCCGGGCGACGAGACCGGGCGCCGCGTGGGCGGCGTCCCAGCGGGCGCGCCACGCGTCGTCGGGCACCCCGAGCCGGTCCAGCTGGCGCACCACGACGGGACGGCGCACCCCGAGCAGTTCCTTGAGTTCCCGCTCGTGGAAATTGGCCTGCTGGTTGACCTGCCACCGGTGCACGGGTCGGTCGAACTCGCCGATGTCCACGGCGATTTCGAGGGGGGCGGGCCACTCCTCCAGGTCGACCTGGGAGAACAGGTCGACGAGCGGCGCACCCACCCGGTGGATGAGGTCTGCCGCGGGTACGGCGTGCCCGTCGGCCACCGGGTAGCCGTCCGCGTCGCCCATCCGCAGCGTCCAGTCGTAGCTGGCCCCCTCGCCCTCCAGCCGGAGCAGTTCCAGGACGACCACCGGCCTGTCGTCCTCGGGCCCCGGGTAGCGGCGCGGACTGCCGTCGTCGGCCCGGGGCAGCAGTGCGGTGGGCAGGGGCTCGTGCGCCGCCGGTTCCGCCGCCGCCCCGGCCGGCGCACCTCCGCGGCGCCGCTCGATCCAGTCGGCGAGCTGTCCGCTGCCGACGCCCTGGGACGCGGAGAGGCGCTGCACGTCGTCGAGGTAGCGCAGGAAGTACTCGGCGCGCTGCGGGGTGGCCCCGTCGTACAGCTCGCCGTGCCCGTCCCGCCAGGCGACCGGCCGGGCCGCCGGATCACCGACCCGGTAGCGGGGCAGGGCGATCCTGGCGAGCGTGATGACGGCGTACGGGCCGGGCGGCGGCGGCAGTTGGGCGAGCAGGCCGAGCGCGGTGCGCCGGTCCTCCGGCGTCCAGGTGCCGGCGCCGTGGCCTCCCCCGTGACCCGGCAGTACGGACTGCCTGCCGATCCAGTCGTCACCCGCGGACGACCGGCGCTGTTCGTGCCAGGTGTCGTGAGCGCTGACGATCTCCTGGTAGAGCGGGCCGAACTGGCGCAGCGCCGTGATGGCGACGGACAGCCCGCCGGACATGTCGTCGGGGCGGCGCGACTTGGTGACGCCGACGACGGCGCCGGCCGCCGGGTCGAGGACCGGGCCGCCGGAGAGCCCCGGCAGGATCCGTACCTCACTCTCGTCGAAGCGGCGCCCGTAGGCCGTCCCCTCGTGCACCCGCACCCGGGTCTCGGCCGACCAGGGCCGGCCGGCCCCTTCGCCCTCCTCACCCTCGGGCACGTAACCGTGGACGGTGCGCAGACTGCCGACGGGCTGCTCGGCCCAGTCGGCGAGCCATACGCACTCGTGGCGGACGCCGGCCGTTTCGAGCCGGACGACGGCGAGGTCGAGGGCGGGCGGGATGGTGGCCGGGTCGGCGAGGTCCCAGAGCGAGGCGGCCAGCCTGGCCCGGACCGGCTCACCGCCGCACAGACCGTCGCCGCGCACCAGGAAGACCGTGTCCCGCTTGTCCCGCAGGGGGCCGCGCAGGACGTGCGCACAGGTGACGACCAGTCCGGGGGCGACGAAGAAGCCGCTGCCCCACATCCGCGGGGTGCCGGGGCTGTCGGCGGTGAGGTGGACGGTGGCCGCGGCGGCGAGGTCGGCCAGCCACTGGCTCGACTCAGGCATCGCTGCCGCCGTCCATGATGTGACCCCCCGTGGTCGCCCCGCTGCCGTGCTCCGAGGCGCTCCCGCCCCGGCCCTCGCGCCCCGTCCCCACTCCGTCCGGCCGGTCCCCGGCCCGCCCTTGTCCGCTCCTCGACCGCCAATGTCCGGCCGTTGCAAAGACTGCGACGAGGTTACCGGCCCGTCCGGTTGCACGTCAGCCCCGGGAACCCGGCAGATCAGGACGGCCGCGGCGGCGGTTCCCGGCCACGGCGGCAGGTCCGAGGAGCGTGCCGGTCCGTTTTATTCTTGCCCCATGTACTTCACCGACCGTGGCATCGAAGAGCTGGAGAAGCGGCGCGGCGAGGAGGAGGTCACCTTCGAGTGGCTCGCCGAGCAGCTGCGTACGTTCGTGGACCTCAACCCGGACTTCGAGGTCCCGGTGGAACGGCTGGCGACCTGGCTCGCCCGGCTGGACGACGAGGACGAGGACGAGGAGTAGCCCCCGCGCGGAGTAGCTCCCCCCACCACGCGGGGGGGGGACGAGGAGCGACCCCGTCCGCGAGGAGGCGGGCCCCGGTCAGTTGCCGCGGGCGCGCATCCTGTCGTACGTCAGGCCCATCGCGCCCTGGGTGACCAGCAGGCCGCCCGCGACCGCCCAGCCGGCCGCGGACCGCCGCAACCCCCAGGCCAGCAGCGGTACGCCGAGGCCGAGTTGGGCCGCCCCCACGAGCCGCGCCTTGGGCCCCCGTACCCACGAGCCGAACGGGCTGTGGTCCATCACGTCCAGCTCGGCGCGCAGCGCGTCGCGCCAGCCCGCCCACTCCACGGCCTCCGTCGCCGCCCCCGCCCTGGCCACCTCCCGCAGTCGGTCGGCGCTCTCGCCGGGGGTGAGGCCCGGCGCGAGTTCGAGTCCCGCCCGGTGCAGCAGTGCGACCAGTCCGAGCAGCCGGGCGCGGGCGTCCGCGGCGCCGTCCGCTCCCGCGAGTTCCTCCAGCCGCTCCATGTCGTGCACCGGGTCGAGCGCCAGCCGCGCCGCGAAGGTGCGCATCGCCTCGTCCTCGCCGACCGGGGTGCCGTCGGTCAGCCACTCGTACCCCACGGTCCGCCGGAATCCGGCGGCGAGGGTGTATCCGGCGTGCTCCGGGTCCCACCACAGGGCGAGCACCGGCCAGTTCGCGCCCACGGCGAGGGCGGTGGCCCAGCCGGTGAGCACCCGGTCGACGGGCTCGTGCCCGCTCCCCCGTACCAGCCAGGGTTTGCCCTCCGGGACCAGCACGCTCCAGCCGTCGCCCGCCGGGGCGAGCAGCATCCGCTCGCGCAGCAGGTGGGCCGCGGGGCGCACGTCGTCGACCGGGGCCCGGCAGAGCAGCAGGGCGCCGGTGTCACGCGCGGGGCGCACGGGCGAGGGCGTCGGAGGCACGGGGTGCGACATAGGCACCACGCTAGGTCAATTCACCAGGAGTCACCTCTCTTGGGGACTCGCACAGGACACCGTCCTTACCTTGACTTCACCCAACCGCGATATATCGTGTTGAGGAGAAGACGCGATATGTTGTGTCCATCGGGAACGGCCCGCGAAGACCTGCGACGGCCCGCGACGCGCCGCGAAGACCAACGAAGATCCACACCTGGCTACTGAAGATCCACACCTAGCTACTGGGGAAGGAATCACCATGACCGAGTGGTCCGTCACCGAACCGCGGAAACTCACCTTCGACGCACCTGTGACCGCGCTGAGCGTGCGCGTCGTCAACGGCACCGTCAATGTCGTCGGCACGGACGCACTCTCGGACGGGGAGCCGACGGCCCGCCTGGAGGTGACCGACCTGGACGGTCCCCCGCTGGTCGTCACGCACAAGGACGGCACGCTCACCGTGTCGTACGAGGACCTGCCCTGGCACGGATTCCTGAAGATGCTCGACCGGCGCAGCTGGACGTACCGCGCGGCCGTCACCCTGACCGTCCCGGCCGGAACGAAGGTCGACGTGGGCGTGGTCGGGGCGAACGCGGTGGTCACGGGAATCCGCGGGCGCACGGAGGTACGCGGCGTTCACGGCGAGGCGACGCTGGTCGGCCTGTCCGGCCGGGTGAACGCGGAGACGGTCTCCGGCAACGTCGAGGCCCACTCCCTCACCGGCCCCCTGCACTTCAAGTCGGTGACCGGCGATCTGACGGTCGTCGACGGCGCGGGTCCCGCCGTGCGGGCGGAGACGGTGAACGGCGCGCTGGTCGTCGACGTCGACACCGCGCGCAGCGGTCCCACGGACATCGACCTGACGACGGTGACCGGCGAGGTCGCGATCCGGCTGCCGCACCCCGCCGACGCCAAGGTGGAGGCGAACACCACCAGCGGCTCGCTCTCCAACGCGTTCGAGGACCTGCGGGTCTCGGGCCAGTGGGGGCAGAAGAAGATCACGGGCACGCTGGGCACGGGGGCGGGCAAGCTGCACGCGACGACCGTCTCCGGCGCGATCGCGCTGCTGCGCCGCCCGGCGCAGGAGGAAGCCCCGCCGGAAGGCCCGGCGGACGCCAGGCCTTCCGGGCCCGCGCCGTCCGCCGGCCCGGCGGACACCCCGCCGTCCGACGTCCCGCCCTCCGACACCTCGCCGTCCGACGTCCCGCCCTCCGACACCCCGCCGTCCGACGTCCCGCCGTCCGGCGGCCCGTCCGACACCCCGCCCGCCTCCGACGCCCCTTCCGGAAAGGTCCTCTGACATGCCTCCCGTCTTCGCCCACGGCCGACTCCGCCTCTACCTCCTCAAGCTGCTGGACGAGGCGCCGCGGCACGGCTACGAAGTGATCCGCCTGCTCGAAGAGCGCTTCCAGGGGCTGTACGCGCCGTCCGCCGGCACGGTCTACCCGCGCCTGGCCAAGCTGGAGGCCGAGGGCCTCGTCACGCACGCCACCGAGGGCGGCCGCAAGGTGTACTCGATCACCGAGGCGGGCCGCGAGGAGCTGGCGGGCCGGGGCGGCGAGCTGGCCGACCTGGAGATGGAGATCCGCGAGTCGGTCTCCGAGCTGGCCGCCGAGATCCGCGACGACGTACGCGGCGCGGCCGGCGACCTACGCCGCGAGATGCGCGCCCAGGCGGCCGACTCGAAGGAGTCCCGCACCGACGGGCCGAAGGGCGAGTGGGGCGGCCCCTGGAGCGACAAGGAGGCCTGGCGCACCGCGAAGGAGGAGATGCGCAAGGCCCGCCAGGAGTGGAAGGAGCAGGCCCGCCGCGCCAAGGACGAGAGCCGCCGGGCCCGCGAGGACGCTCAGGAGGCCCGCCGCCAGGCGAAGGAGACCACCGATCGCGCCCGCGAGCAGATGCAGCACGCCGCACGCCGGGTGGAGGAGCAGGTCCGCGAGCACGTGGCGCGCGGCGACTGGCCCTCCGCGGTACGGGACGGCCTCGCGGAGATCGAGAAGGAGATCAGCCGCAGCTGGGGCAAGGACTTCGGTCTCTTCGGCAAGGGCCCCGGGGCTCCGAAGGAAGCGCCGGACATCACGGTGGAGCGTGCGGACGGGACCGCGTCGGGCCCCGCGCCCGCCTCGGCTTCAGGCCCCGCGCCCGCCTCGGCTTCAGGCCGCGCGTCCGCGTCCGCGTCCGCCGCGTCGTCCGGTGACGTCTGGGAGGACGCCGTACGCGACGAGACCCCCGAGCCGGCTCTCCCCGACTGGGCCTACGAGGACACGAAGCCGGGCTCGGACCCGGCCCGCGACCTGGACCGCCTCCTGGACCGCTTCCGCGACGACATCCGGGACGCCTCCCGCGACCACGGCGTGACGTCCGCCCAACTGGCGGACGCCCGAGCCCGCCTGGCGACGACGGCAGCACACATCAACGCCCTGCTGCGTACCCCGAAGAACTGAGCCGTGGGCGTGGGTGAAGGAGCCCGGCCCACCCGGCCCCACCACCCACGCCCGCTCACCTCCCGCTCACCTCACCTCACCTCACCTCACCTCGCCTCGCCTCGCCTCACTCCGCTCCCCCGTACATCACCCGCTCCACCTCGCCGTATCCCGCCCCGAAGTCCGTCAGCACCTCCGAGACGACGCCGGGGCGCACCGCCAGCGCCAGCAGCAGGTGCTCCTCGCCGATGTGCTTGTCGCCGCGGCCCAGTGCCACCCTCAGCGACTGCTCCAGCACCTTCTTCGCCTCCGGCGTGAACGGCCGGTGGTCCAGCAGCTTCCGCCTGCGCCGGCCCCGGGAACGAGCGGGCTCCAGGTCGGGTACCCCGGCGCCGGTCGGGCTGTTGGCCATCGCCCCCTCGCCGTGCGTCTCCTCGACCTTCCGCACGATGGCGTCCACGTCGATCCCGAGGTCTGCCAGCGCGTCCGTCTCGGCCTTCGACAGCCCTCCCCTGCGCCGAGCCGCCGCCAGTGCCTGCGCGACCTCCTCGCGGCGGTCGCGGACGCCGAGTGCGGTGAGGGCGAAGAGGGCGCGGCCCTCGGCCGTCTCCAGCAGGGAGAGCAGCAGGTGCTCCTCGGTGATCTCCGGCGAGTCGAGCCGTTCGGCCTGCTCGACCGCGCCGGTCACCGTCCGGCGCGCGCTCTCGGTGAACCGTTCGAACATCATCGACCCCCATGCTTCTTGTGCACGGCCTGCTTGCTGACGCCCAGCTCGGCCGCGATCTCCTGCCACGACCAGCCCTGGTGACGAGCACCCCGCACCTGTACGGCCTCCAGCTGCTCCAGCAGCCGGCGCAGCGCGACCACCGCGCGCAGTCCGACCCTTGGGTCCTGGTCTCCCGCCCTCGCGGCGAGATCGGTTGCTTCGCTCATGTTCGTCAATTTACGTTGACGAGCCGCAGCCGTCAACCCCGATTGACGATCCGGGTCCGGACCAGGACTGGGTTCGGGTACGGGTCCGGCTACCTCGGTCGCACCGTCACCGTCACCGTCACCGTCACCCCGGCGCCCGGGGCCGCGTGCACCCGGACCGCGGCAGGCTTTCCGGCCGGCACCTGCCGGGCGTCGCTCCACGCCCGGCCGGCCACCTCCACGCGCCAGCCGCGTGGACCCGGGGGGACGGAGAGCACCGTCGGAGCGCCACCGGACCGACTCGGCCGATAGGAAAGGGAGTAGGAGCCGTCGCGGTAGGCCTCCTCGCGCACCCGGCCCGCGACGGTGGCCGCGTACGGCGCGGCGGTCTGCTGCTTGTGTCCCCGCAGCCTCCCCGCCTCGTCCACCGCGCAGTAGCCGCCGCCGTAGCACCACACGTAGCCCGCCCAGCCGGAGCTGTAGCGCGCCATCGACGCGAGCGCGTCCCGGTAGAAGGTCCCCATGTTCGGCAGGGAGTTGTTGAGCGGGCCCCATTCGCCGACCACGACCGGCACCCCGTACTGCTTCGGGTACCGAGTGACGGCTTCCTCGTAGCGCTCGATCCAGCCGTCCGCCGGGTCGTAGTCGGCGCCCGCCTCCATCGCGGTGTTGTAGAAGTGCGGCGCGTAGACGACCTTGCCCCTGGGGTCCTTGATGCGGCCGAGACCGGTGGGCACGCCCTCGCCCACGATCGGGGTCGGTTCGACGAACAGCCAGCTGTCCCGGTCCACCGAACGCACCGCCTCCACAAGGCGGTTGTGCATCGGCGTCACGTGGTCACGCTCGATTCGGCGGGCGGCCGTGGGCAGGTCCTCGCCCTCCTTCAGCTCGCCCATCGGCTCGTTGAGGAAGTCGTAGCCGAGGACCGCGGGATGGTGCTCGAACCGGTCGGCCAGCAGTCGCCAGACGGCGGCCTGCGCGCGCCGCAGGTCCTCGTCCTCGTACAGGTGCGTGAAGGCGCGCTGCACGGCGGGCTGGAAGTACTCGGAGAACCAGTCGTCCGGGTTCGGGGTGAACGGCAGCCCGTCGGTGCGGGTCGCCCACTCCGGGATGCCGCGGTGGCCGAAGGCGGGCCCGAAGACGTCCTGGTGCCCGTCGAGCAGCACCTTCACCCCGTACTTGTGCGCCCAGTCCAGGATGCGGCCGATCTTGCGCAGGTACCGCCCGCTGTAGTGCCCACGGGTGGCCTCCAGGTCGTCCCAGTAGACCAGCAGACGGGCGAAGTTGAAGCCCTGCGCGCTCATGTCGCGGAAGTGCTTCTCGGTGATGGCGGTGAGGGCGTTCTCGCCCCGGTTGCCCTTGTCCTCGACGTTCCAGCCGCGCAGGGTGAGCACGCGGCCGTGCTCGTCCGTCAGCCGGGGGATGCCGGGAGCAGGTGTGCGCACGGCAGGAGCTGGGACCTGCGCCGCGTGCACGGCGGGAGCTGGGACCTGCGCCGCGTGCACGGCGGGAGCTGGGACCTGCGCCGCGTGCACGGCCGGGCCGGGTTTCTGCGCCGCGTGCACCGCGGGGGCTTCGAGCCACCCGCCCGCGAGCAGCGCCCCGCAGGCCAGTCCGGCCACGGCTGTTCGGTACGACGTGCTGCGCATGGGGCACTCCTCGGATCCGGCGCCGGTCGGGTGCCGGAGATCCAAACAGCGCCCCCGCGCACTCTCAAGACCCGGTGAGCACAATCTTTCCGAAGAGGTCCCCGCCCGCCATCCGCTCGAAGCCCTCCCTGGCCCGCTCCAGCGGCAGCACCTCGTCGATCACCGGGCGCACCCCGGTGGCGGCGCAGAAGGCGAGCAGGTCCGTCAGCTCGTCCTTGGAGCCCATCGTCGAGCCGACGACCTTCAGCTCCAGGAAGAAGATCCGGTTCAGCTCGGCAGAGGCGGGGCTGGGCCCGCTGGTGGCACCCGAGATCACCAGGGTCCCGCCGGGCCGCAGCGACTTGACCGAGTGCGACCAGGTGGCGGCGCCCACCGTCTCGATCACCGCGTCGACCCGCTCGGGCAGCCGTGCCCCCGGCTCGTACGCCTCCACCGCGCCCAGCTCGACGGCCCGCTTGCGCTTAGCCTCGTCCCGGCTGGTGGCGTACATCCTCAGTCCGGCCGCCTTGCCGAGGACGATCGCGGCGGTGGCGACGCCACCGCCCGCACCCTGCACGAGGACGCAGTCCCCCGGCCGTACGCCCGCGTTGGTGAACAGCATCCGGTACGCGGTCAGCCACGCGGTCGGCAGGCAGGCCGCCTCCTCGAAGCTGAGCTCCTTGGGCTTCGGCAGTACGTTCCACACCGGCACGGTGACGCGTTCCGCGAAGGTCCCCTGGTACTTCTCGGTCAGGATGGTCCGCTTCTCGTACGGCCCGACGCCGTGCCCGCTTTCACCGATCACCGAGTGCAGCACGACCTCGTTGCCGTCCGCGTCGACGCCCGCCGCGTCGCAGCCGAGGATCATCGGCAGCGCCTCGTCGCCGATGCCGACCCCGCGCAGCGACCACAGGTCGTGGTGGTTGAGGGAGGCCGCCTTCACGGTCACGGTGGTCCACCCGGGCCGCACTTCGGGCTCCGGGCGCTCCCCCAGCGCAAGGCCGTTCAGCGGCTGGTCACGGTCGATGCGGGCTGCGTATGCGGCGAACATGGCCCGACGATAGGCGGCCGGAGGCGGGTGACGGAACCACCCCGGGGTGTGACTCGCACCGCGTCCGGGCCGCCGGGCCCCCGGGCCCGTTCACAGGTACGCACACAGAAGGGCCGCGACCGCGAGAAGGACCGCGACCGCGAAAAGGGCCGCGACCGCGAAAAGGGCCGCGACCGCGAAAAGGGCCGCGCCCGTGCCCCCCGCACCGGGGACACGGGCGCGGCCCGTACGCATGCACCGCTCGGCGTGCGGTCAGCGGCGCGCCACACCCTCGGCGCGGGCGGCGGCGGCGACCGCCGCCGTGACCGCGGGGGCGACCCGCTCGTCGAACGGCGACGGGATGACGTAGTCGGCGGCCAGGGCCTCACCGACGACGTCCGCCAGCGCGTTCGCCGCGGCGATCTTCATGCCCTCGGTGATGCGCGTGGCGCGCACCTGGAGGGCGCCCGCGAAGATGCCGGGGAAGGCCAGGACGTTGTTGATCTGGTTCGGGTAGTCCGAGCGGCCCGTGGCGACGACCGCCGCGTACTTGTGGGCGATGTCGGGGTGCACCTCGGGGTTCGGGTTCGCCATGGCGAAGACGAACGCGCCGGGGGCCATGGACGCCACCGCGGGCTCCGGGACCGTACCGCCGGACACGCCGATGAAGACGTCCGCGCCGGCCAGCGCGGACTCCAGCGAGCCGCTGAGTCCCGCCTTGTTCGTCAGCTCGGCCAGCTCGCGCTTGACCGGCGTCAGGTCGTCGCGGTCCTTGCTCACGATGCCCTTGCGGTCGGCGACCGCGACGTCACCGAGACCGGCCTCCAGGAGGAACTTCGCGATGGCGACACCGGCCGCGCCCGCTCCCGAGATGACCGCGCGCAGCTCGCCCAGCGACCGGCCGGTCAGCCGGGCCGCGTTGCGCAGGGCCGCCAGGGTCACCACGGCGGTGCCGTGCTGGTCGTCGTGGAAGACCGGAATGTCCAGGGCTTCCTGGAGCCGGCGCTCGATCTCGAAGCAGCGCGGGGCCGAGATGTCTTCCAGGTTGACCCCGCCGAAGGACGGGGCGAGACGGACGACCGTCTCGATGATCTCTTCGGTGTTCGTGGTCGCGAGCGCGATCGGCACCGCGTCGACGCCGCCGAACTGCTTGAAGAGGATTGCCTTGCCCTCCATCACGGGGAGGGAGGCTTCCGGACCGATGTCACCGAGGCCGAGGACCGCCGTGCCGTCGGTGACGACGGCGACGACGTTCGACTTCCAGGTGTAGTCGTTGACCAGGTCCGGCTGCTCGGCGATGGCGCTGCACACCTTGGCGACGCCCGGCGTGTACGCCAGGGACAGGTCGTCCCTGTCGCGGATCGGCACAGTGGCCTGCACGGCCATCTTGCCGCCCCGGTGGAGCGCGAAGGCCGGGTCGAAGGGCTCATCCAGCCCCGCGCCCGTACCGGTTTCGGGATTGACGATCTCCGCTGCCATTGTCTGTTGACCCCTTAAGTCTTCATCAGTTGAGGGTGGCCACTCCTGGTTGAGGAGGGGTGGGCGGGTCCGCGCACGTGCCCTGCGCCGGACGGGATGACCCGTCCCGGCAGGGGGAGAGGTACGTGCGCGCGGGCGCGCCGCACACGCGCCCTGGGCCCCGGATGAGGGGTGTAAGGATCCTTCTTACCGGACCGGACGCACCGGCGACGAGTCCGTGTCGCAGCGGTGGCCGATTGCGGGCAGAGTTCCGGTGGAGTTGCGGCGACTCATGGGGCGATGTCGGACAAGTTCCGCAGAAGTCCAGGACTTGTCCGGTTCTGCGACCCAATTTGTGTCCGCATCGCGAGACTTGCCGGAGTTTCTCCGGCCGGGTGTCGGCTTTTCCGCAGAAGGTCCGGCCGTGATCTACCGGCCTGTTGGGGTACGGGGATCACCCGTTATCTGATTTTGACATGACCGGCACCCTTAATGACCAGGTCCGAATGGCAAGATGCCGACATCACACCTGGTCGTGTCCGGTCGTGCCACTCAGAGCCGCGTGCTCGATCACCGCGACCTGCCCGGACACCCGGGCGCCCGGACCACCGGGACACGGACGTACACCTGCATCTGCCGGAGGACCCCCATGACCGCTCCCACCCCCCGCCGCGCCGCCGCCCGTTCCCGGATAGCCGCGGTCGGTGCGCTCGCGGTCGCCGGGGCCCTGGTCCTCACCGGCTGCGGCGACCAGACCGGCGCCGCGGACGGCGGCGCAGACAAGGCCAAGGAGAGCGGCGGCAACGCGCTGTTCGCCAAGCTCCCCGAGGCGATCCAGAAGAAGGGCACCCTGGAGATCGGCACCAACGCCGAGTACGCCCCGATGGAGTCCAAGGAGGGCGGCCAGATCGTCGGTGTGGACCCGGACATCGCCGCCGCGCTGGGCGAGAAGCTGGGCGTCAAGGTGAAGTTCACCGACGCCAAGTTCGACACCCTGGTCACGGGTGTCAATGCCGGCCGCTACGACCTGGCGATGTCCTCCATCACGGACACCAAGGCGCGCCAGGAGGGCCTGGACGACAAGGGCAAGAAGCTCGGCCAGGGCGTCGACTTCGTGGACTACTTCGTGGCCGGCACCGCCGTGTACGTCAAGAAGGGCAACCCGCAGGGCATCAAGTCCATCGAGGACCTCTGCGGCAAGGGTGCGGCCGTCCAGCAGGGCACCACGTACGAGGCGGCGCTGAAGACCGCCTCCAAGGCGTGCACCGACGGCGGCAAGCCGGCCATCAAGATCGAGTCGTTCGAGAACGACACCGAGGCGCAGACCCGGGTGCGGGCAGGCGGCGCGGCGGCCGGTGTCAACGACTACCCGGTCGCGGTGGACCTGGTCCGCAAGGCCGGCGGTGGCAAGACCTTCGAGATCGTCGGCGAGCAGTACGAGGCGGGCCCGTTCGGCATCGCGGTCGACAAGAAGAACACCAAGCTGCGGGACGCCCTCAAGGAAGCCCTCGACGCCATCATCAAGGACGGCTCGTACAAGAAGGTGCTGGACAAGTGGGGCGCCGCGACCGGCGCGATCGACGCCGCCGCGATCAACAGCGGCAAGTAACGGGACCGGCAGCAGCCCCCGGCCCCACGGGTGACCGCACCGGGGCGCCCTCGCCGGCCCCGGCCCCCGGAGCGCCGGACCAGGGCGCTTCCGCCGCCCCCGGCACCACGGGCGACCGGACCAGGGCACCCTCCGCGCCCCGGCACCCTCCGCGCCCCCGGCACCACCGGCGAACCACTTGAGCATCACCGAAGGGCAGTCGTCATGACTGAGAAGTTGAGCAAGGAGCCCGCGGACACACCTCCCGCAGGGCAGTCGTCGGCGTCGACGACGGCGACCCCGCCGTCCGGCCCCGCCGAGGCCGTCAAGGCCATCCCCGTACGCCACTACGGGCGCTGGGTCAGCGGCGTGATCGTGATCGCGCTGCTGCTCCTGCTCGGGTACTCGTTCTCGCAGGGCGAGATCCAGTGGAGCGCCATCCCCGACAAGATCTTCGACGACACCGTCGTCGCGGGCGCCGGCCGCACCCTGCTGATCAGCGTGCTCGCCATGGTGATGGGCGTGGTGCTGGGCATCGTGCTGGCCGTGATGCGGCTCTCGAAGAACCCGGTGACCAGCGGCGTCGCCTGGCTGTACATCTGGTTCTTCCGCGGCACCCCGGTCTACCTCCAGCTGCTGCTGTGGTTCAACCTGGCGCTGATCTTCCCCGTCCTCAATCTCGGTCCGCTCTACAAGGACGAGATGACGGACGTGATGACCCCGTTCCTGTGCGCCCTGCTGGGCCTGGGACTCAACGAGGCCGCGTACATGGCGGAGATCTGCCGGGCAGGTCTGCTGGCCGTCGACGAGGGCCAGACCGAGGCCTCGCAGGCGCTCGGCATGAGCCAGGGCAAGACGCTGCGGCGGGTCGTGATCCCGCAGGCGATGCGGGTGATCGTGCCGCCGACCGGCAACGAGTTCATCAACATGCTGAAGACCTCGGCGCTGGTGTACGCCGTGACGTACAACGAGCTGCTGCGCTCGACGTCGGCGATCGGTTCGACGTCGTACGCGGTGATGGAGATGCTCTTCGTCGCGGCACTCTGGTACCTGGTGATGACCAGCGTGTTCAGCGTCTTCCAGTTCTACCTGGAGCGGCGGTACGCGCGCGGCTCGCTGCGCTCGCTGCCGGACACCCCGTGGCAGAAGATCAAGGCGAACGTGCTGAACATCAGCGGCAGTAGGAGCATGCGATGAGCGCCATGGTGAAGGCCGAGGGCGTACGCAAGTCCTTCGGTCACGTAGAGGTCCTCAAGGGCATCAACCTGGAGGTGGCCACGGGCGAGGTGTTCTGCCTCGTCGGCCCCTCGGGGTCCGGCAAGTCGACCTTCCTGCGGTGCATCAACCACCTGGAGAAGGTCAACGCGGGCCGGCTCTCGGTCGACGGCCAGCTGGTCGGCTACCGGCAGAAGGGCGACAAGCTGTACGAGCTGAAGGACAGCGAGGTCGCCCGCCAGCGCCGTGACATCGGCATGGTCTTCCAGCGCTTCAACCTGTTCCCGCACATGACGGCGCTGGAGAACGTCATGGAGGCGCCCGTACAGGTCAAGGGCGAGTCCAAGGCGACCGCGCGGGAGCGGGCCCGGAAGCTGCTCGACCGGGTGGGCCTCGCCGACAAGGCGGGCAACTACCCGGCCCAGCTCTCCGGCGGCCAGCAGCAACGCGTGGCGATCGCGCGGGCGCTGGCCATGGAACCCAAGCTGATGCTCTTCGACGAGCCGACGTCGGCGCTCGACCCGGAACTGGTCGGCGACGTGCTCGACGTGATGCGCGGGCTCGCCGAGGACGGCATGACGATGATCGTCGTGACGCACGAGATGGGGTTCGCGAGGGAGGTCGGCGACTCGCTGGTCTTCATGGACGAGGGCGTGGTCGTGGAAACCGGCCACCCACGGGACGTCCTGACCAACCCGCAGCACGACAGGACGAAGTCGTTCCTGTCCAAGGTGCTGTAGCTGTAACGGCAAGGGCGGTACGCCGGTAGGGGCGGTACGGGGAGAGCTCCCCGTACCGCCCCTACCCTTTGCCCTACTTGCCTACTTGACTGTTTGCTCTACTCGCCTACTTGACCGCGAGCACCAACGCGTCCGATGGGGAGGACCACACCGCGCGCGCCTCCGCGAACCCGGCCGCGCGAAGGGTCGCCGCGTGCCACTCCAGGGACGGGGTCTCGCCGTCCGCGTGCTCGCCGAAGATCGCGAAGCGTTCGGCTGTCGGCGCCGCCAACTCCGGCGCGGCGGCGGCCAGTTCCCACCAGCCGGCCCAGTCCCGGACCTCACCGCCCTTGCTGCGTTCCATCAGCGCGTGCCGCGCGGCCCGTTCGGCGGCGTTGATCCGGGGGGTCGTGGGATCCTTCATCCGGTCCGCGTTCATGAACACCCCGCCGGTACGCACCAGTTCGCCGAGCTGTCCGTACAGCGTGCCGAGCGGGCCCAGCTTCAGCCAGTGCAGGGCGGTGGCGGTCAGTACCGCGTCATAGCTCTCGTACGGGAGCTTGCTCCGCCACCCCGGGTCCATCAGGTCCGCGGTCACGAACTCCGCCCGGCCGTCGCCCTCGAACGTCCCTCTGGCGATCGCGAGCAGCGCCGGGTCCAGATCGACGCCGGTACTCGTCGCCCCGGGGAACCGCGCCAGTAGCCTGCCCGTGATACTTCCCGTACCGCACGCGAGATCGAGTACCCGCGGCTCGGGCCCGACGACCGCCTCCACCATGTCGAGCATGACCCGCAGCCGCTCCTCGCGGTCGGGCATGTACCACTCCTGCTGCCGGTCCCAGCTGCGCTGCCAGCCTTCCCAGTCCGTACCACCACCGGCACCCGAACCAGTCACCGTCACGGGAAACCACCCAATCCGTAATACTCTCGACCAAGAACCGCCCATTACGACAGATGCTCGCACCGAGACTAGACCGCCCCTGTAAGGACTACAAGTGGAACTGGCCTATTACGCGGACTACGCCGTACGCCTGGTGAACAGCGAGGAGCCGGCCCGCAACAAGGACTCGCTGACCTCGGTGGACGCGGTGCGTGACCTGTTCGGCGGCAGCCAGCAGGCGGCCCGCCGGGCGACCGACGCGGACGTCACCCGCTTCCGCTCGGTACGGGCCCGCCTCCGTGCGATCTTCGAGGCGGCCGACACGGGCGACGAGACCCTCGCCGTCGACCTGCTCAACTCCCTGCTGCTCGAATTCCCGGTGAGCCCGCAGATCTCCGGCCACGAGACCCGCAAGAGCGACGGCAGGCCGGACTGGCACATGCACCTCGCTGAACACCCGTCGAACGTGACTGCGGGGTACGCGGCGACCGCCTCCATGGGGCTGGCCTTCCACGTCACCGAGTACGGCCCCGGCCGCCTCGGCCTGTGCCAGGCCGCGCCGTGCCGCAACGCCTATCTCGACACGTCCACCAACCGCTCCCGGCGCTACTGCTCGGACCGGTGCGCGACCCGCGCCAACGTGGCCGCCTACCGAGCCCGCAAGCGCCTGGAGACGGAACGGTCCGCCAGCACCGGCCGCACCGCCGAGAGCAGCCAGGAGGCGACCGCTCCCACGGAGCGCTGACGCCCGGCCCTGAGCGGCCGGTACCGCGCACGCACCCGCCCGAGCACCAGGGCGGGCGGCACGGCGCCGAAGGTGCGGGAGTCGGACATCCCCTCGTCCCGGTTGTCCCCGAGCACCCACCACCCGCCGTCCCTGCGCTCCGCCACCCGCTTCACCACCAACAGGTCCTGCTGCAACGGGTGCCGCAGCACCGCCACGTCACCCGGCCGGACCTCGGCGCCCCAGTGGACGACCACCTGGTCGCGGTGGCGGAGCGTCGGCACCATGGAGGGCCCGCCGACCTCGGCAAGCCCGAACGGCAGCAGGGACCGCTGCGCCCCGCCCTCCCGCATCCTCCCCCGCTCCGTCTCCCGCGCTCTCTCCTGCTCCCGCTCCCTCTCCCTCTCCCGCTCCGTCTCGCGCCCGTACTCGGTCATCCGCGGCACCTCCCGGTTCCGATCCTGCAGCGCCCCAGGTCCCATACTCACCCCGGACTTTTGACGTAAGCCCCCGGGGGCACTCGCGAAAAGGCGCTGTCCACGGAGTAATCTCCACCCTTGAGAAGACGATCACGAGGAAGGATGCGATTCACATGCTCTCCCGCCTGTTCGCCCCCAAGGTGAAGGTCAGCGCCCACTGCGACCTCCCGTGCGGTGTCTACGACCCCGCCCAGGCCCGCATCGAGGCCGAGTCGGTCAAGGCCGTCCAGGAAAAGATGCAGGCCAACGACGACGCGCACTTCCAGGCGCGCGCCATCGTCATCAAGGAGCAGCGCGCGGAGCTCGCCAAGCACCACGTCTCGGTGCTGTGGAGCGACTACTTCAAGCCCCCGCACTTCGAGAAGTACCCGCAGCTGCACCAGCTGGTCAACGACACCCTCAAGGCCCTCTCGGCCGCGAAGGGTTCGACGGACCCGAAGACCGGCGAGAAGGCTCTTGAGCTCATCGCCGAGGTCGACCGGATCTTCTGGGAGACGAAGAAGGCCTGATCTACGGTTAGGCCGTCTGACCTGCGGTTTCGCTGGTCACAACGCCTACCTGTCCGCACCCGGTCCGCAGGCCGCCGAGAACGGTGTCCATCACGGACCGGGTGCGGTCTTCTTCGCCCGGCCACAGGTGCGCGTAGATCCGCAGCGTGATGACGGCGGACGCGTGGCCGAGGACCATCTGGACCTGCTTGACGCTCGCCCCGCCCGCGATGAGCGCGGAGGCGTAGAAGTGCCGCAGGTCGTGAGTCACCATGTGCGGCAGCTCGACGGGCTTGCGGCCCTCGCGCTCGGCCGCTTCCCTCTCCACCGCCTGGAGCGCCCTGCGGGCGCAGTTCCACTCCGTCTTCCACCGTCGGTAGTTGAGCGGCTCCCCCTCCTCCATCGTGAACAGCCACTCCTTCGAGGGCCGTGCGGCGAGATGCGCGAGCAGCGCGTCAGTGACGACCTCGCCGACCGGGACCGTGCGCCGCGATTTGCTGGTCTTCGGCGGCCCGATCAGACCGGACTGAAGCCGCTGCCGCTCGATGCGGATCGTGCCGAGCTTGAAGTCCACGTCCGAGACCTTCAGCCCCAGCAACTCCCCTATGCGCAAGCCCGATCCGGCGAGGACGACGATGGCTGCGCGGATGTACGGCGGGATCGTCTCGACCATCGCCGCCACCTGCGCGACGGTGGGCGGAGTGATCTCCTCGTCCGCCAGCGGAGGAAGGGTGATCTTGCGACAGGGCGTTTCGGATATCACCTTGTCGTCGACGGCTGCCGTCATCAGCCGTACGAGTACGTCGTAGACGTTGCGCACACTGCCGGACGAGAGCTGCCCGGACAGCGCCTTGAACAGGACCTGCACGTCGTTGCGGCGTATCGCCGCCATGGTCCGCGCACCAAGGGCCGGTATGAGGTGGAGCCGGAGCGCGTTGTCGGTGATGCGCTCGCGGGCCTCACCTGCGATGAGTGAATCCTCCCAGCGCTTCGCGTACGTCTCGAATGTCACGCGTCCCGCGCGAGGATCGACGTATTGGCCGGTGACGAGCGAAGCAGTGACCTCGTCGATCCAACGCTGGGCATCGACCTTGCGGTCGAAGTGGCGGGCATGCTCCTTACCGTCGAGGTCGCGGTAGCGGGCACGCCACTTGCCGTTGTCGCGCTTCTGGATGTTGGCCAAGTCGGTTCTCCTTCAAGTTGGTTCAGAAGTAGTAGCCGCCGCCGTTGATGTACTCGGTGAGAGCGCGGGCGTCGCGCTCTTCACCCATGAGGCGGAGGCACTGCTCGTGGATGGCCCGCGAGCTCTCCGGATGGGCCCGGATGTGCTCGGCCGTGGCGGCTACGGCGTGGTGGAGGCGGTCCTGGGCGTCGCGGGACTCGTAGAACGCCTCGACGGCCTCTTGGACGAGACGCCGCCCGTCCATGTCGATGCCTTCAAGCGGCGGGGACATGAGCTCTTCGAGGGGGAGCTCGAAGACCCTGGCGAAGGCGAGGGCCTCGTCGAGGTTGATGCGGCGGCGGGGTTCGCCGTGCTCGATGCGCCAGACCGCCGTCTGGTTCATCTTCACGCCGGCCTTGGTCACTCTGTCGGCCAGCTCGGTCGTACTCCACCCCCGCACTTCGCGCTCCAGCGCCACACGCTCGGCGACGTTTCCCTCGCTATAGAGAAGCGGCACCTCCGCACCGCCCACGTTGTCGTCTGCCATCACGTCTCCCATCGTCGCTATCCCAATTGAAACACAGGCTTCCCGATTTGGTTAACCGGCGATCGCCGGCTACAACTTCCCTTACTGGATAGACGCCTAGCCGAATGGGAAAACGCATGACCGACTACCTGACCACCGCCGAGGTCGCGGAGCGCTACCGCACAGCCGAGAGCACGGTCCGCTACTGGCGGCAGATCGGGAAGGGACCGCGCGGCATCAAGGTCGGCAAGCGCGTGCTCTACCGCGAGGCCGAGCTGCTGCGGTACGAGCAGGCACTCGCCCAGGGCCAGGGCGAGTGGGGCATGGCCGCATGAGTCGTCGGCCGCAACCCCCAACACAGCGACGGCCCCCGGCGAGCCAACGCCGAGGACCGAAGGTGCATCAACACATCGCCCGTATCTGAACGATCAATCCGGTGGAGCAGGCTCTGAACCAGCCTGCTCCACCAGTGAGGACATGCATGAACGACTCTACGACTCCCCGCACTTCTGGTGCGGCGGCCGACGGGGACCGACCCAAGGCCCTCTGGCCTCCCGTGGCGGTCCCCGGGCAAGGGGCTGTCCCTAGTAGGGACAAGGATCAGACCCACACCGAACACGGGGACCGTCCCCAGGACGGGACCGGTCCCCTGAACGAATCCGTCGGGGACCGGGGATCGCGAGCGGGGGCCGGGGACCGTCCCCACCCCGAACCTGTCCCCCGGATAGCTGGAGTCCCGGAACCATCACCCACCGGACCGGGAAACACGCAGGTCAACGGCGCAGGGACCGGTGTCCGCGATGCGGTCCCCACGGAACCCCAGGGGACCGCGAATGTCGGTCCCCCGGACACTGTGCTGCGGGACCCGTCTGACGGGACGGCTCCTTCGGGACGGGACCGTGCGACTGGTCGCCAACCCGCACGGGGACCGTCCGGCTACGGGGACCGGACCGATCGCGGGGACCGGACGGACCTCGCGGACCGCCGGACCGACATCGGGGACCGTACGGACCGTGGAGGCCGGACGGACCATGCGGACCGGACCGTCGCCGGGAACGGGCCGGACCACGAGCGCCGGACCAACCACGAAGGCCCGACGGACCAGGCGGACCGGACGGCCACGCGGACCACGCGGACCGGACCGTCCACGCGGACCGGACCAACGACGGAGGCCGGACCGACCACGCGGACCACCCGACCGACAACCAGGGCGCGGACCTTCTGACCGAACTGCGCACGACGATCGGCCGGTACGTAGTGCTGCCGAGCCCGGAGGTGCTGACCGCCGTCACGCTGTGGGTGGCGGCGACCCACCTCCAGCCCGCGCTGCAGCACGCACCCCGACTGGCGGTCGTGGGCCCGACCAAGGGGTGCGGCAAGTCCCGCCTCCTGGACGTGCTCCACGAGACCGTGCACCAGCCGATGATGACGGTGAACACCTCACCGGCGGTGATCTTCCGCATCATCGGCGAGAATCCGCCGACCCTGCTGGTGGACGAGGCCGACACCATCTTCGGTCCGAAGGCCGGCGAGAAGGAGGACCTGCGCGGTCTGCTGAACGCCGGACACCAGCGGAACCGGCCCGCCTGGCGGGTCTCAGGCCCCGAGCACAAGCCGACCGCGTTCCCCACCTTCGCCGTGGCCGCTCTGGCGGGAATCGGCGACCTGCCGGACACGATCATGGACCGGTCCATCGTGGTCCGCATGAAGAAGCGCAAGGACGGCGAGAAGATAGCGCAGTTCCGCTCGCGCCACTCCGTACCCGAACTGAACGCGCTACGAGACACGTTGAGCAGCTGGCTGGTCCCGCTCCTCGACGCCGCCTCACGGCTCATACCGCCCATGCCCGTCGAGGACCGTCCCGCAGACACCTGGGAACCCCTGATCATCGTCGCCGACCTAGCCGGTGGGGACTGGCCCGCGCAGGCCCGCGCCGCCTGCCTGGCCATGACCAAGCACCAGGCCGGCCAGGACGAGGAGACCACGCTCAAGACGCGACTGCTGCGCGACATCCGACGCATCTTCGCCGAGCACGGCGATCCCGAGGCCCTGCGTACGCACGATCTGCTCGCGGCCCTCATCACGGACGCCGAGTCCCCGTGGCCCGAGTACGGCAAGAGCGGGCTCAACGCCCACCTCCTGTCCGGCCTGCTGCGGGACTTCGGCATCACCCCGGCCAACTTCCGCCCGGAGAACGGCAAGCAGGCCAAGGGCTACCTCCGCAACAGGTTCGTGGATGCGTGGGACCGCTACTGCCCGGAGCCCTCCGAGGTACCGCCCGCACCCGCGCGTCCGGTCCGGGCCGCGCCCATCGCCCCGGTGGGAAGGCTCCCCGTAGGTCCGCCGGGCGGAATCTCCGGCCCCAAGCGCGCTCGCTGACTCCCACACCCTCATTCAAGTGAACCGTCCCATCCGTCCCCGCGCAGGTCAGCGCGGGGACGGATGTCCTCGCCGGGACGGACTCCCCCGTACCTGGCCCTCCATCCGTACCTGTCCTGACCTGCCGTGCGACGGATGCGACGGATGTCTCGCAACCCTGCCCCCAAGCCACAGGAGCACCACCACCGTGCACGACGAGCACACCGACAACGCCCCCTCACGTCGCCGCAGGGGACTCTTCGCCCTGGCCCACCGATCAGCAGCAAGCTGGAGCGAACGAGCCCCTTCCGGGGCTACGTCCGCGCTTGCCCCCGCCCCAGGGGTGGCGGGGGTGCTCCAGCGCCAGGGGGCGCCGGAGCAGAAGGAGGTGGGTACGTCCAAGGACAGCACCGCCGAGGAAGCTCCGCCGACGCCCGCCCCTTCCGCCGACCAGCCGTCGCCGACCGAGCAGCCCGTCTGGCGTGAGCTCGACGCTCCGCCGCTCCCGCTCGCGATGAACCGACGCCGCACCAAGGAGAAGCGGACCGTGGAAAAGAAGGTCCGCTTCACGCCCTCGGCCGCCGAGGCGATCACGGCCGCTGCGGCGGCCTGCGGGAAGCGCTTCGCGGGATTCGTCGGAGACGCCGCCCTGAGCGCCGCGCTCGGCCACACAGGCGGGCAGTCAGGCCCGGAGGACGATCCCCACCGTCAGCTCCTGCACGCCATCGAAACCCACACCCAGGCGCTGGACCGCATCGGCCGGAACCTCAATCAGATCACCGCCGCCATCAACCGGGGCGAGATCCCAGCACGCACCGAACACGTCTTGGCCGCCGTCGAGCAGGCCGTCCGGTACGACTACACCGTGGCCGGCCACGTCCTGGGGGCGTGAGGCGCGTGGTCCCCGACATCTCCACCGGCAACGACACCCGCGGCCTGCTCGCCTACGCCTTCGGCCCCGGCCGCCGCGACGAACACCTCGACCCCCACCTGGTCGCGGCCTGGGACATGGCCGGTGCCCCCGACCCCGGCCACGACCCGACCGCCACGGTCACCCAGCTCGCCAAGCGCCTCGACCAGTACGTCACCCTGGCCACCCGCGAGCGCGGAGCCAAGCCCGCAAACCACGTCTGGCACTGTCCGGTTCGGACGGCGCCCACCGACCGCCACCTCAGCGACGCTGAATGGGCCGAGGTCGCCCGCCGCATCGTGGCCGCCGCCGGCATCGCCCCGGAGGGCGACGAGCAGGCATGCCGGTGGGTCGCGGTGCGCCATGCCAAAGACCACATCCACATCATCGCCACCAGCGTCCGCGCTGACGGCCGCCGCCCCCGCAGCAACCGGGACGGAAAACGCGCCCAAGCCGAATGCCGCAAGATCGAGAAGGAGCTGGGCCTGCGCCAGCTCAACCAAGGGGACGGCACCGCGCCCAAGACACCAACCGGCGCAGAGCGCGCTAAGGCCGAACGCCAGGGCCGTACGGTGACCGCCCGCGCCTGGCTGCGCGAGCAAGCCCATACCGCCGCCGCAGCATCCCGCAACGAGGACGACTACTTCGCGATCCTGACTGACCTGGGCATCACGGTCCACACCCGCATCGGCCCCGAGTCCGGCGAGGTGATCGGCTACAGCCTGTCGGCCCCCGGCGACACCGCAGCCGGTCAGCCGGTGAAGTTCGGCGGCTCGAAACTCTCCCCCGACCTGTCCATCCACCGCCTGCGCGAACGCTTCGCCGCCCACCCGACCGCCCCACTCACGAACCCACCGGCCCACCGTGGCGCCAGGCCGAACGCACCCTCCGTACCGCACACGCCAGCCTCACCGGCCCAAACGCCGACGCACACCAAGCGCAGGGCGAGATCGCCGCCTTCGCCGACTTCCTCCACACCGCAACCCTGTATGCGCCCCGCCCTACCCGCACCGAACTGCACGCCGCAGCAGTCGCGTTCAACCACGCCAACCGCTCCGCGATCCGCGCCGACCACCAGGCCGGCCACGCCCTGCGCAAGGCCGGACAGGAACTCCTCTACGGCACCCACGACGCGGTGGGCTTCGTCATCGCCGTCCTCTTTGCCGCCATCCACCTGGCCCACGCCTCCGCCCGCTGGCACGAGCAGCGCGGCCACCAACAACAGGCAGCCGCCGCCCACCAGGCCCTCACCCACCTACGCACCGCCTACCAGCAACAGGCCGCCCCCGTCCTGACCGGACTGGCCCACCGCACCCCACCCACCGAAACGGTCACCCGCTACGAAGCCGCCCTGCGCAATGTCCTCCCCACCCACGCCGACCGCATCCTGACCGATCCGGCCTGGCCAGCCCTGACCACCGTCCTGCGCCGAGCGGAGACCGGCGGCCGTCCTCCATCCGAGCTATTGGCCGAAGCCGCCGAGGGACGCGAACTCGACACCGCCGAGCTCCCCGCCCAGGTCCTGATCTGGCGGATCGACAGCGCACCAGGCCGCCGAAAGGCCGCAGCATCAGCAGCCAGCACACTGACCACCACACGGAACCGGACAGCCACTCCAACGCCGGTAACCAGCAACCCCGGAGTCCTTTCCTCACGCCGCCTCTAACGATGATGTCCCGAGCAGACGGACGGATTCTCGTCACGGTGACATGCTGGAGTCCTCACCGGAAAAGGGAGTTGGGCACATGCAGTGGACCGTCCATGGCGAGCGGCAGATCTACAGCAACCCGTGGGTCAACCTGTGGCTCGTGGACGTGCAGCAGCCCGACGGCCGGCGGTGGGAGCACCACGTCGTGCGGATGCGGCACCTGGCCGTGGCAGCCGTGGTTGACGATCGGAAGCGCGTCCTGATGATGTGGCGCCACCGCTTCATCACCGACACCTGGGGCTGGGAGCTCCCGATGGGCCTCATCGAGGCCGACGAGACTCCCGAGCAGGCCGCCGCCCGTGAGGTCGAGGAGGAGACCGGTTGGCGGGTGGAAGGGGTCAAGCCACTGGTGTACGCCCAGCCCGCGAACGGCATCACCGACTCCGAGCACTACGTGTTCCGCGCAGACGCCGCCTCCTACACCGGCCCGCCCACCGAGCTGAACGAGTCCGACCGCATCGAATGGATCCCCATCTCGGAGATCCGGGGCATGATCGACCGCCGCGAGGTGGTCAGCAGCGGCAGCCTGGTCGGCCTGCTGTATCTACTGCTGGACGAGACGGCCTCAGGGGCCTAAGAGCTCGTAACGCGATCTTGCTCGGGGGTGCTAGTCGGCCGTGGCCGATGTCGCAATTCGGCTGTTCCGGGGGGCGACCATCCGACCGTGGATGGTGGACGGCGACTTGTGGGCTCTGACAGGCTCATCGATCCATAGCGAATGCTCAGCAGCCGGGGACAGTGTGCTGCGTGAGTGTCCCCCATCAGCCCGGTTCGCGCTGCGAGGGTGCGTCCCAGGCGAGTACGGTCGTACCCTCGGGTTTCGCGAAAGGGGCATGATGGAGGCAGAGTTGATGGCGCTCGCTGCATCGGGAGCGACAACGCTTGTACAACAGATGGCGGCGGACTCATGGGCTGGAGCACGTAACCGCCTCGTTGCGTTCTTCGCGCGTAATCGCCGCGGTGAGGAAGCAGCGATCGAGGGAGAGCTAGAGAACTCGCGCCGAGAGTTGGCGATGGCGGTCGAGACTGGCGACGAGGCAGCTATCGCGGACCTTGAGGCAGAGTGGCGTACGCAGCTCAAGCGCATCCTGCGTGCTAACCCTGCCGAGGCGGCTCAACTGCGATCCGTACTTGATAGTTTGGCACCCGGGTGGGAGACGCGACAGGTTACTAACGTCCATAACGCGATCAGCGGAGGCGTCCAGCTCGGCCCAGTGATCCAAGCGGGCAACACTGGACCGATCACCTTCGGCTAGCCCGCTGGCCCGTCATGAACCGCCATCGGAGAGCTGCCTCATCAGGGAGATTCCTGCGGCAAGCCTGCCCCAGGTGGCGGCAGTTAGCATAACTTTCTGGCTATGGAGGCATCGCAGGACGACTTCGACCGGCAGCACGTCGAGAATGACATGAGCGGGAACGTCTACGGAACATCGGGGCAGTTCGGCAATGTCTATGGAGATGTTCACTTCCATGGCCCCACGTCCGCACCGCCCCCGTTCGACGGCGCCCCGAAGCAAGCCGAAGGCGTCAGGAGAGCGAAGCGGAAGAAGAACAGCACCAGGGGGAAGCGGCAACGGCGAGAAGCGGCCGAGCGTGCCCGACAGCAGCTGAGGGCGGACGACAACAAGGCGATCAAGGGTTGCGGGCTCCTGGTGCTTGGGCTGGCCGTTCCGGGCTTTATTTACCTGGGCCTCGTTACCCGCGACTGGGCAGCTACCGGCGTGGTCGTCGGGGTGGTAGCCGTAGTCCTCTTCCTCGGTGGCGCTGGGATGGCCATGCGCGGTGACTGATACACGCAGTGTCCGTGCGGCGCCTAATGGTGCTGGCGTATCTTCCGAGGCATGAGCGAGAAGCGATCCGTACACAATGAGTTCAGTGGTGATGCTCATGGGCCAGTTGTCCAGGCAGGGGAAATTGGTCGGATTGTTTTCAACCCGCCACCGCAAGGGTTGCCACCGGAGGATCTGGCTATCTACCAGAGGCTGTTGGCCAGGGAGGCGGCCCGAGCGAACGCTGAGGATATGGCAGCACAAGCAGCACAGGCGGAAGTAGCGAGCCGTACCCACAGAGCCCTCAGGGCGCGCCGACGTAGATGGTGGTACCTGCTTCTTATGCTCCTCTGGGCTGGAGCAGCCATCGCGCATGTCTGGTTCACGCGGTTTCTTGAGGCTCCCCGAATTGAGGTCATGGTGCTGTGGCTCGCTGGGACAGTCTTCCTCGTCTTCCTCGGCGCAAGGAATTCGCTTGAGGCTCAGACCGGGCGCCGCCCGACCTGGTCAGACATGTTGCGGTGAGCTTGAGGTGACCGCAGGTCTCCACTCCTGCGCGATTGAGTGGACGACGCAGCGCGTCGGGCTACGGTCATCGACCTCCAACGAGACGCCTTGGCCACCCACGGTGGCCTGCGGGTCCCAGCCGTATGCCGGGAGCTTGCCGAGTGGCCCCTCGCATGAGGAGTGGACGAGCAGCTGGTCCGCAACAAGCAGGGTGGACACGCAGCGGATTCCATCCGTGAAGGCGTTCAACGCACGAGCGAGGCCCGAGTGCCCGTCGGCCCACCCTCGGCACATCCACACCAACACCGGCTCCCTCGGCGAAGCCGCCGACCAAACATGACCCGACAACAAGACCAGATCCGGTAATCAGAAGGAGACTTCAACCAAACCACGAAGAGGGTCAGCCGAAGGCGTCGCGCATACGCTGCTCGAAGGCGAGGACGGGGGCCTCGCGGGCGTGTGGCAGCATGCGGCGGTGCAGTTCCTGGACGTGGCCGCTCACACGCGGCGAGTCGATGGCCGTGGTGAGGTCGAGCGCGAGGCCGGCGCTCAGGCACGCCTGGTCGAGTTTGCCCTGCTGAAGCTGGGTGCTGGCCAGCCAGTAAGCGTGGAAGGCTCGTCCCCGCTGCTGGTCGGCGTTCTCGCGGCGCAGCCCCTCGGCGATGAGGGGTTCGGCGCGAGCTGCTTCGCCGAGGCGGGCGTAGGCGATCCCGGTGTCGACGAGGAGCTTCGTCTCGTCGAAGTAGCGGATCCAGGAAGGGGCTTCGGCTTCCCGCCCGCGTGATTGCTCGTACTCTTCGCGGGACAGGTCCACCGCCTGGTGGCAGGCGTGGACATCGCGCAGGGTGGCGTGAGCGAAGGCTTCTCGCAGGTGCAGCATCGACATGACGAGGGGCTGGTCGCCTGCGGCGCGGGCGGCGTCCTGGGCGTGGCAGGCGAGGGTGACGGCGTCGTTCGGGTTGCCGTCGTAGGTGGCCAGCAGACTCATGCACGACAGCACGTTCGCCATGAAGAGGCGGTCACCTTGTGCGTGGGCCAGCTTCAGTGCCTGGGTGAAGTAGGTGCGGGCGGTGCTGTACTGGCGGGCGTCGAAGTACGCCCAGCCGGAGAGACGAGCCAGTTCCGCCGCAACCGTTTGCAGGTCGTCGCGCAGTCCGCCCTCGGCGGAGTCCAGGAGACGGCTGACGTAACGCAGGTACCCGACGACAGCGGGCCGCAGGGTCGCCCCGCCGTGTGCGTTGTCACGTCGCCAGTAGTCCTCGACCGAGGAGCGCAGGGCGGTGAGGGTGGAGTGGGTGGCCCGGCCGTCGACCAGGGCGAGCAGGTCGTCCAATTCCTCAGCCGGTTCGGCGGGCTGGGGCTCTTCCGGTACGGAGTGAACGGGCTCGGGCCCCCACACCTCAGCACGCGCCGGGGCCGGAATCTCCCAGGACCGGTGGGCGAGGCCCAGCATCGCGCCGGGGATACGAAGGCCGTCGGCGACCCGCTCGATCACATCGATATGGGCCAGAGAGCGCCGCCCGGCCATGATTTCGCCGACTCTGCTGGGCGTCATGCCACACAAGCTGGCGATCCGCGAGGGGTAGATCCCAGCCTTGACCTTGACGAGCCGGAATACGCGGGCGAAGTCACGGCGGCGGCAGGCGTCCTGCCATTCCGCACTCGCCAGAAGCTCGGGTGGCAGGGCCTGGTGGACCGGTAGACGCGGCACTCGCCCCCCTCACTCGCCCTTACGGGCGGACTGGTGTGGGACCAACTCTTGAAGAGATTACCCACGTTGGGTAATCACGGTGGCCTGATCCCGTGATCGCCGTAGCGGTGCACTCGTATCCCACAGCCCGCCCGCGACGAGGGGATGCGATGCACGCGATGACCGCGCACGACCGACAGACCACCACCCAGCAGTGGCAGATGCAGTTCCGCTCGGTACGCAAGTGCGTCCCCCTCATCCGCGGTCTCGTCACCAAAACGCTCGCGAACTGGGGATACGGCCAGGACGATATCGACCGGGTGACCCTCGTCTGCGGGGAACTCTCCACCAACGCCGTCGAGCACGGCGGCAGACGAGGCCACCTCTTCGAGGTCACGCTGACCGCCGACGGCCCGCACTGCCTCGTCGAAGTCTCCGACGCCGGCCGCACACCGCCCCGCCCCGTCGAGGCCGACGAGGACGACGAAGGCGGACGCGGCCTGCTCCTCGTCGCCGCCCTCTCCAAAGAGACCGGCTATCACGACCGCGACCCGATCGGTAAGACCGTCTGGGCCCGCCTGGCTCTCAATGCTCCGGAGGTGCCATCCCCGTGCACCAACTGATCGCCGCCCCATACGCCGACCACCACCTCCTGGTGCGCCCGGGGAGCCCACGGGCCGCCCGTCTCCCCCTTCGCCGATACGAAGAGCTGCGCACCCCCGCCTCCTCCGTAGCACCCGCCTGGCTGGCCGACGCCGCCCGTCTCGCCTGGGACATGGAGCTGAGCGAGCAGGCCGTCAACGAGATCGTCCTGGTGCGCAACCACTCCCCATACGGCTACGGACGCGCCTCGTACGAGCTGAACCTCGGCTGCAACTACGACTGCGAGCACTGCTACCTGGGACTCAAGCAGTTCTCCGGCCTCGACTGGCCCGACCGCGAACGCTTGCTCCACGTCGTCCGGGACGCCGGGGTGCTCTGGTTTCAGCTCACCGGTGGCGAGCCGATGATCGACAAGTTCTTCCCCGAGACATACGAACTCGCCTACGAGCTGGGCATGCTGGTCAAGATCCTCACGAACGGTTCCCGCCTCGCCACCGCAAGGAACCTCGCCCTCCTGACACGACTCCGCCCGAACAGGATCACGCTCAGCCTGTACGGGGCCACAGCCGATGCGTACGACGGACTCACCCGTCGCCGAGGCGCGTACCGCATGTTCCTCAAGGGACTGGACGCAGCCCACGAGGCCGGGCTGCCGCTCGATCTGGCCCTGATCATCACGCGGCACAACGCCCACGAGGCCGACCAGATGCGCGCCTTCGCGGACCGCTACGCACTGCCGTACCGCGAGTACACCCACATGTCACCCACCATCTACGGCGGCGCGGAAACGCTCGCGACCCAGGCCCCCAACCACCTCGCCGACCGCGAGCCCTTCCGTGGTTGCAATGCGGGTCACACCTTCTTCCACGTCGACCCGCACGGCATGGCGTCCATCTGCAAGGTCGGCCGCGACGACGCGATCCCCCTCATGACCACGGGAGTCGAGGGCCTGAGCCGCCTCGGCGGCGTCGCCGACTCCCTGATGCTTCGCACCGGTGGTTGCACCGGCTGTCAGCTCTCCGGCACCTGCCGGGTCTGCCGACCGCTGGCCAAGGTCTACCAGGAGGCGGAGGCACCACTGGACAGGTACTGCCAGCACTCAACGACAAGGAGCTGACCCCATGACCGCAGTAGCAGTCACCATCGCCCCCATCCGTCCGCCGTCCGAACCCGACGAGGAGATCGTCCTCATCGAGGACGTGGACGCCTTCGCCGAAGCCACCACGCCCGGCTGCGGCGACGACAACCCCTACAGCTGACCATCCCTCCAGGGGGCTTCCCGCCGCACACGCCGCGCCGGAAGCCCCCTCAGGCACGTACGTCTGGAAGCCTGTCCGCCATGCCCGCACCCACCACCGCATTCAACGAACTCCCCTCCGGGATTCGCGCCGCCATCGAGTCGGAGACCGGCCCCATCCTCAAGGTCGATCCCGTCACCGCCGGCCTCAACAGCTCCCTCTCCGCCCACGCAAACACCGCCGACGGCACCGTCTTTCTCAAGGGCCTGCGCACCGACCACCGCTGGGTCTGGACGCAACAGCGCGAGGCGGACATCAACCCGTACGTCACCCCGCTCGCCCCACGCCTCCTCTTCCACGTCGTCGTCGACGGTTGGGACGTCCTCGGCTTCGAGACCATCGACGGCCGCCACGCCGACTACTCCCCCGGCTCGCCGGACCTCCCCAAGGTCACCGACGCTCTCCGCGAACTGGCGGCCCTCCCATGCCCGGACATCGAGCTCCGTCGCGCAGAACAACGCTTGGCCGGGTACGTCGCCCACCCTGCCGACGCCGAAGTCTTCGCAGGCGACGCCCTGCTCCACACCGACTGGAACAACCAAAACGTCCTCGTCACCGAAGACCGTGCGCACCTGGTCGACTGGGGCTGGGCCACCCGCGGGGCCGCCTGGCTCGACGCCGCCCACTGGGTCATCTGGCTTGTCGCAGCCGGCCACACACCAGCCGATGCCGAGCAACTGGTCGGACACGTCCCCACGTGGAAATCAGCACCCCCACGCGCCGTCGACGCCTTCGTCCAGGCCAGCGCAAACCTTTGGACGGAGATCGCAGGCGCCAAGCCTGATGCATGGACCAGCCGCCTCGTTTCCGCGTCACAGCGTTGGAACCAGCACCGAAGCAAGCACAGTCACGTACCGCCCCGAACGGTGCACTGAGTTCGTGCCCAACCCCCACACCGCAAAGGGACTGCCCCTCATGCCACTCGCCGTCCTCCTGATCGGCATCACCGGTTCCGGGAAAACCACCCTCGCCAAGGCCCTCGCCGAACGAGGCTTCACCCGCCTCTCCGTAGACGAGGAAGTACACCGCCTCCACGGCCGCTACGGCATCGACTACCCCGAGCACACCTACTTCGAGCACGAACGCCCCGCCGTCGAAACCATCCGCCAACAGCTCGCCGCCGAACTCACCGCCGGCCACGACGTCGTCCTCGACCACGGCCTCTGGACCCGAGCCGACCGCACGGCCTGGCAAACCACCGCCCGCCGGGCCAGCGGCCAACCTGTCATGGTCTACCTCCCGGCCGACCACGACGAACTCTTGACCCGCCTCAACGAACGCAACCGCCGCGAAGACGCCAATGCCCTCACCGTCACACCAGAGGCACTGGATGACTTCTTCGCCCGGTTCGAGCCACCGGCGGACGACGAAATGACGGTGACCTATACCGGTGACTTGGATGCCATTATCAAATATCGAGTGAGGTGAATCCGCTTAGTTGCGGCAGTAGAGCCCTACTCCGGAACTCTCACAAGGGGCCGGGCAAAGTCCCTGATTATCACCTGCTGTACGGCGCCAGCCCCTCATTTCCGGCGACGACCAAGGAGTCGACGAGCATCTGCCACTCGTCCAATTCGCCGAGTTCCTCGGCCGCCCTGCGAATTTCCTTGAGCCAGCTGTTCGAGAGCCACGACTGCTTAACCGTGACACGTCCATCTTGAATGCAGAGGTCGGAAACCCAATGCACGCCACGGATGACCTGCACTTCCTCCGAGAGCTTCCGCAAGATGCCGATGAGCGCGTCGACGCCCTTGGCCTCCCCGCGAGCTGTCGGCAGCCAATCGTCGAGCGACTCAACGAGGTCCTCAGCACGGACCCAGTCGACGGGTTCGCCAACGACCTCGTTGTACAAGCCCTGCGTCCATGGAAGAGGGTCCGGCAGCAGGGCAGCGGCAGCCCAGTCGCCCCAATGATGGTCACGGTAAGGACTTGAGTCGTTACTCAGGTAGCCAATGGCATGACGCAGCAACGACGGCCAGACACCTCGGGCCGCTTCAGCCAAGCGGTCGTTCTCTGCACCTACCGCAGCAAGACCGTGGAGAAAATTCGACATCAGCCCTGCATCTGCGCAAAGGACGTCGAGGTGTTCGAGAACCGGTCCGGCATCGACGTCCTTCGCGAAGCCCTCGAGCAGGGCCCGTGCGGCAACCAAGGTGTGCGTCCCGCGGTCGTCCGCGGTCCAGCCCTGCTTCTCCTGCGCAACCATGGCACGTCGCTCGACGTCGAGAAAGGCGGCGAGGAGAGCGGCTGCGTTGTCGGTGCAACAGTGGCCCGTCGACGCGGCTGCCCCGAGTCCGCGAATGGCTGCATCTAGAACCGCGATGTCAACGGAGTCACCTGATAGTGCCTGGAGGCGTTCGGCAACGTCGCCAGCAATCAGGACATTCGGCCGTCGCTGACCGTGCCGGTCCCACGGACCGATTTCTGCGCCACGGGCAGTCTCAAGCAACCAGTTCAACGTGGTCCGGTGGGCGCAAGGGTCGAGGTGGCATGCGGACCTCCAGACGACATCGCATCCACGCGCCAGGTACAGCCGCGTCTCCAAGGGCGCCTTGCCTGCCATCGCAAGACCAGCCTCGGCAACATCTTCGGTCGAGACGCCAGCCGCTTCCAGCGGCGCAGCCAGTGCGGGTGTGAGAAACGCCGGCAAGGCTTGCGCCACGGCTCGATCGGCACCAAGATCGAAGAACTGATCCGCGTGACGTTGGTCCTCGGCCTCCCGGAACAACAATGCGATGCCGATGACGAACTCAGTCACGAACTGCTCTTCGTTGCCCAGCGCCGCTATATCACCAGCGGCGGCTCGTTCGACCGCTGCTCTAACGACATGGGCAACGGCGTCCACAGGCCGATTCGCCATCAGGTCTTCATCGGCTTCGACCAAGGCACGTCCTGCCGCCAGGTCCGCAGCAATCTCCTCCGACGAGGGCAGCACGTACTCGGCGCCATGCTTGACCGAGCCCCAGTACCGATTCTGCAGGCGCAGGCTAGTCTGCACGACCTCCTGGTGAGCCGCGTGCGCTTCTTGCACGGCTTGCAACTCAAGCGGTGATTCGACCTCGATGTAGACCTTATCGCCATGCTGCTTAACTCGATATTGCTCCGGGTCCAGGCTGGCAGCCCAGTTCTTCGTACGCTCCTGGCTAATGCGCAGCCGGTCGCCGTTCTCGACAAGCTTGTCGGCAACCTTCTTCAAAGCCTGGGCACGCTCCTGCCCGCCGTGCACCATCAGCCACATGGCTACCTCACGCGGTGTCCACTGGCGACGTTCAAGGTTTGCGAGCCCCTCGGTTGCTGCACGCAGCCCTACGTACTCACTCGCCCTGCGGCCAAACTCCAACTCCCATACGGCAGGTTCGGCGAGAAAAAGGTCGAGCTCGGTGCCGATCTTCTCAATGTGGCGCACCAGCAGACCGAATAGCATCCCTGGAACTGCCAGGTTCTCGCAGCCGTTCAAGAGTGCCTCGACAACCACCCTCGGTGACGCACCCCGGCTCAACCACCCGTCGGCAAGACGTTCCATCGCCTGGAGTGCGCTCATAGCCGAGTATGGGCCCACCGACGTGCCCCGGTACCAGCTCCACACGTGGCTGTCGCCGACGTACAAGCGAGCAGTACCGTCCAGGTTCAGAACCGCACCGCGGTCTTCAACCTCTCCGTCCTCTGCCTCACTTTCACCGCCCTCGTCCCCGTCATCAAAGGGATCAGTCAACGCGTAAGGCGGACTAGGCCGCGACAGCGTTGCTACGCGTGCCCGCGCACCACTATTCAGGATGCTGTTCAAAACCCGCGCCGAGGTCGGAAACGGCGCTGTCTGGAACAGTTGCCAGAACCCGCCGAAGTAGTACTGGAAGAACGGTGGTCCGATAGCGGTCCACCGGCCCTGATGCCTCCGGACACCCTTATCCAGGTGCCAACTTGGCTCGTCGTCAATGTAGTAGGCCGCCATCAACGTCGCCAATAGCTCCGGGTCCTTCTGCGCCAAGGCTCGGGCGCTCAACGGCGAGTCCGCAGCCGGAGCCAGGAACGCTGGCGCGTCTTCCCCAATGGCTCGAAGGCACCTTTCGACGGCATCATCGATGTCCGGACCGAGCAGAGCCAACGTTTCGACGAACGCCTCCTTCGTTAGGTGGTAATCCAGCTCACGTCGGCGTCGCCGACACTGCGCCGTCCACCCAGACGGCGTGTCCCCGCTGGTCTTGCGTCGAGGGAACGAATTCCAGTAGGCAAGAAGGCGGTCCCGAAGTCGGACTCGTAGTTCGTTGCCAGCAGGAACGTCCGCCAGGGACAGGGCGTGCAGCCAGTCCGCGAGCAGTTCGAAGGACGCCTTTGACACGTCCCACGGCTTTTCGTCATCTAGGAGGAACTGCACAACGGGGTTCGTGACTCGACGGTCGACCAGCCCGTTGACCTTATACCGCTGCTGAACAACTCGAACCACGTCGCCGAGCACCAGGCCGACCGACTGATCCGTGCACGCTGACTTCAGGCATTGGTACGCGAATGGCGTCTCCAGAACCGCCTCCACCGGAACGTCAGTCCACCGGGGTCCGCGTGCTGCGGCGAAAGCCTCGAATTGCGAGCGCAGTTCGATGAACTTCCGGACAGGGCGAGCCTCCGGTGCTTTCAGCAGGCCCTCGCACGCAAGAGTGGCGGCCGACAGTGTCCACCGCGGTGCTCCCGCTGCCTGCAGCAACTCGATGGGGCTCTGACCACGGACAAGCAGGATGGCGGTCGCGTACCGCCGGACCTCGTCATGTGCAAAGTCCGGCTGGTTCCGATACCGGCTCGGTGGCGCGAGCAGATGATCCCGACGCAGTACGTCGACCGCTGCGGCATCAACCCGTGCACCAGGTCGACGGTCCTCGGGCAGCTTCATAGTCTCTGCGGCTACTGCGAGCAGTGTCTGTTCGCGTGCCTCCGCCGAGCCGACACCGGGCCGCCCATCGCCCCGTATAATCCTGCTCCACACCAGATCAAGGCACTCCCACTCACCCAGTGAGCTAGCTGGCTCCGCCCCGGTCCGAGCCAGAAGGTCCAGTACAACGGGCCTTCTCAGCAGCGAGTTCACGGGCAGGTCTCGCAGGACCGTACGCAAAAGCGGAAATTGGCCTGAGACGACGGAGATGTCCTCATCGCCCAACGGCCGCATCTCAAAAGACGAAATGGACTTCGGGAACCCCAGCTCCACCTGCTCCCGCACGAAACCAAGTGCCACGTCAGATGTCACCGCAACGAGCCCAACACCCGCCGCAGCCGCTGCCAGAACCAAGTCACTCAACAGACCAGCAGACCGCTCCAGAGCAGCATCAGCCGCGTCGATGACCAGGACTCGAGAAAGTGCCGATGCCTCCGCGAGCACGTCCTCCAGCGAAACCCCGAGCGCAGCTCGCAGCTCCAAACTCGACTGCGGCATGCCACGGAAGTTCACCACCACGCCCTGGAAGCCGGCGGGGTCTGCGGCTTCCAACTCTGCAACGGCCGACAGAGTCAGCGCACTCTTACCGATGCCCGACTCGCCAGATACCAACAAAGCCGAAGCACGGGTACCGGCCTCGCGCAGGGCATCAGCGAGTCGTTCGCGGCGGTCGGCGAACGAGATCTGGACCGACCCTCCGGACGACTCATCACCGATAGTGGCCCGCACGCCGGCAACGGCCAACTTGCGTTGCTCAGCAAGCACCGACCACGCATGCCGACTTCGAGTCGCTGCCGAGTCCAAGAGCACGTGAATGTCACGGCGGAGCACCTTGAGGTCCACCACAGCGCCAGTCGCGTCGTAGCGGGTCGCCTCGACCTCAAGACGGTCCCGCACCACCACCCCGTCGGCGGCATCCGAGGCAACGCTGTCCAGCGACGTTGCGACCGCTGTGCGGTCGCCTTCGTCCGGGCTCTGAACCGCAAAACCGAGGATGTGCAGCCGGCCAAGCAGCCGCCACTCCAGCCGCAGGATCTCTTCCTGCGTTGTGTCGTCTTCGACGACCTTCTCCACCATCTCCAGAAAATGCTCATGCCGCTTACGCACCGGCTTGGACCAGCGGCGATCGACGTCCATGGACGCTTGGAACGACTCCGGGTCGGCATGAGCACGCGCGATGCCGCAGAGCGTTGCGAGCTGGTCCCACTGATCGGACCGACCGGCGGTCGCGACGGCGACTTGGTGAGTGTCGGCGTCGAACCTCTCGACCTCGGCGAGAAGCGACCCGACGAGCTTCACCGTGTCGCCATGGCTCTGGACGAAGTTCGGCGTTGCTCGACATGCCACCGCAAGGATGACCTCAGCTGCCGCATCGCCGCATTCGATCAGAAGATCGTCCACCGGGTGCGCCGGACCGGTTTGGAACGACACCCTCCGGACCGGCAGCTCAGATACTTCCGCCCGTCGTGCGCCAGTCAACATGCCAGCGAGATAGACAGCCGCGACGCGGTGCGCGAACGAAACACCACCGCCGCCGGTCGCATAGGTACTCGATCCTCGCTCAGTTTCACCGGCTGCAGCGATGTCGCCTCCGGCGGTCGCATCCTCGGGAGCAGCAGCGAGTCCAGATGGCGTCTCACCCCCGGGCTGAGCAGCATCCGGTGCAACAGACTCGTCCATATGTTCCTCGGTGGCATCGTGCTGTCAGCGGCCTTACGGCTCACCGTAGCGGCGCGTCCAGAACCGTGCAGTGATATCCCATCAGTCCCAACCCAGTCCGCACACAGTCCGCAGGACACTCGATCGAGACTGTCACGCCCCATCGCCAGCCATCACTAAAAAGCCAGGTCAGCGACCCGCAGCCATCATCACCGCAGGTCACCGACCCACCCCCTTACTAGGAGACGAAGAAGGCCTGACCTTCGGTCGGAGCTTCTGACCCGCGGTTTCGCCGGTCAGATCGCTTGCCCGCCCGCACCCGGTCCAGGGACGCCGAGCACGGCGTCCCGCGTGGGCCGGGTGCGGTCTTCTTTGTGCGGCCAGGTACGGCAGCGCGACGGGCTTCGGTTGAGACCGGCCCGCGGTGCACTCCCCGTGCCGGGCCGCCTCCGCCACCGTCCGAACACGTCACGCCCGCGGCGTCGGCACCGTCGCGTCCCATGCCTCGCGGGCCGCCGCGATGGCCGGGCGGTGGGCGATGGACCAGTCCGCCAGGGACTTGACCAGGTGGGTGAGGCTGTGGCCGAGTTCCGTCAGCTCGTACTCGACCTGGGGCGGGACGGTCGGGTACACCGTCCGGCTCACCAGCCCGTCGCGCTCCAGGCGTCGCACGGTGAGCGTGAGCATCCGCTGCGGGATGTTGCCCGGCACGGCGCGTTGCAGCTCCTTGAAGCGCCTGACGCCGGAGGCGAGTTCGACGATCACGTACACCGACCACTTGTCGCCGAGCCGGTCCAGTACGTCCCGTACCCCGCACTCGTCCTGCGGCGTGTCACAGACGATCACGGGCTCGGCCGGCGCCGGGGTGGTTACCGCGGTGTGCCCTACTGACATCGAAGTGCCTCCTTACGGGATCCGTCTCCGCTCCCGAGGATGAGAGCACACGGCTGGACGGACAGCTGATCACACCGCTGGTCACACCGCCGGTTCCAGTGCACAAACCACCGCCCAGGAGGCTGTTTCCATGATTTTCGTCACCGGTGCGAACGGCGCTCTCGGCCGGCTCGTCGTCCGCGAACTCGCCGGGCGGGACGACGTCATCTTCGGTACCCGCACACCCCGCACCGCCGCCGAGCGACGCGTGGACTTCGACGACCCATCCTCACTCGATCTCACCGGTGTGGACACCTTGCTGCTCATATCCGCCGGGTACGGCGAGGACGACGTGGTCATCGCGCGTCACGAGGGAGTGCTGGCCGCCGCGGAGGAGGCCGGTGTACGGCACGTGGTGTACACCAGCCTCAGCGGTGACGGCGACCACCTGCCCTACGCGCTCGCCCACCGCTGGACGGAACGGCGCCTGGCCCGCTCCTCGCTGAGCTGGACGGTCCTCCGCAACGGGCTGTACGCCGAGTTCTTCGCCGCCGTCGCCGCCCCCGCGCCCGACGGGACGATCGTCGCGCCCCTGGGCGAGGGCGGGCTGGCAGCGGTGGCCCGCGCGGACCTCGCAGCGGTCGCCGCCCGCGTGGCGACAGCGCCCGGGGCACACGCGGGCAGGACCTACGAACTCGTCGGCGAGCAGGCCTTGGGCGGCGCGGACCTGGCGCGGGCGATCGGCGGGCGGTACCGGCCGGCCACGCTCGCCACGACGCGCGAGGCAATCGCCGCGGCCGGGCAGGCGCAGCCCTTCCAGGTGCCGATGCTCGTCGGCACGTACTCGGCGATCGCCGGCGGTTTCCTGGACGGGACCGGGATCACGGACAACGCCCTCCGCGCCCTGCTGGGGCGCGAGCCCCGTCCGGCCCTCGACGTGTACCGCGCCGCTGTCGGCGTCGGTACGGACCCGGCGCAGGACACCGCCGCAGATCACTGACCGCGCGCAGCCACGGGACGCCGCCTACCGACCGGCTTGGAGGGCTTCCCGGTGGGCCCGTAGGTTGGGCAGCCGAACACGGTCGAATGCGGGTACGAGGCAACGGATGCCGGCGGCGACCGCTGACGGGTGGCGAGCGGGCCGCTGGTGGCGATCGGGCCGCTGGTGGTGGGCGGGGGGCTGCCTGGAACGCGTGACAATCGGCGAGTGGGGAGCATGGTGGGGTCTGCGGTGCGGGAGAAGGAGTCGGAGTCCGGACGCACGCCCGGGGGCAGGACCGGGGACAGGACCGGCGGCGGGGATACGACCCCGGCTCATGTCCCGGGTGCGCAGCAGCGCGGTGAGCGGCTGCTCGTCGCGCTGCGCGAGCGGATCCCCGGGCCGCGCGTCCTCGCCTGGTCCCTCACCGCGCTCTTCTTCGTGCTCTATGCAGTCGTGGCCGTCCTGCGGCACGGCCGGATGCTCAACGGTGGATTCGACATCGGGATATTCGAGCAGGCGATCAAGGCGTACGCGCATCTGCGGGCGCCCGTGGTGGAGCTGAAGGGGCCCGGGTTCAACCTCCTCGGGGATCACTTCCATCCGATCCTGGTGCTCGTGGCGCCCTTCTACCGGCTCGTCCCCCGTACGGAGACCCTTCTCGTCGTGCAGTCGGCGCTGCTCGCACTGGCCGTTGTGCCGTTGACGCGCTGGGCGCACCGGGCTCTCGGGCCGGTCGCCGCGCTCGTGGTGGGGTGCGGGGTCGGAGCGTCCTGGGGGATCGTCTCGGCCGCGGCCAAGGACTTCCACGAGATCGCCTTCGCGGTGCCGTTGCTTGCGTTCTGCGCGGTCGCGCTCGGGCAACGGCGGTGGTGGGCGGGCGCGCTGTGGGCCGCACCGCTGCTGCTCGTCAAGGAGGACCTCGGGCTGACCCTGTCCGCCGTCGGCTTGTACATCGCCTGGCAGGCGCTGCGGGAACGGCGGGCGGCCTCCCGCGCCCCCTCCGCGGGCAAGACGTACTCCGCGCCCTCCACGGGCGGAACGTACTCCGCGTCCGCCGCGGTCGCGGGAGGGTCCGACGTCCTGCCGCCACCCGGCCCGAGCATCGCCGCCCGTCTCCGGCTCGGGGTCGCGGTGGTTCTGCTCGGCGCCGCGGGCAGTGCCGTGGAGATCCTCGTACTCCTCCCGGCCATGAACCCCGCCGGGGGCTTCGCCTACTGGGGGCAGATACCGGGTGACGAGAGCGCCGCGTCCGGGAGCGCGTTGTCGCTCGCGCTCGGGGTGTTCTGGCCACCGATGAAGTACCTGCTGCTGCTCATGCTGGCCGCACCGGTCGCCTTCTTCGGTGTGCGTTCGCCGCTGCTGCTGCTCTGCGCGCCGACCCTCGGCTGGCGGTTCGTCGCCGGGAACGAGCACTACTGGACCCCGGGCTTCCACTACAGCGCGATCCTGATGCCGGTGCTGTTCGCCGGGTTCGTGGATGTGCTCAGCCGGCGGAAGGAACTGCTGCCCGGGGTGCGGCGCCGGCGCGCGCTCGCCTTCTCCGCCGCCTTCACTGCGGTCACGGCCGCCGTGTACCCCCTGCACGACCTCGTCCTGCCGGCCGCCTGGCGGACCCCCGCGCACGTCACCGTCGCCCGTCAGATCCTCGACCGGATCCCCGACGGCGCCACCGTCGCCTCGTCCAACCGCCTCGCCCCGCTGCTCACCTCACGTACGACCGTGAGCCTGGTCTGTTACGGGACCGGGGCCGACCCCGCGGCGCCCACCGGCCTTCCCGCGGACCCGCCGCAGTGGGTGGTCTCGGACCGTACCGACCCCACCGTGAAGGTGCCCTGCCCGGTGGCCACCTCCGAGCGCATGCTCCGCCTGTACCGCACGCACGGCTACGTACAGGTGGCGGATCGGGACGGCATCATCCTGCTGCGCCGCCCCTGAGGAGGGGCCGGCGCCCCGGGGCACCGTGTGCCACCGCCACGCGTTACGAACGTCCCGCGGCCCTCGCCGCGCACAGCCCCACCAGCGCGCAGGCCGCGGCCACGGTGAACCCGTCCTGCCACGACCGGCCCATCACCTGGTGCTGGAACAGCGCCATCAGCTGCACCAGCACCGCCAGCCACATCATCATCCGCATCCCGTTGGCCCTCATACGGTGCCGGATACCCCCGTGGCAGGAAGATCAACGGGCGCCGTGGCCCGCGTGTCCACGACCGGGCGGGCCCGGAAGATTTCTCTTCGGGCGTGCATGACGCGACCGGCCCGGGGCACGTGAGCGTACGAGGGCCCCGCCACGTTCCCCCGTCGTGGCGGGGCCCTCATCACGTTCCGCCCCCGGGGCTCCATCGCGTACCGGCCCCTCGCCGAGGCGTGGCACCCATCTCGTACCGGCCCTCCCTCGACCCGTGCCGCGTCACGCACCCACCAGCGGGCTCCCCGCGCGTTCCAGCCACTCCCGGTATCCCGCCGCCCGCAGCGCCGCGTCCCGGTAGGCCGTCTCCAGGTCCTGGTAGAGGAGTGGGAGTTCGGGGAGGCCCGGGCGGGCGGCCAGCAGCAGCCGGACGCCCAGTGGGTCGTCACGCAGCGGACGGATCGCCATGTCGTCCCGGGGTCCCGAGGTGGGCTGGCAGGGCGCCACCGCCTCCCCTATGACGATGAGCGAGGAGGCGGTGAGGTAATCACCGTGCAGCAAGGGCGGGTTGAGCCCCGCCGCGGCGAGTACGCGGCGCAGGCCGTCGCGTTCGCCGTCGACACTCGGGTCCACCATCCAGCGGTCCGCCGCCAGATCGGTGAGGTCCACGACGGCCGCCGATGCCGCCGGGTGGTCCAGCGAGAGGGAGACGAACTGCGGCTCGCGGTCCAGGAGCACCCGGACGTCGAGGCCGGCGGGCACGCGCAGCGGGCAGCCCTCGACCTCGTGCACGAAGGCCACGTCGAGGGTGCCGCAGGCCACCATGCGCAGCAGCGCGTTCGCGGAGACGTCGACATGGAGGGACGTCCCCCGGTCGGGCAGGCGCAGCCTGAGCCTGCGCAGCCAGAGGGCGACCACCCGGCTCGCGGTGGAGCCGATGCGCAGGGCGGGTCCCTCGCCGATCGCACGGGCGGCCTCGGCCCTGGTCTCCGTGATGAGTTCGCTCATCCCCTCGATCAGGGGGCGGGCCCTGGCCAGGAGCGTCTGGCCGAGCGGGGTGGGGCGGCAGCCGGTCCTGCGACGGGAGAACAGCTCGGCGCCCACCGAGTTCTCGATCCGCCGCAGCTGGGTGGTCAGGGACGGCTGGCTCATGCCGAGGGTGCGGGCGGCCTTGTGCAGACTGCCCGCGTCGGCGATCGCGCACAGTGCACGAAGATGTCGCACCTCCAGCTCCATGGGGGTGAGGGTAGAGCTGCGTCACCGCCCGCACCAGATGTTCTCGTTCCGGTTGTCGGAGCAAGTGGCTTGATTTGAGCGGCAGTTACCTGCCGGAGAGAGCTTGGCGCAGGCCGTCCCGGCGGGGGGTGATGTCATCGCGCTATCGGTGAATGACATCATCCGCAGGCACCTCCGGCTCCCCCACACTCTCCCCAGTCCCACCCACGCCCGGAACCCACCGGGCCACGGACAAGCAGGGAGAACCCCCCACCATGAGACACCCCCGCGCCCTCCTCGCCACCGCTCTCGGTCTCGGACTCGCCGCCGTCGGCACCGTGCCCATGGCGAACGCCGCCACCACCGCGCCGGCTCCCACGACTTCGTACGCCGCGTACGAGCAGTCCCAGGAGAACGCCTCCGCCACCAAGGCCTTCCAGCAGGCCGTCATGCAGTCGGTGCGCGAGCAGCGGGCCGCCAACCCCGGCATCCGCGTCGTCACCGTGCGCTACAACGCGTCGGCCGCGCCGTCCTTCCGCTCGCAGATAGCCAGCTCCACCCAGATCTGGAACAGCGCCGTCAGCAATGTGAAGCTCCAGGAGACGACCTCGGGCGCCAACTTCACGTACCGCGAGGGCAACGACTCGCGCGGTTCGTACGCCAGCACGGACGGTCACGGACGCGGTTACATCTTCCTGGACTACCGGCAGAACCAGCAGTACAACTCCACCCGCGTCACCGCCCACGAGACCGGTCACGTGCTCGGCCTGCCGGACCACTACTCCGGTCCGTGCAGCGAGCTGATGTCCGGCGGCGGCCCCGGCACCTCCTGCCAGAACAGCCAGCCGAACGCCCAGGAGCGTGCCCGCGTCAACCAGCTGTGGGCGAACGGCCTGGTCGGCTAGGCCTTTCGGCACCCGCGCGACCAGGTCCCGCCCCGGGCGGGCACCGGCGCCGCGTACCCGTGCGAACCGGCCCCCCAACCGGAACCGTGCGGGCACGCGGCGCCGCCGTGCGTGCGCCCCGGGACGCGGTGACCGATCAGCCGGCGAACGCCTGCGGAGGCTTGAAATCCCCCTGGGAGTGCTCCAGTTCCGGTCGCGGTGCGGGGAAGGCGCCCCGGTGCCCGGTACCGGGCCCTGCTTCGGGCCTGCGCTCGAAACCGGGGCAGCGGTGGGTCTCCTGGACGGTGCCGGAGTTGCTGCCCCAGAGTTCGAGGAGCCCGTCCGGGGCCGCCACCGCGCGGTAGGCGTCCCTGGCGTCCAGGAAGCACGTCAGCGCGCCGAAGAAGCCGGTACCCGCGCCGGGGAGGTAGTCGGAGAAGGCGCACGAGAGGCATGACTTGAGGTAGCTGCCGGCCGGGAGCTGGCGCTGGATCTCGGCGAGGGCCGCAGCGAAGTCGCTCTCCGCGTGCCCGGACAGGAACAGCGCGCCGTCGAAGTGCAGGGCGAGCCCGAGGTGCAGCCGGTCGAGCCCGTGGCCCTGGGCCGCGGGCCGGCCGAGGGTGAGCAGACAGCGCAGCGCCGCGCGGTGCACCGTCCCCGCGTCGTACACCGGCATCGGTATGTCCCACTCCAGTACACAACCGCACAGCGCGCCGTCCGGGGTGAGGGTGAACTCGCCCTCGTCCGGCGGGAGTCCGGGGTCGGCACGCAGGCCGGTGAAGCCGTCGCCGGTGAAGTCGGTGCCCCTGATGCGGGCGCGCAGCCGCCGCCCGTCCGTCACGATGGTGAGGGCTTGTGTACCGGCGCGATCGCGGTACCAGCCGACCCATGACTCTCCTGTCATGGGCGGGACTTTAGTGCGTCCGCGCGTCCGGCCGATCGAGGACGGCCCCCGCGGCGGAGCACCGGCGGCGGCCGTCCCGGCGCACGGTCACCGGATCTTGCGGTAGGTCGCGACGATCGCGCCGTTGTCGAAGGTCCTGCAGTCGCTCAACTCGTACTGCCGCAGGGCGAATCCGGCGGACGCCATGGGAATGCCGGAACCGACGAGGAACGGGTATGTCTTGATGATCAGCTCGTCGATCTCGTCGATGAGCTGGCCGGCGATGTCACCGCCGCCGCAGAGGTAGATGCCGAGTCCGCCCTCCTCGGCCTTCAGCTCGCGCACCTTGCCCACGAGGTCGTCACGGATCAACTCGACGGCGGGGTCCGGGTACTCGGTGAGGGTGCGGGAGGCGACGTACTGCCGCAGGTGCGCGTACGGGCTGGTCACCCCCTGGTCGTACGCCACCTGGTTGCTCCTGCGGCCCTGAATGACCGTGTCGAAGCGGGTCAGCGGCTTGCCTTCGAGACCGAGGTGCTCACGGGCGAAGGTGGGCAGGGTGTCGGAGAACTCGTCGAACATGAAGCGGTGGTACTCACCGCTGGCCAGCTGCTCGAAGAACGCACCGTCGCCCGTGTGCGGGTCTCCGATGAAGCCGTCGAGCGAGGAGGCGATGTAGTAGGTCAGTTCGCGCAAAGCGGTCAGCCCTTCAGCCGGGAGTAGGTGAGTACGAGGGTGCCGTTGGCGTAGCCGCGGGTGGAGTCGAGCGAGAAGGAGTGCACGCCGAACTCCGTGGAGAACAACCGGATGCCGTCGCCGATGACCACCGGGTAGACCTTGAGGACGATCTCGTCGATCTCATCGATGAGCTGGCCCGCCAGGTTGGCGCCGCCCGCGAGGTAGATGCCGAGTTCACCGTCCTCGGCCTTCAGCTCCCGCACCTTGGTGACGACGTCGCCCGTGACGAGCTGGACGTCCGGGGACGGCGAGGGGCCGGCGTCGGTGAGGCTGCGGGAGACCACGTACTGGCGCAGGTGCGCGTACGGGCTGGTGATGCCGATGTCGAGGGCGGGCTGATAGGTGGTGCGGCCCTGGAGCATCGTGTCGAAGTGCTTGTTGGGCACGTCGTCCGCGTCGAAGTGGCGGCGGATGTGCGTCGGGAGGCAGTCCGGGTACTCGCCGAGCAGGAAGTCCTTCAGGAACTCCTCACTGACCGGGTAGGCGTCGACGGCGTGGTCCGGGGCCGCGATGAAGCCGTCGAGGGACATACCGACGTAGTAGGTGAGCTTGCGCAAGCGGGGTCCTTTGCGGGGTCGGGGTGCGGTCACGGCTCAGCCCATAACCACGACAGCTATAGTGCTTCACGTGTAGTGGTTACGCAAGCACTTTGCCGTACGAGAGTGAAGAAGGAAGCGATCCCATGGCCAGGAACACCGAGCGCCGCACCGCTCTGCTCGATGCCGCCATCGACGTGCTCACGGACGAGGGCGCCCGCGGCCTCACCTTCCGCGCCGTCGACTCCCGGGCGGGCGTCCCCACGGGCACCGCCTCCAACTACTTCGCCGACCGCGACGAGCTGCTCGCCCAGACCGCGACGCGCGTCAACGAGCGGATGGTCCCCGACCCGGCACACGTGGCCGAGCTGATGACCCCGGAGCCGTCCCAGGAGCTGATCGTCCACCTCATGCAGGACCTGGTACGCCGCATGACCGCCGAACGCTCCGGGTATCTGGCGATGCTGGAACTACGGCTCGAAGCCACCCGGCGGCCCGGTCTGCGCGAGGCGCTCAACCGGACCGTCCGGGAGCAGTTCGACGAGAACCTCCGCTTCCACCAGGCGGCGGGCCTGCCCGGTGACGCGGACGCCATGCGGGTCCTCTATCTGGCCATGACCGGCCTGCTGGTGGAGCACTTCACCCTGCCGGAGATGCTGTCCGACACCCAGGAGGCGCTGGACGCACTGGTGGCGACGACGGTGGAGCGGATCTTCCCGGCCACGTAGGCGCACGGCGTGCGGCGCCGGCCGCCCGACGCTCCCGGGGGCGGACATCCCTCACCCGGAGCCAAACGGGTCACACCCGGGGGCTCAAACGGGTCACGCGCCCAGCGGGGTCACGCGCCTTGCGGGTCACGCGTCCTGCGATCACGCACCCTGCGATCACGCGTCCTGCGGGTCGCGCCACATCGGGTACATGCGGGGGCCGCCGGGCAGCTGGAGCGGCTCCCCCAGATCGGTGAAGCCAAGGCGCCGGTACAGCTCCCGGCTCCGCGTGCTGCTCGCCTCCAGGTACGCGGCCCTGCCGTCACGGTCGCAGCGCTCCAGCACCGGAGTCATCAGGGCGCTGCCCAGGCCCTCGCCCTGCCGGCCCGGGTCCACCGCGATCATCCAGAGGTAGTCGTGCGCCCTGTGGTGCGGGTGGATCGCCGCGGTCAGCGTGCCGACCAGCTCCACGCGCTCGTTCGCCGGGTCGATGGCGGCCCGCAGCTGCGCGGGCCCGTCGTCCGGCTCGGGCTTCCCCGCCGCGGTGGGCAGCCACAGCGCGGCGGCCGAGCCGTCCTCCGTCATGTCCACCCAGCCGTGGGCGAGGACCGCGCCTAGGAAGGCACCCATCATCAGCGGGTGCACCCGCCGCCTGTGCTCCACCCCGGGCAGTATCCAGCTGCTCACCGGGTCACCGTGGAAGGCGTCGTCCATCAGCCGCCGCACCCCGTCCCGGTCCGCGGCCGTCGCCTGCCGTATCCCTACGCCCATGTCCGTCTCCGTATCCCCGCCGCACGACAACTCTCGTACGTGATCATAGGGTTGGAGCCACGGACGGGGCCCGCCGGACCCTTCCGGCGGGCCCCGACGCGAGGTGCGGCGGGTGTGGCGAGCGCGGGGCGATCAGCGCGTGCGGCGGGTCACGAACTCCGCCAGGGCCAGCAGTTCGTCGGCAGCGCCGAGGTCCGGCACCGCCCGCGAGAGGTGGTCCACCGCCCGTGCCATCCGGTCGGCGGCCTGGCTCTGCGCCCAGTCCCGGCCACCGGCCCGCTCCACGGCGTCGGCGGCCCGGCGGACCGTGCCGGCGTCCATGGCGGGCCCCCGGTAGAGCTCGGCCAGTTCGGCGGCGGCCGGGGACCCGGAGGCCATCGCCGCCACGACCGGCAGCGACTTCTTGTGCGCGACCAGGTCGGCGCCCGCGGGCTTGCCGGTGTGCGCCGGGTCGCCCCAGATGCCGATCAGGTCGTCGATGAGCTGGAAGGCGAGGCCCGCCTCACGGCCGAACGCGTCCATCGCCTCGACCTCCTCGTCCCCCGCCCCCGCGTACAGCGCGCCGAGCGCGCACGCACAGCCGAGCAGGGCGCCCGTCTTGGCCTCGGCCATCGTCAGGCACTCGTCGATGGTGACGTCCTGCGGCGCCCGCTGCTCGAACGCGCAGTCCGCCTGCTGGCCAGCGCAGAGCTCGATGATGCAGGCCGCCAGCCGGGCGGAGGCCTTCGCCGACGCCGGGTGCGGGTCCTGCGCGAGCACCTGCAGCGACAGCGCGCACATCGCGTCGCCCACGACGATCGCGTCCGCGATGCCGAACACCGTCCAGGCCGTGGGCCGGTTCCGGCGGGTCGGGTCCTCGTCGATCACGTCGTCGTGCAGCAGGGTGAAGTTGTGCGCCAACTCCACCGCGGCGGCAGCCCGTTCCGCGTGCTGCGGGTCGCCGCCGAGCGCCTGGGCGGCGGCGAGGACGAGGGCGGGCCGCAGGGCCTTGCCGGACGGGGCGGTGGACGGCGTGCCGTCCGCCTGCTCCCAGCCGAAGTGGTAGCGCGCGATCCGGCGGACCTGCCCCGGCAGCGAGTCGACCGTCTCACGCAGCCGGGGGTCGACGGCCGCCCTGGTGCGTGCGAGAAGGTCGGCCGCACTCTCGGGGCCGCCCCCCGCCCCGGGGCCCCGGCCGTCCGCCGATGCGCCCGCTGAGCCTTCCCCCGAGCCACCCGTGGAACCGCCCGCCGCTTGGGCCGTGGTCATCGTCAATGCCAACTCCTCCCGTGTTCGGGGGTGTTGCGCCCCGGCCGCCCGCACCGGGAGGGCAACACCCCCACTCGCCCCATGACCCCCCTCGGGCCGTCCCCTCCTGCGCCCGCCGGCCTCGTCAGCTCCAGCGGCCGATCTCGACGTTCTCCAGCACGCCCAGGGCGTCCGGCACCAGGACCGCGGCCGAGTAGTACGCGGTCACCAGGTAGGAGATGAGGGCCTGCTCGTCGATGCCCATGAAGCGGACCGACAGGCTGGGCTCGATCTCGTCCGGGATGCCGGACTGCTGGAGGCCGATGACGCCCTGCTCGGCCTCGCCCGTACGCATGCAGATGATGGACGTCGTACGGGCGTCGCTGATCGGGATCTTGTTGCACGGGAAGATCGGTACGCCGCGCCAGGCCGGGATCTTGTTGCCCGCGATGTCGACCGAGTCCGGGACCAGGCCCCGCTTGTTGAACTCGCGGCCGATCGCGGCGATCGCGCGCGGGTGCGCGAGGAAGAACTTGTTGCCGCGCCGCCGGGAGAGCAGTTCGTCCAGGTCGTCCGGGCTGGGCACGCCGTCGTGCGGCTGGATCCGCTGGCCGTAGTCGCAGTTGGCGAGGAGGCCGAACTCCCTGTTGTTGACCAGCTCGTCCTCCTGACGCTCCCGGAGCGCCTCGACGGTGAGCCGCAACTGCTGCTCGGTCTGGTTCATCGGCTGGTTGTAGAGGTCCGCCACCCGGCTGTGCACCTTCAGCACCGTCTGCGCGACGGACAGTTCGTACTCGCGCGGCGCCGCGTCGTAGTCCACGAAGGTGTGCGGCACGAGGGCTTCGCCGACATGGCCGGCGGAGAGGTCGATGGGCGCCTCGCCGAACCTGTTGGTGCGCTGGCGCGGCAGTTCGGCGGCCTGGGCGAGGTGGTCGCGCAGCGAGTCCGCGCGGTCGGCGAGCGTGAGCACGTCGTTCCTGCTCAGTGCCAGTACGGTGCAGGCGGTCGCGGCCTTCGCGGTGTAGCCCCAGGAGGCGTCGCCGTCGATCAGCGCCTGGTCGCCGAAGTACGAGCCGTCCGCGAGGGTGCCGAGCACCTGCTCCTCGCCGTAGGGCCCCGCGCCGACCTTCTCGACCCGGCCGTGCGCGAGCAGATAGACGGTGTCGGCGCTGTCCCCCTGTGTCGCGATGACGTCCCCTGCGGCGAACTCCCGCTGCTCGCAGCGCTGGGCGAGCTCCGCGAGCACGTCGTGGTCGCCGTACGCCCGCAGCGGGGGCAGTTCGCCCAGCTCCCCGGGGATGACCGACACCGCGCCCCCGGTCTGCACGAAGGTGACCCGGCCGTCGCCGACGGAGTAGCTGAGCCTTCGGTTGACCCGGTACGTACCGCCCTGGACCTGCACCCAGGGCAGCATCCGCAGCAGCCAGCGGGAGGTGATCTCCTGCATCTGCGGCGCGGACTTGGTGGTGGTCGCCAAGTTCCGCGCGGCGGCCGTACCGAGACTCTGCTGCGGCGGTGCCTGCTCTTCCCGGACCTCGGAACCTGCCTCGACCGACATCTGACTCCCTCATAACGTGCTGATTACTGCCTGTGCTGACCTGCGGGAGAAGCCTTTCAGCACGCACAGTGGCGGCGCCATTACACAAAAGAGTGTGACTAGATCACCGGGGAAGAGGGAATCCCGCGCGAACGGTTGACCTGTCACCGGGAGTTGACCGCCCGCCACCGGGCCGGACGCTCGCGTCAGGGCGCCCGCCCGCGCGGGGCCGCACATCCGCGCAGGCCAAGACGCGCGTCCCTGTCCTGATCGGCTCGCACACCGTGCGAAACAGATGCCCCGGGCGCATGTCTCGCGGTACAAGCGGTACACGCAGTTCCGGAAGCACTCCCGATCACGCTCCCGGGACCCCCGAGCCGCTCAGCGAGGAGACCGCCATGGCCAACCCCCTCTCCGCCGACACCTTCCTGTCCGCGCTCCGCGCCGAGGGGGTGACCGTGGTCGAGGTGGGCGACTGGCGCCATCACAACCGGCAGGGCCACGGCGCCTGGGGCCCGGTGCACGGCGTGATGATCCACCACACCGTCACCAAGGGCACCGCCGCCACCGTCGAGATCTGCCGCGACGGCCACGCCGACCTGCCGGGACCGCTCTGCCACGGCGTGATCGCCAAGGACGGCACGGTCCACCTGGTCGGCTACGGCAGGGCCAACCACGCCGGTCTCGGTGATGACGACGTGCTGCGCGCGGTGATCGCCGAGAAGCAGCTGCCACCGGACAACGAGGCCAACACCGACGGCAACGCCCGCTTCTACGGCTTCGAGTGCGAGAACCTCGGCGACGGCGAGGACCCGTGGCCGGCCGCCCAGATCGAGGCGGTCGAGCGCGTCTCGGCGGCGATCTGCCGCGCCCACGGCTGGAGCGCGCGCTCGGTCATCGGCCACCGGGAGTGGCAACCGGGAAAGGTCGACCCGCTCGGCTTCACGATGGACGCGCTGCGGGACAGGGTGCACGGCCTGCTGAAGTGATCGCCGGGAGAGGCCAGGGGCGCGGGACGATGAGAGGCCAAGGGCGCAGGACGATGAGCGGGCAGGGGCGCGGGACAATGGGCGGGTGACCTCCGCACACCTGGAGCTGCGCCCGCGGCTGCCGTCCCCCCTGGTCCCCGTCGAGGACGAGCGTTTCGCGCTCCATGGCGTGCGGCTGCTGCTCAAGCGGGACGACCTGATCCACCCGGACCTCTCCGGCAACAAGTGGCGCAAACTGGAGCCCAATCTGCGGGCCGCCGCCGGCCGCCCGCTGCTCACCTTCGGCGGCGCGTACTCCAACCACCTGCGCGCGACCGCCGCGGCCGGCCGGCTGCTGGGCTTCCCGACGGTCGGCGTCGTGCGGGGCGAGGAGCTGGCCGGCCGCCCGCTCAACCCCTCCCTCACGCAGTGCGCCGCCGACGGCATGCGGCTGCACTTCGTCTCCCGTACGGAGTACCGGCGCCGCGCCGACCCGTCGTACCTGCGCGAGCTATTGCCCCGCACCCCCTTCCCCGAGGCGTACGTGGTCCCCGAGGGCGGCAGCAACGCGCTCGCCGTCCAGGGCTGCAAGGCGCTCGGCCGGGAGCTGCGCGGGGCGGCCGACACCGTCGCGGTGGCCTGCGGAACGGGCGGCACGCTCGCCGGCCTCGCGGCGGGACTGGCCCCGGACCAGCGCGCCCTCGGCGTTCCGGTTCTCGCCGGGGGCTTCTTGGAGGCGGAGGTGCTGGCGCTCCAGCACTCGGCGTTCGGCGGGCGGTGCGGATCGTGGTCCCTCGCGGAGGGCTTCCACTTCGGGGCGTACGCGCGCACGCCCCCGGAGCTTCTCGACTTCGCGGCCGACTTCGAGGCGCGGCACGGGGTGGCGGTGGAACGGCTGTACGTGGCGAAGCTGCTGTACGCGCTGGTGTCGCTGGTGGAGCGCGGCGGGTTCCCGGCGGGCAGCCGGGTGGCCGCGGTGGTCACAGGACGCCCGTAACACCGGACCGGACCAGGCCCGCCACCTCGCCGTGCCCCGCCAGGCCCCAGGACGCCCGTAGCACCGGACCGGGCCAGGCCGCCACCTCGCCGTACCCCGCGAGGCCCACCGGCCGGGCCCTCACCCCCCGTCCGCCGACCGCCAGGCCGCCGCCTCCTCCAGGTCCAGGCGGCGCAGCAGGGTGCGCATCAGCTCGTCGTCGATCCGGCGGCCGTCCCGGAGTTCCACGAAGACCGCGCGTTCCGCGTCGATCACCTGGCGGGACAGCCGCCGGTAGGTCGCGTCGGCCGACTCCCCGGTCTCCTCGTTGACCGTCCCGAGCCGCTCCCACACCGCGTTGCGGCGCCTTTCCAGGACCGTGCGCAGGCGGTCCGCCAACGGTCCTGGCAGGGCGTTGTGTTCGTCGGCGAGCAGTTCGTCGAGCCGGGCCTCCGCCGCCTGCGAGGCCTCGCTCTGCGCCTGCGCCTCGGCGAGCGTCTCCGCGTGGACGTCCCGCGCGGGCAGCCTCAGCAGCCGGATCAGGGGCGCCAGGGTCAGTCCCTGCACGCCCAGCGTCGCGATCACCGTCGTGAAGGTCAGGAAGAGGATCAGGTCGCGCCCGGGGAAGGGTTCACCCTCCGCCACGAGCGGGATCGAGAAGGCGATGGCGAGCGAGACCACCCCGCGCATCCCCGCCCACCCGACGATCACCGGCGCCTTCCAGTCGACGTCGGGCTCCCGGGTGCGGATGCGCTTCGACAGCCATCGCGGGAGGTACGTCGCCGGGAAGACCCAGACGAACCGCGCCACCACCACCAGTACGAACACCACGAGCGCGTACTCGACGAGCGTCCACCCGTCGTAGGGCCCCAGCCCCTTGAGCACCACCGGCAGCTGGAGCCCGATCAGCGCGAACACCGCCGATTCGAGGATGAAGGAGACCATCTTCCAGACGGCCTCCTCCTGGAGCCTGGTCGCGAAGTCGACCTTCCAGGACCGGTGCCCGATGTGCAGGGCGACCACGACCACCGCGAGCACCCCGGACGCGTGCACGTACTCCGCCGTCGCATATGCGACGAAGGGAATCAGCAGCGAGAGCGTGTTCTGCAGGATCGGTTCGCTCAGCCGGGTGCGCAGCCAGTGGATCGGGACCATCAGCAGCAGCCCCACGCCGATGCCGCCGCACGCCGCCAGCAGAAACTCCTGGACGCCCGCGCTCCAGCTCGCGCCCTCCCCGACCGCGGCCGCCAGGGCGACCTTGTACGCGGTGATGGCCGTGGCGTCGTTGACCAGGGACTCGCCCTGGAGGATCGCGGTGATGCGCGGCGGCAGCCCGAGCTTGCGCGCGATCGCGGTCGCCGCCACCGCGTCCGGCGGGGCGATCACCGCGCCGAGCACCAGCGCCGAGGTCAGCGGCAGCCCCGGCACCAGCACGCTCACCAGCCACCCCACCGTCACGGTCGCGAACAGCACGTACCCGACGGAGAGGAAGGCGACCGGCCGCAGGTTGGCCCGCAGGTCCAGGTACGAGCTCTCCAGCGCCGCCGTGTGCAGCAGGGGCGGCAGCAGCAGCGGCAGCACGATGTGCGGGTCGAGCGTGAAGTCCGGGACCCCCGGCACGAAGGAGGCGGCGATCCCGACCGCCACGAGCAGCAGCGGTGCGGGCACGGGGGTGCGCCGGGCGAACCCGGCTACGGCGGCACTTCCCGCGATCATGGCCAGCAGAGGCAGCGCGTCCATCGGTTCCGTCCGTCCGGTTCAGCGGCTCCGGCAGCCCGGAGTGCCCACACATCATGAACAATGGTGCTCATGAACGACTGCCCGCACGTCGAGGAACTGCCGCGGCCCCAGCCGGAGCCGCAGAGCGACACCTGTCCGGAGTGCCTGGCCAACGGCACCCACCCGGTCCAGCTGCGGATCTGCCTGGAGTGCGGGCACGTCGGCTGTTGCGACTCCTCCCCCGGCAGGCACGCCACCGGTCACTTCAACGACACGGGCCACCCGGTGATGCGCAGCTTCGAACCAGGTGAGAGCTGGCGCTGGTGCTTCGTCGACGGTTCGATCGTCTGAAGCCGGGGTACGTCAACCCCTCACCGGTGCGGTCCAATTGGGCCCCGCACACCCCTAGCCACTGTCCGTGCACATGGACCTACCATGAGTGACAGCGGCCCTGGCAGGGGGTCCGGCGACACGCGGCAGCGGATCGCGATAGCGTCACCGGCGATAGACGTAAGAGACGTACCGCTTGTGCCACCTTGGAGGTGAGGGTGTCCCCTATCGCAGGCGAGCCCGGGAACCAGGACTTCGTGGAGGTCCGGCTGCCCGCTGCGGGTGCCTACCTGTCGGTGCTGCGTACGGCCACGGCCGGCCTCGCAGCGCGTTTGGACTTCACCCTCGACGAGATCGAGGACTTGCGCATCGCGGTCGACGAGGCCTGCGCGATCCTGCTCCAGCAGGCCGTGCCGGGCTCCGTCCTCAGCTGTGTGTTCCGGCTGGTGGACGACTCGCTTGAAGTGACGGTGTCGGCACCCACCACGGACGGGCGCGCCCCGGAGCGCGACACCTTCGCGTGGACGGTGCTCTCCGCACTCGCCGGCAAGGTCGACGCGACCGTCGCCGACGACCGTACGGTCAGTATCAGCCTGTACAAACAGCGCGGCGCGGGACCCGGTCCGGCGTGAGCGGGGACGGGCCGGTGCGGGACGACGAGCGCAGCCGGCGGGCGCTGAACGGGATTCCTGAGCAGCAGGCCCGCCCGCACCCGGCGGTGGAGGCCCCGGCGGAACAAGCTCAGTCAGCAGAGCGGGCGGCGGACCAGATGAGCGACGAGAGTGAAGTCCACAAGGAGCGCGAGGAACACGGGCTCCCGCACAACCCCCGGGACCGCAGCGGTGCGCGGGCCCTTTTCATCCAGCTGCGCGAGCTGGCCGACGGCTCGCCGGAGAAGGCCGAGCTGCGCAACCGGCTGGTGCGGATGCACCTGCCGCTGGTCGAACACCTGGCGCGGCGCTTCCGCAACCGGGGGGAGCCGCTGGACGACCTGACGCAGGTCGCCACCATCGGTCTGATCAAGTCGGTGGACCGGTTCGACCCGGACCGGGGCGTGGAGTTCTCGACGTACGCGACGCCCACCGTGGTCGGCGAGATCAAGCGGCACTTCCGCGACAAGGGCTGGGCGGTTCGGGTCCCGCGCCGGCTCCAGGAGCTGCGGCTCTCGCTGACCTCGGCGACCGCCGAGCTCTCCCAGCAGCACGGCCGCTCACCGACCGTGAAGGAGCTGGCCGAGCGGCTGGCGATCTCCGAGGAGGAGGTCCTGGAGGGTCTGGAGTCCGCGAACGCGTACTCCACGCTGTCCCTGGACGTCCCCGACACGGACGACGAGTCCCCCGCGGTCGCGGACACCCTGGGCTCGGAGGACGTGGCGCTGGAGGGCGTGGAGTACCGGGAGTCCCTGAAACCGCTCCTGGAGGGCCTGGCGCCGCGCGAGAAGCAGATCCTGCTGCTGCGCTTCTTCGGGAACATGACCCAGTCGCAGATCGCCCAGGAGGTCGGCATCTCGCAGATGCACGTCTCCCGGCTGCTGGCCCGCACCCTGGCCCAGCTCCGCGAGAAGCTGCTGGTCGAGGAGTAGTCACCCGCACCGCCCGGAACAGCACACAGCGCGCTCGGAACAGCACACGGCGGGGCTCGTACGGCACTGACAGCCGCCTACGAGCCCCGCCGTGACGTGTCAGGTGCCGCGCGGCCCCCGCTTGATGCCGAGCGCGTCGACGGCCGCCGGGTTCAGCAGCAGTACCAGCGAGGCGACGGCCACCACCCCGAGCGCGATGCCCGCCGGGATGGCCCAGGCGCCGTCCGTGGTCATCAGGGTGTACGCGACCGGCAGCGCCATCAGCTGCGTGATCATCGCGGGGCCCCGGCTCCAGCTGCGCCGCAGCCGCAGTCCGTTCGCCGCGAGCAGCGGCAGCACGGCGAGCGCGATCAGGGTGAGCCCGCCCATCTCGGCCTGCTCCGGGCGGTCCGGGCTGCCGAAGAGACCCATCACGAGCATGTAGAGGCCGACGGCGACGAGCGCCAGGCCTTCGAGTGCGGCGAGCGCGGCTGCGGCGCCCAGCCGGGCGGGACGGGGCGTGGCCGGATGCGGGACGGCCGGCGATTCGGGCAGCGGTTCGACCGGCTGTCCGGGCCGCCGTGCGGGCTTTTTACTCACCCTTGCAGGGTAGCGGCCGACGCCCGCCGGAAGCCGGGCGGTCGTACCGGAGGACGACCGGCGCACGGGCGGCCGGTAATCTGGCGCCCATGCGCGCACTCCTCGTGGTCAATCCGGCAGCCACCACCACCAGTGCCCGCACCCGGGACGTGCTGATCCACGCCCTGGCCAGCGAGATGAAGCTGGAGACGGTCACCACCGAGTACCGCGGCCACGCCCGCGACCTGGGCCGGCGGGCCGCCGACAGCGCGGACGTCATCGACCTGGTGGTCGCCCTGGGCGGCGACGGCACCGTGAACGAGGTCGTGAACGGCCTGCTGCACGACGGGCCCGACCCCGAAAGGCTGCCCGGTTTCGCCGTTGTCCCCGGCGGTTCCACCAATGTCTTCGCCCGTGCGCTCGGCCTTCCCAATGACGCCGTCGAGGCGACCGGCGCCCTTCTGGACGCACTGCGTACCGGAAGCGAACGCACAGTGAGCCTCGGACTGACAAAGGGCGTACCGGGGACGGAGGACGAGGGCGTCCCGAGCCGCTGGTTCACTTTCTGTGCGGGGCTCGGATTCGACGCGGGAGTCATCGGCCGGGTCGAACAGCAGCGTGAGCGCGGTAAGCGTTCGACGCACGCCCTCTATCTCCGCCAGGTGATCCGTCAATTCCTGGAGGAGCCGCACCGGAGACAGGGTGTGATTTCCCTGGAGAGAGCCGGTGAGGACCCGGTGACGGACCTCGTCCTTTCGATAGTCTGCAACACCTCCCCCTGGACCTACCTGGGGAATCGTCCGCTGTACGCCTCCCCGGAGGCCTCTTTCGACACCGCGCTGGACGTGCTCGGCCTGAGCCGGCTCTCCACCCCCGCGGTGACGCGTTACGCCACCCAGCTGCTCACTTCCACGCCCGAACGCGGTCCGCACGGTAAGCATGCCGTCACCCTGCACGACCTCACCGACTTCACCTTGCATTCGAAGGTCCCACTGCCCCTTCAAATGGACGGTGACCACTTGGGACTGCGTACGAGCGTCGCGTTCACAGGCGTTCGCCGTGCACTGCGTGTGATTGTGTGAGTGGAAGGGCCTAAAGTCCTTTATCTCGAACGTACGGACTGCCATCCACCCCATGGAAGTACGGCTGTGACCTAGTCGACACCGAGGAATCAAAAAAAACTTCTCGGAAGGGGTTGTATCCGCCGTCGAGGTTTGCGAGTCTCTTCATGGCGATCGGGACGGCCCGCAACACCGGCCTCCCTGAAGACCAGAACCCCTCCTCACACAACCTGGACCACAACCAGTTCTTCTGGAAGTCGGCCCTTCCCTGGTGAGGGGATTCGTGAAAGCGTTCACATTCACAAGCAACGTGGATGTCATCAAAGGAGAGGTAGCAGCCATGGACTGGCGTCACAACGCCGTTTGTCGTGAGGAAGACCCGGAGCTGTTCTTCCCCATCGGCAACACCGGTCCTGCGCTGCTGCAGATCGAGGAAGCCAAGGCCGTCTGCCGCCGCTGCCCCGTCATGGAGCAGTGCCTGCAGTGGGCCCTCGAGTCCGGCCAGGACTCGGGTGTCTGGGGTGGCCTCAGCGAGGACGAGCGCCGCGCAATGAAGCGCCGTGCCGCTCGCAACCGGGCCCGCAACGCGACCGCCTGACCCACCCTGCTTCGAGCCTGAGCTCGGCGGCGCATACAGCGCGTATGCAGTCACCGCCCCCGAATCGCAGCGCGCAGTACCCCCCAATGCGCAGTAACGCGTGAGCAGTTGAGCCCCGGACCGCACCTCGGTCCGGGGCTCTTCGCTGTCCGCCGCCGCCACGGCCGCCGCCGCGGCCGTCGCCGGCCCCTTCGTCCGGCGGCTACTTCTGCGTCCGTACCGGGATGTCGAGCACCACCCGGGTACCGCGCTCGGGTCCTGGCACCATGTCGAAGGTGCCGCCCAACTCGCCCTCCACCAGCGTCCGGACGATCTGCAGGCCGAGGTTGCCCGCCCGCTGCGGGTCGAAGCCCTCGGGCAGTCCGCGCCCGTCGTCCAGCACCGTGATGAGCAGCCGCGCCTCGGCCGCGGTGCCGCCGCGCAGGGCGGAGACCTCGACGGCGCCCTGCTCGCCCTGGGCGAAGCCGTGTTCCAGGGCGTTCTGCAGGATCTCCGTCAGCACCATGGAGAGCGGGGTGGCGACCTCGGCGTCGAGTATGCCGAAGCGGCCGGTCCTGCGGCAGACCACCTTTCCCGGCGAAATCTCCGACACCATCGCCAGGACCCGGTCGGCGATCTCGTCGAACTCGACGCGCTCGTCCAGGTTCTGGGACAGCGTCTCGTGCACGATGGCGATCGAGCCCACGCGCCGTACCGCCTCATTGAGGGCCTCGCGGCCCTGGGCGGAGTCCATCCTGCGGGACTGGAGTCTCAGCAGCGCGGCGACCGTCTGGAGGTTGTTCTTCACCCGGTGGTGGATCTCCCGGATGGTGGCGTCCTTGGTGATCAACTCCCGCTCCCGGCGGCGCAGTTCCGTGACGTCGCGGCAGAGCACCAGGGAACCGATCCGCGGCCCCTTGGGCTTGAGCGGGATGGCGCGCAGCTGGATCACTCCCCCGCTGCCCTCCACCTCGGTCTCCCGCGGGGCGTAACCGCTGGCCAGTTTGACCAGCGCCTCGTCGACCGGGCCGCGGGACGGCGCGAGTTCGGCGGTGGCCCCGCCGAGGTGGTGGCCGACCAGGTCGGAGGCGAGGCCGAGCCGGTGGTAGGCGGAGAGGGCGTTGGGGCTCGCGTACTGGACGATCCCGTCGGCGTCGAGCCGGATCAGGCCGTCGCCGACCCGCGGCGAGGCGTCCATGTCCACCTGCTGGCCGGGGAAGGGGAACGATCCCGCGGCAATCATCTGGGCGAGGTCGGACGCGCTCTGGAGGTACGTCAGTTCCAGCCGGCTGGGGGTGCGGACGGTGAGCAGGTTGGTGTTGCGGCCGATCACGCCGAGCACCCGGCCCTCGCGCCGCACCGGAATGGACTCGACCCGTACCGGTACCTCCTCACGCCACTCGGGGTCGCCCTCGCGCACGATGCGGCCCTCGTCGAGGGCGGCGTCCAGCAGGGGGCGCCGGCCGCGCGGGACGAGATGCCCCACCATGTCGTCGTGGTACGAGGTGGGGCCGGTGTTCGGCCGCATCTGGGCCACGGAGACGTACCGGGTGCCGTCGCGGGTGGGAACCCACAGCACGAGGTCGGCGAAGGAGAGGTCGGAGAGCAGCTGCCACTCCGAGACCAGCAGGTGGAGCCACTCGAGGTCGGACTCGCTGAGGGCGGTGTGCTGGCGTACGAGATCGTTCATGGAGGGCACACGCATGAACATACCCGTAACCTCATGGGCAACTGCCGGTGCCCATCCGTAGACAGGGCTTAGTGGTCTAGTCCACAATGGCCGGGCAAAGCTTCACCCTCCCCGCACAGGAGGGTGAGATCGAGGGGACGAAGCGCTCTCTGCCCTGACTGCGCCCGCCCCTCCACACGGCCGATGGCACCGCACACCGTCGGCCGATGCAACTCCGGGCTGCGGTGCCGGGTGGGCCGAGGGTCCCGCCGGGCGCCGTGGCCCGCGGGTGTTTCCGGGGCCGTGGGGCTTGCCGCGCCCCGGTTCCTTACGGGGCCGTGGGGCCTTGCCGCGCCTCGGGTCCTTCCGGGCCGCCCCTCAGCGCGTCTGCGTGACCTTCGCCAGCGCCCTCGGGGCGTCCGGGTCCTGGCCGCGGGCCAGCGTGATCTCGTACGCGAGCAGTTGCAGCGGCAGGATCTCCAGGATCGGCTGGAGCTCCTCCAGGACGCCCTCGGTAGGCAGTACGAAGCCCGAGGAGGCCGCGTCCACCTGGGGTCCGGGGCCGACCACGAAGAGGTCGGCGCCCCTGCCCCTGAGCCGGTCGAGCACCGGCTGGAGGGCCTCGCCGCCACAGCCCGAGGTGACCACGGCGATCACCGGGGAGATGTTGTCGACCATGGCCAGGGGGCCGTGCAGGAGGTCGGCGCCCGAGTAGGCGAGCGCGGGGATGTAGCTCGTCTCCATGAGCTTGAGCGCGGCCTCCTTGGCCGTGGGGTAGCCGTAGCCGCGCGAGGTGACGACCATGCGTTCGGCGAAGCGGTAGCGGGAGGCGAGCCGGCGGACCTCCGCACCGCGGCCGATGACCTCGCCCGCCAGGTCCACCACCGGGCGGGCCGCCGCGGTGCCGTCGACGGACTGCAGGCCCTGCACCAGCAGGTAGAGGGCCAGCAGGGAGGCGGTGTACGTCTTGGTGGCCGGGAGCGCCTTCTCCGGGCCCGCCAGCACGTCGATGTGGTGCTCGGAGACGGCGGCGAGCGGGGAGTCCGGGTTGTTGGTGACGGCGAGGGTGATCGCCCCCGCCTCCCGGGCCGCGCGGGTGGAGGCGACGAGGTCGGGCGAGCCGCCGGACTGGCTGACGGTGATCACCAGCACGTCGCGGAAGACCGGCCGGGCGCTGTACGCCGTCGTGGTGGACATCGAGGTGAGCCCGCAGGGCAGGCCCAGCTGGATCTCCAGCAGGTACTTGGCGTAGAGGGCGGCGTGGTCGGAGGTGCCGCGCGCGGTCAGCAGGACGAACCGGGGGCTCCGCGCGGCGATCGCCTGCGCCGTCGCGAAGATCCTCGGGGCACCCTCTTCGAGGATCCGGCGCAGCACGGCGGGCTGCTCGGCCATCTCGGAGGCCATGGTCCGGCCCGGCCGCTCGGCGGCGGATGCAGAGGACATACGGGGCCTCCTGGACACTCCCGAGGTGACGGACGCTCCGTCCCAGTCGACCATGGGAGTTCGGACAACCGCCAGCGGGAGGACTGCCGCAGGGCGGGTGCGCGTGGCCCTGCTCTGCTAGATTGGTCTATACCACAGATCGTCGAGCCCCCTCGGCGCACGGTCTCCCTCCTCCGCACAGACAGGCAGGCATCAGCGTGGAAGTTGTCATCGTTCCGGACGCCAAGGCGGGCGGCGAGATCGTCGCGCAGAGCATCGCGAACCTGCTGGGCGCCAAGCCCGACGCCCTGCTCGGTGTGGCGACCGGCTCGTCCCCGCTGCCCATCTACCAGGCCCTGACGGCCAAGGTGCGGGGCGGCGAGGTGGATGCCTCGCGCGCCCGCATCTGCCAGCTCGACGAGTACGTGGGGCTGCCCGCCGGCCACCCGGAGTCCTACCGGGCCACCGTGCTGCGCGAGGTCGTGGAGCCGCTGGGGCTGACCGAGGCGTCCTTCTTCGGCCCCGACGGGTCGGCGCAGGACGTGCAGGCGGCCTGCGCCGCCTACGACAGGGCGCTCGCCGAGGCCGGTGGCGTCGACCTACAGATCCTCGGCATCGGCACCGACGGGCACATCGGCTTCAACGAGCCGTGCTCCTCGCTCGCCTCGCGCACCCGCATCAAGACGCTCACCCAGCAGACCATCGACGACAACGCGCGCTTCTTCGAGGGCGACACCGCCCAGGTCCCGCGGCACGTCATCACCCAGGGCATCGGCACCATCCTGGACGCGCGCCACCTGGTGCTGCTCGCCACCGGCGAGGGCAAGGCCGAGGCCGTCGCCCAGACCGTCGAGGGTCCGCTCTCCGCGCTCGTACCGGCCTCCGCCCTCCAGCTGCACCCGCACGCGACCGTCGTCGTGGACGAGGCGGCGGCGTCGAAGCTGAAGCTGGCGGACTACTTCCGTCACACGTACGCGAACAAGCCGGTGTGGCAGGGTCTCTAGACCCTTCGGCCCGCCCCCGCCCGCTCGGGGTGCCGGGCCCCGCGCCGCGCCGTGGAGGAGGACGAAGGGCCGGGCACCCCGCAGTGGGTGCCCGGCCCTTCGCGTGCGTACGGCAGGTCAGCGGCCGACGATCGCCTCGGCCGCCGCCTGTCCGCAGACCCTGGCCGCGCCGTGGGTGGCGATGTGCAGCGCACCGCGCGGGGCCGACTGGGGAACGCCCATCTCGACCACGACGGTGTCCGGGCGGGCGGCGAGCAGCGCGTCCAGCGCCGCGGCCATCCACGGGTGCCGGTGCTCGTCGCGCACGACGGCGACGATCCGGCGCTCGCCCGCGGCGGCCAGGATCGACCCGGCGGCGTCCGCCCCGTCGTTGAAGGTGCCTGTCTCGGTGCCCGGGAGGAGCCGCGCCAGGTCGGCGGCGACTCCCCACGGAGTCTCGTCGCCGACCGCGATGTTCGCGACCGGGGCCAGGGCGGCCACGTACGGCGCGGCCGTGAGCGGCACGGCGCCGGGGGCGCGGGTGACGCGGACCGCACGGCGGGCGGCGGTGAGGCCGACCTCCCTCGGGTGCGGGGCGCCGACGGCGGTCCCGTTGCCGGGCGCGGTCCCCTCCTGCACTTCCGCGCCCGGCCCCGGGATCCGGGCCTGCCGGGCCCACGCGGCGAGTGCGCGTACCCGCGCCGCCGCGTCGGCCAGCCGCTCCTCCGGCAGTTCGCCGGAGCGGACCGCCGTGACCAGCGCGTCGCGCAGTCGCAGGACGGTCTCCTCGTCGGCGAGGCCGCCGCCGACGCAGATCGCGTCGGCTCCCGCGGCGATCGCCAGGACGGAGCCACGCTCGATCCCGTACGTCGCGGAGATGGCACGCATCTCCATGCCGTCCGTGATGATCAGCCCCTGGTAGCCCAACTCCTCCCGGAGCAGACCGGTCAGGATCTGCGGGCTGAGAGTCGCGGGGCAGGTGGGGTCGAGCGCAGGAAGAAGAATATGCGCACTCATGACCGATTTGGAACCCGCGGCGATCGCGGCCCGGAAGGGCGCCAGTTCACGGGCGTGCAGGGTGTCCAGGGCCACATCGATGCGCGGCATGTCGAGGTGCGAGTCGACCGCGGTGTCGCCGTGCCCGGGGAAGTGCTTGGTGCAGGCGGCGACTCCGGAGGCCTGGAGGCCCTCGACGTACGCGGCCGTGTGGCGGGCGACGAGCTGCGGGTCGGCGCCGAACGAGCGGACGCCGATGACCGGGTTGCCGGGGTCGGAGTTGACGTCGGCCGACGGCGCCCAGTTGAGGTTGACACCGCACTCGGCGAGCCGGCGGCCCAGCTCGCGGGCGACGTCGCGGGTGAGCGCGGTGTCGTCGACGGAGCCGAGCGCGAGGTTGCCGGGGAAGGACGAGCCGCCGCGCACCTCAAGGCGGGTGACGTCGCCGCCCTCCTCGTCGATGGCGACCAGCACGTCGTCCCGCTCGGCCCGCAGCTGGGCGGTGAGCGCGGCCAGCTGTGCCGGGGAGGCGATGTTACGGCCGAACAGACCGACCGAGGAGAGGCCTTCGCCGACGCTGCGCAGCAGCCAGTCGGGGGCCGCGGTGCCGGTGAAGCCGGGCTGCAGGACGGCCAGGGCGTCCCGGGTGAGGGTGTCGGAGCGGCTGATGAGCGTCGTCATGGCTGCGTTATCCCTTCACCGCGCCGTCGGTCAGACCACTGACCGCCCTGCGCTGGAGGAAGACGAAGAGGATCAGGATCGGAATCGCGAAGAGCGAGGAAGCTGCCATGGTGGCACCCCAGTCGTCGCCGAACTGCGTCTGGAACTGCGACAGCCACAGCGGCAGCGTCTGGAACTCCACCTGCTTGTTGAGGATCAGCACCATGGGGAACTCGTTCCACGCGGTGATGAATCCGAAGAGCGAGGTGGACATCAGGCCCGGGGCCAGCAGCGGCAGGATCACCTTCACGAAGGCCTGGCGGCGGGTGCAGCCGTCGACCATCGCGGACTCCTCCAGCTCCTTGGGCACGGCGGCGACGAAGCCGCGCAGCGTCAGGAGGGTGAAGGGCAGCACCATGACCATGTAGAACACGGTCAGCGGGATCAGGCTGTTGAGCATGTCGGCGTCGCGCACGATGAAGTAGATGGCGATGACCATGACTTCCCAGGGCGCCATCTGCGCCACCATGAAGCCGATGATGAAGCCGCGCCGCCCCTTGAACCGCATCCGGGCGAGCGCGAAGGAGCCGGCCAGGGCGAGGATCAGCGAGAAGACGACCGCGAGGATCGTCACGGTGAGCGAGTTGCGCACCATCGTGGCGAAGTTCTCGGCGTCGATCGCCGTCTTGAAGTGCTCGAAGGTGATGTCCGTCGGGAACCAGACGGGGTCCTCGGAGACGATGTCCGGCGTCTTCTTGAACGCCGTGGCGAACATCCAGTACACCGGGAAGACGAAACCTATGACGAGCAGGACCGCCGTCGCGTTGGGCCAGATGCGGCCGGCCAGAGAGCGCTTCATCGCTCGTCCTCCTCTTGCTTCAGAACGATCCGCAGGTAGTACGCGGTGAGCAGCAGCAGGACCAGGATGGTCAGGACGGAGATCGCCGAGCCCATGCCGAAGTGCTGGTTGCCCATGCCCTCGATGAAGGCGTACACGGGCAGGATCTCGGTCAGCCGGTCGGGGCCGCCGGCGTTGATCGCGTAGACCTGGACGAACGCCTTGAAGACCCAGATGACTTCGAGGAAGGTCGTGGCGAGGAGGAAGGGACGCAGGAACGGCATAGTGACCGAGGTGAAGCTCTTCCAGGCCCCGGCGCCGTCCAGCGAGGCCGCCTCGTACAGCTCCTTGGAGATGGTCGTGGTCGCCGCGTACAGGTTGAGCGCCACGAAGGGCACCGACTGCCAGACGATCAGTACCGTGATCACGAAGAAGGTGGAGAGCTGGCTGCCGGTCCAGTTGTACTCGGCCATCGAGTGGAAGCCGAGGGCGTCCAGCACCCAGTTGACGACACCGAAGCGCTGGGCGAACAGCCACTGGTAGACGGTGGTGGCGGCGACGACGGGCATCGCCCAGGCCAGCACCAGGCCGATCAGCAGGGTGACCCGCATCCGCCTGCCGAGCCGCGCGAGCAGCAGGCCGACCAGGGTGCCGATCACCATGATCAGTACGACGTTGACCGCCGTGAAGGCGAGCGAGCGCGCGGTGACGTTCCAGAAGTCGGCGCTGCCGAGGACCTCGCCGTAGTTGTCGAGGCCGTTCCACTCGGTGAGGTGCTGGATCAGCTGCCTCATGTTGAGGTTCTGGAACGAGATGACGAAGTTCGTGATCAGCGGCCAGCCCAGGAAGACCAGTACGGCGGCCACCGGGGGCAACAGCAGCAGATAAGGGGTCAGGGCGCCGGTTCTGCGCCGCTTTCCCGGCTCGGCCGGTGCTGCGCCGGCCCCCTTCAGAACCTCCGTCGGACCGGAGGGCGGCCGTTCGGTCTGCACGGTCATGCTCGCCATCTCTTCCTGGGCGCTGCGGGAGACAGCTGCGGCACTGCGGAGCCACAGCCGACTGCCGGGCTCCGGCCCCTCCTTCGCGGCGTGCCGCGGAGGGACCGGAACCCGGCAGGAGGGGTTACTGCTTCTGCGCGAGGCGCTTGTTGAGCTCGCCCTCGACCTGCTTCGCGGCCTCGGCGGGGGTCTTTCCGTTCAGGACCGCCGTCAGGTACGACTTGATCGGGTTCGGGTTGTTCTCGACCGCGGCCCACTCCGGGATCAGCGGCGTGGTGCCACCGAACTTGGCGGACGGCGCGGCGGCCTCGGCGACCGGGTTGCCGGCCAGGTTGGAGTTGAGCGACTCCTTGTTCGGGATGACGCCGGACTCCTTGGCGAGCGCGCCCTCGAACTTGTCGGAGAGGGCGAGCTTCAGGAACTCCTTGGCGAGCTCCTGCTTCTTGCTGCCCTCGGCGACGGCGAAGTTGGAGCCACCGAGGAAGACGCCCTCGGGCTTGTCGGCGCTCTCACCCGGAATGGTGAAGTAGCCGATGTCCTTCTCCAGGGCCGGGTTGGCCTTGACGGCCGTGCCGGCCTCCCAGCCCATGCCGATGAAGGCGCCGGTCTTGCCCTTGGCGAAGACGTCGGCCTGCTGCGGGGTGGCCTCGTCCTTGTCCTTGGGGGCCTTGGAGTAGGCCTGGTACTTCTTGTACAGCTCGGCGGCCTCGGCGATCTTCGGGTCGGCCAGGTTGGAGACCCACTTGTCGCCGTCCTTCTTGATCAGCTCCGCACCCTTGCCGATGGTGAGGCCGTCGAAGAAGTACCAGTTCTGGCCGGGCAGGTAGATGGGCTCGGCCTTGCCCTTGGCCTTGATCTTGTCGAGCGCCTTGAAGAAGTCGTCACGGGTCTTGGGGACCTCGGTGACACCGGCCTCCTTGAAGACCGTCTTGTTGTAGACGACGACGCGGTTGGCGAACCACCACGGGGCGGCGTACTGCTTGCCGTCCACCACCGCGGCCTCGTTGAAGTTGTCGGCCCAGTCGGCGCCGATCTCCTTCTTGAGGTCGCTCAGGTCGGCCAGGCCGCCGGTCTTGGCGTACGCGGCGGTCTGGGTGTTGCCGATCTCGAAGACGTCGGGAGGGTTCTCCTCGGAGAGGGCCGTCGTCAGCTTCTGCTGGATGCCCTCCCACTTCTGGACCTCGAACTTGAGCTTGGCGCCGGTCTTCTTCTCGAACGCGGCGGTCAGGTCCTTCGTCCAGTTCGGCGGGGTCGAGCCGTCCATGGCCCAGACGGTGAGGGTCTCGCCCTTGAAGCCGTCGGACCCGGCCTTCTTGTCGCTGTCCTTGGTGTCCGAACCACACGCCGCGACGCTGACCAACATGCCGGCGACGCCAATCGCCGCGATGAGCTTGCGCTTCATTACGCCACTCTCCTCAGGGATGCCTGCAACCCCCGCCCACCGCGAGGCATACGCACGAAGACGGCCTGTGGGACTGGGACCTGGTCTTTAATGGTTTAGACCAGTAGCTGGAGCTTGGCCTAGACCTTTTTGGGTGTCAAGGGTGTGTAAGACCGCTCGTTGCGTCCGTTATCGGACCGACACCTAGGCGCCCGTCAGGGGCGTACGGCCGTTCTCAACAGCCCCTGGGGCCACCGCGTTCACGGGCGACGCGGTGTATAAGAGGGAATCGCGCGGAGCCGAAGCTCCGCACGGCGGACCGTGCCACCATCCATGAGAGCCGCGACAGACGGAGGAGCCGGTGACGGCAGCAGCGCAGGAACCGGGAAGGCCGACCATGACCACCAAGGGTCCCAGCACGGACCACGGCACGAACACGGACCCCGGCACGGGCACCGGAACGACCACGGGCGGCATCGGCAGCACGGGCGGCGGCGCGGGCACGGGTGGCGCCGCGGGCAGCGGCGCGGGCACGGGCAGCGGTACGGCCACGAACGCCGGCAGCGGTACGGGAGCGAGCGTCGGCGCGCATCTCGTCAGCCCCGACAGCAGCCAGCCCGCCACCCCCACCCGCACCGCCCGCGTGCCGAAGTACTACCGCCTCAAGCGGCATCTGCTCGACATGACCGAGACCCTCCCGCCGGGCACCCCCGTCCCCCCGGAACGCACCCTCGCCGCCGAGTTCGACACCTCCCGCACCACCGTCCGCCAGGCCCTCCAGGAACTGGTCGTCGAGGGGCGTCTGGAGCGCATCCAGGGCAAGGGCACCTTCGTCGCCAAGCCGAAGGTCTCGCAGTCCCTGCAACTCACCTCCTACACCGAGGACATGCGGGCCCAGGGCCTCGAACCCACCTCTCAGCTGCTGGACATCGGGTACGTCACCGCGGACGACACCCTCGCCGGGCTCCTCGACATCACCGCAGGCGGGCGCGTCCTGCGCATCGAACGGCTGCGCCTGGCGAGCGGCGAGCCGATGGCGATCGAGACGACCCACCTGTCCGCCAAGCGCTTCCCCGCGCTGCGCCGTTCCCTGGCGAAGTACACCTCCCTCTACACCGCCCTCGCCGAGGTCTACGACGTACGCCTCTCGGAGGCCGAGGAGACCATCGAGACCTCGCTCGCCACCCCGCGCGAGGCCGGACTGCTCGGCACCGACGTCGGGCTGCCGATGCTGATGCTCTCGCGGCACTCCCTCGACAAGGACGGCGAGCCCGTCGAGTGGGTGCGCTCGGTCTACCGCGGCGACCGTTACAAGTTCGTGGCCAGACTTCGGCGCCCTAACGACTGAAAACACCCGGAATGCCGAGTACCGATATGCGGACAGGGGGTTCCGTAGCCCGAGACCGGTGCCCTAGATTTCCTGCGCATCGACGCAGGTCTTTACAGGGGACTTACGAGGTCTCGCGAGGGGACGGAGCCACCGCATGGCTGACGAAGAGAACAGATCGGGGGCGCCGGCGGCGCCCACGGTCACACCCGTGCGCGTGGTCATCGCGCTCTGCCTGATCGCGCCCTTCGTGGCGATGCTGTGGGTGGGTTCGTACGCGAAGGTGGAACCGACCTTCGTCGGCGTGCCCTTCTTCTACTGGTACCAGATGCTGTGGGTGCTGATCTCGACCGCGCTCACGATGGTCGCGTACGTCCTGTGGCAGCGCGACCAGCGCGCCCGTAAGGCCGCCAGGCCCGCGTCCAGGCAGTCAGGTCCGAGCGCGCAGGGTGGTGCGTCCAAGTGAACGACGGCGTGAACGGCGTCGCACTCGCCGTCTTCATCTTCTTCTTCCTGGCCGTCACGGTCATGGGCTTCATGGCCGCGCGCTGGCGCAAGGCCGAGAACGAGCAGAGCCTCGACGAATGGGGCCTGGGCGGACGGTCGTTCGGCACCTGGGTCACCTGGTTCCTGCTCGGCGGCGACCTCTACACGGCCTACACCTTCGTGGCCGTACCGGCAGCCGTCTACGCGGCGGGGGCGGCCGGCTTCTTCGCCGTCCCGTACACGATCCTCGTCTACCCGCTGATCTTCACCTTCCTGCCCCGGCTCTGGTCGGTGTCGCACAAGCACGGCTACGTCACCACCTCGGACTTCGTCCGCGGCCGGTTCGGCTCCAAGGGCCTGTCGCTGGCCGTCGCGGTCACCGGCATCCTCGCCACCATGCCCTACATCGCGCTCCAACTGGTCGGAATCCAGGCCGTCCTGGACGTGATGGGCATCGGCGGCACCGAGTCCACGCACTGGTTCATCAAGGACCTGCCGCTGCTGATCGCGTTCGCGGTGCTCGCCGCGTACACCTACTCCTCGGGCCTGCGCGCGCCCGCACTGATCGCGTTCGTGAAGGACGGACTGATCTACCTGGTCATCGTCGTCGCGATCATCTACATCCCGATCAAGCTCGGTGGCTTCGACGCCATCTTCTCGGCGGCCCAGGAGAAGTTCAGCACCCCGGGCGCGGACGGCAAGCCGACCGGCGCGCTAACCCCGGGCCACACCGGTCAGTGGACCTACGCGACCCTGGCCCTCGGCTCCGCGCTCGCGCTCTTCATGTATCCGCACTCGATCACCGCCACGCTCTCCTCCAAGAGCCGCAACGTGATCCGCCGCAACACCACCATCCTGCCGCTGTACTCGCTGATGCTGGGACTGCTCGCGATACTCGGGTTCATGGCGATCGCCGCCGGGATCAAGGTGAAGAACGGCCAGTTGGCGATCCCGCAGCTGTTCGAGAACATGTTCCCCGACTGGTTCACCGGCGTCGCCTTCGCCGCGATCGGCATCGGCGCACTCGTCCCGGCGGCCATCATGTCGATCGCCGCCGCGAACCTCTTCACCCGCAACATCTACAAGGACTTCATCAAGCCGGACGCGACCCCGGCGCAGGAGACCAAGGTCTCCAAGCTGGTCTCGCTGCTGGTGAAGGTGGGCGCGCTCGTCTTCGTCCTCACCATGGACAAGACGGTCGCGATCAACTTCCAGCTGCTGGGCGGCATCTGGATCCTGCAGACGATGCCCGCACTGGTCGGCGGCCTGTTCACCCGCTGGTTCCACCGCTGGGCGCTGCTGGCCGGCTGGGCCGTCGGCATGGTCTACGGCACGCTGGCCGCCTACGGCGTCGCCTCGCCCACCCAGAAGCACTTCGGCGGCTCCAACGCCGCGATCCCGGGCATCGGCGAGATCGGCTACATCGGCCTCACCGCGTTCCTGCTGAACGTCCTGGTCACCGTGGTGCTCACCTTCGTCCTGCGGGCCCTCAAGGCCCCCGACGGCATCGACGAGACCAGCCCGTCCGACTACACGGCGGACGCGGGCGACCCGGGCGTCAAGGTCGAGCTGCCGCCGGCCACGGCGGGCGCCCCCGGCGGTCACTGACCCGCTCAGGCACAGCGCGTGCGGCCCGGCGCTCCACCCCTCGGAACGGGGTGGGCGCCGGGCCCTCGTCGTTGCACACTCCCCCCATGGACATTGCAATCCGGCCCGCCCGACCCGCCGAACACACCGAGGTGGGCGAACTCACCGCCCGCGCCTACCTGGACGACGGCCTCCTCACCTACGGCGAGGAGGACGACTACCTGCCCGTGCTGCGGGACGCCGCCACCCGCGCCGCCCACGCCGAACTGCTGGTGGCCACCGACCCCGAGGGCACGCTCCTCGGCACCGTCACCTACGCCCCGCAGGGCAGCCCGATGCAGGACATCGCCGGCCCCGGCGAGGCCGAGTTCCGGATGCTCGCGGTCGCCCGCCGGGCCAGGGGCCGCGGCGCAGGCGAGGCGCTCGTCCGCGCCTGCGTCGCCCGTGCGAGGGCGGAGGAGGGCGTCGTACGGGTGGTGATGTCCACCCAGCCGGCCATGCGCGGCGCACATCGGATCTACGAGCGGCTGGGCTTCGTACGCACCCCGGAGCGGGACTGGGACCCGGTGCCTGGACTGACCCTGTTCACCTACGAACGGCCCCTCTGAGCCCCTTCTGAACCGCTTGCGCATATGAAGTCTCGCGACTCGCGACACTAGATGTGGTGGGGTCTTCGTCCAGCACCCACCACATGTATGCTCGTGCTCGCTGTCGCCGCAGGGAAATCCGGTGCGAATCCGGAACTGTCCCGCAACGGTGTGTCATGTGCGCTTTTGCGTACCGCCAAGTCCGAGGACCTGCCGACAGCGCGTCCGGCTCGACCGAACCGGACACCGATACGTCCGGGTCTCGCGGTTGGGCCGGTGGACGCCAGGCGACGCGTGCCCTTTTCCGGGGTGCCGTGCGCTCGCGCGCCCCCTCCGCCGCAGGCCCAGCGCCGAGCGAGGGAGAGCCCCCACGTGACCATCGCGCCAGTCGATCCGGCCGCCCAGGCAGTACAGGGCAACGAAGGAAACCAGGACGCGCCCGGGACCGCGCTCCTGCGCACCCTGACCGACCTGACCGCCGACCTGCCCGACACCGACCCCGGCCGGGTCGCCGCCGCCGCCCTGCGTGGGCGCAACGCCCGTTCGGACGCCGCGGAGCTCAGGTCGCTCGCCACCGAGGCCGCCGCGGGCCTGATCTCCGAGGACCCCGCCTACTCGCGCCTCGCGGCCCGTCTCCTCGCCCGTACGATCCGGGACGAGGCGGCCACCCAGGGCGTGAACTGCTTCTCGGAGTCCGTCTCCGTCGGTCACCGCGAAGGGCTCATCGCGGACCGCACGGCCGACTTCGTCACCCGGCACGCGGCCGCGCTGGACGAGCTGGTCGACCTGGAAGGCGACGACCGCTTCGAGTACTTCGGTCTGCGTACCGTCTACAGCCGCTACCTGCTCCGCCACCCGATCACCCGCCAGGTCGTCGAGACCCCGCAGCACTTCATGCTGCGCGTGGCCTCCGGCCTCGCCGAGGACGACAGCACGCGGGCACTGGCCGAGGTCGCCTCGCTCTACCGGCTGATGAGCCGGCTGGACTACCTCCCGTCCTCGCCGACGCTCTTCAACTCCGGCACCCGCCACCCGCAGATGTCGTCCTGCTACCTCCTCGACTCGCCGATGGACGAGCTGGACTCGATCTACGACCGCTACCACCAGGTCGCCCGCCTCTCCAAGCACGCCGGCGGCATCGGCCTCTCGTACTCCCGCATCCGCGCCCGCGGTTCACTGATCCGCGGCACCAACGGGCACTCCAACGGCATCGTGCCGTTCCTGAAGACCCTGGACGCCTCGGTCGCCGCGGTGAACCAGGGCGGCCGCCGCAAGGGCGCCGCCGCCGTCTACCTGGAGACCTGGCACGCGGACGTCGAGGAGTTCCTGGAGCTGCGCGACAACACCGGCGAGGACGCCCGCCGCACCCACAACCTGAACCTCGCCCACTGGATCCCGGACGAGTTCATGCGCCGCGTCGACCAGGACGGCAGCTGGTCGCTGTTCTCACCCGCCGACGTCCCCGAGTTGGTCGACCTGTGGGGCGGGGAGTTCGACGCCGCGTACCGCAAGGCCGAGGCGGCGGGGCTGGCCAAGAAGTCGATGCCCGCCCGTGAGCTGTACGGCCGCATGATGCGCACCCTCGCGCAGACCGGCAACGGCTGGATCACCTTCAAGGACGCCTCCAACCGGACCGCCAACCAGACGGCGGAGCCGGGCCACACGGTCCACTCCTCCAACCTGTGCACCGAGATCCTCGAAGTGACGAACGACGGCGAGACGGCCGTCTGCAACCTCGGTTCGGTCAACCTGGGTGCCTTCGTCGACACCGAGGCCGGCAGCATCGACTGGGACCGCCTGGACGAGACCGTCCGTACGGCCGTCACCTTCCTCGACCGCGTGGTGGACATCAACTTCTACCCGACCGAGCAGGCCGGGAACTCCAACTCCAGGTGGCGCCCGGTCGGCCTGGGCGCGATGGGCCTCCAGGACGTCTTCTTCCAGCTGAAGCTGCCGTTCGACTCCCCCGAGGCCGCCGCGCTCTCCACGAGGATCGCCGAGCGGATCATGCTGGCCGCGTACGAGGCGTCCTGCGACCTCGCCGAGCGCTCCGGCCCGCTGCCCGCCTGGGAGAAGACCCGCACCGCCCGCGGCGTGCTGCACCCCGACCACTACGGTGTCGAGTTCTCCTGGCCGGAGCGCTGGGAGGCCCTGCGCGCCCGCATCGCCAGGACCGGCATGCGCAACTCGCTCCTGCTCGCCATCGCGCCGACGGCCACCATCGCCTCGATCGCCGGTGTGTACGAGTGCATCGAGCCGCAGGTCTCCAACCTCTTCAAGCGCGAGACCCTCTCCGGCGAGTTCCTCCAGGTCAACTCCTACCTGGTCCGCGACCTGAAGGCGCTCGGCGTCTGGGACGCGCAGACCCGCGAGGCGCTGCGCGAGGCGTCCGGCTCGGTCCAGGGGTTCAACTGGATCCCGGCCGAGGTCCGCGACCTGTACCGCACCGCCTGGGAGATCCCGCAGCGCGGCCTGATCGACATGGCCGCCGCCCGCACCCCGTACCTCGACCAGTCGCAGTCCCTGAACCTCTTCCTGGAAACGCCCACCATCGGCAAGCTCAGCTCGATGTACGCGTACGCCTGGAAGAAGGGGCTGAAGACGACGTACTACCTGCGCTCGCGCCCGGCCACCCGGATCGCGCGCGCCGCCGGCTCGCAGGCTTCCGCCGCGGCCCCGGCCCCCACCGCCACCATCCCCGTGCAGCAGGTGACCGACGCCGAGGCGCTCGCCTGCTCCCTGGAGAACCCCGAGTCCTGCGAGGCCTGCCAGTAATGAGCATCACCGACCCCACCACCGCGCTCCCCGCACAACCGGCCGGGCACAAGGCCGTGAAGAACCTGCTCGACCCGGGCTTCGAGCTCACCCTGCGCCCGATGCGCTACCCGGACTTCTACGAGCGCTACCGGGACGCGATCAAGAACACCTGGACCGTCGAGGAGGTCGACCTCCACTCGGACGTCGCCGACCTGGCGAAGCTGACCCCGGGTGAGCAGCACATGATCGGCCGCCTGGTCGCGTTCTTCGCCACCGGCGACTCGATCGTCTCCAACAACCTCGTGCTCACGCTCTACAAGCACATCAACTCCCCCGAGGCGCGGCTGTACCTCTCGCGCCAGCTGTTCGAGGAAGCCGTCCACGTCCAGTTCTACCTGACGCTGCTCGACACCTACCTGCCCGATCCCGAGGACCGTGCGGCGGCCTTCGACGCGGTCGAGGAGATTCCCTCCATCCGCGAGAAGGCGCAGTTCTGCTTCCGGTGGATGGACTCGGTCGAGAAGATCGACCGCCTGGAGACGAAGGCCGACCGCCGCCGCTTCCTGCTCAACCTGATCTGCTTCGCCGCGTGCATCGAGGGACTGTTCTTCTACGGCGCGTTCGCGTACGTGTACTGGTTCCGCTCCCGGGGCCTGCTGCACGGTCTCGCGACGGGGACGAACTGGGTCTTCCGGGACGAGACCATGCACATGAACTTCGCGTTCGAGGTCGTGGACACGGTCCGCAAGGAGGAGCCCGAGCTCTTCGACGACGAGCTCCAGCAGCAGGTCACCGACATGCTCAAGGAGGCGGTCGCCGCCGAGCTCCAGTTCGGCCGTGACCTGTGCGGCGAGGGCCTGCCCGGCATGAACACCGAGTCCATGCGCGAGTACCTGGAGTGCGTCGCCGACCAGCGCCTGGAGCGCCTGGGCTTCCCGAAGGTCTACGGGTCCTCCAACCCGTTCTCCTTCATGGAGCTCCAGGGCGTCCAGGAGCTGACGAACTTCTTCGAGCGCCGCCCCTCCGCGTACCAGGTGGCCGTCGAGGGCACCGTCGGTTTCGACGACGACTTCTAGGCCGCGCGGCCGTAGCCGTCCTTCGGGTGGGCCGGGATTCCTTCGGGGGTCCCGGCCCGTCCTGCGTCCGCACGCTCCGCGTCCCGCAGCTGGCGGTCGATCCGCAGGTCCCTGGCATGCCCGACCAGGGAGGGAAGGGCGAGCAGGAGGAAGACGAAGGCGACGGCGAGCAGGTCCAGGAAGGTGCTGGTGGCTGTGTTCATGGCTCTACTCTCGTCCGGCGCGAGCATGTTGATGAGTGGCAGGACTGTCACCGTTCGTCGAATTACTGCCACACTGCTCCCATGCTGAAAAACGTGGCCGTGGCGCTTGTCGACGGGGCGAATCCCTTCGAACTCGGCGTGCTGTGCGAGGTGTTCGGGATCGACCGGAGCGAACAGGGTCTGCCGGTCTACGACTTCGCGGTCTGCGCCGCCGAGTCGGGGCCGCTGTCCACCCGTTCGGGGGCCTTCACCCTCAACGTTCCGCACGGTCTGGAGCGGCTGGAGGAGGCGGACCTGATCTGTGTGCCCGCCGACCAGCACTGCGAGTCCAGGACCTACCCCGAGCCGCTGCTCGACGCACTGCGGCGCGGGGTGGCACGTGGGGCGCGGGTGCTGAGCGTCTGCTCGGGGGCCTTCGTCCTCGGCGCCGCCGGGCTCCTCGACGGCCGCCGCTGCACCACCCACTGGCGGCACGTCGACGAGCTGGCCCGCCGCTTTCCGCTGGCCCGCCTCGAACCCGATGTGCTGTACGTCGACGAGGGCCCGGTCATCACATCGGCCGGCACCGCGGCCGGTATCGACGCGTGTCTGCACCTCGTGCGCCAGGAGGACGGCCCCGAGGTCGCGAACACCATCGCGCGGCGCATGGTGGTGCCGCCGCACCGGGACGGCGGTCAGGCGCAGTACATCGAGCGCCCGCTCACGCACGTCCGCTGCGACACCGTCGGCGAGGTGCTGGTCTGGATGGAGCGCCACCTGGAACTCGACCTGACCGTCGAGCAGTTGGCCGAGCGTGCGCACATGTCACCGCGCACCTTCGCCCGGCGGTTCCAGCAGGAGACCGGGACGACCCCGTACCGCTGGGTGCTGCGTCAACGCGTGTTGCTGGCACAGCAGTTGCTGGAGGCGACGGACGAGACGATCGACGCGGTCGCGGGCCGGTCCGGGTTCGGTACGGCGGCGGGACTGCGGCACCACTTCCTGCGTACGCTCGGCACGACCCCGCACGCGTACCGCCGGACCTTCCGGGGCCCGGCGCGCGCGGCGTGACCGGCCTTGCGTACCCGGGTCAGTCGTTGGGCACGGTCTCGTAGCGGGCCGTGCCCTCCGCCATCTGCTTGAGCGCGTCCTTGCGCTCGCGCTTGGAGAGGCGGTCGATGTAGAGGCGGCCGTAGAGGTGGTCCGTCTCGTGCTGGAGGCAGCGGGCGAAGTAGCCGGTGCCCTCGATGGCGACCGGGTTGCCCTCGGCGTCCTGGCCGCGGACGACCGCGTAGTCGGGGCGGGCCAGCTCGGCGTAGGCGGTGGGGACGGAGAGGCAGCCCTCGTTCGAGTCGTCGAGGACCCGGCGCTCGGCGGGCAGCTCGTCGAGGACCGGGTTGCAGATCAGCCCGGTGTGGCGGACGCCGTCGTCGTCCGGGCAGTCGTACACGAAGACCTTGAGGTCGACGCCGATCTGGTTGGCGGCCAGGCCCACGCCCTCGGCGGCCTTCTGGCTGGCGAACATGTCGTCGATCAGCGCGGCCAGCTTGTCGTCGAACTCGGTGACGTCCTGGCACTCCCGGTGCAGGACCGGGTTGCCGACCACCGTGATCGGACGGGCGGTGCCGCGCTCGCGGTACGCCAGCTCGCGCGCCTCGCAGTCCTCCGTGTCCACGACGAACTCGCTCTTTTCCTGCTCGTCGACCTGCTGCTGCTGCGCCATGTCCGCCGTAAGCCTTCCTCAAAACCCGAATCGGTGCCCGTACAGCGTACGTGCCGCGGCCGGCCGGCCCTCGCGGGTTTGCGCGAACCGCTGCCGCGGAGGCCGGGCGGGAGTCAGCAGACCTCTTCGAGGTCGCGCCATTCCCGGCTGTCCGGGCTGTCGGCGACCCAGCCGTCGAGCAGACCGCGCACCAGTCCTGGCGGCGCGGCGAGACCGCACTCACGCTCGGGGACCCACAGCTCGCCGTTGGTCCGGTGGCCCAGGGGCCCGGGGTGGCCGGGCTCGCTGTGGTCGTGCGGGTCCAGGTGCTGTTCGCCGTCGCCCTCGTCGGACGGCATCCGCGACTCCGAACAGGTCCGGCACAGCAGCCGTACCGACGAGGACCAGTCCTCGGCGGCGAACCCGGCGTCGGCGGCCAGCCGCTCCAGGGCGTCCCGGTCGGCCTCGGTGGCCGCCTCCAGGAGGACCACCCAGGTCGGGATCGGGGACGGCGCCCACAGCTCGATCTCGTCGAAGACGGGGAAGGAGGGGCCCGCGGCCGTCACCCGCTCCCCGTGCGGCACGCCGTCGTGCAGGACGACCTCGCCCCAGCGGCGGCCCGAGGACGGCAGCGGGATCGACAGCACCTCGATGCGCGCGGGGTCCAGCCTGCGCCCCCACACCACCTCGGCCTCGCCCTCGGGCGACAGCCGTACGGCGGCGCTGCCCAGCTCCATCCCGAGCGGCTCGCCGTTCTCGGTGGGGCCGCCGGGCACCTTCAGTCCGTACGCCTGCCAGGCCCGGCGTGCGAGCGGCCAGTCCTGGAGCGCGGTGGCGGCGATCCCGACGTTCCACCAGTCGGGGGCGCCGGCCTCGCGGTCGAGCAGTGCGACGGCCCGCAGTCCCGCGGCCCTCGCCTGGTCCCAGTCGTGCCGGAACTTGTGCAGCAGCGCCAGATTGAACCAGGACTCCGAGAGCCAGGGTTCGAGATCCGCCGCGCGTGTCAGCAGCGCCCCCGCGTCCTCGTACCGACCGTCGCCGATCAGCGTGAACGCGCGGTCGGTGGCCTGCCGCCACGAGGCGGAGGGCCGATGCCGTACCTTCCCGAAGATCCTCACGATTCCCGCCTGCCGGTTGGCTCCCTGCCCCTGGCTTCCGCACTCTCCAGAGGCTCTCTTCGCATCCAACCATGCCCGGTCGGAGGCCCGCTCATTACCCACTGGTTACCCAGGTGGGGGCAGGGCGACTCCGTGCCCGAGACCCCTCCGCCGAAGGACCCGGGCCAGGGATTCCACGACCTCGCTCTGGTAGTCGCACCCGGTACCCAGTCGCAGCTGCTCCAGCGCACTCAGCGGGCCGCCCGGCCCCCCTCCGCATTCCCCCGCGAAATCGTCGTACGCATTGACGGTGCGGACGATACGGGCGGTGAGTGACTGCTCACGGTACGGATCCGCCTGGTGCTCGACGACGAGGGCCACCTCGGCAGGCACCCCGGTCTGGCGGACCACCGCCCCGCCGAGCAGGGCGATGCGGCGCTGCTCCGCTGCGGGCAGCGAGGCGGTGGCGCCGGCCGGCACGGGGTCGACGAGCGACAGCTGCCCGATGTCATGCATCAGGGCCGCGTACTCCAGGAGCACCAGGTCCTCCGCGTCCAGCCCCAGCTCCCGCCCCACGGCCGAGGCGAGAGCCGCGACCCTGCGGGCGTGGCCCGGCCTGGTGTACCCGGCGATCTCGGTCGACCTGGCGAGGGAGGCGATGGTCTGTCGGTAGGTCTCCCTGACCTCGCCGTACCGCCGGAACGACAGCTGGGTCAGCAGCAGCGGCACGCAGAACACCGGCAGCGCCCACAGACCCACCACGGCCACCGCCAGTGCCAGCACCACCCCGCTCGCGCACACCGCGGACCCGATGCCGCGCAGGGCGCGCAGCTCGTCCCGGAGCAGCGGGGCGTACGGGTAACCGGTGCGGGCCCGCACGAGCGCGGCGCCGAGCACCGCCTCGCACAGCCCGGTGAGCACCAGCAGCACCACCAGGAACAGGGCGAACCAAGGACCCTGCCCGACCCAGCGCTCCACGGCGCCGGAGTGGTACAGCGGCTGGAAGCACACGGCCGCGAAGGCCACGGTGAGCACCCGCCGGGCCGACCGGTCCAGCCCCGGTCCCCGCCCTCTCGCGAGGTGCGGCACGGCACCGGCGGCGAACGCCCCGACGGTCACCAGCACCACCTGGGACACACCGTGGCCGGTGGGCGTGGAGCCGCAGTGCCCGAGCAGCGCGTAGGCGAGCGCGCCCGCGGTGCCCAGGGGTGCGGGTCCCTCGCCGTGCCTGGCCAGCTCACCCACGCACATCAGCCCCCAGAAGGCGAGCGCGATCCCGGGCTGCTCGACACCGTGGCGCACGGTCTGCACCAGAGCGTCCAGCACCAGCAGCAGCGCGCCTCCCCGCACCGCCCGTACCACCACGGCCCCCCGGCGGATGCGGGCCGGCCTCACGAGCGCCAACCCCGCCACCCCGCACGGGACGGCACGTTTCCGCGCTGTTCCACCAAGGAGGGCACGTCGATGTGAGGACGGGCCGGTGGCGGCCCGTCCTGCTCCGCCGGCGCGCCGCTGTGTGCCCCCGTGTGTGCCGGGGTCCGCCCGGGTTCGGCGGCTCGCTCCCCGGGCGGATCCTCGTCCGCCGTCACCGCCGGGTGCCACCCCTCCTTGGCCAGCCCCGCCACCAGGGCCGCCACCATCCGCGCGTCGAACTGGGCACCCGCGCACCTCCGCAGTTCCGCCACCGCCTGCTCCACCGGCCGTGCCCGCCGGTAGGAACGGGTCGACGTCATCGCGTCGAAGGCGTCCGCGACCGCCACCACCCGGGCGAACTCCGGGATGCCTTCGCCGGTCAGCCCGTACGGATAGCCGCTGCCGTCCATCCGCTCGTGGTGGTGCAGGATCGCCGCCCGTGCCTCGCCCAGGAAGCCGATGCCCCGCACCATTTCCTCCCCGTACTCCGGGTGGAGTTCGATGACGCGCCGTTCCTCCGGCGTCAGCGGCCCTTCCTTGCGCAGCAGCCGGGTCGGCACGCCGAGTTTCCCCACGTCGTGCAGGATCCCGGCGAACCGCAGCACCTCCCTGCGCCCCTCGTCCATCCCCAGCTCGGCGGCCATCATGGCCGAGGCCCGGCCCACCCGCTCGCTGTGTCCGCGGGTGTAGCGGTCCTTGAGGTCGACCGCCTGCACCAGCGCCCTGACGGTCGTCTGGTGTGCGTCTCGTTCGCGCTGGTAACGGGCGAAGACCCAGCACGAGAGGTACATCGGCAGCAGGACGAAGAGCGCGGCGACCGGCCCGTACGGGCTGCGCCACAGAACGGCCATCATCAGTCCGGCGAGGCCGTGCACGCAGTGCGGCGCCAGCGACCGCAGAAAGAGCCCCCGCCACGCGGCGCGCACCGGCAGCCGCTCGGCCGCGACGAGGATGCCGCCGTCGAGCACGGTCAGCACGACGCAGAAGCCGAGGATCGCGACCCCCGCGGGCAGCAGCGCGTACGGGAAGTCCCCCGCGGTGCCGTGCCCCGGCCCGGCGCCGGACCGCCCGTCCAACGCCGTGCGGAGGTACGAGGCGACCCAGACGGCGATCGCCAGTTCCGCGGCCCGCCACACCCGCCGCACGGCTCGGGGGCGCCGTGCCACCCGCCCCAGCAGTGCGCCAGGCACGGCGACGAGGGCGGCGGCGGAGGGCGGCAGCAGGAAGACGGCGGCGAGCGGAACGGGAAAGAAGGCCCCGGGCCCCGCGGAGACCTTGGCCCCGACCAGGGGACAGCCGGGCAGCAGCTCGCACACCGCGTACAGGACGGCCAGCAGGGCGACGGCGTCCCAGGGCGCGTGCCGGAGGTCGGCGAGGACGCAGAGTCCCGCGAGAAGCACCGCGCACAGAACGCAGGTCCGCCCTCCCGCCGGTAAGGCTCGCACCGCTCCCCCGCAACCCTCGGCTCCGCCGCCAGATCGTGCGCCACCCTAGCCACCGGGGCGCCGGGAAAAGCACGGAGGCCGCCGGTTCCCTCCATCGAGTGACGATGAACGAGGAACCGACGGCCTTACGCGGTGCGTTGCTCCGGCACCGGCCCGGCGCGAGCCCGGTACGGACACGAGCGCGCGACCGCGGGGCGACGCGGAGGTGCTTGCTGCAGAGGCGGAGGTGCCTGCTGCAGAGGCGGAGGTGCTTGCTGCGGAGAGGGGCCGGGGCCTACCTGCCCGCTACTTCTTCTCCTTGGCCCCGGCCGACAGCACGTCCGCCGTCACCTCCGGCGGGGCCAGGTCCGGTGCGGCCACGTCCTGTTCCGGCACGGCCTGCCCGGAACGGATCAGGTCGATCCGGCCAAGCACCTTCGACCGCAGGTCTACCGGTACGTCGTCCGAGCCGCAGCAGCGCTTGACGAGCTTCTTCACGGCCTGCTCCAGGCCGTACTTCTCCAGGCACGGCGAGCACTCCTCGAAGTGCTCCTCGAACTTGGTGCACTCGCCGTCCGGCATCTCTTTGTCGAGGAACTCGTAGAGATGGTCGAGCACCTCAGAGCAGTCCGTCTCGTGCGGATCTCCGCAGCTCATGAGCCCGAGCCTTTCGCGTCGTTCGACTCCCCGGACACCGGTCCGCCGCCCGCAGGCACCAGGCCGCGGTCCCGGGCGTAGTCCTCAAGCATGCCGCGCAGCTGGCGGCGTCCCCGGTGCAGCCGGGACATGACCGTGCCGATCGGTGTCCCCATGATGTCCGCGATTTCCTTGTAGGCAAACCCCTCGACATCGGCGAGGTACACCGCGATCCGGAACTCCTCCGGGATCGCCTGCAGCGCGGACTTCACGTCCGAGTCGGGCAGGTGGTCCAGCGCCTGCGACTCGGCGGAGCGCAGCCCCGTCGACATGTGCGACTCGGCGCGGGCGAGCTGCCAGTCCTCGATCTCCTCGGACGCGCTGCGCAGCGGCTCGCGCTGCTTCTTGCGGTACGAGTTGATGAAGGTGTTGGTGAGGATCCGGTAGAGCCAGGCCTTGAGATTGGTCCCCTCACGGAACTGGTGGAAGGACCCGTACGCCTTGGCGTACGTCTCCTGGACCAGGTCCTCCGCGTCGGCCGGGTTGCGCGTCATGCGCAGCGCGGCCGAGTACATCTGGTCGAGGAAGCCCAGCGCGTCCCGCTCGAAGCGCGCGTTGCGCTCGGCGGTGGTCTCCTCCGCGTGGCCGGCATCGGTCCCTGCGTCGGTCCCAGTGACCGGACCCACCTCCTTCAGCGCCGTGGCGAGCCCGAATGCGGACCCGCTCGACTCGGAGGATAGACGACTACCCTGCTTGCCCGCCGCCTGAGCGGACGTGGTCGCCGCTGCGGAAAGCACCGTCCAGTCCAGGTCAGAGGCGCGCGGTCGGCGCGGGCAGATGGTGGAACCCATGCGGCGAACTCCCTCTCGTTTCAATGTCGGACGCTGGCGACAACAGCGCCGGGACGCCCGGCATTCCCGAGCTGTTCACCGCAGCCGCGCCAGCCACTCCCGCACCGCGGCCGTCAGCCCGGCCAGCGCCGCCTCCTGGCCGGTCTCCGCCCGCTTGGGCACCGCGAAACCGTGGTCCCCGTACGGCACTTCGACGAGAGAGAAATCACCGTCGGGGAACTCCCCCGGCCGACCGAACGGATCGTTGCCGCCCTGTACGACCAGAGTGGGCACGCCCGCCCCCAGCAGTTCGTCCTTACGGGACTTCTCGGGCCTCCCCGGCGGGTGCAGCGGAAAGCTCAGCGCGAGCACGGCGCGCGCGCCGAGCCCGGCCGCCGTCCGGCACGCGACCCGCGCCCCCGCGCTGCGCCCGCCGGACACCACGGGCACCCCGGCCGACGCCAGCTCCGGCCACACCCCGTGCCAGCCGACGTCGAGCGTCCTGGGCGCGGGCGCCAGCTTCTTCCCCGCCACCCGCCAGGGCTGCTCGACGAGCGCGACGCTCACGCCGGCGGCGGGCAGGGCGGCGGCGAGGGCCTGGAGGTCGCGGGCCTCGATGCCGCCCCCTGCCCCGTGACCGAGGGCAGCGACCGCCCACGCGGCCTTCGCGTCGTACCAATGCACACGTGCCTCGCCGGCACCGGTCTCCACACTCACCACTCGGCTCATGCGGCCATCCTGCCGGGCCCCGCAGGGGGACGCCGCCCCTGAGACCCCCCTTGAGAACCGCCGCCCCTGAGACCCGCCGGACGTGAGACCCGCCGGACGTGGTCCGTCAGAAGAGGGTTCCCACCTCGGGTCCGTCCAGCTCCGCCACCAGCTCGGGCCCGTTGTTGCGGACGTTGCTGACCGCCGTGCCCACCGGGTACGCCCGCACGGCCCCGGCCCGCGGCGGCGCCAGCAGTTCCCGTACCTCCTCGGTCTCCGTCAGCGCCGGGTCCAGCCAAGCGGCCCACTTCTCCGGCGTCAGCACCAACGGCATCCGCGGGTGGATCTCGGCGAGCGAGGCAGGACCGCCCTCACCCGCCGGCCCGCCGGCGAACGGTGCCTCCTCCGCCGCGGTGGTGACCACGGAGCACGTCGCCCACCAGGCCGACGGGTGGTCGTCGGGCAGCGTCCGGTCGCGCCAGAACTCGTAGAGCCCGGCCATCGCCATGACGTCCCCGTCGGCGGGCGTCACGAAGTACGGCTGCTTGCGCGCCCGCTTCTTCTTGCCCTCCTCCTCAAGGTCGCGCTCGGCGGCCCCGGTCACCCACTCGAAATAGCCGTCCGCCGGCACGATGCACCGCCGTGACGCGAACGCCTTGCGGAACGACGGCTTCTCGTGCACCGTCTCGGCCCGCGCGTTGATCAGCCGCGCGGCGCCCTCGGGCGACTTCGCCCAGGAGGGCACCAGGCCCCACTTCAGCATCCGCAGCTGGCGAACCGGAGACGGGTCCGCCGCGTCCTTCAGGGGGCGCTGCAAAATCACCGGCACCGTCTTCGTCGGCGCCACGTTCCAGTCCGGCACGTAGCTCTCGGCCGGATCCCACTTCTCCACCTCGAAGAGCCCGGCGAGGTCTTCGGCCCCGCGGCTCACCGCATACCGTCCACACATACTTGTCACACTGCCATGCCCGTCCAGTCCCCAAGGAGCCGCCCGAAAAATGGACACCCTCAACACGGCCGGCGCCCACCTCTCCACCCACCTCTCCCAGCACGTCAGCACCCTTGCCGCCGCCGACCTCGGGCCCCTCTGGGACCGGCTCACCGGCACCCAGCCCGACCCCGAGCAGTGGATCCTGTACGCGACGGCCGCCCTCGCCCTCGTCGCCGTCGTGCCGCACGCCCTGTGGCGACTCTCACGCAACGCGATCACCATCGCGCACGAGGGCGGGCACGGCCTGGTCGCACTGCTCACCGGCCGCACCCTCACCGGCATCAGGCTGCACTCCGACACCAGCGGTCTCACCCTCAGCCGCGGCAAACCGACCGGCATCGGCATGATCCTGACCGCCGCCGCCGGGTACACCGCACCACCCCTGCTCGGCCTCGGCGGCGCATGGCTGCTGGCCGCCGACCACATCACCCTCTTCCTCTGGCTCGCGACGGTGCTGCTCCTCGCGATGCTGGTGATGATCCGCAACGCGTACGGGGTGCTGACGGTCGTCCTCACGGGTGCGGCCTTCGTCCTGGTGTCCTGGCTGACCGGTCCTGACGTGCAGGCCGCGTTCGCCTACACCGCTGTCTGGTTCCTGCTGCTCGGCGGCGTGCGGCCGGCCTTCGAGCTCCAGTCCAAGCGGCGGCACGGCGGGGCACCGGACTCGGACGCCGACCAGTTGGCCCGCCTCACGCACGTACCGCCGCTGATGTGGCTGGCAATGTTCCACATCGTGTCGCTGTGCGCGCTGCTGGGCGGCGGACGCTGGCTGCTGGGGCTGTAGGCCCCCGGGCCGCCGTACCCGAGGAACGTTCCGGGAAGGTCCGCGAACGTCCTGGAACGCCCAAGAACGCTCGGCAAAGCCCGGGAGCTGCCCTATCACTCCCGGATTACGCCCCGGTTTCCACATATCTGATCAAGATCTGAGCCCCCCAAGAGCCATTAAAGTGAAGGCCATGACCGAAAGCGCCGTGCACCCTGCCCTCTGGCCCGCCCCCTACGCGACCGGGGCCGTCGACGCGACGGTCACCGTGCCCGGCTCCAAGTCGGTCACCAACCGCGCGCTCGTCCTGGCCTCGCTCGCCGCGGAGCCCGGCTGGCTGCGCCGTCCGCTGCGCTCGCGCGACTCGCTCCTGATGGCCGAGGCACTGCGCTCGATGGGCGTGGGCATCGAGGAGACCGTGTCCTCCAGCTCCTCGGTCGCGGGCGGCCCCGACGGTTCCGGCGAGGCCTGGCGGGTCATCCCCTCCGGGCTGCACGGCCCGGCCACGGTCGACGTCGGCAACGCCGGTACGGTCATGCGCTTCCTGCCGCCCGTGGCCGCCCTCGCGGACGGCCCGATCCGCTTCGACGGCGACCCCCGTTCCTACGAGCGGCCCCTCGGCGCGGTCATCACGGCGCTGCGCACGCTCGGTGCCCGCATCGACGACGACAACCGGGGCGCCCTGCCCCTCACCGTCTTCGGCGGAGGCGGTATCGAGGGCGGCCGGGTCGAGATCGACGCGTCCTCGTCCTCCCAGTTCGTCAGCGCGCTGCTGCTTTCCGCGCCGCGCTTCAACCAGGGTGTGGAAGTACGGCACACCGGCCCCACGCTGCCCTCCCTGCCGCACATCCGGATGACCGTCGACATGCTGCGGGCCGTCGGCGCCCAGGTCGACACTCCCGAGTCCGGGGGCGAGGCGAACGTCTGGCGGGTCGCGCCCGGCGCGCTGCTCGGCCGCGACCTGACCGTCGAGCCCGACCTGTCCAACGCGCAGCCGTTCCTCGCCGCCGCGCTGATCACCGGCGGCCGGGTCACCGTTCCGGACTGGCCCGAGCACACCACCCAGCCCGGCGACGCGCTGCGGGAGATCTTCACCGCCATGGGCGGTTCCTGCGAGCTGACCGAGCAGGGTCTGACCTTCACCGGCACGGGCACCGTCCACGGCATCGACTGGGACCTGAGCGAGGTCGGCGAGCTGACCCCGGGCATCGCCGCTGTCGCCGCCCTGGCCGACTCCCCCTCCACCCTCCGCGGTGTCGCGCACCTGCGCCTGCACGAGACGGACCGGCTCGCCGCGCTCACCAAGGAGATCAACGAGCTCGGCGGCGACGTCACCGAGACCGCCGACGGCCTGCACATCCGCCCGCGCCCGCTGCACGGCGGCACCTTCCACACCTACGACGACCACCGGATGGCGACCGCGGGCTCGATCCTGGGCCTGGTGGTCGAGGACGTCCGCATCGAGAACGTGGGGACGACGGCCAAGACGCTGCCCGACTTCCCGCAGATGTGGTCCGACATGCTCGCGGGCAACTGACCGGCCGGGCGGAACGACGATGCGCCGCTACGGCAAGAACCCCGACGAGGACGACATCCGCGTCCGCCCCAACCGCAAGGGCAACCGGCCCCGCACCCACATCAGGCCCAAGCACGAGGACGCCCAGCAGGGCATGGTCCTCACCGTGGACCGGGGACGGCTGACCTGCCTCGTCGAGGGCCGTACGGTCATGGCTATGAAGGCCCGTGAACTGGGCCGCAAGGCAGCCGTGGTGGGCGACAAGGTCATGATCGTCGGCGATCTCTCGGGCGCCAAGGACACCCTCGCCCGCATCGTCCGCATCGAGCCGCGCGCCTCCGTCCTGCGCCGCACGGCCGACGACGACGACCCGTTCGAGCGGGTCGTCGTCGCCAACGCCGACCAGCTCGCCATCGTGACCGCCCTCGCCGATCCGGAGCCGCGCCCCCGCATGATCGACCGCTGTCTGGTGGCAGCGTACGACGGAGGTCTGACACCGCTGCTGGTGCTCACCAAGTCCGACCTGGCCTCCGCCCACGACCTCCTTGAGATGTACGTGCCGCTGGGCGTGCCGTACATCGTCACCAGCCGCGAGGAGCTGGAGAACGGGGCGGCGGGCGACGTCGTCCGCGACCACCTCGACGGCAAGGTCACCGCCTTCGTGGGCCACTCGGGCGTCGGCAAGACGACCCTGGTCAACACCCTCGTACCGGAGGAAAGGCGGCGCACGACGGGACACGTCAACGCGGTCACCGGGCGCGGCCGGCACACCACCACCTCCGCGCTCGCGCTCCCCCTCGCGGGTGACTCCGGTTGGGTGATCGACACCCCGGGTGTCCGGTCCTTCGGCCTGCACCACGTGGACCCCTCGCGCGTCATCCACGCCTTCCCCGACCTGGAGCCCGGCACGGAACAGTGCCCGCGCGGCTGTACGCACGACGAGAACGCGCCGGAGTGCGCCCTGGACAAGTGGGTGGCCGACGGGCACGCGGACCCCGCCCGGCTGATCTCGCTGCGCCGGCTGCTCGCCACCCGGGAACGGCGCGAGGGCGACTGAACCCCGGCGTTCGCCCCCGCGTCTGCCTGGTAAAGGCATAATCGCACCGAGCGAGACGAAGCGGTCACCTGCACAGGAGACATGGGAGGCACTCAAATGGCGTGGCTGCTGGTGGTGTTCGCCGGAATCCTCGAAACCGGCTTCGCCGTGTGTCTCAAGCTGTCGCACGGCTTCACGAGACTCTGGCCCACGATCGCCTTCGCGGCGTTCGCACTGGGCAGCTTCGGTCTGCTCACCCTGTCCCTGAAGAAGCTGGACGTGGGCCCCGCGTACGCGGTCTGGACCGGCATCGGCGCGACCGGCACCGCCATCTACGGAATGATCTTCCTGGACGACGTCGTCTCCACGCTGAAGCTCGTCTCCATCTCGTTCGTCATCGTCGGCGTCATCGGCCTCCAGCTCTCCGGCTCCTCGCACTGAGCACACGCCGGCGTTCCTGGGCGGGTCACGCCGGGCCGGCGACCGCGCGTACGCCGGGCACCTCGCACGGGTCACGCCGCGTCGGCGACCGCACGTACGAACTCCGCCACCGTGACCGTTCGCCGGTCGCCGGGCGGTGCGACCACCCAGGAGACCGCGAGGCGCACCACCGTTTCGCACGGCCACCGCTCCCCCACCGCTGCCGCCGCCCGGTCCCGTACGACTGCCAGCAGTTCCCCCGCTCCCGGCGCGCCGCCGTCCGCCCGGCGCTGCGCCGCGCCCGCCGCAGCCAACGCCCCCCTCGCCGCCCTCCCGGAGGGCAACCGTTCCGGCCAGCACCCGCTCACCAGCGCCCGTACCAGCGGATTTCCCCGCGCGGCCCGAACGATCCACTCGGCGAGCCCGGCCAGCCGGTCCTGGTCCGACCCGGTCCGGTCGGCGAGCACCCGGTCCACGCCTGCCAGGAAGCCGTCCGCCTCCCGGCGCACCAGCGCCCGCGCCAGTCCGTCCTTGCTGGAGAACTCGTTGTAGAGGGTCTGCCGTGACACCCCCGCCGCGGCGGCGACGTCGACCATCCGCACCGCCGACCAGGGCCGGACCGCGAGCGCCGTGTAGGCGGAGTCCAGCAGGGCTTCCCGGGCAGTGGGCATAGCGTCGCCTCCCGCCTGCCAGCGTTGACGGCCCGTCACCCACTGTCAAGGGCGCCTGCCTCCGGGCCGCGGAAGGTGCGCCGGAATGCGGCTCCGAGGGTCCGTCCGCACGTCCGCCCGAGGCGCTCGATACTGTGGCGGGCATGCCCGACTATCACGATGACCTGCGCCTCGCCCACGTCCTCGCCGACGCCGCCGACGCCCAGACCATGGGCCGTTTCAAGGCCCTGGACCTCAAGGTCGAGACGAAGCCGGACATGACCCCGGTGACCGAGGCCGACAAGGCCGCCGAGGAGCTGATCCGCGGCCACCTCAAGCGCGGCCGTCCGCGCGACGCCGTCCTCGGCGAGGAGTACGGCCTGGAGGGCTCCGGCCCGCGCCGCTGGGTGATCGACCCCATCGACGGTACGAAGAACTATGTGCGCGGCGTCCCCGTCTGGGCCACGCTGATCTCCCTCATGGAGGCCGGTGAGGGCGGCTACCACCCGGTGATGGGTGTCGTCTCCGCGCCCGCGCTCGGCCGCCGCTGGTGGGCCGCGAAGGGCGGTGGCGCGTACACCGGCCGCAGCCTGACCTCCGCGACCCGGCTGCAGGTCTCGAAGGTCCCGCGGATCGCGGACTCGTCCTTCGCCTACTCCTCGCTCTCCGGCTGGGAGCAGCAGGGCCGCCTCGACGGCTTCCTGGATCTCTCCCGCGCCTGCTGGCGGACGCGCGGCTACGGCGACTTCTGGCCGTACATGATGGTCGCCGAGGGTTCCGTCGACATCTGCGCGGAGCCCGAGCTCTCCCTCTGGGACATGGCCGCGAACGCGATCATCGTCGAGGAGGCGGGCGGCCGCTTCACCAGCCTGGACGGGGTCACCGGTGTGGAGGGCGGCAACGCGGCGGCCTCGAACGGCCTGCTCCACGACGAACTGCTGGGCTACCTCAACCAGCGCTACTGAGACGTCTGAGGGGCGTGTGCCGGTTTTTTGCGCGCCCCTCAGTTCGCCTCTACCTGCCCCTTGTTGACCCCGGACGAGCCTGCCACTCTGAAAGCTCCCTCACTTGTGAACTTGTGAATTCGTTCTCGTGCGAATTCGTCCCAGGAGGTGGCTGAACTCCATGCTCGTTCGCGATGCCATGAGCACGATGGTCCTCACCATCGGCCCCGCCCACACCCTCCGCCAGGCCGCCCGGTTGATGTCCGCACGACATGTCGGGGCGGCCATCGTCCTCGACGCGGACACCAGCGGACTCGGCATCCTCACCGAACGCGATCTCCTCGTCTCGGTCGGCGCCGGCCAGGACCCCGACCTGGAGACCGCCGGCGCCCACACCACCACGGACGTCGTCTTCGCCGCCCCCTCCTGGACGCTGGAGGACGCGGCACAGGCGATGGCGCACGGTGGCTTCCGCCATCTGATCGTGCTGGACGAACAGGGCGAGCCGGTCGGCGTCGTCTCGGTCCGCGACATCATCCGCTGCTGGGCCCCGAGCCGCCGCCACCCGGCGGCGCTCGCGGGCTGAGCGTTCGTTCACATCCTTACGGAAAAGCCGGTGGGCCGGGCCCCCGCGAGGGGGACCCGGCCCACCGGCCTTTTCACCGTCCGGCTGCCGCCTACTTGCTGCGCAGCTCCTGCACGGCGGCTTCGAGGCGCTTGCCGAAGTCGGCGTCCGCCTGACGGAAGTTGTTCACCGCGCGCACGGCGATCTCGTCGCGCGAGACCTTGGAGATGAAGCCGGCGAGGTTCTCGATCAGCCGGCCCTTCTCGTCCTCGGACATCATCCGGTAGAGGTTCCCCGCCTGCACGAAGTCGTTGTCCTCGGCGTGCGAGGGCGCCTCGTGGTTGCCGGTCACGCCGGCCACCTCGGTCGGCTGCCACAGCGGGCGGTTGGTCTGGAGCGGACCGCCGAAGCTGTTCGGCTCGTAGTTCTTGGCGCCGTTGTGACGGCCGTCGTACAGGAAGCCGTCACGGGAGTTGGTGCGCGCCTCGGTGGCGTGCGGGCGATTCACCGGCAGGTGGTCGGCGTTGATGCCGACGCGGTAGCGGTGGGCGTCGCCGTACGCGAAGAGACGGCCCTGGAGCATCTTGTCGGGGGACGGGCCGATGCCCGGCACGAAGTGCGCGGGGCTGAAGATCGACTGCTCCACCTCGGCGAAGATGTTCTGCGGGTTGCGGTTGAGCTCCAGCTTGCCGATCTCGATCGGCGGGTAGTCCTCGTGCGGCCACACCTTGGTGAGGTCGAACGGGTTGAAGCGGTACGAGGCCGCGTCCGCCGCCGGCATGATCTGCACCTGCACCGTCCAGGACGGGAACTCACCGCGCTCGATGGCCTCGCGCAGATCGCGCTGGTGGCTGTCGGGGTCCATGCCGGAGAGCTGGTTGGCGTCCTCGGTGGTGAGGTTCTTGATGCCCTGGTCGGTCTTGAAGTGGTACTTGACCCAGAAGGTCTCGCCCGCCTCGTTGTTCCACTGGTAGGTGTGCGAGCCGTAGCCGTTCATGTGGCGCAGCGTCGCCGGGATGCCGCGGTCACCGAAGAGCCAGGTCACCTGGTGGGTGGACTCGGGGCTCAGGCCCCAGAAGTCCCATACGTTGTCGGCCTCCTGGGAGCCCGTGTACGGGTCGCGCTTCTGGGTGTGGATGAAGTCGGGGAACTTGATGGCGTCCTTGATGAAGAAGACGGGGGTGTTGTTCCCGACCAGGTCGTAGTTCCCCTCCTCCGTGTAGAACTTCAGCGCGAAGCCACGCGGGTCGCGGACGGCGTCGGCGGAGCCCAGGTTGCCGGCCACCGTCGAGAAGCGCAGGAAGGTCTCGGTCTGCTTGCCGACCTCGGAGAGGAACTTGGCCCGCGTCCACTGCGAGACGTCCCGGGTCAGCGTGAAGGTGCCGTACGCACCGGCGCCACGGGCGTGCACCACGCGCTCCGGAATGCGCTCGCGGTTGAAGTGCGCGAGCTTCTCCAGGAGTGCCTGGTCCTGGACGAGAACCGGCCCGCCGATGCCTGCCGTCTCGCTGTTCTGATTGTCGGCGACCGGCGCGCCGGCCTCGGTGGTGAGCGGTCCCTGCGACGTCACGTGCGCCTCCTGCGTATCTCTTGCAAACCCTGTCCCTTGGCTTGTCGCCATAGTCGATCCTACAATGGACTTTGTCTAAGTCAAGCGGGCATCCAGAATCACATCGGTTCGGAACTGGGGTCCCGTTCCTGTTAGGCTGAGGGCATGAGCGACCTTCTGGAACGACTGCGCGGGCGCGGCTGGCGCATGACCGCACAACGCCGTGTCGTGGCCGAGGTCCTCGACGGGGACCACGTCCACCTGACGGCCGACGAGGTGCACGCACGCGCCGTCGGCAAGCTGCCGGAGATCTCCCGGGCCACGGTGTACAACACCCTCGGCGAGATGGTGTCCCTCGGCGAGGTCATCGAGGTGTCCACGGACCGCCGCGCCAAGCGCTACGACCCCAACGCCCACCGCCCGCACCAGCACCTGGTCTGCGCGCGGTGCGGCGCCATCCGCGACGTCCACCCGGCGGGCAACCCGCTTCGGGACCTCCCCGACACGGAGCGCTTCGGCTTCACGATCTCCGACGTGGAAGTGACGTACCGAGGCGTCTGCCCGAACTGCGCATAGGTCCCGGTCGAACCGTGACCGGTGGCCGCACCGGCCACGCCGCCTCACGTAAACAGCGCAGACCCCGTCACGAAAACACCGGAGGCCCGGAACTCTTTCGAGTTCCGGGCCTCCGGTGTGCACTACTTCTTCAGTAGCGGGGACAGGATTTGAACCTGCGACCTCTGGGTTATGAGCCCAGCGAGCTACCGAGCTGCTCCACCCCGCGTCGGTAGACACAACCCTACGCGGCACCCCCCGACCTGCGCAAATCGTTTGGCGCGGGCCGCCGACGGCCGGAACTTCAGCCGTCCGCGCGGCTCAGGCCGTCAGCTCCTGATGCAGCGCGTCGCGCAGCCGGGCGGCCCGCTCGGCCACCTCGGCGGGCCCCAGCTCCACCGCCCGTTCGCACCACCGCTCGCCCTCGCCCAGCTCACCGCGCCTGGCCGCCAGCAGGGCGAGGCGCAGCGCGGCCCGGCCGTGTCCCGCCTGCGCCGCCCTGGTCCACCACAGCTGCGCCTCCGGCTCGCGCCCCTCGCGCGCCAGCAGCAGACCGAGGTTGAAGGCCCCGCCCAGGCTTCCGGCCTCGGCCGCCTCCCGGTACCAACGCGCCGCGCCCTCGACGTCGCCGCGCCCCGCCGCGAGCATTCCGACCCGCACCTGGGCACGGCGGTGCCCCTGCTCGGCGGCCCGCTCGTACCACTCCTCGCACTCGGACTTCTCGTCCACCGGTTCGCCGAGCACGGGAGGTCCCGCGGGCGGCTGCCTGGCGTCCAGCAGCATGCCGAGCCGGAACGCGCCCTCCGGGCTGCCCCCGCCCGCCGCCCGCCGCAGGTGTGACTCCGCGGCCTGCTCGTCACCTTCGCGCAGCAGGGCGATGCCGACCTGGAGCGCCGCCTCGGTGTGTCCGGCGGCGGCGGCCCGTTCGTACCACTCCAGCGCGCCCTGCTCGTCGCCCCGGCCCGCGTGCAGGATCCCCAGGTTGAAGGCGGCGTCGACACTGCCCACCTCGGCGGCCTTGGAGAACCACGGCTCGGCGCCGGACGCGTCGCCACCTTGCAGCAGCAGGATGGCCAGCGCGTTCGCCGCCTCGCGGTGGCCCGCGTAGGCGGCCCTGCGGTACCACTGTTCGGCCTGGGCGGTACGCCCCTGGGCGGCGCACAGCAGACCCAGGTTGTACGCGCCGTTGATGTCGCCCGCGTCCAGGGCGGCCCGGTACCAGCGCTCGGCGGTCTGCTGCTCACCGCGGGCGGCGTGCTGTGCGCCCAGCGCGTTCGCGGCGTTCCCGTCGCCCTCCTGGGCGGCGCGCAGCCACCACACGGCGGCGCTCTCCTCGTCGCCCGCGTCGCGCAGCAGGAACCCCAGCGCGCACGCGGCTCGCGGCTCGCCGTCCTTGGCGGAGGTCAGGTACCAGCGCCCGGCCTCCTTCAGCTCGCCGCGGGCCTCCAGGATCACGCCCAGGTGCAGGGCGGCCCGCCGGTGGCCGCGCGCGGCGGCCTGGCGGTACCACTGCTCGGCCTCCACCTCGGGCGGCTTCTCGCCGGGGGCGACGGAGGAGGAACGCACCATGCGGGGGTCGGTGTCCCAGGTGATGCCGCGCCGGTTGGCCACGTCGGCGGCGGGGCCGCCCCCGGTGGGCGTCCCCGCCCGGCGGTCGAGGAGCCTGGCCAGGCGGTACGAGGCCTCCCGGTGGCCCTGTTCGGCGGCGGCGCGCAGCCAGCGCTCGGCGCCGACGTCACCGCGGTGCTCAAGGAGGTCGGCCAGCGCGTAGGCGCCCAGCGCGTGTCCGTGCTCGGCGGACTGGCGCAGCCAGTACTCGGCCGCGGGCTCGTCGCCGCGCTCGCGGTAGTGCCTGCCGAGGGCGTGGGCGGCGGCGGCGGAACCCGCGACGGCGGCGATGCGCCACCAGCTGGCGGCCTCCTCCGCGTACCCGCGCTGGAGCAGCAGGACGCCGAGGTTGTTGGCGGCGGCCCGGTCGCCCTCGGCGGTGGCGGCGCGGAGGTGGGGCTCGGCGCCGTCCAGGTCACCGCGGCGCAGCAGCAGGGCGCCCAGGACGCTCATGGACGCGGGGTCGCCGTTCGCGGCGGCCTGCCGGTGGCGCAGCTCGTCCTCCGCCGTGGCGGTGTCGGTGCCGTCGGCGTCCTCGCCGCCGTCGGCCGGGCGCCGTTGGACCGGCAGGCCCGTCTCGACCCAGCCGGCGCCGTCCTGCCCGTGGCCGACCGCGCCGGTTACCTCGTGCGCCGTCTCGTCATGCACCGTGGTCTTCCGCGCCTTGTTCCGCGTTGTCTCAACCTGCCCTGTCTCCAACAGAGTTGCCCTGTCCCCCATAGTTTTCATCGTCGCACCACCCGCAACCCGGGTACACCTGGTATACCGCAGCCATAGAGGTCACTACAGCGTTTTGTCGACATGCCCACAGGGCGACAAGTCAAACACATACGGTGTGCGGACATACGACGAGGGCCCGGATCCTTAATGGATCCGGGCCCTCGTCGAATGAGTAGCGGGGACAGGATTTGAACCTGCGACCTCTGGGTTATGAGCCCAGCGAGCTACCGAGCTGCTCCACCCCGCGTCGTTGTTGTACAACCGTACCACGACGCGGGGAGGGGCCTTCTCGCCCCGTCACCTGCTCCCGCCTGCTATTCGTTCTTCGCGGGCTCCTTCGGGTCCTTCTTCTCCGGGGCCTTCGGGTCCTGCTTGGCGGGCGGCGCCTGCTGGGCGTCGGCCGCCCGCTGGAGCGCGTCCTGAAGCTTCTCCTGGGCCTTGCCGTAGGCGGTCCAGTCCTGCTTCTTCAGCGCCTCCTCACCCTCCCCGTACGCCGTCTGGGCGTCCGAGATGGCCTTCTGGAGCGCTGTCGTCCCGGTGGCCGGCGGCTTGGTGGGATCGTCGCCCTCGTCGGGCGGCGTCACCGCCCCCTTGTCGCCGAAGACCGCGTTGAGCGCCTCGGCGAGCGAGTTCTTGAAGACGGTCTCCTTGCCGTAGGAGACGCCGACCTTCTTCAGCAGCGGGTACTGGGCGTTGTTGCCCTGTGCGTACACCGGCTCGACGTACAGGAACCCGTCGTTGAGCGGGATCGTGAGCAGGTTGCCGTACTGGATGTCGGAGTTGGCGCCCTTGGTGTTGCGGACGAACTCCGTCACCTCGGGGTTGGTGCTCAGCCGGTTCTGCACCTGCTGCGGCCCCAGCACGTCCCCGGTCACCCGCAGCAGTCTTATCGTGCCGTAACTGCTGCTCGCGGCATCGGCGTCGACCGCCATGAACCCCCCGAGGTTGGGGCGTCCGTTGGGCGTGAAGGTGGTCGTCAGCGAGAACTTCTGGCTCTCGTCACCGGGCATCTTCAGGCTCAGGTAGTACGGCGGCACGGCGCCCTTGGCGTCGGTCGTCGGGTCGTCCGGGACCTGCCAGGCGTCGGAGCCGCTGTAGAACTGCGCCGGGTCCTCGACGTGGTACCGGGTGAGCAGCTCGCGCTGGACCTTGAACATGTCCTGCGGGTAGCGCAGGTGCGCCTTGAGCTCCGGGTCGATCTGGGACTTGTCCTTGACCGTGCCCGGGAAGGCCTTCTTCCAGGTCTGCAGGACCGGGTCCTTGTCGTCCCACTCGTAGAGCTGGACCGAGCCGTCGTACGCGTCGACGGTGGCCTTCACCGAGTTACGGATGTAGTTGACCTGGTTCTGCTGGGCGACCACGGCGCGCTGGTTGGTGGTCAGCGAGTCCGTGGTGGAGTCCCCGAGCGTCGTGCGCGACGCGTACGGGTAGCCGTTGGTCGTCGTGTAGGCGTCGACGATCCACTGGATCTTGCCCTTGACGATCGCCGGGTAGGCGTCGCCGTCGATGGTCAGCCACGGGGCCACGGCCTCGACGCGCTGCTTGGGCGTGCGGTTGTAGAGGATCCGCGAGCCCTCGCCGATGGCGCCGGAGTAGAGGATCTGCGGCTCGCTCATCGTGACGGCGTAGGCCGCACGGTTGAGCGGGTTGGAGAGGTTGACGCCGCTGCCACCCTTGTAGCTGGTGTTCTTGGTGTCCTCGCCGTTCTTCTCGTAGTCGAGCTCCTGCTGCGGGCCGCCGACGATCGAGTACTGCTCGGTCTTCTCGCCGTAGTAGATCCGCTGCTCGTACTTGCCGCCGTCGGTGAGGGCGCCCTTGGCCGGGAGCCCGGACTCGGTGAAGTCGGGACCGCCCTCGGTGTCCGCGTTGACGGAGGTGCCCTTGGCGGCCACCACGCCGTACCCGTGGGTGTAGGTGAAGTGGTCGTTGATCCAGTTGCGCTTGGGGATGCCCTTGAGGTCCAGCTCGCGGAGGCCGATGACGGTGTCCTGGCCGTTGTACCGGTCCACGTCGAGGGTCTGCGGGAACTGGTAGTACTTCCGCTCCTGCTGGAGCTGGCGGAAGGTCGGCGACACGACGTTCGGGTCCAGGAGGCGGTAACTGGCCGCCGTGTCGGCGTCCTTGCGCAGTTTCGCGTTGTCCCCGCCGTCGTTGGTGCCCCGGTAGTCACCCACCTTGGCGCCGTCGATCTTGTACGCCTGACGGGTCGCGTCGATGTTCTTCTCGATGTACGGCGCTTCCTTGGCCTGCTCGTTCGGCTGGACCTGGAACTTCTGCACGATCGCCGGGTAGAGCCCGCCGATCAGGATCGCGGAGAGCACCATCAGTCCGAAGCCGATCACCGGCAGCTGCCAGGTGCGGCGCCACAGCGTCGCGAAGAACAGCAGGGCGCAGATCACGGCGATGCAGAACAGGATCGTCTTCGCCGGGAGGTAGGCGTTGGCGTCGACGTACCGCAGGCCGGTCCAGTTGCCGGTGGCCTTGAAGTCGCTGGACTTGACGGCCAGTCCGTACCGGTCGAGCCAGTACGCCACGGCCTTCAGCGCGACGAAGATGCCGAGCAGCACCGAGAGGTGACCGGTGGCGGCGGCGGTCGCGCGCGCACCCGGGCTGGTCAGCCGCAGCCCGCCGTACAGGTAGTGCACCAGGGCGGCCGCGACCAGCGAGATCACCGCGGCGGCAAACCCGAAGCCGAGCAGGAAGCGGTACCACGGCAGGTCGAACGCGTAGAACGACACGTCAAGACCGAACTGCGGGTCCTTCTGCCCGAACGGCACCCCGTTGAGGGCCAGCAGCCAGGTGCGCCACTGGCCGGACGCGGAGGCACCGGCGATCAGCCCGACGAGAGCGGTGATCGCGATGAGCACCCACTTCTTGTACGGAGCGAGTCCCATCCGGTAACGGTCGAGGCTCTGCTGCTCCATCGACATCGCGCTGAGCGGCGGCCGGAGCCGGTGCGCCAGCCAGATGTTCACGCCGACGGCAGCCGCCATGAGCAGACCGAAGACGGCGAACAGCCCGATCTTGGTCCACAGGGTGGTGGTGAAAACGGACGAATAGTTGACCGATCGATACCAGAGCCAGTCCGTCCAGAACCCGGCGAACATGACGAACGCCATGGCCAGAACGGCCAGGACCCCCAGTGTCATGAGCAGGGTCCGGGCGCGCCGGGAGGGCCGGCCCACTCTGATCCGTGGCCCGGTCGGGCCTCCGCCGCGGTCCGGCATCTGGAAAGCCAACGTGCGCACCTCGAAGTTCGCTGTTGTGTTTGCGGGGTTAAGCGTGCTGTCTGGTCGGGACGTGCTGCCTGCGGTGTGGATCGGGCCCCGCCTGCGCGGGGTCCGTACCTATGCAACTTAACGAAGCTTTACTCAGTTCCCGCTTTGGGGGCCGAAGGAGGCAGGATATTCACCATGTCCAACTCCTCCCCCTCAGACCACACCCCTCCGATGCCGTCGCCGGGCACGCCGATGGCCGCGAGTCCGCTGACCCGGGCCGTACTGGAGATCGACGAGTACGCGTCCGGCATCGGCTGGGACAAGCCGGCCAGGCTGTTCGCCCTCGTCGACACCGCCAAGCTGCGCAAGCAGGAGCCGGGGCTCGCCTCGCAGCTCGGGATCGACGCGGCCCAGGCCGCCGGGTTCACGCCGATCGAGCAGGAGGAGATCCCGCGAGGCAAGGCACTGGACGAGTTCCTCGGCACGATCGCCTGGCCGGCGTCGGTGACGGGCTGCGCCCTCACCGTGGAGCGCCTGATGCTGCCGCCGTCCGCCGAGGCGTCCGTACCTGAGGGCCTCAAGGGCGCGCAGCTGACCAAGTGGGTCGCGGGGCACCCGGACCGGCAGGAGGTCCGGATGACGGTGGCGGTGCTGCGCGGCGGCGCCCGGGAGTCGGCGATCCGGCTGCGCGAGAAGGACTCCCCGAACGAGGTCCTGACCGGCCCCGACCTGGTGCCGGGACTGGCCGAGGCACTGGCGGCGACGTTCGAGGCATAACCCGCCGGCCGGTCGGCCCGTCGTGCGTTTCGGCCGCGGCGGGCCGGTCGTTCCGTCGTGCACCTGGGCGGGCGGGCCGGTCAGCGTGGGCCGGTCAGTCCGTCGTGCACCTGGGCAGGCGGGCCGGTCAGTCCGTCGTGCACTTGGGCAGACGGGCCGTGTCTCCCGTGCGGATGCCGTCCATCGCCTCGACCGCGTCGTCGAGGGTGTCGACCTTGACGAGGGTCAGCCCGTCGGGAACGTCGGCGGCGGCGGTCGCGCAGTTGTCCTTGGGCGTCAGGAAGTACTCGGCGCCCGCCTTGCGCGCGCCGACGGTCTTCATCTGGATGCCACCGATCGGGCCGACCTTGCCCTTCTCGTCGATGGTTCCCGTACCGGCGACGAACTTCCCGCCCGTCATGTCCTTCGCGGTCAGCTTGTCGACGATGCCCAGGGAGAACATCAGACCCGCACTGGGACCGCCGACGTCGGCGAGCTTGATGTCGATGGTGAAGGGGAAGGTGTGGTCGGTCCCGGCCTGGATGCCGACGATCGGCCGTCCGTTGTCCTTGGCCTTCTCGGTGGTGACGGTGACCTTCTCGGTGGTCGTCGGCTCCTTGTGCGCCTTCTCCGCGGCCTCGGCGTCCTTGGTCGGCACGACGGTGAAGACCACCTTCTCGCCGGGCTTGCGCTGAGTGACGAGCTTGGCCACGTCCCCCGGCTCCCGGACCTTCTTGCCGTCCACCTCGCGGACGACGTCACCCGCGTGCAGCTTCCCCTCGGCGGGGCTGCCCTTGACGACGCTGGAGACCACCACGCGGGTGGCGACGGGCAGCTTCAGCTCCCTGAGGGCGGCGACCTTCGCGCTCTCCTGGGACTGGCTGAACTCCTCGGCGTTCTCCTGGGTGGACTGCTCCTCGGTCTTGCCGTCCGGGTAGAGCGTGCTGTGCGGCACCACGATGCTGTCGTGCGCCAGCCAGCCGTACACCACCTCGACCAGGTTCATCGAGTAGTCGGCGCCGGTGACGCGGACCGTCGTCATGTTGAGATGCCCGCTCGTGGGGAAGGTCTTGTGCCCGGAGACCTGGAGCACCGGCTCACCGCCGGCCGTGCCGAGGGTGTTCACCGTCGGCCCCGGGGACATTTCCGAGTACGGCACTTTGATGAGGACGCCCGCGCAGAGCAGCGCGATCAGGACGAGGGTGGAGGCGAGCATCGTCGCAGTGCGGCGTGGCATGGAACGACAGTACGGGAAGGCTTTGCGGGAGCACCCGTGGGGCCGGTCCGTACGGGGAGCGGAGGGTTTCCGTCGTCGCTCTCACACGGCTCGGGACGGCCAGCGCTCCCGACGACCCGAGGCGCCGCACCGGCCCGACCCGGCGCACCTCACTGCTGGAACGTTTCCGCCGCGCTGGAACGTTTCCGCCGCGTCAGGCGGCGTCCGAATCGGAATGCGACTTCTGCATGGCGTCGCGGAACTTCTCGTAACCCGCGAGTTCGGCGACATCGCCGGTAGTGCGGTTACGGGCGGCCCAACTTCCCCATATCGCAGCCCCTACGGCTGCGAAAAGCGGAATCAGCAACCAGGCAAGTGCAGCCATTTCCGACCTCCCGACCCAGTGAGCGGCCACTGAACAATCCCAAGTGATCGCAGCCAGCCGATCAGCAGATTAACCATCCGCTGCTTCAACGCTCGGGCCAGGGTGCGGGTTACGCAAATCGTGGCGGTTGGCGGTAGAGGCGTTTAGCCGGGTTTGGCCCGTGGGGCGGCATTGGTGCCCGCTTCGGGGCAATTCGAAGTTCGACCCTCCGGGTGACTCCGGACCCACGGCGGAGGCGATTGCGGACCACGGCGGGCGACGCGGGTCCGGTCCTCGACGTCCCCTCCAGGGTGGTCCGAATTCAGCAGGCGCCGACCCATTCCTCCGTGCCGTCCGAGAATTTCTGGTGCTTCCAGATCGGGACCTCGTGCTTCAGGTCGTCGATCAGCATCCGGCACGCCTCGAAGGCCTCCGCGCGGTGCGGGCAGGAGACGGCCACCACGACCGCGAGGTCACCCACCGAGAGATCACCCACCCGGTGGACGGCCGCGAGCGCCCGCACCGGGTGGTTCGCCACCACCTTCTCGGCGACGCGGCGCATCTCCGCCTCCGCCGAGGGATGGCAGGAGTAGCCCAGAGCGTCGACGTCGGCGCCCCCGTCGTGGTTGCGGACGGTGCCGACGAACAGGGCGGTGCCGCCGGCGGCGTCGTCCCCGACGGCCCGGAAGACCTCGTCGAGGGAGAGCGGGGTGTCGCGGACCGAGAGCAGCCGGATCGGGTCCTGCGCCGCCTGCTCGCCCGGGTGAGTGGTCGGGGTGCTCGGAGTACCTGCCATGAACCCATCGTGCCGTACGGCACCGACAACGCGGAATTGCCCTTTCGACCGGCACGCGTGCGTGCCGTATGGAGCGTCCTACAGGGCGTACGGGACACAGCCCGCCGCGCGCGTGCCGTGCGGCGGGTCCCGCCCGCGTACCGGCCGGTGCTCCCGTACGGGTTCAGATGCGGCGGCGGGCCTTTCGGGCGCGGCGTACCAGGGCGGCCGTGCCGAGCAGCGCTACCGTCGCCCCCGCGGCGCCCGCGGCCGTGGCGTCCTTGCGGCCCAGGCGGCGGCCCGCGAGGGTGTGCCGGCCCGCCACCTCCTCAAGGAGCTGTGCGAGTACCTCCTCGTTGGTCCACCGCGGCCGCCAGCCCGCGTCGTGCAGCCGCGAGACGCTGACCACCCAGGGGTGCATCGTGTACGCGAGGTCGCCCGCGGGCGACGGGGTGAGTCCGATCCGGTGCAGCCGGGCGGCGGCCCCCAGGGCGACGGCGGACGGCAGTTCCATCCGGCGGATGCCGCTGAGCTCCTCGACCTCCTCCTGTTCCAGCCAGCCGTCGCAGCCGACCACGAGCTCACCCTCGACCTTTTCGAGCGCCGCGTACTCCAGGGCGCTGACCAGGTCCTCCATGTGGCAGAACTGCCAGGTGGGGCGGGATCCCGCGGCCACCAGCAGGCGGGGTGACTCGAAGTAGCGGGTGAGCGCCGTGTCCGTACCGCCCACGAGCACGGCGGGACGGACGACGGTCACGTTGAGGCCGGGGTGGGCGCGCGGGGCGCGGCGGCCGAGCCGCTCGACCTCCAGGAGGTCGCCGACCCCGGTGGCCTCGGCGGTGGCGCGCAGCTCGGCGTCCTCGGAGAGCGGGATGTCGTTGTCCGGGAGGGCGCCGTAGACCATGGCGGAGGTGCACAGGACGACCCGGTGCACCCCGGCTGCGGCAGCTGCCGTGAGCACCGTCTGCGTACCGCGCACGTTGTAGGCCGTGCGGGCCGCGGGGTCCGTCTCCAGGTCGAGGTCGAGCGCGAGGTGCACGACGACGTCAGCGCCGCGCAGCTTCTCGGCGATGGCGGGGTCGCGGACGTCAAGGATGTGCCACTGCGCCTCGGTGACGTCACCTCGCCGCTCGTCGATCGCGACGACCTGCTTGATCTCCTGCGAGTCGGCCAGTCTGCGGGTCAGCAGGGCGCCGACCCCGGACGCGGCGCCGGTGACCGCGACCACGGGACCCCGCACGGCGGGGGTTGAGCGGTTTCGCGCTGCGCGAACCTTGGGATCTGTTGCGCGAACCTTCGGATCTGGGGAACTCACCGGGCGTCTCCAGCGGTTGTCTTCAGTACGTACGCGTGTTGGCGCGTACGGACCAGGTGGCGTCCATCCTGCCGCAGGCCCCGAGTCCGCGGAGCACCGAGACCGTAATCCGGTTCCGGTGTCTACGCTGGGTGGTGATGTCGGGCAGCCGCCGTCGGCACCAGCCGGCGGCCCTACGAGCCGAGGAAACCCGTGAGTGACACCCCATTCGGATTCGGCCTTCCGCCGGAGGAGCCGGAGGACGGCGACGGCAAGAAGAAGGACCCTGCCGGTGGTGGGCAGGGTTCCGGCGGTGATCCGTCCAACCCCTTCGCGGGGTTCGGCGCCGTGCCAGGCATGGGCGGGGCCGGGGGTGACAACCCCTTCGCCGCGATGTTCGGCGCGATGAATCCCAACGATCTCGGCGCCGCCTTCCAGCAGCTCGGCCAGATGCTGAGTTACGAGGGCGGTCCCGTGAACTGGGACATGGCCAAGGACATCGCCCGCCAGACCGTCGCGCAGGGCACGTCCGACGGCACCAAGGACTCCAGCGTGAGCCCGGCCGAGCGGTCCGCCGTCGAGGAGGCCGTGCGCCTCGCCGACCACTGGCTGGACGGCGTGACCTCGCTGCCCTCCGGGGCGACGACCTCCGTGGCGTGGAGCCGCGCGGAGTGGGTCGAGGCGACCCTGCCCGCGTGGCAGCAGCTGGTGGACCCGGTCGCGGAGCGCGTCGGCGCGGCCATGGGCGATGTGCTGCCCGAGGAGATGCAGGCCATGGCGGGCCCGCTGATCGGCATGATGCGGTCCATGGGCGGCGCCATGTTCGGCCAGCAGATCGGGCAGGCCATCGGCGTGCTGGCGGGCGAGGTGACCGGGTCCACGGACATCGGCCTGCCGCTCGGCCCGGCCGGCAAGGCCGCGCTGCTGCCGGTGAACATCGAGACGTTCGGCAAGGACCTGGGCGTCGACAAGGACGAGGTGCGGCTGTACCTGGCGCTGCGCGAGGCCGCCCACCAGCGGCTCTTCGCACATGTGCCGTGGTTGCGCTCGCACCTGTTCGGCGCGGTCGAGGGGTATGCCCGCGGGATCACCGTGGACACCTCGAAGCTGGAGGAGGCGGTCGGCGGGCTCGACCCGTCCAATCCCGAGCAGCTGCAGGAGGCGCTCCAGCAGGGCATGTTCCAGCCCGAGGAGACCCCGGCGCAGAAGGCCGCCCTGGCCCGCCTGGAGACGGCGCTCGCGCTCGTCGAGGGCTGGGTGGACGCGGTCGTCCACGAGGCTGCGAAGCCGCGTCTGACGTCCGCCGACGCCCTGCGCGAGACGCTGCGCAGGCGGCGCGCGTCGGGTGGCCCCGCCGAGCAGACCTTCGCGACGCTGGTGGGCATGCAGCTGCGTCCGCGCAGGCTGCGGGACGCCGCCCGGCTGTGGGCCTCGCTCACGGACGCACGCGGTCACGAGGGCCGGGACGGGCTGTGGGAGCACCCGGACATGCTGCCGACGGCACAGGACCTGGACGATCCGGACGGGTTCGTGCACCGCGAGCAGATGGACTTCTCCGAGCTGGACAAGATGCTCGGGGAGGCGGCGGGCGGCCCCTCCGGCGCGAAGCCCAGCCTTGAGAAGGACGACGAGGGCGGCGAAGGCGCTGCCGACGACAGCAAGGGTGACGGCGACAAGTGACCCTGCACGACGACGCGGTCCTCGTACTCAAGGGGTACGAGGACCAGACCGACCTGCGGCAGCAGTACCTGGATCACCTCGCGGCGCATCCGGACGGGATGTGGAAGGCCTGCACGGCCGGTCACCTCACGGCCAGCGCCCTGGTGGTCGACCCGGAGCGCGGCCGGGTGCTGCTGACGCTGCACAGGAAGCTGAAGATGTGGCTCCAGATGGGCGGTCACTGCGAGAGCGGTGACGTCTCGGTTGCGGACGCCGCGCTGCGGGAGGCCACCGAGGAGTCCGGCATCGAAGGTCTGACGCTGCTCCCGGGCGGCCCGGTGCGGCTGGACCGGCATCCGATCCCGGCCCCGTGCCACTGGCACTTGGACGTCCAGTACGCGGCGCTCGCCCCGCCCGGCGCGGTCGAGGCGATCAGCGACGAGTCGGACGACCTGCGCTGGTTCGGCTACGACGAGGTCGCGACGGTGGCCGACGAGTCGGTCGTACGACTGGTGAAGCGGGTCCGGGCGGCGTTGTGACCGACGGGGCGGCCTCGTTGGAGGCCGCCCCCCCTTCTCCAGGGGCGCGGGGAACTGCGCGACCGGCCACGGCGCACCCGGAGCTGGACAACGCGTCCCCCAGAGCTGGACAACGCGTCCCCTCCCCCCCGCTTCCCCCGCCGCGAGCGCGAGCGCTCAGCTCCAGGCGTTTCCCTGGTTCTGGCCGTGTGCGCCCTGCTGGCCGACGCCGTACTGCGCGGCCATGCCCTGGCCGATCACCGCGTTCTGCGGCGGCATGACCTCGCTGGGCTGGACCAGCACGATGCCCTGGCCGAGGAAGCTGAGCTCCCAGCCCTCACCCGTGTTGCCGCGCCTGCGCCGGATGCTGGAGGAGTGGGTCTGTGCCTGCATCTGCACCCGCAGCGACGCCGACCAGGCGACCACCGCGTCCGCGTCGGCGCTGATGTACCGGTCGGGTGTGACCTGCATCATCAGCGGCTGCCCCGAGGTCATCAGCGCCACCTTGCCGCGACCGGAGATGTTCATCTGGTACTTGCCGGAGCCGGAGATCCCGTACTGGCTGTCGACGGCGACGACCTCGGTGTGCAACGCCGAGTCCAGCGCCAGGACATAGCCGCTGTCGACGGTGAGGCCGGCCTGGTCGACGTCGACGACGTGGATGTACTGGGCAAGGTTGGCGAGGAAGACCGTGCCCTGCCCGGAGCAGCGCATCAGGTCCAGGCCCTCGCCCGTGTGCGCACGGGCAAGCTGTTGCTGCTGCGAGCGGTACTCGCCGTCGAACTCCATCAGTCCCTGGTAGGCGACCATGCTGCCCTTGCGGGCCAGGACGTCGTCGTGGCCGGTCAGGGCAACCCGCAGGAGCTGCGGGTTCTGGGCGGTGTAGCGCTCGGCCGACTGTTGTTCCGTATGGCCGAAAAGCGGGCTCTGCATGATGTTCCCCGTCCCCCTCAGTGCTTGATCCGCAGCCGGTCCGAGCTGTCCTCGCTGGGCTGTACGACGACGACGCCTTGGCCCGAGAAGGCCATCTGGTACGCCTCGCCGCTGCCCCTGCCGATCAGTGAGGACGCCTTGAAGCTGCGCTTGCCCTTCACCTTGAGGTTCGGGGACCACGCGATCAGCGCGTCCGGATCGACGTACGTCTCGTCCTCGCCGCTGCCGCAGTCCACGACGAGCGGGGTGCCACGCGAGGTGAGGGCGATCCAGCCGGTGCCGGAGACCTTCACGTTCCACAGCCCCTGGCCGGCGAACTTGGCGAGGCCCTTGACGCGCTCGACGCCCCACTGGAGGGTCGCGTCGAAGGCGAGCAGGTTGGTGCCGTTGACCGAGAGCGCGTCGTCGGTGAGGTTGATGACGACGACGTCCGCGCCGTAGTCGGCGAGGTAGAGCAGGCCGTCGCCGGCGCACTTCATCAGCGGGGCGCCCTCGCCGGTGATCCACTGCGAGGCGATCTGCCGCACGGCGGGCGGGTTGGGCTCGTACTGGACGAACCCTTCGTAGGCGACCATCGAGCCCGTACGCGCGTACAGGTCCTGGCCGGTGGCCATGGCGACCTTGAGCATGGACCGGCCGTGGTTCTCCATGCGGGCGGCGACGGGGGTCGGGGCGAAGCCCGCGAGCTGCTGGTTCATTCTTCGGGCTCCCTCAGACCTCGTACGGCTGGACGACGATGAAGTTTCCTGGCGCTCCGCGGAACTGCAGGTTCACGGTCTCGCCGCTGTGGCCGGGGAACGCCTGGCGGCGGAGCCTGACCTGGCTGGAGAGGATCACCTGGGACGCCGCCGACCAGGCGACGATCGCGTTGCTGTCGGCGAACGTGGTGGGCGTGACCGGCAGGACGACCGGGATGCCCTGGGTCTTCACCACGACGGTGCCGGTGCCGTGGAACAACATCGTGAAGAGCGCGCCGCCGGGGATGCCGTGGCCCTCGATGCGGCGAACCTCGTGCTGGAGCGTCTCGTCGAACGCGAGGACGTTCTCGGCGGAGACGCAGATGCCGTCGCCCTGGAGCTCGATGGGGTGCAGATGGGCGGCGTTCTCCGCGAAGAAGACCTGGCCCTGCCCGGTGCAGCGCATCAGCTGCATCTCCTGGCCGGTGGCGTTGCCGATGATGCGGCCCTTGAAACCGGCACCCTTGTAACTGAAGTCGACCTTGCCCTGGTACATCACCATGCTGCCCTGGCGGGCGAGGACGGGTGTGCCGTTGTTGCCGAGGTCGACCCGCATGAGCTGCTCGTTCTGCGGGGTCCAGCGCTGGCCGGTGGGTGTTTCGCGATACTTCTGCAGGGCGGCGCCGAGCCCGGGGGCGGTCTGCGGCGCACCCTGGGGAATCCCCTGCGGGGCGGCCGGGCCGGGCTGCCCGTACGGGTGGTGGTGCTGTCCGTACTGCTGCGGGGGCTGGTGTCCAGGCTGTTGGCCGTACTGCTGCGGCGGCTGTTGTCCGTACGGCCCGGGGGCGGCGGGTGCGACCGGTGGGTAGCCGTACTGGGCGCCTTGGCTCTGTCCCGGCACCTGGCCGTACTGCTGCGGCGCTTGCGGCTCCTGCGGGGCGTGCGGCGGCTGTCCGTACGGCTGTTGCGCGTGCAACGGCGCAGCGATCGTCTGCGCGGCGTGCACCGGCGGGACGTCGGGTGCGGGGGCCGGGTGCGCGGTGGTCTCGGCGCGCTGCTGGGGCACCGGCTGGGCGGGGCCGGGGCCGCCGGCCGGCGGGGCGAACCCGGGGACGGCGCCCTGCTGCGGCGCCGGCGCGCCGGGGGGCTCCGCCGCCGCCTCCTCCTCGACCTCGCCGCCGAAGTTCTTCAGCAGCGCTTCGAGACCGCCGTCGAAGCCCTGGCCGACCGCGGCGAAACGCCACACGTCCTTCAGGTAGAAGTCGCCGAGCATCACGGCACGCTCGGTGCTGAACTCGGCCCCGGTGAAGGAGTAGCGGACGACTTCCTCACCCCCGGCGACCACCCTGATGTAACCGGGAGACACCTGCGACATCTGTCCCGCGCCGTCGATCGTCGCGGTGAACGACAGCTTGTGGATGTGGGATGGGACGCGGTCCAGGGTGACTCGGAACGACTCCGTGTCACCGGCCTGCGCGCCCAGGAGCTGGATCGACTCCTCGGGTGACTTGGGCTGGTTGAAGAAGATGAAGTAGCGGTCGTCGGTCAGCTGCTCGTCCGCGTCGAGACCGAAGCAGCTGATGTCGAAGGACAGCCCGGGAGCGCCGATCTGTACGCCTACGTACAGATCCGTCCCCGCTGTGAGGTCACTGACTTTGGCCTTGTGGCCGCGCTGGAAGTCCCTGGCCATACGTAACGACCGTCCCCCGTCCCGGATGAATACTTCGCGTCAGGCTAACCGCAAACACTGACAGTGCGGCTGGCCGGTACACAGTCGGTACAGATCACCGCGGTGAGCGCTCAGCAACGGGGCCGGTGGTACGGAGCGTTACTCGCCGCGCGCCTTGGGGAGGTGCGGCAACCGGTCGGCGGCGACCACTCCTTCAAGGTAGCCGCGGGCCCGCTCGGTGCGCGGATACGCCTCCAGGAGCCGCCAGAAGGCCGCCCCGTGACCGGGCACCAGCAGATGGGCCAACTCGTGGAGGAGCACGTAGTCGATGACGTACTCGGGCATCCCCTGCAACCGGTGGGAGAGGCGGATGCTGCCCTCGGACGGCGTGCAGGAACCCCAGCGGGAGTTCTGGTTGGTCACCCAGCGCACGGACGCGGGCACCGCACGGCCTTCGAAGTACTGCGCGGAGAGCCGGCCGGCCCGCTCGCACAGGTCGTCGTCACCCAGGGTTCGTCTGCTCTCCTGGGCGGCGAGCTTGTCGAGCATCACGCTCACCCAGCGCTGCTCCTCCGCCTGCGACATCCGGGCGGGGATGAGCACGATGGTGCGGTCACCCTCGCGGTACGCGGAGACGGTGCGGCTGCGGCGGGCGCTTCTGCGCACCTCGACGGCGAGGCGGGGGGACGGGTCGACGGACACGCCCCGACGGTACCCGCTGCACGTGGCGGACGTCGTGCCTGTGCGGTGTTCCGGCCGGAACCGGCGCCGTGTCGGACTGGGGGCGTGTCGAGCTGAGGGGCGTGTCGGGCTGGGGCATGTCGGGCTGAGGGGTGTGTCGGGTCGGGGGCGTCGGGCCGGGGGGTGTGTCCGGGGGGGGGTGTGTCCCGGGGGGGTGTGTCCGGGGGGGTGTCGGGGCGGGCGTGGGCCCCACCGGTACGACTGGTGCGCGGCCCTGTGGACAACTTTCGGCACCGATTCGCGCCGGGTCCCATTCTGAGATCGGCACACAGAGCGACGGAGCGACTGCCCGGCAGGCGGTCGACGGCGGAGAGGGAAGGGGCGGCTCATGTATCCGAGGGTGAAGCCCGCGTTGCGCCGGGCCTGGCGGGACCGGCAGAGCGTGCAGTTCGGGGTGACCTCCGCGCACGCGGTCCTGGTGGGGCCGGTGGACACGGCGACCGGCAGCATGATCGAGCTGCTGGACGGGACGCGCGGCATGCCGCTGCTGCGGACGGAGGCCAGGGCGATGGGGCTGCCGGAAGGTCAGGTGGACAACCTGGTCACCCGGCTGACGGCGGCGGGGCTGATCGACGACGTGACAGCGGGAGGGCCCGGGGCGAATTCCCTGCTGGAGCGGCCGGGAGAGCTGGACCGGCTGCGGCCGGACCTGGCCTCGATGACGGTGGTGCATCCGGAGCCTGGCGGTGGAGCGCGGCGGCTGGCGGCGCGTCGGGCGGCCCGGGTCCAGGTGCGCGGGGCGGGGCGGGTCGGCGCGCATGTCGCCTCGCTGCTGTCGGCTTCCGGGGTGGGGCGGGTGGAGGTGCTGGACGGGGGCTGCGTGGAGCCGTGGGACGTGGCGCCGGGTGGGCTGCCCGCCGGGTCCGTCGGTGCGCGGCGGGACATCGCGGCACGTCGGGCGGTGCGTGGGGCGGCGCCCGGCCGGCCGCCGCAGGACCGGCCGGGCGAGAGGGGAGAGCCCGCGGCCGAACCGGGGTTGTCGCTGGTCGTGGTGACGCCCAGGGACGGCCTCGACGCCTATGCTCCCGATCCCGCGACCGGTGAGGACTGGATCAGGACCGGGGTCCCACATCTGTACGCGGGGGTGGTGGAGGCGACGGGGGTGGTGGGCCCGTTGGTACTGCCGGGCGGGAGCGCCTGCGCCGGGTGCATGGAGCGCGCTCGCGCGGAGCTCGACCCGGGGTGGCCCCGGATGCTGGCGCAGTGGCGCTCGGGGCGGCGGGCAGCCGTGCCGGCCTGCGACATCGCGTTGGCTGCAGCCGTGGCCGGGCTGACCGCGGCTCATGCGCTGGCCTTCCTGGACGGCGAGCTGCCGTCCAGCACGGGGGCTCGCTGGGAGGTCGCGCTGCCACTCCTGGACTGGCGCTCCCAGTCGCTGCCCGCGCACCACGAGTGTGCCTGCGGTGCAGGTGGGGGCGGGGACGGGGACACCGCCTCGGGAGAGTTGAAGGCGCACGACACAATGGCCGGGTAGGCGCCGTCGAAAGGGCACTGGGTAGGGCACTGTCAGCAGGGTTCGCGCGGCGCGGCTGTCTGGGAACTGGAGGGGCGCATGTCTGATCTTCCCCGGAAGGCGGTAACTCGTACCGCCAAGCTGGCCGCGTTGCCACTGGGCTTCGCCGGCCGGACCGCCTGGGGTCTCGGCAAACGGATCGGCGGGAAGTCCGCCGAGATCGTCGGGCGGGAACTGCAACAACGCACGGCGGAGCAGCTCTTTCGCGTGCTGGGCGAGTTGAAGGGCGGCGCGATGAAGTTCGGACAGGCGCTGTCCGTCTTCGAGTCCGCACTGCCGGAGGAGATCGCCGGGCCGTACCGCGCGGCGCTGACCAAGCTCCAGGAGGCGGCTCCCCCAATGCCGGTGAGCACCGTGCACGGGGTGCTGGTGGAGCGGCTGGGCGAGGACTGGCGGGAGCTGTTCCAGGAGTTCGAGGACAAACCGGCGGCCGCCGCGTCGATCGGCCAGGTGCACCGGGCGGTGTGGCACGACGGGCGCGAGGTGGCCGTCAAGGTGCAGTACCCGGGAGCCGGCGAGGCCCTGCTCTCGGACCTCAACCAACTGGGCAGGTTCGCCAAGCTGTTGGGGCCGCTCATCCCGGGGATGGACATCAAACCCCTGATCACGGAGCTCCGCGACCGGGTGTCGGAGGAGCTGGACTACGAGTTGGAGGCACGGGCCCAGCGCGAGCACGCGACGGAGTTCGCGGACGATCCCGACGTGGTGGTGCCCGAGGTGGTGCACCAGTGCGACCAGGTGCTGGTCACCGAGTGGATGGACGGGATACCGCTGTCCGAGGTGATCACGGACGGGACGCAGTCGGAGCGGGACCGGGCAGGTCAGTTGCTGGCCAGGTTCCTGTTCTCGGGTCCGGCCCGCACGGGACTGCTGCACGCGGACCCGCACCCGGGCAACTTCCGGCTGCTGCCTGCGGACCCGGGCGGGCCGAAGGACGCTCCCTGGCGGCTGGGGGTGCTGGACTTCGGGACCGTGGACCGGCTGCCCGGTGGGCTTCCGGAGACGATAGGCGAGGCGTTGCGGACGACGCTGGAGGGCGACGCCGACGCGGTGTACGGCATGTTGCGCCGGGAGGGGTTCGTCAAGGAGGACATCGACCTCGACCCGGGGGCGGTACTGGAATACCTGGTGCCGATCATCGAACCGGCCGCGGCCGAGGAGTTCACCTTCACCCGTGGCTGGCTGCGGCAGCAGGCGGGGCGGATCGCCGATGTCCGTTCCCCGGCACACCAGTTGGGCAAGCAGTTGAATCTGCCGCCGTCCTACCTGCTGATCCACCGGGTCACGCTGAGCACCATCGGGGTGCTCTGTCAGTTGGGGGCGACGGTGCGGCTGCGGGACGAGCTGGAGGAGTGGCTTCCCGGCTTCCTCCCCGAGGTGTCTCCCGAGGGGACTCCTCAGGGGACTCCCGAGGCGGGCCCCGAGGGCGCAGAGGCTCCCCCGGAGCAGGCGGAGGGGACGGCGGGTCGGGCCGGCGCGGAGTAGGACCCGTCCGTGGTCCTGCTGGGCCGGGAGGGTGCGGCGGGGCGGGGTCTCACCATCGGGAGGGGTCGAGGCGGCCCTCGATCGCCCTGAGATGGGCGCGGGCGCAGTCGACGCAGAAGTAGCGTCGGCTGCCGTTCTCGACGGAGCAGGTCCAGGTCGGCGGGGCGCCGCCCGGGGCGGGGGTGCCGCAGAGTGCGCACACGGCGTTCCCCTCGCCGGGTGCGGAGGGCGGCTGCGCGGGGCTGGAGTTCTGAGGATCCACCTGGCGACGGTACCCGCCCACCGGGCGCGAAACCCCGCCCACCGCGAAGCCCTGCCCACCGCGAAAGAAAGCCCGGTGGGGCCGGTCCTCGCGGACCGGCCCCACGGTGTGGTGGTTCTGGTGCTCGTCGTGCAGGTCCTCGTACCAGCGGGTGCTCGTACGGTGTACCGGAGGCGGTCGGTCAGTGCATGACCGCCATGGCCAGCGCGCGGCGGGCACGGAGCGACACGCGCTCCGCACGCCGCTGCATGCGCCGGGCGGCGACCAGGCGGACGGCCTGGCGTTCCGCGTCGGCTTCCCGCCGACGCTCCTGCATATGGGCACGAGCCATGGCTTCTGGGATGAGTTGCATCTCGCGGGTCCTGTTCTGACGCGAGGCGTTCGCGCCGATGGTGCTTGCGGTGGATGTTGCGGAGCCGGACGGCTCGTACGTGGTGGGGGTCATCGGGTCCTGCTTCTGGGGATCGTGCGTGTGGGGGCGGTCAATGGGTCCTGTGCCGGTGATGTTCATGCTGCGACCGGGTTCTTGCGCGGACGACCGCGCGGACGCTTGCGGGCGACGACGACGCCCTGGACGAAGAGCTCGCCACCCCAGACGCCCCAGGGCTCGCGGCGCTCCTTGGCCCCGGCGAGGCAGGCCTCGACCAGCGGGCAGGTGCGGCAGAGCGCCTTGGCGTACTCGACATCGGCCGGGGACTCGGCGAAGAAGACCTCCGGGTCGTACGAACGGCAGGGGACGGGCACGCCGAGGTCCTCGATGGCGTCGTCGAGCGCGGTGAGCGCGGTGAGCGCGGTGAGGGGGGTCAAGGTCGGGTCCTCCGTGGAGCCGGGCGGCGGGAGCGGGTGGGAAGTCGGTACGGACGGGGCGTGCGTGTCGAGTTGCACGGTGGTGGGTTCCTCGTCTTTTCGTTCCGGCCTGTTGGCCGGGTGCTGGCTGGTACCGGTTGCTGCTTGGTCCCGAGGCCCCTTCGCCCTGTCGTTCCGGTTCGGGAAAAACAGAAGGGCCGCGGATCCCGGGTGGGGTTCCGCGGCCCTGAAGGCGCCGGCCTGATCGTCGATCAGGCTGGATCACTCCAGGGTTCGAGCCCACGGAAGGCCCACATCATGTGGTGGTGCTGCTGCGTCGTCTTCGATCCGGCACCGGTCGCCGCAAACGCATAGGCCTTCGCCTGTGCCTTCGCTACTGCTGCTTCCGGTGCCTCGGTCGGTCGCTCATTACGCTCCCGGACGGGAAGGCCCACCAGGGCGGCCGGGCTGACGGCAGAGATGCCGGACAGACCGGTGGCGCGCAGCGAGGCGGAGGCGACACGCAGGGAAGCGACCGCAGCGACCGAAGAGCCGAGAGAGCAGGTGGAGACGACCGAGTGATCGGTGGTTTTGGTGGAGTTGATGGAGCTGGTCACTGGAATCGCCTCCTCTCGGCGTCTAAGGGGTCGTGGCCGGAGCCACGACACGCGTATTCGGATAAGTACAGCACGAAAACAGGGCTTCAGAGAAGAGCCGCTGTTCCCGTGGTTAAGAACCTATGGGGCTCCCGGGGAGTAGCGCAAACTATTTTCTCGACGAGTTTCGCTCAGTCTTCGGCCGCACCCTCGCCGAGCTCCTGACCTGCGCAGAGGGCCAGTACATCGGTTCCGTACAGCCGTAGCTTGCGGGCGCCGACCCCGGCGATCCTGGCCAGCTCGCCCTCGGCCTCCGGCCTGGCCTCGGCGATGGCCATGAGGGTCTTGTCGGTGAAGACGCAGTACCCGGGCTGCCCGAGCCTCCCGGCCTGGATCTCGCGCCAGTCGTGCAGCCGCTCGTACAGCCCCTCGTCCATGTCGGAGGGGCAGTCCTCGCAGCGCATCAGCTTCATCTCGCCGCCTTCGATCAAGGTCTTCCCGCACACCCGGCAGCGGATCGGGCCCCGGAAGGCGCGCACGGCGGTGCCGGGCGCCGCCGCACCCGCGGCCGGTCCGCCGCCCGTGGCCGTCCGGGGCGCCCGGTTCCCGGAACCGGGACGCAGTCCCTTCAGGAAGCGGCTGGCGGTACGGGAGGGACGGCCGCCGGGCGAGCGGGCGAGCCCCCAGGAGAGGCTGAGGTGCACCCTGGCCCGGGTGACGCCGACGTACAGCAGGCGGCGCTCCTCCTCCACCTGCTCGTCGGTCTTCGCGTACGTGATCGGCAGCATGCCGTCGGTGAGGCCGACCAGGAACACCGCGTCCCACTCCAGGCCCTTCGCCGCGTGCAGCGAGGCGAGGGTGACGCCCTGGACGGTGGGGGCGTGCTGGGCTGCCTTCCGCTCCTCCAGTTCCTTGACCAGATCGGCCAGGCCGGCTGCCGGGGCGGACCTGGCGAAGTCCTCGGCCAGGCGCACCAGCGCGGCGAGCGACTCCCAGCGGTCCCGGACCGCGCCCGACCCGGCGGGCGGGGTCGGTTTCCAGCCGCTGCCGCTGAGCACCGCGCGGACCTGGGCGGGCAGCCCGGCGACCCCGTCGAGCAGTGCGTCGTTGTTCCCGAAGCGGGCCGCGCTGCGCAGCGCCGTGATCGCCTCGCTCACCTCGGGCCGCTCGAAGAAACGCTCGGCCCCGCGCAGCTGGTAGGGCACCCCGGCGTCGGCGAGCGCCTGCTCGTACACCTCGGACTGGGCGTTGATGCGGTAGAGCACGGCGATCTCACCGGCCGGGACGCCGGCCGCGATCAGGTCGCGGATGCGGCGGGCGGTGCCCTCGGCCTCGGCGGGCTCGTCGCCGTACTCGCGGAAGGCCGGGGCGGGGCCCGGGTCGCGCTGCGAGATCAGCTCCAGGCGGTGGTCGGCCGCGCGGCCGGTGGCCGGGGCCAGGACTCCGTTGGCCAGGTGGACGACCTGGGGGGTGGAGCGGTAGTCGCGGACCAGCTTGACGACGGTCGCCTCAGGGTGACGGGTGCGGAAGTTCAGCAGGTGGTCGGGGGTGGCGCCGGTGAAGGAGTAGATGGTCTGGTTGGCGTCGCCGACCACGCAGAGGCTGTCGCGGTCGCCGAGCCACAGGTCGAGCAGCCGCTGCTGGAGCGGGCTGACGTCCTGGTACTCGTCGACGACGAAGTGCTGGTACTGGCGGCGGAACTCGTCGGCGATGAGGTGCTGGTCCTGCAGGATGCCGACGGTGAGCAGCAGCACGTCCTCGAAGTCGATGACCGAGCGTTCGCGCTTGAGCTGCTCGTACATCGCGTAGACCTGGCTGATTTCGGCCGGGGAGCGGGGGGCCTCGCGATGTGCCTTGGCGATCTCGGCGGGGTAGTCCCCCGGGACGATCTGGGTGACCTTGGCCCACTCGATCTCGGCCGTCAGGTCGCGCAGCTCGCCCCGGTCCAGGCGGATGCCGAGATGTCCGGCCGCTTCGGAGACCAGCGCCACCTTGCGTTCGATCAGTCGGGGCAGGTCGCCGCCGACCGCCTTGGGCCAGAAGTAGCGGAGCTGGCGCAGGGCCGCGGCGTGGAAGGTGCGGACCTGGACGCCGCCCGCGCCGAGCTGGCGGAGCCGGCCGCGCATCTCACCGGCGGCGCGGACGGTGAAGGTCACCGCCAGCATGCTGTTCGGCTCATAGGTGCCCAGTCGCACTCCGTAGGCGATCCGGTGGGTGATCGCCCGGGTCTTCCCGGTCCCGGCTCCGGCGAGGACGCACACGGGGCCGTGCAGGGCGGTCGCGACCTCGCGCTGCTCGGGGTCGAGCCCGTCGAGCACCGCGTCGGCCGTCTCCGGTACCTGCGGGAAAAGGGAGGAGTGCGTTGCTGATGTCACCCTGCCATGCTGCCAGGTCGCAAGGGGCGGGTGCGGCGGTTGTCCACAGGGGGTGGGTAGTGGTCGTACTAATACGGGAATGGTGGGCGCCTCGCGTACGTTCGAGTCACTGGGAGTACGGATCCAGTACGGATTACCGAGCGCAGGTACGCCCGGCGCAGGACCACCAGCGCCGGATCACCCAGCGCCGGATCATTGAGCGACGCAGAGGAGCGAGAAGGACATGTCGGGCACCGTGACGATGTACAGCACCACGTGGTGCGGCTACTGCCGCAGGCTCAAGGGCCAGATGGACCGCGAAGGCATCGCGTACAACGAGGTCAACATCGAGCACGACGCCGACTCGGCCGCGTTCGTGGAGAAGGCGAACGGCGGCAACCAGACCGTTCCGACCCTGCTCGTGGTGTCCCAGTCGGGCACCGAGTCGGTCATGACCAACCCGTCGTTGGCGCAGGTCAAGCAGGCACTGGCCGCGGCCTGACCGCTGCTTGAGTGGGGCGTGACCGCGGCCTGACCGCTGTTTGACTGGGGCGTGACCGCGGCCTGACCGCGGCCTGACCGCCCGAGCGTCCACGCAGAGAACCGCCGCCCGGCACAGCATGCCGGGCGGCGGTTCTCTGCGTGGCGGGGGCAGGTGCGCCCCGGGTGCCGAAGGGTCAGGACGCGCGGCCGGGCTTCGGCAGCGGTTCGCCGTACCAGAGCTCGATGAGGCGGGCCGCGATCGAGATGCCGTACGGCGGGAGCACCTCGCCGGACTCGAAGGCGGCGGCGAGGTCCTCGCGGGAGAACCAGCGGGCCTCCTCGATCTCCTCGCCGTCCACGTCGATCTCGAAACCGGTGGCGCGGGCCATGAAGCCGAGCATCAGGCTGGACGGGAAGGGCCACGGCTGGCTGGCGACGTACTCGACCTCGCCGACCACGACACCGGCCTCCTCGAAGACCTCGCGGGCCACCGACTGCTCGATGGACTCGCCGGGCTCGACGAATCCCGCCAGCGTCGAGAAGCGGCCCTCGGGCCAGTGCACCTGACGGCCGAGGAGGGCACGGTCCTGGTCGTCGGTGACCAGCATGATCACGGCAGGGTCGGTGCGCGGGTAGTGCTCGGCCCCGCAGGCCTGGCAGCGCCTGATGTGACCGGCGGCGGCGATCACCGTGCGCTCCCCGCAGCGCGAGCAGAAGCGGTGCAGCCGCTGCCAGTTCTCCAGGGCCACCGCGTGCACCATGAGCCCGGCGTCCCGGGGGGAGAGCAGCAGACCGGCCTCGCGCAGACCGGCCGCGCGGGCGGACTGGTCCATGCGGCCCGGGAGGGAGTCCTTCTGGAGGGCGAAGTAGCTGACGCCGTCGTCGTCGGTGCCCAGGAAGTAGCGGTGGGTCTCGGTGACGGGGGCCTCGAAGGCCGGGGTCATGACCAGTTCGGTGCCGCCGTCGGGGGTGTCGTCGACCAGCGCCTGACCGCCGGAGACGACGAAGACGCGGGTCGAGGGGTGGCTCCAGGCGGCGGCCAGCCAGGCCTCGTCCATGCGGTGGTGCGCGGCGCGGTCGATGCCGCTGGCGGCGGCAAGGGTAAGCGGCCGGCCGGAGGCCGCGAGGGCGCCCGCGGCGGACATGTCCGTGGTGCGGGTGGCACCGGACGTGCCGGCGGTACCGGACGTGTCCGTGGGGCCGGACCTGCTCTTGGGGCTGGTGACGTCGTTGTCGGTGCTGGTGCTCACAGGTGCTTCCAACTCCCCCGGGTAAATCGGGATTCTGTTCTGCTCAGCGGTGGTCCTGCTCAGCGGTGATTCTGCTCGGCCGTGATTCTGCGGCCGTGATTCTGCTCGGCCGAGATTCGGCCGTGATTCTGCTCTGCAGCGGCGGTTTGCTCTGCCCGGTGGAGGTTCGGCCCCGCCGGGCGGTGGTGGAAGGCGGCTCAGTGGTGATGAAGGGCGGGTCAGGGTGATGGCGGCCGGCTCAGCGGGGATGGGCGGCGAGGTCGCCCCACAGGTAGGCGGTGGTCTCGACGCCCTTGAGCAGCAGGTCCAGCTCGACCTTCTCGTTGGGCGCGTGCCAGCCGTCGGACGGGACGGAGATGCCCAGGAAGAGGACGGGGGCGCCGAGGACGTCCTGGAGATCGGCCGCCGGGCCCGAGCCGCCTTCGCGCGTGAAGCGCACCGGCTGCTCGAAGGCACGGCCCATGGCCCGTACGACCGACTGCAGGGCGGGGTGGTCGAGCGGCGTCAGACAGGGGCGGGTGGCCGCGCCGAAGGTGATGTCGTACCGGATGCCGGCCGGGACGCGGGTGGCGAGCCAGTCCCGTACTGCCTGCTCGATCTTTTCGGGGTCCTGGCCGGCGACGAGGCGGAACGAGAGCTTCAGTTCCGCGGACGAGGGGACGATCGTCTTCCCGCCGGGGCCCTGGTAGCCACCGCCGATCCCGTTGACCTCGGCGGTGGGGCGGGCCCAGACGCGTTCGAGCGTGGAGTAGCCGCTCTCGCCGTGGGTGGCGTACGACTTGGCGGTGCTCAGCCACTGCGCCTCGTCGAAGGGGAGCTCGGCGAAGAGAGCGCGCTCCTGCTCGGTCAGCGGGACGATCCCGTCGTAGAAGCCGGGGACGGTGACGCGGCCGTCCTCGTCGTGCAGGGCGGCCACCACGCGGGCGGCGACGGTCGCCGGGTTGGGCACCGCCCCGCCGAAGGAGCCGGAGTGGATGTCCTGGTCGGGTCCGCGGAAGGTGATCTCGCAGTCGGCGACGCCGCGCATCCCGGTGCAGACGGTCGGGGTGTCCTCGGACCACATGCCGGTGTCGGAGACGATCACGGCGTCGGCGGCGAGACGCTCCCGGCGCTCCTCGACGAGGGCCCGGAAGTGCGGCGAGCCCGACTCCTCCTCGCCCTCGACCAGCAGCTTGAGGTTGACCGCGGGGGCGGTGCGGCCGGTGGCGGCGAGGTGGGCGCGCACGCCGAGCGTGTGGAAGAACACCTGGCCCTTGTCGTCTGCAGCGCCCCGCCCGTACATCCGGCCGTCGATCGTCGTCGGCTCGAAGGGCTCCGTGTGCCAGCCGTCCTCGCGGGCGGCGGGCTGCACGTCGTGGTGTCCGTAGACCAGGACCGTGGGGGCGTCCGGGTCGCCGGACGGCCACTCGGCGAAGACCGCGGGGCAGCCGTCGGTGGGCCAGACCTCGGCGGTCGGGAAGCCGGTCTCCTTGAGCTTCGCCACCAGCCACTCGGCGCTGCGCCGTACGTCCTCGGCGTGCTCGGGCTGTGCCGAGACGGAGGGGATGCGCAGCCACTCGGCCAGGTCGGCGAGGAAGGCGGCGCGGTGCTCCTCGATGTACGTACGGACGGCGCTGTCCGGGGTGTCGCTCATGACCTTGAGCCTAACTCTCCGGCGGAGGTGCGGCGTCCGGTGCCCAGGTCGCGGGCTCGCCGTCCGGGACCTCGCCGGAGAGGATGCGTTCCAGCTCGGGGCGGCCGGGGAGGCGGGCAGGGCGGACGACCTCGCCGCTCCGTACGTACAGGAATGTGGCCAGAACCTCATCGGGGCGCAGTCCGTGCAGCTCCGCCCAGGCGAGCCGGTAGATGGCCAGCTGGAGGGGGTCGGCGGCGCGGGTCCTGCTGGTCTTCCAGTCGACGATCTCGTACTCACCGGTGGTCTCGTCGCGGTACACGGCGTCGATTCGGCCGCGGATCACGCGGCCCGCGAGGCTGAGGTGGAACGGGGTCTCGGTGCGGTACGGGGTGCGGCGGGCGTACGTGGTGCGCTCGAAGGCCTCCTTGAGGGCGGCCAGGTCGCGCTCGTCGGCGATCTCGGCGTCGTCCTCGTCGCCGCCGGGCAGCTCGTCGGGGCCGAGCATGGGCAGCGGCAGCTCCTCGAAGCGGGACTCCACCCAGGCGTGGAAGCGGGTGCCGCGGCGGGCGGCGGGCTGCGGCGGCCTGGGCATGGGGCGGGCCAGCTCCTGGGCGAAGCCGTCGGGGTCGGCGGCCAGGCGCATCAGCTGGGTGGCGGAGAGGGCGGCAGGGACGGGGACCTCGCGGGTGGTGGCACGGGAGCGGCGCAACTCGTCGGCGAGGGCGTCGAGGTCCCGGTCCCAGGAGTCGACGGCGCGGGACTCCTCGGGAGTCAGGGGCGCGAGAGACACCGGGGCTTCGTCCGGGCTCGGGGGCACGTGCGGGCTCGGGGACACGTGCGGGACCGAACCCGCGCCCGCGCCCGGGTCCGGGTCCGCGCCCGGGTCCGGGTCCGGGTCCGGGTCCGGGTGCGAGCGAGGGGCCGGGACCGAGTCGGAGCGGGCGGCGTACGGGTGCGGGCGGGCCGGGACGGACTGGCCGGCCGCGGGGCGGGCGTGGGGGGTGTCGTACTGGGCGCCGCGGTCGGAGGTGTCGTGCTGGGGGGTGCCGGGATCGGTTCTCTCGTGCTGGGCGGCGTCCGGGTCGGAGCTCTCGTGCTGGGCGGCGTCCGGGTCGGAGCTGTCGTGCTGGGCGGCGTCCGGGTCGGAGCTGTCGTGCTGGGCGGCGTCCGGGTCGGAGCTGTCGTGCTGGGAGGCGTCTGGGTCGGGGCTGTCGTGCTGGGACGCGTCCGGGTCCGGGCGTCGCGTCGCGAGTGCGTCCCAGTCCGTGAGGTCCAGCGGTTCGTCCGGTGCGTCGGGCCATGCCTCGGCCGCCTCGGGGTGGCCGGGGTCCTCCGGGGCCTCCTGCGGGATCCAGTCGTCCCATGCCGCCGGCTCCGGTACGGGAGGGGGCTGCGGGGTCTCCCGGAGTGCGTCCAGGTGGGCGCGGACCGTGGCTGCCGCGTGGCGGCGGCGGCTCAGGGCCTCGTCGTCGAGCGGGAGCGGCCACGCGCGGTCGGTGTCCGGCTCCTGGAGGGCGGGGTTCTCCTCGTCCTCCGCCGGCCGGTCCGCCCACACCTCAATCTCGCCGAAGCCCGCCACGCAGTGCTCGTACAGCGCGGTCAGGAAGTCGGAGGGGCCGCGCGGCTTCTTCTGGGAAGGGCCCCACCAGTGGCCCGAACCGAGCAGCAGGCTGCGGGGGCGGGTGAACGTGACGTACCCGAGCCGGAGTTCCTCGGTGTGCTGGTGGTCCTTCATCAGGTCCTTGAACCGCTTCATGCCCTTGGCGTCCCACTCCGTCACGTCCGGGAGGGTCTGCGCGTCGCCGCGCAGGGCGTGCGGGAGGACCTTGGCCTGGGAGGTCCAGGAGTCTCGGGTCTGCTCGCTGGGGAAGGTGCCCTTGACCAGTCCGGGAGCGGCGACGACGTCCCACTCCAGGCCCTTGGCCTTGTGCGCGGTGAGGACCTTGACGGTGTTCTCCCCGCCGGGCAGGGCGTTGTCCATGCCCTTCTCGTACTGGGCGGCCGTGCGCAGGAAGCCGAGGAAGGCGAGCAGGGTGGCCTCGCCGTCCAGCGAGGCGAAGCCGGCCGCCGTGTCGAGGAAGTTGTTGAGTGTTTCGCGGCGGCGGGCCGCCAGTGCCTGCGGGGAGGCGGAGAGCTCGACCTCCAGCCCTGTGGTGTGCAGGACGCGGTGCAGCACGTCCATGAGGGGGTCGGCGAGGGAGCGGCGCAGGTCGCGCAGTTCCAGGGCGAGGTGGGCGAAACGCACCCGGGCCTCCGCCGAGAACGGCAGTCCGTCGTCCGCCTCCCCCGCGGATTCCAGGAAGGTGTCGAGGGCGTCCGCGAGCGATATCACCTCGGACGGGTCGACCCCCTCGACGGCCTCCGCCAGCCGCCGGTCCGGATCGTCGTCGGCGGCGCTCCCCCGGTGGACGAGCAGGCGCGCGCGGCGGCCGAGGAGAGCCAGGTCCCGGGGCCCGATGCGCCACCGGGGGCCGGTCAGCAGGCGTACGAGAGAGGCGTTGGCTCCCGGGTCCTGGAGGACCTCGCAGACCGCGACGAGGTCCGCCACCTCGGGCAGGTGCAGCAGCCCGGACAGCCCGACCACCTCGACGGGGACGTCCCGGGCGACGAGCGCCGCCTGGATGGCGGGGAAGTCGCCCGCGGTACGGCACAGGACCGCGATGTCCTGGGGTTCCTTGCCGGTGCGCACGAGGTGGGCGAGGGAGTCGGCGATCCAGTCGATCTCCTCCTCGTGCGTACGCAGCAGGGCGCAGCGGACGATGCCGTCGCGCTCCGCGCCGGGGGCGGGGCGCAGTGCCTCGACGCCTTGGTGCATGGCGCGCAGCGGGGCGGCGAGGCCGTTGGCGAGGTCGAGCAGCCGGCCGCCGCTGCGGCGGTTCTCGCTGAGCGAGTAGCGGCCGGCCGGCCGGCCGTCCTCGTACGCGAAGTGCTCGGGGAAGTCGTCGAGGTTGGCGACGGAGGCGCCGCGCCAGCCGTAGATCGCCTGGCAGGGGTCGCCGACCGCGGTCACCGGGTGGCCGGTGCCGCCGCCGAACAGTCCGGACAGCAGCAGCCGCTGGGCGACCGAGGTGTCCTGGTACTCGTCGAGCAGGACGACCCGGAACTCGCCGCGCAGCGCCGCGCCCACCTCGGGCAGGGCGGCGAGCCGTGCGGACAGCGCGATCTGGTCACCGAAGTCCAGGAGGTCGCGGCCGCTCTTCTGCTCCCGGTAACGGACGGTCAGCTCCAGCAGTTCCCGGCGGGCCTCGGCCGTCTCGGGGACCTTGCGCAGGTCGGCGTTGGAGAGCTTGGCGCCCTCCAGAATGCGCAGCAGTTCCGTGTCGTACGTCCGCAGGGCGCGCGGGGTGACGAGGTGCTCGGCGAGCTCCGCGTCCAGTGCCAGGACGTCACTGACCAGGGTGGCGAAGGACCGGGTGAGGGAGGGGTACGGGCCGGGGGCCTCGCGCAGGACGCGGGCGGCGAGCTGGAAGCGGGTGGCGTCGGCGAGCAGACGGGCGGAGGGTTCGAGGCCGATGCGCAGCCCGTGGTCGGTGAGGAGCTGTCCGGCGAAGGCGTGGTAGGTGGAGATGCGCGGTTCGCCCGGGGGGTTGTCCGGGTCGATGGCGTCGGGGTCGGTGACGCCGGCGCCGATCAGCGCCTTGCGGACGCGCTCGGCCAGCTCGCCCGCCGCCTTGTTGGTGAAGGTGAGGCCGAGGACCTGCTCGGGTGCGACCTGGCCGGTGCCCACCAGCCACACCACCCGGGCAGCCATCACCGTCGTCTTGCCCGACCCGGCCCCGGCCACGATGACCTGCGGGGCGGTGGGTGCCGTGATGCACGCCAGCTGCTCCGGGGTGAACGGGATGCCGAGGAGCTGCTTGAGCTGCTCGGCGTCGGTGAGGGTGGTGGTCACCTCGAAGAGGCTAGCCGGGACCACTGACAACGCCGACCACAACCGGCGTGACCTGCGGTGACGGTCATTCCACCACGTGCTTTCCCTCCGGCAGGGCGCTGCACGACGCCCGGAACGCGCAGTGCGCGCACTGCTGGCCGGTGCTGGGTGCGAACCGCTCGTCGAGGACCCTACCCGCGGCCGTGGCCAGCAGGTCGCCGACCCACTCCCCCGCGAGCGGCTCCTGCGCCTGGATCTTCGGCAGGTCCTCGCCGCCGTCCTTCTTGGCCGCGGGCTGCCGCAGCTGGACGAGCTCCGCGCCGCCGGGTTCCGGGCGCACCCCGCCGAAGACCTCGTCGACGGCTCCCTCCCGGACGGCCAGCTGGTAGACCGCGAGCTGCGGGTGGTGGGCCACCTCGTCACGGGTCGGGGCGGCCTTGCCGGTCTTGAAGTCGACGACGTACGCCCGGCCCTGCGCGTCGGTCTCGACGCGGTCCATGGAACCGCGGATGCGCACCTCGTAGTCGCCGCCCGCCTCAAGGGTGACGTCGAAGCCGTGCTCGGTGGCCACGGCGGTGCGCCCGCCGCGGTCCGTGACGTGCCACTGCAGGAAGCGCTCCAGCGCCACGCGCGCGTGCTCCTTCTCCTGCCGGGACTTCCAGGGCGCGTCGAAGGCGAGGGCGTCCCAGACGGAGTCGAGCCGCTCCATCAGGACGCCCAGGTCGGCGGGCGTGCGGCCGGAGGCGACCTCGTCGGCGAGCACGTGGACGACGTTGCCGAAACCCTGGGCGGCGGTGGCGGGCGCGTCCGCCTTGACCTCGCGTCCCAGGAACCACTGGAGGGAGCAGGTGTTGGCGAGCTGGTCGAGGGCGCTGCCGGACAGGGCGACCGGCTGGTCGCGGTCGCGCAGCGGCACGGCGCTGTGCGTCGGCTCGTACAGCCCCCACCAGCGGTCCGGATGGGCGGCGGGCACCATCGGCCGGCCGTCCTCGTCACTGAGCGCGGCCAGCGCCGCGAGCCTGCGGGCCGCCGCGTCGCGCAGTGCGGCGGAAGCCTCCGGGTCGACGGTGGTGGCGCGCAGTTCGGCGACGAGCGCGGAGACGGCGAGCGGCCGGCGGGGTCTGCCGGTGACGTCGCGGGGCTCGACGCCGAGCTCGGTGAGGAAGCGGGAGGGCTGGTCGCCGTCGTCGGCGGGGGCCTTCACCGCGGTGACGACGAGGCGTTCACGCGCGCGCGTGGCGGCGACGTAGAACAGCCGGCGCTCCTCGGCGAGGAGGGCGCCGGGGGTGAGGGGCTCGGCGAGCCCGTCACGGCCGATCCGGTCCGCCTCCAGGAGGGAGCCGCGGCGGCGCAGGTCGGGCCAGAGCCCTTCCTGCACCCCGGTCACGACGACCAGCCGCCACTCCAGGCCCTTGGCGCGGTGGGCGGTCATCAGCCGTACCGCCTCGGTCCTGACGGTGCGCCTGCTGAGGGTGTCGGCGGCGATGTCCTGGGCGTCGAGCTCCTCCAGGAAGTTGAGGGCGCCGCGCCCTCCTGAGCGCTCCTCGGCGCGGGCCGCGGTGTCGAACAGGGCGCATATGGCGTCCAGGTCGCGGTCGGCGTTGCGCCCGGCGGGGCCGCCGCGCAGGGCGGCCCGCTCCAGGCGGCGGGTCCAGGTGCTGCTGCCCGCCCACAGCTCCCACAGCGCCTCCTCGGCGGTGCCGCCGCCTGCCAGGAGTTCGCGTGCCTTGCGCAGCAGGGCGCCCAGGCGCTGCGCCCCGCGCGCGTACGCGGGGTCGTGCGCGACGAGCCGTTCGGGCTCGGCGAGCGCACGCGCGAGGAGGACGTCGGACGGCGGCGGCACCTTGCTGCCCGCGGCGCGCTCCTCGTCCCGCAGGGCGCGCCCGAGCCGGCGCAGGTCGGCGGCGTCCATGCCGCCGAGCGGGGAGGCGAGGAGCTCGACGGCGGTCTCGGTGCCGAGCCAGACGGGTACGCGCACAGGGCCCGCACCGTCACGCCCAGGGACGTCACCACCACCCTGCTCGCCGTCACGCCCAGGGGCGTCACCACCACCCGACGCGCCGTCACGCTCAAGGATGTCGCCACCACCCTGCGCGCCGTCACCCCCAGGGGCATCCTGCGCGCCGTCACGCTCGCCGCCCGCGTCCGCGGGCGCCTGCTCCGTCGTGAACGGGGTCCGTGGCGCGCGCTCCAGTGCCGCCTGCGCCACCGCCCGCAGCGCGGTCAGCAGCGGGGTGACCGCGGGCTCGTGCCGCAGCGGCAGGTCGTCGCCGTCGATCTCCAGGGGCACCCCGGCCGCGGTCAGCGCGCGCCGCACCGAGGGAATCGTCCGGCCGCCCGCGCGCACGAGCACCGCCATCTCGCTCCACGGCACCCCGTCCTCCAGGTGTGCCCGGCGCAGGATGTCCGCGACGTTGTCCAGCTCGGTGCCCGCGGTCGGATACGTGTAGACCTCGGTCCTGCCGCCGTCCCGGACCGGCGCCAGGTCCCGGTGGGCCCGCACGGCCTCGGCCGGCAGCCTGCCCAGCGGCATCCGCCGGGTGAGCAGCCTGGTCGCGGCGAGCAGCCCCGCGCCGGAGCGGCGCGAGGTGGTGAGGACCTCGACGCGGGCGGGGCCGCCGTCCGCGGTGCGGAAGGTCTGCGGGAAGTCGAGGATGCCGCCGACGTCCGCGCCCCGGAAGGCGTAGATCGACTGGTCGGGATCGCCGAACGCCACCAGCGTGCGCCCCTGCCCGGCCAGCGCGTGCAGCAGCCGCACCTGGGCGGGGTCGGTGTCCTGGTACTCGTCGACGAAGACGGCGTCGTACGCGGCGGCGAGCCGTCCGGTCGCTGCCTCGCGCTCGGCCAGCAGTACCGCGCGATGCACCAGTTCCGCGTAGTCCAGGACGCCCTGGAGGTCCAGGACGTCGAGGTACTCGGCGAGGAAGGTCGCCGCCGCCTGCCAGTCGGGGCGGCCGGTGCGCCGCGCGAAGTCCCGCAGGGCGCCGGGGCCGAGCCCCAGCTCACGGCTGCGGGCCAGCACCGCGCGGACCTCGTCGGCGAAGCCGCGGGTGGTGAGGCAGGCCCGCAACTCGTCGGGCCAGCTGACATGTGCCAGACCGGCCTTCTCCAGGTCGATCTCGCCGGCGAGCAGTTCCCGTACGGCCACGTCCTGCTCGGGTCCCGAGAGCAGCCGCAGCGGCTCGCTGAACAGGTCGCTGTCCTGGTGGGCGCGGACCAGCGCGTAGCAGAACGAGTGGAAGGTGGTGGCCTGCGGCGCCTGCCGGGCGCCGAGCCGCAGCGCCATCCGGTCGCGCAGTTCGACGGCCGCCTTGCGGCTGAAGGTCAGCACGAGGATCCGCTCGGGCTTCGCCCCCGCCGCCACCCTGGCCGCCACCGCCTCGACGAGGGTCGTCGTCTTGCCCGTGCCGGGGCCCGCGAGGACGAGCAGGGGTCCCTTCCCGTGGTCAACCACCGCGCGCTGCTGTGCGTCAAGCAAGGGGGGCTCCACCCGGCCAGGCGCCGTCCGGACCAGCCGGTACGCGCCCGGGACCTGCCGCCGTGCCCGCGGTTGCGGCCGGTAGGGCTGTGTCCGGTGCGTCCGGGAGGTTCCGGTGGAGCCCGAGGGGTCCGAGGAGAGGGAGGTGCTCACGTGGGTCGCCGGTCCTGGTGGGTGGTGTGCTGGTCTGCCTTGCGGCTGCGGGGAGCGTCTGTGGGGTGGGCAAACGCACCGTACGGGGCCGCTGTGCCGTGTGCGGCGGACGTAGTGCGTGCTCCCGACGCTACGCCAGTGGACACCGGGGACGCAGCGGCTCCGCCTCCCCCGCCCCCGTACCGGTGTTCGTCGTCCCCCTGCGCACCTCGTACTCCGTACGGTCCCAGGAGTGCCCCTGCGCGCGTGACATGGCGGAAGCTTGGTGGTGTGAGCCGTACGACCCGACGCGCCCCGGCCGGTGCCTGTGCCTCAGGAGCCGTCCCCGCGGCCGTTCCCCGGAGCCTCGCGCCCGTCCCACCTGGCGCGCTTCATGTCGAGGCGCGGCAGGTGCCCCTCGGCGGTGCGCGGGGCGGTGCGCAGCGGAGTGCCCTCGTCCCGGTACCGCGCCATGGCGCGCAGCTCGTGGCCCGGCAGCAGCAGGCCGTCCGCCCGGACGACGCGCCACCAGGGCACCGCGCCCCCGTACAGCGCCATCACCCGGCCGACCTGCCGGGGCCCGCCGTCGGCCAGCCACTCCGCCACGTCCCCGTACGTCATCACCCGGCCGGGCGGGATCCGTTCCGCGACCGCCAGGACACGTTCCGCGTACTCCGGGAGCTCGTCGCTCACGGCAGGGTCGTCGCTCATCCGGCCCATCCTGCCGCATGCCACCGACAGGACACCGGGGCGTGCGCCCGCGCGCGTGGGGCCCGGGGAAATGGCGCGCGCTGCACCCTGACGCCCCACCGCACCATCCGGTCATGCCACCATCATCCGGACGGTGCCTGGTGAGAGACCAGGACGAGACGACGACGAAGGAGCAGGACGTGCAGCCTCGACCGGCGGCAGGCGCTCCTGACGCCGTCCCACGCCCGGACCCGGAAGCCCCTGACCTGGGGGCCCCAGACCCGGAGCCCCCGCGGACGGACATTCCGGGCACCGGGAGCCGTGGTGGTGACACACCCCACCCGGTCGTGATCTCCCCCGGCGGTTCGTCCGACCTCACCGACGAGGGCCACGTGGAGCGCGTCTCCGGCGACGAGCCGCTGCTCGCCGCCCGGGTGCACCGCCCCGCCGACCTCGTACGACTGCTGTCGGGCCTGCTCGGCATCGCCTGTGTGATCGCCCTGGCGGCGTTCGCGCACGGCACGGCGTCCGGTCTTGAGAAGGACATCCTGGAGGGCACCAAGAAGACCCCGGTCGTCTTCGTCCAGCTGGCCGGTCTCGTCTCCAGCATCGCCGTGCTGATCCTGCCGGTCGGCTTCGCGATCGAACGGCTGATCAAACGTGACGGACTGCGGATCGCCGACGGCGTCCTCGCGGCGGTGCTCGCGCACGGGGTCGCCCTCGCCACCGACCTCTGGGTCTCGGGCCCCGCCCCGGAGGCCATCCGGGAGGCGCTGACCCAGGTCACCAACGACGGCAGCGGCGCGCTCACCGACCCGGTGCACGGCTACCTGGCACCCGTCATCGCGTACATGACCGCGGTCGGGATGGCGCGCAGGCCGCGCTGGCGGGTGGCGCTGTGGGCGGTGCTGCTGCTCAACGCGTTCGCGGTGCTGGTGGGCGGTCAGACCACACCCCTGTCGATCATCGTCACCGTGCTGATCGGCTGGACCGTGGCGTACGCCACGCTCTACGCGGTGGGCTCTCCCAACGTGCGCCCCACCGGACAGACCCTCCTCGCCGGACTGCGGCACGTGGGCTTCCGTCCGGTGTCCGCGATGCGCGCCGAGGAGCCCCTCGACGTTGGCGACCAGGGTGACCGGGGGCGGCGCTACATCGTCACCCTGGAGGACGGCCCGCCCCTCGACATCACCGTGGTCGACCGCGAGCAGCAGGCGCAGGGCTTCTTCTACCGGGTGTGGCGCCGGCTCACCCTGCGCGGGATCACCCAGCGCCGGTCCATCCAGTCGCTGCGGCAGGCCCTTGAGCAGGAGGCACTGCTCGCGTACGCGGCCATCGCGGCGGGGGCCAACGCACCCAAGCTGATCGCCACGTCGGAGCTCGGCCCGGACGCCGTCATGCTCGTGTACGAGCACCTGGGCGGCCGGACCCTGGACTCGCTGTCCGACGACGAGATCACGGACGACCTGCTGCGGGACGCCTGGCGCCAGGTGAGGGCACTCCAGTCGAGACGTATCGCGCACCGCAGACTGGCCGGCGACGCCATTCTGGTGGATCGTTCCGGCACGGTGATCCTGACCGATCTGCGGGGCGGCGAGATCGCGGCGGGCGACGTCGTGCTGCGGATGGACGTGGCGCAGTTGCTGACCACCCTGGGACTGCGCACGGGCGCGGAGCGGGCCGTGGCCACCGCGGTGGACGTACTGGGCCCCGACACGGTTGCCGACAGCCTTCCGCTGCTCCAGCCGATCGCGCTGAGCCGCTCCACGCGTGCGACGCTGCGCCGGCTGGGCCGGGAGCGGTCGCAACGGCAGCGCGAGGCGGTGCTCGAAGCCTCGCGGCTCGCCAAGGAGGCCCGCGCCCGCGAGAAGGGCGAGGAGGAGGATGCCGGCGGGCGCAAGGCCGTACGCGCGGAGAAGAAGGCCGAGAAGGAGGCCATCGACGAGGCCGTGGAAGGCGCCAGGGAAGAGGATCTGCTGATGCAGATCCGCCAACAGGTGCTGCTGATCCGCCCGCAGGCGCCGGTCGAGGCGGTCCGTCTGGAGCGCATCAAGCCGCGCACCCTGATCAGTCTGCTGGCCGGGGCCTTCGCCGCGTACATCCTGATCTCGTACCTTCTGAAGAACCCGATCACCGACGCGTTCAGCACGATGGAGTGGGGCTGGGTCGCGGTGGCGGCCCTGTTCTCGGCGCTCAGTTACGTGGCGGCGGCGATGAGCCTGCTGGGCTTCGTGCCCGAGAAGGTGTCGTTCTGGCAGACCGTCAAGGCGCAGGTGGCGGGCTCCTTCGTGAAGCTGGTGGCGCCGGCCGCGATCGGCGGTGTGGCGCTCAACACCCGGTTCCTGCAACGGTCGGGCGTACGCCCCGGGCTCGCCGTCGCGAGTGTGGGAGCGTCCCAGCTGTTCGGCCTGGCCAGCCACATCGGACTGCTGATGATCTTCGGTTATGTGACCGGGACCGAGCAGACCTCCTGGGAGAACCCGTCCCGGACGGTGATCGCGGGCCTGCTGACGGCGGCGGTGCTGGCGATGATCGTCACCGCGGTTCCGTTCATGCGGAAGTTCATCGTGACCCGGGTGCGTTCGCTGTTCGCCGGTGTGGTGCCGCGCATGCTCGACGTGTTCCAGCGGCCGAAGAAACTGGCCACCGGTATCGGCGGCATGGTGCTGCTGACGGTCGTGTTCGTCATGTGCCTGGACGCCTCGATCCGCGCCTTCGGGCAGGGCGACGGCGATCACCTGAGTTACGCCGCGGTCGCGGTGGTCTTCCTGACGGCCAACGCGGTGGGTTCGGCCGTGCCGACGCCCGGCGGCGTCGGCGCGGTCGAGGGCGCGCTGCTCACCGCGCTGACGCTCTCCGGACTGCCGGCGGCGGTCGCGGCGCCCGCGGTCCTGCTCTACCGACTGCTGACGTTCTGGCTCCCGGTGCTGCCGGGCTGGCTGTGTTTCAACTCGCTGACCCGCAAGGGCGCCCTCTAGCCGGCGACGACCACCTCAAGGAGGCGGCCGGGGCACCCGCATGGACCCCGGCGCGCGCGGTCCCGCCCGCCCCGGCGCACGATAGAGGGCATGCCTACCCCTTTCGCGCTGCGCGCTCCCGCCCTGGCCGCCTCCGTCGCCGTACTGCTGTCCCTCGCCGGATGTACCGACGGAGGCAGTAGCAACGGCGGCGGTGAGGGCGACAAGAAGCAGGACCTCGGCTCCCAGGAACTGAAGTGGGCGGACTGCCCGGCGCCTGACGCCGCGCAGGGTGAGGGGACGGAGCCTTCGCCGCTGCCGGGCGGTGCGGAGTGGCAGTGCGCCACCATGCAGGTGCCGCGCGACTACGCGAAACCGGACGGCGACCGCATCGGCCTGGCCCTGATCCGGGCCCGCGCCGCCGACCAGGAGAAGCGCATCGGTTCGCTGATCTTCAACTTCGGCGGCCCCGGCGGCTCCGGGGTGACCACCCTGCCGAGCGCGGGCAAGGACTACGCCGAGCTCCGCTCCCGGTACGACCTGGTGAGCTTCGACCCGCGCGGCGTGGGCGGCAGCGCCCCCGTGAAGTGCCAGGGGGACAAGGCCCTTGACGCGTACTACGCCGAGGACGCGACACCCGACGACGACGCCGAGGAGAAGAAGTACGCCGACGGCATCAAGGAGTACGCGGACGCCTGCGAGAAGAACTCGGGCGCCGAACTGCCCCACGTCGGCACCACGAACGCCGCCAAGGACCTCGACCTCATGCGCCAGGTGCTCGGCGACGACAAGCTGTACTACTTCGGCATCTCGTACGGCACCGAGCTCGGCGGCGTCTACGCCCACCTGTTCCCCAAGAGGGTCGGCCGGGCCGTCTTCGACGCGGTCGTGGACCCCACCCAGAAGACCGAACAGAGCTCGCTGGGCCAGGCCAAGGGGTTCCAGCTGGCGTTGAACAACTTCGCCAAGGACTGCGTCGCCCGCGGTGACGAGTGCAAGCTGGAGGGCAGCACCCCCAAGGAGATCGAGGACGGCATCGTCGAGCTCCTCGCCCGCCTCGACAAGAAGCCGATCCCCGGCACGGCGGGCCGGCAGCTGACCCAGAGCCAGGCCACCAACGGCATCGTCCAGACGCTGTACTCGAAGGAGTTCTGGCCCTACCTGGAGCAGGGGGTCGACGAGGCCGACGGCGGCAACGGCGCGCTGCTCCTGGTGCTCGCCGACTCCATGAACGGCCGCAACCAGGACGGCACCTACAGCAACATCGGGGCCGCCAACGCCGCCATCAACTGCGTGGACTCCAAGGAGCGGTTCGACGTCGCGTACGCCAAGTCGAAGGTCCCGGAGTTCCGCAAGGCGTCCCCCGTCTTCGGCGACTTCCTCGCCTGGGGCCTGTCCGGCTGCTCCTCGTGGCCGGTGCCGGGCCAGTGGGAGACCCCGGACGTGAGCGCCGCGGGTTCGGCCCCGATCCTCGTCGTCGGCAACACCGGTGACCCGGCCACGCCGTACGAGGGCGCCCGGAAGATGGCCGAGAAGCTGGGCAAGGGCGTCGGCGTCGAGCTGACCTACAAGGGCGAGGGCCACGGTGCGTACAACAGCGGAAGCGCGTGTGTGAAGACGAACGTCGACAAGTACCTGCTGGAGGGCAAGGTCCCGACCGCGGGAACGGTCTGCTCATAACGGCAGCCGCCGGGGACACGGCAAGGGAACCGGGCGGCACCACGGCCGCCTGGGACACGGCGAAGGGGCCGAGCGGCACCACGGCCGCCCGGGACACGGCGAAGGGGCCGGGCAGCACCAGCCGCCCGGCCCCTTCGACATCCGCGGCCGGTCTAGTAGACCGGCTTCTCCGGCTCGATCTGGTGGACCCAGCCGATCACGCCGCCGCCGACGTGCACCGCGTCCGAGAAGCCCGCCGACTTCAGGACGGCGAGGACTTCCGCACTGCGGACACCCGTCTTGCAATGCAGGACGATCTTCTTGTCCTGCGGCAGGCTCTCCAGGGCGGTGCCCATCAGGAACTCGCCCTTGGGGATCAGCTTCGCGCCCGGGATCGAGACGATCTCGTACTCGTTCGGCTCGCGGACGTCGATGATCTCGATCTTCTCGTCGGCGTCGATCCACTCCTTGAGCTGCTTGGGGGTGATCGTGGAACCGGCCGCCGCCTCCTGGGCCTCCTCGGACACGACGCCGCAGAAGGCCTCGTAGTCGATGAGCTCGGTGACGGTCGGGTTGGCACCGCAGACCGCGCAGTCGGGGTCCTTGCGGACCTTGACCTGGCGGTACTGCATCTCCAGCGCGTCGTAGATCATCAGGCGCCCGACCAGCGGGTCGCCGATGCCGGTGAGGACCTTGATGGCCTCGGTGACCTGGATGGACCCGATGGAAGCGCAGAGCACGCCGAGCACGCCGCCCTCGGCGCAGCTGGGGACCATGCCCGGCGGCGGGGGCTCCGGGTAGAGGCAGCGGTAGCACGGGCCGTGCTCGGACCAGAAGACGGACGCCTGGCCGTCGAAGCGGTAGATCGAACCCCATACGTACGGCTTGTTGAGCAGCACGCACGCGTCGTTGACCAGGTAGCGCGTCGCGAAGTTGTCCGTGCCGTCGACGATGAGGTCGTACTGGGAGAAGATCTCCATCACGTTCTCGGCCTCGAGCCGCTCTTCGTGCAGTACGACGTTCACATACGGATTGATACCGAGGACCGAGTCCTTCGCGGACTCGGCCTTCGAGCGGCCGATGTCGGCCTGGCTGTGGATGATCTGGCGCTGCAGATTCGATTCGTCGACCTCGTCGAACTCGACGATGCCGAGCGTGCCGACGCCTGCGGCGGCGAGATACATCAGAGCGGGCGACCCGAGGCCGCCGGCACCCACGGCAAGCACCTTGGCGTTCTTCAGGCGCTTCTGCCCGTCCATCCCGACGTCCGGGATGATCAGGTGGCGGGAGTACCGACGGACCTCGTCGACGGTGAGCTCAGCAGCTGGCTCAACCAGGGGTGGCAGCGACACGGGAACTCCGGTGGTCGGTAAATCAATACGGTTGTTCTCCGCGTAACACTGCCACGCCCCTTCTCATTCCGAGACACCAGGTCCGATGCGCGAGACGATTTCGTCCCAGTACCCGGGCAGTGCCTCCCAGGCGCTGCCGACCTGGTCACCTGTCCTGTCCCGGTCCGTCCGGTCCGTGAACCAGATCGTCCCGGCGCCCTGCCAGCGCGCGATGCGCAACGCCTCCTCCAGGTGCGTGCGCGGCACCCCGTGCACCAGGTGGCAGAACCGGGAGGCGGGGTGGGCGGCGGTCCACTCCGCGGCCTGCGACCAGCGGTAGTCCGTCCAGGGGCCGGAGAAGGTCACCAACTGGTCGGCGGCCTCGGCATATCCGGCGTACGGGTGGGTGCCGTGCCCGAGGACGACACGGGCGCCCCCCTGCGCGTCGCCGCTTCCGGCCCCGTCGAGCATCGACCGCAGGGCGGCGGTGAGCTTCCGGGTGGCGGGCAGTTCGTCCCGGTCCGCGGGACACCGGTCCAGGTAGAAGCCGTCGACCCGGTACCAGTCCAGGAAGCGCCTGGCGTCCTGGACCAGTTCGTCGTACGCCCGCGCCCCGTACGTCATGTCGAGGTGTCCGAGCACCCTGAGCCCCGCGTTGCGCAGCCTTCCGGAGGCTTCGAGGCAGTGCGGGTCGGGGCGGGCGCCGGGTCCGTCGGCGACGTTGAGCACGGTCCAGTGCAGGGGGGCCGTGAGCCCCGTGCCGGGCGCGTGCAGCCGGGAGAAGCGCAGGAGTTCGGCCCACTCGACGGGGGCGAGCAGCGGGTGCGCGTATCCCGGCACGCCGATTCCGAGCCGGTCCGCCCCTAGGCCGGGGCGGACCGCGCCTGCCGTGCTCAGATACGGCACGCCGCCTCCATCCAGATGTCCGCGAGCGATTCCTCCAGGTTGATCCGGGGCCGCCAGCCGAGCCGGTCGCGGGCCGTGCGCACATCGGCCTGCTGCCAGCTGCCGCAGCCGTCGGGGTAGGGGTAGGGGGCCGCCCCGAGGTGTTCGGACATGGCGTCCGAGGGGCGCGGGGCGCCGATGGTGGGGACGCCGCCGTTGCGCACGGCGGCGCTGGCGGCCGCGGAGCTGGAGTAGCCGCTGGGGGCGTCCAGTTCGTGCAGGGCGCCGCCGTAGCCCGCCACCCGGGCCAGGACGGCTGCGGCGTCCCGCAGCCGTACCGCGCGCCCGGTGCCGATGTTGACGACGCCCTGGGCGGCGGACAGCGAGGCGGCGTGCACGGCGCGCGCCACGTCGCGCACGTCGACGAAGTCGCGCTGCACCCCGAGGCCGCTGAGCTTGAGCTCACCGTCGCCGGACTGCATGGCGCGGCGCATCGCCTCCGCGAGGCGGCCGAGCGGTGATCCGGCGGGGGTGCCGGGCCCGACCGGTGAGAACACCCTGAGGACGACGGCGTCCAGGCCGGAACCGAGGACGAGCTCCGTGGCCGCCAGCTTGCTGACGCCGTACGGTCCGCCGGGGCGCGGCACCGCGTCCTCCGCGGTGGACGACCCCGGCTGTGAGGGCCCGTACTCGGCGGCGCAGCCGAGCTGGACCAGGCGCGCGCCGCAGCCGCTGCGGCGCAGGGCCTCACAGACGGTGGCGACGGCGACGGTGTTGTGCCGGGTGAGGTCGCGGGCACCGCCCCTGGTGGCGCCCGCGCAGTTGACGACGACCCCGGGGTGGACGGCGTCCAGGAAGCGGGTCAGGGCTCCCGGGCTGCCGGTCGCGAGGTCGAACCGTACGTCGGCGTCGTCGCCCCGGCCGAGCGCGGTGAGCTGGACGGCGGGGTCGGCGAGGAGGCGGTCCGCGACGAAGCGGCCGAGGTATCCGTTGGCGCCGAGCAGCAGAACCCTCATCGTGCGTCCCCCCGGTGCCGACGGGCGCGCACGGGCTGCACGGAGAGAGGGGGTGGGGGGTTCATGTGACGTTCTCCTTGAGGGTGTTGTACGGGCCCCTGCCGATGCGGCACGGGTACTGCTGCGGCTGCTGCGGCGTCGGCTCCGCAACTGCCTGTGGTGGTGGTCTGGGTAGGGCCGGCCGGTCAGTCGCGCCGCCCCGCGTGCGCGGAGGCACGCGACAGTGCGACCGCCGCGTGCGCGAGGAGGCCGAGGGCCGCGGCCCCGCAGGCGAGAGCGGGCAACGCACCGGCCCCCCAGCCGCGGGCCACGGCCCTGACGGGTGCGGCCAGGGCCTCGCAGCCGGGCAGCCGCGCGGCCAGCAGGACGGCCAGTACGGTGATTTCGGCGGCGCAGGCGAGGGTGAGCCCCGTCGCGCCCGCCCGGGGCAGTCCGTGCACGGCGAGCAGCCTGGCCAGGAAGAGCAGGGCCCCGACCGCGACCGCGGACACCGCGAACGAGCCGCCGAAACCGAGCCGGGAAGCCCCGTACAGCAGCAGTGCCAGGGCGGCGGCGTACAGAGCGAACACCCCGAACAGCAGCGGCCGGACGGCGGCGCCGAAGTCCTGGGTGCCACGGCTCATCCGCAGCCTGCGGTGCGCCTGCACGGTCAGCAGCCGCCCGCACCAGGCGGCGGGCGCGAGGGCGGCCGCGAGTCCTACGAGGGTGGCCGGGGACGGCGCCCACAGCGGGCCGTCCCCGAGCAGCCACCGCAGGACGCCGTCGCCCGCCGCCGCGTACAGCAGCAGCCAGCCGGTGCGCGCCCAGGGTGCGTATCCGTCGGCGCGCAGCGGCCCTCTTCGCAGGCACAGCAGGAGGGCGGCCAGGGTGGCGAGCACTCCGGCGGCGACGGCGGCCACGCGGGCCGCGCCGGACAGCCCGTCGGCGCCCAGCAGGGTGAGCGCGCACAGGGCGCCCGGCAGGAGCGCGTAGGCGGCCCAGGCCGTCGGCAGCGAGGTGTCGTGCTCCCGGGGCTCCGGGGCGCGCGCCGGGACGTCGTCCTCGTCGGCGCGTGGCACGCGCGCGTAGAGCTCCTCGGCGAGCGAGAAGACGTCCCGGTGCCGGAAGCGGGCGGCGGTGCGGTCGGTGACGCCGTGCGCCTCAAGTCCCGCGGCTATCTCCAGGGGGTCGACGGCCCGCTCGCACAGTTCGCGGTGGCGGTGCATCAGGACCCTGACGGGGTCGGCGGGAGTACGGCGGACGACGCGCGCCGTACGGCTGCCGCTGCCGCTGCCGCTGTCGTAGCCGCTGTCGCTGTCGCTGTCGCTGTGACTGTGGCTTGCTCTCGCACTGGCGCTGAGGGTTGCCCGCGCGCGGCCTCCGGTCACGTCCGTGCCGTGGGCCGGGGTCTCCGCCATGCCCGTCGGGTCTGCCGTCTGCGTGGTCATGGGCGTGCCTCCCGAAGGGCGTCGGTCTCGTCGGCGGGCGAGGGGTCGTGGGCCGTGGGCCGGGCCGGTGTGACGGCGGGGGCGGGGAGACGGGCCTCCAGGTCGTAGATCCGCCACTCCAGGCCGGACATCCGTTCGCTGAGGTCGCTCACCTGGTCCGCGAGCAGGGGGTCGGGCTCGTGCTCGACGAGGACGGCGAGCGTGCCGTGCGCCTCGGCGGTCCGGTGCTGCCCGGCCCCGCTCCCGCCGTTCTCGTACGAGGACCAGCTCGGCACCCGGGCGGGGACGGCCGGAGCGGTGGCGACCGGCACGGGGGCGGGCGCGGTGTCCGGGGCCCCGGCCGGATTCGTCCCGGCAGGTGCCTCCTGCGCCGCGGCCGTTCCCGTCCGCCCGCCCGCACCGCCCGGGGCAGCGGGGACAACCGAGGTCCCGGCCGCCGCCACCCCCGTCCAGGCGCCCGGCACATAAGCCTCCGCCGGGAATTCGAAGGGCAGCGGGGCCGAGTCTCGCGCCTCGCGACGTACCGGACAGTGCGAGACCATCTCCAGATAGATGTCGCGAAATGCCACGAGATTCTGCTCCACGGTGAAGAGTTCGAGCGCCCGCGCACGCCCCGCCGCCCCCAGCCGCGCCCTGCGCTCCGGGTCGCGCAGCAGGGCCAGGCAGGCGTCGGCGAGTGCGCGCGGGTTGCGCGGCGGCACCACCAGGCCCGTACCGCCGATGACTTCGACGACCGCGCCGACGTCGGTGGAGACCGTCGCCCGGCCGCAGAACATGGCTTCGACGAGGCTGAGCGGGAAGCCCTCGACCACGCTCGACAGCACCACCACGCAGCCCGCCGCGTAGGCGTCGGCGAGCTCCGGCACCCCGGGCCCGCCGATCTCCTCGAAGGAGACGGGACTCCCGCCCACGGTGCGGGCGTCGGCGGCCTCGTCCGGGAAAAGCTGCGCGGCCAGCGCACGGCAGTGGTCGAGGTACCCGCGCGCGGAGCCCTCGCCGACGGGCGCCGCGACGATCCGCAGCCGGGTGCCGGGGGCGGCCCCGCGGACCGCCGCGAAGGCGTGCAGCAGACCGACGAGGTCCTTGGCCGGCTCGACCCGCCCCACCCACACCAGCGTGCTGTCGTCCCCGTCCGCCATGGAGGTGCCGGACTCGCCGACCGCCGCGAACCTGGCGGACTCCATCCCCGGGTAGACCGTGCGCTGCTTGGCCCGGTCGGCGCCGCAGCGCTCCTGCCAGCGCCGGGCGTGCGCGTTGCCGGGAGTGATCAAGGCGGCCTGCGCGTACACCTCGGCGGCCAGCAGGCCGTGGAAGGCGGCGAGCAGCGTGCGCACGGGGGCGCTCAACTCGGCCTCCTGGGCGGCCAGGTAGTGCGCCCGCAGCTGCACGCCGTACTCGGTGACGAGGAGCGGCACGCCGAAGAACCGCTTCGCCAGCAGGCCGGGCAGTGCCGCGGCCCCGCCCGATGCGGCGTGGCAGAGGTCGACGGCGCCGAGGCCGCCCTCCCCCGTGTCGTACCAGTCGAGCGAGAGCGGGCGCAGGGCGCGCTCCAGGAGGTCGGCGAAGGCCAGGTAGTCGGGCACCTTGGCGCCCTGTACGACCCGGGGTGCGCCCGGCGCACGGCAGGCGCGTTCCAGCGCGCGCACGGCGCGTTCGGAGCGCAGCGCGGTGTGCAGTCCGCCCTTTTCGCGGGCGAGTTCGGCGAGCCCGTAGAGCCCTGTGCAGAAACGCTCCGCCGCGGGGGGCGCACCGGCGCTCTCCCCCGTGCAGACGGCCGAGACCAGCTCCGCCAGGTGCGCGTCGAAGCGGCGGCGTTCGCGCCGCCCGTAGGAGCGCGCGCCGAGCCTGCCGTGCGTGGTCCTGAACTCCGTCTCGGTGGCCCACAGCGGGGCGGTTCGCACCCGGTGGACCTGCGGCGGCAGTTCGAGCCAGCCCTGTTCCTCCTGGTCCGCGCTGCGGCTCAGGGCGTAGATGTCGAACTCGTGCCGCGCGAGCCCGCGCACGAGCCGGTCGCACCAGAACCTGGACTCACCGGTCGCATACGGGTAGCCACCCTCGGTAAGCAGTCCGATCCGCATGTGTGCACCCCCGATCTCCCTTGTGGGCAGCCGCCGTTGGTCCGGCGACTCGCAGCGGGACCGACCGTATGCGGACATGACGGTGGCGCGACGGACGGTTGTCCATCGCGCCACTGGAAGGGGTGAACAGTCGTAACTTATCCGCGTGGCCCGCGTTCAGCCGCGCTAGGGAGGTGTACGCACACGGGGTCGCGGCCCGCGCGCGCAGCGCGGGGAAGCGCCGACGACGGGCCGGGCCGGCCGTCAACTACCGGGGTGCACCCACGGGTTGGGCCTGCACTTCTTGTCGCCCGTCTCCAGGGTCTTGGTCTGCTGCATCATTACCGGGGCCAACGCGCCGTTCTCCTCGCAGTTGCGGTGGTTGTGCCCGAGGCGGTGACCGACCTCGTGGTTGATCAGCATCTGCCGGTACGGGAGGAGCAGCTTCAGCCCGAACGTGGGCGCCCCGCCGGCCCACCGGTAGGCGTTGATCATCACGCGTTCGGTGGCCGCGGAGTCGCAGGAGACGTTCTGCGAGAGGGTGTCCAGACCGGACTTCTGGCACCAGGTGTTGGTGGTGACCGGGGTGGCGAGCGTGACGACGAAATCCGCCTTGCCGGCGGATATTCGCTCGAAGGACATCTCTCCCGCGCCGGCCCAGCTCCTCTTGTCGTTGAGGGTCTTCTGGACCGCGTCTGCGAAGAACTTCCCGTCGAGACCGATGCTCTTCTCGACGTCCACCCGGTAGCGGTAGTGGCGCAGGCCCTGCGCGGGCGCCTTCGCCGTGCCGGGGACGGTGTCGAAGGAGTTCGGCCCGCTCTGGTCGGCGGCCATCGTCAGCTTCGTCGCCATGCGCTGCTCGTACGTCGGCGGGACGGCGGGCGCCCGCTCCCCCTCGCTGCCCTGCGGCGTGGTCCGGTCCTCGTCCCGCGAGGCGCCGTCGACGAGCGGCCGGTCGCCCACGCGGGCGGTCACGGCGTCCTTCGCCCCCTGACCCGAGTGCTGCCCGGCCACCACGACCGCGAGCACGGCGGTCACCGTGGCGGCGGAGAACCCGGTGACCGTGCGCGCCCTGCGTCGCCTGGCGCGACGCGCGGTGCCCTCGGAATCGAGCTCGTCCTGGTCGGGTTCGCCCTCGCTGTCGGCGCCCGCGTGGAGCGCCTCGGCCTCGTCCCAGTCGGTGACGGCCGCGTACGGGTCACGCGCCTGCGTACGGGAAGCCGGCTGCGTGCCGGGCTGCTGCGGGGTGCGGAGGGCGGACTGCGTACGGGGCGACTGCCGGGCGTCGTCCTCGAAGGCCTCGACGAACTCCCGCCGGGGCCCCGGAATCCGCGCCCCGGACCCCGACCGGGCCGGCGACGGGTGCTGATTCTGCGGCTGCTGCGGTTGCTGCCGCTCCTGTGTCTGGGGCTGCTGCCGCTCCTGTGTCCGCGATTGCTGCCGCTCCTGTGTCTGCGGCTGTTGCCGCTCCTGCGCCCCGGACCGCTGCGACTGCGGATGCGGATGCGTGCTCCCCGCCGAACGGGGCGTATGCGGCGCCCGCGGCGCGCCGACCCAGTCGCCGTACCGCCCGCCGCCGGTGTCGCCGACCGCGCCGGACCTGCCGGACTCGCCGGACCTGCCGGACTCCTCGGACGCCCTCGTGGAGCCGCTGCCGCCTGACGTACCGGAGGTCCCGGCGGCGCCCCAGCCGCCGCCCGGCTCGCGCTGCTCGGGGTGCCCGCCCCTGACCGGCTGCGAAGAGGGCTGCGGGGCCTGCGGTCCGCCCGCGAGGTGGTGCGGCCTGAAGCGCGGCACCGCACCCGTGGCCCCCTGGTGCACGGGGAACTCGCCCGTGTCGCCGCGCCTGCGCCGCCCGCGCCCCGGGGCGTCCGACGCGCCGCCGGTACCACCCGGGGAATCGGCCCGTCGGGCGTCGGCCTTCGCGGCGTCGGTCCCCCAGGCGTCGCTCCCCGCACCCTTGCCGGGGTTCTCGTCGGCACCCTTGGACGCGGGTGCGGCATGGCGACTGTGACGTCCCACTCGGCGGATCAGCTCCTAGTTTCTGTCTTTATGAGCCCCAGGAACGCCTCGGCGACCGCCTCGGGGTACTCCATCATCGCCACATGCCCGGCATCCGGAAGGGCCAGGAGCCGGGAATTGCGGAACTTCGCCGCCGCCTTGCGCGCCACCCGGAAGGACACCAGCTGGTCGCGCCCGCCGTACACCAGCAGCGTCGGCGCGAGCACCCGCTCCGCCTGCCGCCACAGTCCGTGCTGGCCGCCCAGGGTGTAGGCGTCGACGATGCCCCGCGCGGAACGCGTCATCGCGTCCCAGAAGTACGGCAGCCCCAGCCGCCGTTCCATCTCGTCGACGGCCGCCTGGAAACCCTCGGGCGTGACCCGGCCCGGGTCGCCGTAACAGAGCCCCGTCACCCCGCGCGTGCGTTGCTCGGCCGTCCAGTCCCTGCTGAGCTTCGCGAACAGCCCGGCGACGCCGGGCACCGCGAGCAGCGCGGTCGGCACCGCCGTCCTCTGCACCCGGATCTCCGGCAGCGCGGGCGACACCAGGGTCAGGCTGCGCACGAGGTCCGGGCGCACGGCGGCGACCCGCGTGGACACGGCGCCGCCGAGCGAGTTGCCGAAGAGGTGGACCGGACCGCGTCCGCTCGACTCCAGGTAGCGGATCACGGCGCGCGCGTGCCCGGTGATCGAGTAATTGCCGTCGTCCGGCGGCGGCGAGTCGCCGAAGCCGGGGAGGTCGAGGGCCTCGCTGTCGACGACGCCGTCGAGCAGCGGCATCAGCGCGGACCAGTTCTGCGAGGAGCCGCCGAGCCCGTGCACGTACAGCGCGGGCGGCAGTCCGGTGGACCCCGGCGGCCGGGAGCGCACGGACAGCGTCAGCCCCGGCAGGGCGACGGTCCGCAACTCCTCGCCCTCGGCGACCCTGACCGCACTGACCATCGGCAGCGGCGCGGCGACAACACTGGCCTCCGCCCCTGCGTCCGCGCCGGATTCCGGCAGATCGGTCGAATCCATGGCGCCAATGTTACGAGACGATCACACCGGGGCTCATGTGTTCGCGGTCACAGGGCCGCGTGGCGCGCACCTGCGCGCACTCCTACGCTCGAAAGAAGGTGTGCACGCGCACATGACGAGGTGTGCTCCGGAAAGGCGGACCCCATGCCGACTGTTGACCCGAGCGACCCCGACACCTTCGAGCCCGAGGCAGGGACGGACGACGCCGAGAACCGGCCCCTGTCCGACGAGACCCCCGAGGCGGATGCCGTCGAGCAGCACACGGACCTGACACCGGACAAGGACAACCCGCTGACCACCGTCGATCCGGACCTGGCGAACGAGGCGGACGCCGCCGAGCAGACCCGCGTGGTGGTGCTCGACGAGGACGACTACCGCTGAGGGCGGTGGTGGTGCTCGACGAGGACGACCACCGCTGAGGGCGGTGGTGGTCCCGGACGAGGACGACCACCGCCGAGACCCGGCCTCCACCGCTCACCGTGCGGCGCTCCCCGCTCACCGGACGCCATCACCCCGGTGCCGGTCGGCCCGTCGACGGGCCGAACTCTCTTCACTCGGTGTCCGCTCCGTGAAATTCTGCGTCCGCACCGCGCACAGCGGGGTTACCCAAAAGTACGATGGCGCTGCGGCGCACATCACACGGAACAGCCGTGCGGTGAGAGGTCCGTGAACATGAAAGACATGGGAGGCGGCGTGACAGCCACCGAGCAGACAGAGGCGGCGCGCCCGCGGGGCACCCGCCTGCCTCGCCGAGCCCGACGCAACCAGCTCCTGGGCGCCGCCCAGGAGGTCTTCGTCGCACAGGGCTACCACGCGGCCGCCATGGACGACATCGCCGAGCGCGCCGGAGTCAGCAAGCCGGTGCTCTACCAGCACTTCCCCGGCAAGCTCGACCTCTATCTGGCCCTCCTGGACCAGCACTGCGAGTCGCTGCTCCAGGCGGTGCGCACCGCGCTGGCCTCGACGTCCGACAACAAGCTGCGCGTCGCCGCCACCATGGACGCCTACTTCGCGTACGTGCAGGACGAGGGCGGCGCGTTCCGCCTCGTCTTCGAGTCCGACCTGACCAACGAGCCCGCGGTGCGCGAGCGCGTGGACCGGGTCTCGCTCCAGTGCGCGGAGGCGATCAGCGAGGTCATCGCCGAGGACACCGGACTGTCCAAGGACGAGTCGATGCTGCTGGCGGTGGGCCTGGGCGGCGTCTCCCAGGTGGTCGCCCGCTACTGGCTCTCCAGCGGCAGCACCATCCCCAGGGACCAGGCGGTCCAGCTCCTGACCTCGCTGGCCTGGCGCGGCATCGCGGGCTTCCCGCTGCACGGCATCGACCAGCACGGCACGGACCCGCACGGCGCGGACCCGCAGGGCCCGCCGAAGGGCGCCGACCAGAACTGACGCGGCCCCTGGCACCGCGTGTTCGCTCCCGGCGTTGCCCTGGGCGCCGATCACGCCCCCGCGCCGGGCTAATGTGGCTGGACGTACGGCGCGGGGTGACCGCGCCGACCCAGATCGTCGGAGGGACATAGCCGTGGAGGTCAAGATCGGCGTGCAGCACGCACCCCGGGAGATCGTTCTGGAGAGCGGGCAGTCCGCCGAGGAGGTCGAGCGCGCCGTGGCCGACGCGCTGGCCGGCAAGGCGCAGCTGCTCAGCCTGAACGACGACAAGGGCCGCAAGGTCCTCGTACCGGCGGACCGGATCGCCTATGTGGAGATCGGCGAGCCGACGCAGCGGCGAGTGGGCTTCGGCGCCCTCTAGTACGCGACAAGGCAGAAGACGAACGGCCCGGCGGGTTCTCCCGCCGGGCCGTTCGTTCGTGTGCGCCCGTGCTCCGTGTGGGCACGCTCCGTGCTCGGTCTGCGCGTGCCTGGGGCGCACATGCTCGTGCGGGCATCTTGCGTGCGACACCGGAGGTTTGGCCCGGCGCACCGAACAGTTCATACGACTGGACGACCGGGGAGGGTTGTATTCCGCACGTCCCGGGTAAGACGGGCTACGACCCATTTGCCCACGTTGCAGTGCAGGAGGGAACCACGTTGATCTGGGAAGCTCTCGGCTCCGTCATCCTTGGACTCGCCCTCGCCCAGGCGGCCGCGCACCGGCTGCCGGACCGCCTGCCGCCCCGTCCGCACGTACTGGCCGCCGGCATCGTCGGCGCACTGTTCGGCGCCTGCCTGACCCACGCGGCCATCGGCTCCGGTCATGTACTGCTCACGCTGGTCGGCGCGGCCGCGGTGGGCTCGGTGACGCTCTCGCTGCTGCTGCGCCCCTCGGGCCGTATGCGCGGCAGGTCCGCCGCGGCGTAGCCCTCCGGCTGCGCCGCGGCCACGCGCGGGGCGTGGCGAGCGCGCCGGGAGGCGGACTCAGGCTGCGAGGCCCAGCGCCGCCATCCGCTTGGTGTGCGCCTCGGTGATACGGGAGAACATCCGGCCGACCTCCGCGAGGTCGAAGCCGTCCGCCACCCCGCCCACGAGCATCGTCGAGAGCGAGTCGCGCTCCGCGACCACGCGCTGCGCCTGTGACAGCGCCTCGCCCATCAGCCGCCGGGCCCACAGCGCGAGCCGGCCGCCGACCCGCGGGTCAGCCTCGATGGCGGCCCGTACCTTCTCCACCGCGAAGTTGCCGTGCCCGGTGTCGTCGAGCACCGCGAGCACCAGCGAGCGGGTGTCCGTGTCCAGGCGGGCGGCGACCTCACGGTAGAAGTCACTGGCGATCGAGTCGCCCACGTAGGCCTTGACCAGGCCCTCAAGCCAGTCCGACGGGGCGGTCAGCCGGTGGAAGTCGTCGAGGGCCTTCGCGAAGGGCTCCATCGCGGCGGTCGGCTCGGCGTCGATCTCCGCGAGCCGGGCGCTCAGCCGCTCGAAGTGGTGGAACTCGGCGGAGGCCATCTTCGCGAGCTCCGCCTTGTCGCCCAGCGTCGGCGCCAGCTTCGCGTCCTCGGCGAGACGCTCGAAGGCCGCCAGCTCGCCGTACGCGAGGGCACCGAGAAGGTCCTCGACGGCGGCGCGGTAGGTCGGCTCGACGGAGGCGGTGTCCCAGTCCTGGGCGGCGATTCCGGTGGGTGCGTCGGGGGTGTCGACGGGGGTGTCAGATGTCTCCATAACGCGCACAATAGCCCGCCGGAGAGGCCGGGTAAGGGCCTGGTCAGCGGGCGCCCCCCGCGCCACCGCCTCCACCACCGCACCACCATTCCTACGAATTCACCCAACACACATGCGCGAATCCGGGGTACAGTGGTAATGCGCCTGCTGAGCATTCCCCGCGTACGCACTGAGGTTCGCGCGCTTTCAGCAGGCCATCCGAATGAGGATGCCCGGTCGGTGGCCCGATCGGCTCCGACCCGACAGCCCTCCGGCGCGCGGTGCACACGCACCACCGCGGACGAGGGAACCCTCAGCGGCATGAGCGCTAGAGCAATGGCAGTGGTCCCGCGCCACCCGGTCCTCCCAAGGCCGGATGAAACCCCAGGCACGGTACGACCCCCGTTGTTCGCCTTGTGTCGCGTCTCACAGAAGAGGCAGCACCCTGACTACGTTCCGAGACCTCGGCATCCTTTCCGAGACGGCCGAAGCCCTTGAGGCGGTCGGCATCATGTCCCCCTTCCCCATCCAGGAGATGACGCTCCCTGTCGCGCTTTCGGGCAGCGACGTCATCGGCCAGGCCAAGACCGGTACGGGCAAGACCCTCGGTTTCGGCCTCCCGCTCCTTGAGCGCGTGACCGTCCCCGCCGATGTCGAGGCGGGCCGCGCGAAGCCCGAGAAGCTGACGGACGCCCCGCAGGCGCTGGTCGTCGTACCCACCCGCGAGCTGTGCCAGCAGGTCACCAACGACCTGCTGACCGCCGGCAAGGTGCGTAACGTCCGGGTCCTCGCGATCTACGGCGGCCGCGCGTACGAGCCCCAGGTCGAGGCGCTCAAGAAGGGCGTCGACATCATCGTCGGCACCCCGGGCCGCCTGCTCGACCTGGCAGGGCAGAAGAAGCTCGACCTGTCCCACATCCGCGCGCTCGTCCTCGACGAGGCCGACGAGATGCTGGACCTGGGCTTCCTGCCGGACGTCGAGAAGATCATGAAGATGCTGCCGCCCAAGCGGCAGACCATGCTCTTCTCTGCGACGATGCCGGGCGCCGTCATCGGACTGGCCCGCCGGTACATGACGCAGCCCACCCACATCAGCGCCACCTCGCCCGACGACGAGGGCGCGACCGTCAAGAACATCACGCAGCACGTCTTTCGTGCGCACAACATGGACAAGCCGGAGCTGGTCTCCCGCATCCTGCAGGCCGAGGGCCGCGGCCTGGCGATGATCTTCTGCCGCACCAAGCGGACCGCGGCCGACATCGCCGAGCAGCTGGAGAAGCGCGGCTTCGCGTCCGGCGCCGTGCACGGTGACCTCGGCCAGGGCGCCCGCGAGCAGGCGCTGCGTGCCTTCCGCAACGGCAAGGTCGACGTGCTGGTCTGCACCGACGTGGCCGCCCGCGGCATCGACGTCGAAGGCGTCACCCACGTCGTGAACTACCAGTCCCCCGAGGACGAGAAGACCTACCTGCACCGGGTCGGCCGCACCGGCCGCGCGGGCGCCAAGGGCATCGCCGTCACGCTCGTCGACTGGGACGACATCCCGCGCTGGAAGCTCATCAACAAGGCGCTGGACCTGCCGTTCGACGAGCCCGAGGAGACGTACTCCACGTCCCCGCACCTCTACGAGATCCTCTCCATCCCGGCCGGCACGAAGGGCATACTGCCCCGGGCCGACCGCACCCGCGCGGGTCTTCGCGCGGAACAGGTCGAGGATCTGGGCGAGACGGGTGGCCGCGGCCGCAAGTCCGCGCCGGTGGCTGCCGCCGCCGTGGTGGAGGAAGAGCGCCAGGCCCGTACGCGTACGCCGCGCCAGCGGCGCCGTACGCGCAGCGGCTCGGAGCTCGGCGACACGGCTGCGGTCGTGAGCCAGGCCACCGAGGCTCCGGCGGACGCTCCCGTCTCCGAAGCGGTCGCGCCTTCCGAGGGTGCGGAGCCGCGCACGCCGCGCCGCCGCCGTCGGACGCGTGCCACGGCGCCGTCCGCGGGTGCGGTCGCGGTGGCCGAGTCGCCGGTGGCCCCGCCGGCCCAGGCTGCTTCCGCGGTGTCCACCGCTCCCGCCGCTCCCGCCGCTTCTGCCGCTCCGGTGGCCGCCGCTCCGGTGACGGCCGAGGAGGCCGAGCCCGCGGCCAGGCCTCGTACGCGCACCCGGACGGCGAAGGCGGCCGAGGCCACCGAGGCCTCGGCTCCCGCACGGGCCACGCGGGCACGGGCACCTCGTGCCAAGAGCCCTTCCCCGGTCGTCGACGCGTCCGCCGAGGTGTTCGAGGCTCCGGTACGTCCGCGCCTCAAGCGTCCGGTCCGGGCGAGGGTCTCGGCCGAGCCCGAGGTCGACTTCCAGATGGCCCCGATGCCGGAGCCCGAGCCGACGCAGCCGCGTCGCAGGGCGCCTGCCCGGACGTCGAAGCCGAAGACGGAGAAGGCGGCTCCGGCTGCTGGGTCCGCGGCCGGCTCCGCCTCGGAGGGCGAGGCAAAGCCGCGCCGTCGACGCGCGGCGCGCAAGCCGGCTTCGCAGCCGGAGAGCTGATCGTGGCTGGATCTGCTGGATCCGGTCCATCTGCTTGAACTGTCTGATCTGACGGCCCCGCTTCCCACTGGGAGGCGGGGCCGTCGGCGTACGGAAGCCTCCGGGGCGCTCCGCGTGGGGTGCGCTCCGCGTGGGGCCGCCCCCTTGCCCACCCGTCCCGCCCCCGGGGGGCGGCCCCGCTGCCCGAGGGGGCTGGGGTGGGGAGGTGGGGCGCGGCCCCGCTGCCCAAGGGGGCTGGGGTGGGGAGGTGGGGCGCGGCCCCGCTGCCCAAGGGGGCTGGGGTGGGGAGGTGGGGGGCGGCCCCGCTGCCCAAGGGGGCTGGGTGGAGGAAGAGGGGGCTGGGGCCGAAGGGTTTGGGTGGGGGGTGGGTAGGGTCGGGGGATGAGCAGGCCGTCGACATTTACTCCGCCCGTTGGTGTTCGTGCCGTTCCTCTGCGTACCGAGCGCGGGGTCTTTGCCGCGCTCGAAGCGGTGCCGGAGGCGGGTGCGACGCGCGGTACCGCCCTTCTGCTGCCCGGCTTCACCGGCAGCAAGGAGGACTTCATCGCGATGCTCGCGCCGCTCGCCCGCGCCGGTTATCGCGCAGTCGCCGTGGACGGCCGCGGGCAGTACGAGTCCGAGGGGCCACCGGACAGCCAAACCCCTTACGCGCAGGCCGAGTTGGCCCATGACGTACTCGCGCAGGCCCTCAGCCTCGGCGCCGGGGGGACAGCCGCGGGCCCCCTGCACCTCCTCGGTCACTCCCTGGGCGGTCAGATCGCCCGCGCCGCAGTCCTCGCGGACCCCGCGCCGTTCCGTTCGCTGACGCTGATGTCGTCGGGGCCCGCGGAGGTCGACCCCTCCCAGCAGGAGAAGATCGCGCTGCTGACGCAGGCCCTCGGCGTCATGCCGATGGGCGACGTGTGGGACGCGATCCAGGCCATGGAGACGGCCGCCCCCGAGGAGACCACCACCCGGGCGCGCGATCCCCGGCTGGAGGCCGCACTCCGGCGCCGCTGGCTGCGCAACAGCCCCGCGCAGCTCGCCGCGACCGGGCACCAGCTCACCACCGAGCCCGACCGCGTGGCCGAACTGCGGGACACCGGTCTGCCGCTGCACGTCGTGTCGGGGTCCTTCGACGACACCTGGCCCGTGCCGCTCATCGACGACATGGCGGCGCGCCTCGGCGCCCATCGCACGGTGATCAAGGGAGCGGGCCACTCCCCCAACACCGACGGCCCGGACGAGACCGCACAGGCCGTCGCCGGCTTCTGGCGCTCCCTGACAAGTCCCTAGTACTGGAGTAGTGGAGTACTGGAGTACTGGAGTACTGGGAAGCTCTAGTACTGCGACTGAAGGTGTTGCCAGAAGCCGTCCCGCAGCGAGCGGCGCAGGTCGGAATGGCCCCGCAGCGAGCGCTGGAGCATCCGCTCCGCCTCGACCAGCAGCTCCTGGTCGACCGGGCCCGGCAGGTAGGGGCGTCCGGGCAGGAGCTCGCCGAGCTGCTGCCTGCCCCGTTCGGCCAGCCACTTCGCGGCGATCTGGGCGCCCAGGAAGCGGACGTCCTCACGCGACGGCGCGGGGCCGTTCTCCTGCTCGTACGTGGTGACCGGGCGGCGCGAGACGTACGGCTTGCAGAAGTCGAGGTCGAAGGTGCGCTGGCTGTCGACCTCCCAGAGCAGCGGCTCGGCCTGGTTACGGCCGTCGCCCGCCTCGATGCCCCACAGGTGCACCCGGGCCCCGTACCCCTGTGCCGCCTCCACCGCTGAGACCAGGTCCTCGTCGCCGCCGACCAGCGCCGCGTCACTGATCGCGCGCTGCCTGGCGAGTGACTCCAGGTCCGTACGGATCAGCGAGTCGACGCCCTTCTGCTGGTTGTTGGCGTTGAGGTTGCCGAGGCGGACCTTGACGTCCGGGAGCTCGGCGATCGACTGCTGCTCGGTGGTGTGGATGCGGCGCCTGGCCCCGTCGTACCAGTACACCCGCAGCAGCCGGCTGTCCGCGAAGATGATCCGCGCCTTGTCGATGAAGGCCTCGATCAGGCCCTCCGCGTCCAGGTCGAAGGAGCGCCGGTCCTCGGTGCCGGTGACCAGCAGGCCCGCGGCCGCGTACACGTACCCCGCGTCCACGAAGATCGCGTGGGTGGAAGGTGTCTTGGCCACCTCCGCGAGCACACGGGTGAGGAGTTCGTTGGTGCGGTCCAGGCGGGCGGAGATCCTGGCCAGGTCGGAAGGGCCCGAAGGCTGTGCGTCGTCCATACGACGCCCATTGTCCGTGGCGCCCCAGGCACCGCACAAGCGGCGCTCTACCGCTGAGTAGTTAGCCTTACGAAAGTTTTCTTTAGTGTAGGGAATGTTTTTCGGGAGAGGCTGGTTGTACCCCTATGGAACGCACCGACCGCAAGGTCCCCGTGCGCCCCACACATTCACCACAGTTCTCCAGCAGGAGGATCAGACGAAGGGAGAAGCGCATGCGCTTCGAAATCATGCGACTGGACGACGTCGACGGCACCGCCGTTGACAGCACCGTCGTGGACGCCGCCTCCGTCAACCGGATCGTGCAGCAGGCCGCCTCAATCGGCCAGCGCATCTACATCCGCCCGGCCGACAGCTCGGCCTCGTAACGCGTACGACGTAACGAAGACGATTTCGACGATTTCCCCGAGCGCCCCCGTGCAGCACCTGCACGGGGGCGTTCAGCTGCCCCGGACCACCTGGGTGATGCCGTTGATGATCTGCTGCACGGCAAGGGCGGAGAGCATCATCCCCGCGAGGCGCGTCACCAGCACCACACCGCCCTCCTTGATCAGACGGATGATCACCAGCGAGAACCGCATCACCAGCCACAGCACCACGTGCATGGCGACGATGGCCGCCCATACCGAGATCTGACCGGTGACGGTGTTGTTGTGCTGGACGGCGAGGATGACCGAGACGATCGCACCCGGCCCGGCGAGCAGCGGCATGCCCAGCGGTACGAGGGCCACGTTGACGTCCTTGGTCTGGGTCGGCTCCTCATTCTTACCGGTCAGCAGGTCGAGTGCGATGAGCAGCAGGAGCAGGCCGCCCGCGATCATCAGGGCGGGGATCGAGACGTGCAGATAGTCCAGGATCTGCTGGCCGACGACACCGAAGACGGCGATCACGCCGAACGCGACGGCCACCGCCTGCCAGGCCATCCGGCGTTGCACCTTGGCGGGCCTGCCCGAGGTCAGACCGAGGAAGATCGGGGTGATCCCAGGGGGGTCCATAATTACGAAAAGCGTGAGAAAGAGGGATCCGAAAACAGCGAAGTCGAGCACAGTGAGGCCTTGCGGGAAGGGGCCGTACCGACGGCGCACACAGGCGCGCGGGGCACAGCTCGTTGCGGAACATGGGGGAGTTTGCCGGACGCGTGCACACAGGTGCGTATGCGTGCGTACGGGTGCGTATGCGTGTGTACGGGTGCGTATGCGTGTGTACGGGTGCGTACGGGTGCGCATGCGGTGGGACGCGTGCGTGCCGTGCGTACGGATTCGTACGGCACCGGAGGGCCCGGTGCGGTCAGGCGCGCCCTGGACCTGCGAAGAAGTCCTTACGCGCGCGGGCGTCCACCCGCGCCTGGCACCGGGAAGGCGCCGGTCGCACGGCGGGTGATCTCGCCGTAGACGTCGGGGTGGGTGGTGTAGTCCCCGAGCCGTACGCTCTTGCGGCTGCCGTGGTAGTCGCTGGAGCCGGTGACCAGGAGGTCGTGCTCGGCCGCGAAGGCGCGGAGCCTGGCGCGGTCGTCCGCGTCGTGGTCCATGTGGTCGACCTCGATGCCGTCCAGGCCTGCGGCGGCCAGTTCGGCGACGGAGCTCAGCGGTACGGTGTCGCCGCGCTTGGCGGCGCCGGGGTGCGCGAAGACGGTGACGCCGCCCGCCTGCTTGACCAGGCGGATGGCGGTGAAGGGGTCCAGCTCGTGCTTGTCGACGTACGCCCGGCCGTCGTTGGCCAGCCACTCGGAGGTGAAGGCGGCGGAGACGTCCTCGACGACGCCCAGTTCGACCATGGCCTCCGCGATGTGCGGGCGGCCGAGCGAGGCGTCCCCCGCGATCCGTGCGACCTGCTCCCAGGTGACGGGAACGCCGAGCTCCTGGAGCTTGGCGACCATGCCCTTGGCACGCGGCACCCGGTCGTCCCGGACGAGCTCGCGCTCCCGGGCGAACTCGCTCTCCTCGGGGTCGAAGAGATACGCCAGCATGTGCATGCCGGTGCCGTCCAGCCGGCAGGAGAGCTCGGCGCCGGTGACGAGGGTGAGGCCCTCGGGCAGTGCAGCGACGGCCTCGGCGTGGCCGCGCACCGAGTCGTGGTCGGTGAGGGCGACGACATCGAGCCCCGCGGCGCGGGCGCCCAGCACCAGCTCGGCGGGGGTGTCCGTGCCGTCGGACGCCGTGGAGTGGGTGTGCAGGTCGATGCGCACGACGTGTACTCCAGGGGCAGGGCGGACGGAGGGGACGTCCAAGGGTAACTGGAACCGGAACATGCCCAGGTCAACCGCCCGCGAGCAGGTTCCACCCTGAGCTGTCCGGTCGGCCCGTCCGTCCGGTCGGCCCGTCCGTCCGGTCGGCCCGTCCGTCCGGGCTGCCCATCCGGGCTGTTCACCCGTCCCCGCACGCCGTCCGCTCAGGACAGAATGCGCCGCGACAGCGCCCCGCAGGGCAGCAGTTCCACTTCTGCCCCGGCGTCCCGCAGGTCGGTCAGGACCAGTTCGTCGTACATCAGCAGACCGGACTGCTCGGGCCAGACGATCGCCCAGAGCCAGATTCCGCGCGCCTCGCCCGCGAAGACCGCGCGGTCCGCCGGCGTGCCGGAGACGTGCCACATCGGGGTGGGCCGGCCTGCCGCGAGGACCTTGGTCTGCGGAGGCTTCTCCATGGCGATGTGCGCACCGGGGTCGGGGCCGTCGATGCCCGCATGGCGCGCGCCGAGTCCCACGCCCAGTTCCTCGGCCACCAGCAGGAGTTCACCGAACCCGCCGAGCGGCCCGGGCCCCGAGCAGACGACCGCGGTGGCCCGGCCGCCGGTGCGGTCGTCACCCGCGTACGCGATCCCGCTGAACAGCCAGCCGACCGGCAGCGGCCACGGCATCCAGACGGGGACCTGCGCACGGTTCACCGCGACGGCGAGGGCCTCGACACTGGGCGGCAGCACCGGCTGGAGCGGGTGCACCGCGCCGTGCTCGGAGCAGTGCCAGGTGTCGGCGAACAGACCGGGCGCCCTGACCCGGCCTCCGCACTTCGGGCAACTGGGTTCGCCCCTCATAGCGCCCAACAGTCCTCCCCGGTCGACGCCGCGTCAAGGACGATCACCCGTCCGGCACGCACCGCCTCAGCCGTGCACGGTTTGCGGCTTCACGATCTCTCTCCCGAACTTTCCCCGCCTCCCACCGGCCAAAACTAGATGTAGCTTGCATCCATTAGGGAATCTAACTTATTGTTTGTATATCGCAACGATCTAGCGGAGAGCGAGGGAAGTCATGCCACACGGCAAGGCAGTCGTGTCACACGGCGCGGGCCGGGGAGAGGACCCCTTCGACGAGGGCGCGGGCAGCCTGCTGCGGCAGCCGAAGGCGGTCTGGGCCACCGCCGGGGCGTCCGTCGTCGCCTTCATGGGCATCGGACTCGTCGACCCGATCCTGCCGTCCATCGCCAAGGGCCTGAGCGCCACCCCGAGCCAGGTCTCCCTGCTGTTCACCTCGTACTTCCTGATCACCGCCGTCGCGATGCTCGTCACCGGATTCGTCTCCAGCCGGATCGGCGGCAAGAAGACGCTGCTGCTCGGGCTCGCGCTGGTCGTGGTCTTCGCTGCGCTGTCCGGCACCTCGGGCTCGGTCGGCGAACTGGTCGGCTTCCGGGCCGGCTGGGGGCTCGGCAACGCGCTGTTCGTCTCGACGGCGCTCGCCGTGATCGTCGGAGCGGCGGCCGGCGGCAGCGCCGCGGCCATCCTGTTGTACGAGTCTGCGCTCGGCCTCGGCATGGCGTGCGGCCCGCTGCTCGGCGCGGCGCTGGGCAACGCGAGCTGGCGCTACCCGTTCTTCGGCACCGCGGCCCTGATGGCCATCGGCTTCATCTGCATCCTCGCCTTCCTCAAGGAACAGCCGAAGCCGGCGCAGAAGACCTCGCTCCTCGCCCCGATCAAGGCGCTCGGCCACGGAGGTCTTGCCTCGGTCGCCGGATCCGCCTTCTTCTACAACTACGCGTTCTTCACGATCCTGGCGTTCACGCCGTTCGTGCTGAACATGACCCCGTACAAGTCGGGCGCGGTCTTCTTCGCCTGGGGTCTGCTGCTCGCGGTCTTCTCGGTCCTCGTCGCCCCGCGGCTGCAGAAGCGCATCGGCTCACTGAAGGTGCTCGGCGGCTCGCTGGTCCTGCTCGGCGTCGACCTGCTCGTCCTGGGCTTCGGCAACCACACCACCGCCATCGTCGCCACGATCGTCTCCGGTGCCTTCATCGGCGTGAACAACACCGTCTACACGGAGCTGGCACTCGGCGTCTCGGACGCGCCGCGGCCGGTGGCCAGCGCGGGCTACAACTTCGTCCGCTGGTTCGCCGCGGCGGCCGCCCCGTTCCTCGCCCCGAAGATCGAGGAGTGGAGCAACATCCACATCCCCTTCGTGGTCGCCGCGATCACGGCGGTCCTCGGCGCGGTGGTCGTCCTGGTCCGCCGGCGCGCCCTCACCCACGAGGCCGAGGAGCTCCGGCCCGCGCACGCCACCGAGGACGGCGTGACGGTCTTCGCCAACAGCTGAGCCACCGCCCACCCGAGCCGCCCCGCCGCCCGGCAACCCCTGGCCGGGCGGCGGGGCTTTGCGGTCCGTGCTGCGGGGGTTGCCGGTCGCGCTGCGGGGCTGCGGGCCGTCCTACGGGGCTTTGCCGGCCGTCCGTACACGCCCTTCCCGAAGATCGAATTCCAGTGCGTTTCCCGGCCGGTCCGCTCAGTCCAGCGGTACGCCCGCGCGCAGCGGGTCGCGCAGGTCCGTGCCGTGCGAGAGCCAGCGCTCCTGGAGTTCCTGAGCCCCCTTCACCCGCTTCCTGGCCGCCTCGTTCGCCGTCATCGGCAGCAGCGGCAGGAAGCGCACCGGGTCCATCGGCCCCGCCAGTTCCAGATCCTCGACCAGGCCGCCCGCCTCCGCCACCAGTACGGAGCTGAAGGGCGCGCCGGGCCACAGCGGCCCGCCCACGTCCAGCGAGGCTCCCGGCGCCACGACCAGGCCCTCAACCTGCGGGGAAGCGGCCAGGACCGCAAGCGGGCGGAGCACCTTGTCGGTGTCCGCGAGCCCGGCGCGCACCGAGAGGACCAGCTCCGCACGCGGGCCCTTGACCGGGTCGGCGAGGGCGGCGGTGGGGTCGGCCATCGGGGTCGCCGACATGCCGAGCGTGGCGTAACGCACGATGTCGCCGTCCATGAACCGCAGGACCTCGATCCGGTCCGTGCCGAGGAACGTGACGGCGGCGCGCGCGTCCGGTTCGCCCAGAGTCGTCCGCAGTCGGGCTTCTACCAGCGCAAGAACATCTCCCATGGTCCGCGAGCATAGGCCGCGTATGGAACGGGCAAAGGCGCGCCTCGACGGGACTTGACACCGAGGGTGGCTGGTAGCCTGGGCCGCTGGTCGGGGCGATCGGAAACAACGCTTCTGCGTTACTCGTCGCCCCTGATGACACGTCGTCCCCCACGGGGGACCGGCCGGAGGAGGTGGGGCTGCGGTGGATCGAAGTCGACCCGGTAGTACCAACCGCTCTTCCGTACCACCTCTGCCCCACGCGGTCTGAGGGCTTCGTACCCGGCTCCCGGAGCACCGAAACACCTCGGTTCCCAGGAATTTCACACGTACGACGGGCACGACGGAAGAGCACTTCGCCCTTACCTGATCTGCCTGACCCGTGTCTGAGCGAACGCCGTCACCGCGTCCTCGCGGTACCGCCCGCTTTGCCGACGTGCACACCGGTGGTCCCCGCACCGTGACAGTCACACCGCCGTGACGCCGCACGTCTCCATTCCGGGCAGTGCCACGCGCTCCGCCGACGGCTTCCTGAGAAGGAGACCGCCATGTCGATGATCCGTGACCTGCGCGCAGTCGTACGTCCGTCCCTGCGCGGCAAGAACACCCCGACCGTCTACGCCAACTACGACGCCACCCGCGACCACTCCTCCTCCAGTGCGGTCGTCGACTGCGCCGTCTACCGCGACGGCCGCCGGATGAAGGAGTGCGCCACCCCGCACGAGGCGATGATCCGGGTACGTGAGTCCGGCGGCTTCGCGTGGATCGGTCTGCACGAGCCGACGGAGGCCGAATTCGCCGGGATCGCCGCCGAGTTCGGGCTGCACCCGCTGGCTGTCGAGGACGCGGTGCACGCACACCAGCGGCCCAAGCTGGAGCGCTACGACGACACCCTGTTCACCGTCTTCAAGACGATCCACTACGTGGAGCACGACGAACTGACTGCGACCAGCGAGGTCGTGGAGACCGGTGAGCTCATGTGCTTCACCGGCCGGAACTTCGTGATCACCGTCCGGCACGGCGGCAAGGGCTCGCTGCGCGCGCTGCGCCACCGCCTCCAGGACGACCCCGAGCTCCTCTCCAAGGGGCCGTCCGCCGTCCTGCACTCCATCGCGGACCACGTCGTCGACGGTTACATCGCGGTGGCCTCGGCCGTGCAGGACGACATCGACGAGGTGGAGATCGACGTGTTCTCGGCCCCCGCGAAGGGCAGCCCGAAGGGCGTCGACGCGGGCCGGATCTACCAGCTCAAGCGCGAGGTCCTGGAGTTCAAGCGCGCGGTGGCGCCGCTGCTGCGCCCGATGCAGCAGCTCAGTGAGCGGCCGATGCGGCTGATCGACCCGGACATCCAGAAGTACTTCCGCGACGTCGCGGACCACCTGGCGCGCGTGCACGAGCAGGTCGTCGGCTTCGACGAGCTCCTCAACTCCATCCTGCAGGCGAACCTGGCGCAGGCGACGGTCTCGCAGAACGAGGACATGCGCAAGATCACCTCGTGGGCGGCGATCGTCGCCGTACCCACGATGATCTGCGGCGTCTACGGCATGAACTTCGATCACATGCCGGAAACACACTGGAAGTACGGGTACGCAATCGTGCTCGGCGGCATCGCGGTGGTGTGTCTCGCCATCCACCGGCTGCTGAAGCGCAACGGCTGGCTGTAGCGGGCCCGTCCCGGTTCGCCCCGCTGCCCGCGACGGGGCCTAGGCTGCTCCCATGTCGCAGACCTCGTTCCTCGACCGGGCCCTCGTCGAGGAGGCCACCAAGAAGTCGGGCCTCATCTGGGTGCGCGGGTCCGGCCCCGCCCGCGCCCTCTGGCACGTGTGGCTCGACGGCGCCGCGCACCTGGTCGGCGACGGTCCCGGTGAGCAGCCGTTCCCGGGCCTCGCGGACGGCTCGGCCGCCGAGGTCACAGTGCGCAGCAAGGACAAGGGCGGCAGGCTCGTCGCCTGGACGGCCGTCGTCCGGGAGCTGACCGCCGGCAGCGAGGAGTGGGACGCGGCCGTCGCCGAGCTCAAGGGCAAGCGGCTGAACGCGCCCGACGCCGAGCAGATGACCGACCGCTGGGCCCGCGAGTGCCGGGTGCTGCGGCTCACCCCGCAGGGCGGCGTCGGCGCGCTCCCCGACGACTCCCTCGCCGCGCGCCCGCTGCCGACCTGGGCGACCACCAGGCAGCCCGCCCCGGCCGGGCTCCCCAAGCTGCTCCTGAAGCGCGGGCGCAGGCGTTAGGGCCGCCCGGCGGACGGGGCCCGCAGGAGAGCTAGTCGCTCGCCTTCGGCAGCTGGCGGCCGTAGTCCACGGTCAGGTCCTTCGGCGGCGGTGTCAGGGTGAAGTCCCTGTCCCAGTCGGCCAGTTGCACGACGCCCGCGCCTCCCGCGCGGGCCAGCCGCAGCGGGTAGGGCTTCTTCTCCAGGGAGACGTCGAGGGCGCCGCCCCGGCCGTCCTCGCCGCCGACCACCTTGATGGTGCGCATGCCCGCGATCTTCTCGCGGTCGCCCTTGCCGAGCGAGCCGTTGAGTCCGAGCAGGCCTTCGAGGAGTACGTCCTTGTCGGTGAAGCCGCGGAACTGGTCGTACGCCGGGTCGCCCTTGGGCACCTTGACGTACTTGTCCTCCAGCTTGTCGGCGGCGTCCGCGTCCTCCTGCTTGAAGGTGGCACCCGGCTGGGTGGCGTCGTGCCGCCAGAAGTCGGCGCCCGCCTTCATGAAGAGCTCGTCGCCGATGCGCAGCAGCTCGAAGGTGGAGTCCTTGGTGGTGACGGAGCCCGCGCCGCCGTCCTTCTTGAGCCGCATGTTCAGCTTGTACGTGCCGCCCTTGCTGACGAACGTACCGGTGAGGCGTACCGCGGCGGCGGCGTTCGCGGTCGCGCGTGCCTTGCCCTCGATCTCGGCCGCGGACAGCTTGCCGACCCCGTTCGTCCCCTCGTCCGGGTCCTCGCCGCACCCGGCGAGGCCGGCCGCGAGACCGGTACAGACCGCACCGAGGAGTACGGCCCGGCGGACCCGGGCAGCCGGGGAGAATACGGTCACGGTCGGCACTGCCTCTCCTGCGGGGGTCCGGGGTGTCCGGTCGGCAGAGGGCAGCGTACCCGGGTCGTCTGCGCCGAAGGGCAGAGAGCCGTACGGTCGGACCGACGGAGCGTCGTTGATCTCCACGGGCTAGCCTGAAGCCGGTATCAGGCGTATTTGCAGACAAATCTCGTCCGGCCCGCAGCACAGCACGAGAAGGAGGCAGCCGGGATGGCAGCAGGGGCGCCGCGCGTCTTCGTCTCGCACCTGGCGGGCGTGCCCGTCTTCGACCCGAACGGGGACCAGGTCGGGCGGGTCCGCGACCTGGTCGCCATGATGCGGGTCGGCGGACGGCCGCCGCGCCTGCTCGGCCTGGTCGTCGAGGTGGTCAGCCGGCGACGGATCTTCCTGCCGATGACCCGGGTGACGGGTGTGGAGTCCGGCCAGGTCATCACCACGGGTGTGGTGAACATGCGCCGCTTCGAACAGCGCCCCACCGAGCGGCTCGTGCTCGGCGAGCTGCTCGACCGGCGGGTGCGGCTGGTCGACGGCGACGAGGAGGTGACCGTCCTCGACGTGGCCATCGCGCAGCTTCCGGCCCGCCGCGACTGGGAGATCGACAAGGTCTTCGTACGGAAGGGCAAGGGCGGTGCGCTGCGCCGCAAGGGGGAGACGCTGACCGTGGAGTGGTCGGCGGTCACCGGGTTCTCCCTGGAGGAGCACGGGCAGGGCGCGGAGAACCTCATCGCCGCCTACGAGCGGCTGCGCCCCACCGACCTCGCCAACGCCCTGCACCACCTGACGCCCAAGCGCCGCGCCGAGGTGGCCACCGCCCTCGACGACGACCGGCTGGCGGACGTGCTGGAGGAGCTCCCCGAGGACGACTCGATCGAGATCCTCGGCAAGCTCAAGGAGGAGCGGGCGGCGGACGTCCTGGAGGCGATGGACCCGGACGACGCGGCCGACCTGCTGTCCGAGCTGCCGGAGGAGGACAAGGAGCGGCTGCTTGAGCTGATGCGGCCGGACGACGCGGCGGACGTGCGGCGGCTCCTGTCGTACGAGGAGCGGACGGCCGGCGGTCTGATGACGACCGAGCCGATCGTGCTGCGGCCGGACGCGACGGTCGCCGACGCGCTCGCCCGGGTGCGGCAGCAGGACCTCTCCCCCGCGCTGGCGGCGCAGGTGTACGTGTGCCGGCCGCCGGACGAGACCCCGACCGGCAAGTACCTGGGTACGGTGCACTTCCAGCGGCTGCTGCGGGAGCCGCCGGGGACGCTGGTCAGCTCGGTGGTGGAGTCCGACCTGCCGCCGTTGTCGCCGGACACCGCGCTGCCCGCCGTGACCAGCTATCTCGCCGCGTACAACATGGTGGCGGCGCCCGTCGTGGACGAGGGCGGGGCGCTGCTCGGGGCCGTGACCGTCGACGACGTGCTGGACCACCTGCTGCCGGACGACTGGCGGGAGACCGAATTCAATCCGGGGGGTGTCATCGGTGGCCACTGAGCGGGGTGGTGAGGGCAAGGAGCGCGCGCGGTCCACGAGCGGCGCGAGCGCGGTGACGCGCGCCTCCCGGGTACGCCTGGACCAGCCGAAGGCGCCGCGCAAGCGTCTGCTGCCGGAATGGGACCCGGAGGCCTTCGGCCGGTTCTCGGAGAAGATCGCCCGGTTCCTGGGCACGGGTCGGTTCATCGTCTGGATGACCGCGGTGATCATCATCTGGGTGCTGTGGAACATCTTCGCGCCCAAGGATCTGCGGTTCGACGAATTCCCCTTCATCTTCCTGACCTTGGCGCTGTCCCTCCAGGCCTCCTACGCGGCCCCGCTGATCCTCCTCGCGCAGAACCGGCAGGACGACCGGGACCGGGTCACCCATGAACAGGACCGCAAGCAGAACGAGCGGTCCATCGCCGACACCGAATACCTCACACGCGAGATCGCGGCCCTGCGGATGGGCCTGGGCGAGGTGGCCACCCGTGACTGGATCCGCTCCGAACTCCAGGACCTGGTCAAGGAGTTGGAGGACCGCCGGGCCGTATTCCCGGCGGAGCGCACGGACCGGGGTGACGAAGCCGACCGCTGACCGGGCTTCCCGCTCGGGCACCCCGCCGCCGTAGTATCGGAGCATGGCTACGGAAGACGCGGTGCGTGAAGCACTGGCGACGGTGAACGACCCCGAGATCCACCGACCGATCACTGAACTCGGCATGGTCAAATCGGTTGAGATCGGGGCGGACGGCACAGTCGCCGTCGCGGTCTATCTGACCGTCTCCGGCTGTCCGATGCGGGAAACGATCACCAAGAACGTGCGCGAGGCCGTAGAGCGCGTCGAGGGCGTCACCGGCGTCACGGTCGAGCTCGACGTGATGAGCGACGAGCAGCGCAAGGAGCTCGCGGGCGCCCTGCGCGGCGGCACCCCCGAGCGCGAGGTCCCCTTCGCCCAGCCGGGCTCCCTGACCCGGGTGTACGCGGTGGCCTCCGGCAAGGGCGGTGTCGGCAAGTCCTCGGTGACGGTGAACCTGGCCGCGGCCATGGCCGCGGACGGCCTGAAGGTCGGCGTCGTCGACGCGGACATCTACGGCCACAGCGTGCCCCGGATGCTCGGCGTGAAGGGCAGCCCCACCCAGGTCGAGAACATGATCATGCCGCCGTCGGCGAACGGCGTGAAGGTCATCTCCATCGGCATGTTCACCCCGGGCAACTCGCCCGTGGTGTGGCGCGGCCCGATGCTGCACCGCGCGCTCCAGCAGTTCCTCGCGGACGTGTACTGGGGCGACCTGGACGTTCTGCTGCTCGACCTGCCGCCGGGCACGGGCGACATCGCGATCTCCGTCGCCCAGCTGGTGCCGAACGCGGAGATCCTCGTCGTCACCACCCCGCAGCAGGCCGCGGCCGAGGTCGCCGAGCGGGCCGGCTCCATCGCCGTCCAGACCCACCAGAAGATCGTCGGCGTGGTCGAGAACATGTCGGGGATGCCGTGCCCGCACTGCGACGAGATCGTCGACGTGTTCGGCTCGGGCGGTGGCGAGCGGGTCGCCGACGGCCTGACGAAGACGACCGGCGCGACCGTGCCGGTGCTGGGGACCATCCCCATCGACGTACGGCTGCGCGAGGGCGGCGACGACGGTCGCCCCGTGGTGCTGACCGACCCCGCCTCCCCCGCCGGATCCGCGCTGCGGGGGATCGCCGGGAAGCTGGGCGGCCGGGCCCGCGGGCTCTCCGGAATGTCGCTGGGCATCACTCCGCGCAACAAGTTCTGACCACGCGGCGGAGCAGCTGAACGGGTAAGGGGCGGCCTCCTGGAGGCCGCCCCTTACCCGTTACCGATGAGCCGCGCTCACGCGTCGTACGTGGTGACGTCCTTCACCACCGAGAACCCCAGGCCGTACGCGCTCATGCCGCGCCCGTACGCCCCCAGGTGGACACCCGCCGTGGTGGACCCGGCGAGCACCCAGCCGTACTCGGACTCGCGGTAGTGGAACGGGGTGGCCACGCCGTCGACCGGCAGCGAGAGCGCCGACCAGTCCGGGCCCTCCAGGTCGTCGGCCAGTTCGAAGGACACCTCGGTCTGCTGGTCGAGCCAGTTGTCCCGCATCGAGTGGTCGAGCTGCGCGGGCCAGGTCTGCGACAGCAGCCCGGAACCGGCGAGCCAGGCCGCGGAGGACACCGAGGTGGCGTCCAGCGTGCCGGTGCCGTCCCCGCTGCGGCGTACCGGCGAGGCGGCGACGGTCACCACGACCGCGAAGCGCTCCTTGTCCGGACCCTCGTCCCCGGCGGCTCGTATCGTCGGCTCGTCGCCGTGCCCCATCGCACCGTGCTGCACGGTGCCGTCGGCCGCCGTGCCGACCTGCATCAGCCAGCGCGGTCCGGTGAAGGCCTCGTCGAGGCCGTACCAGGGGAACGGGGCGCGCAGATAGCCGTCGACCGTACGCCGGGTTGCCGGCACCCCTTCCGCGGTGATCCCACCGGGCGCACCGGAATCCTCTTGCGCCTCTACCCGACTCGTCGTCTCCATCTGCCCGGCCGCCTCCTCGATCGTCAGGGTCCGGTGCGGCCCGCCCCCCTCGGGCGTCCTGCAAGCCGGACAGATGGAGAATAGCCACCCCGGCGGCGCGCGGAGGGCAGGGCAGGCGGTTGCGGCCGGTGTGTCCGGTACGCGGCAGGGCGAATCGGCCGCGGCGTGAGGCGGCCCGCCGGTGCGCCGGGGCGCTGTCGTGCCAGGTGGCTAGGTGGCGTCGGGGTCGAACGACGGGCGGTCGTCCTTGCGGAGGTTCGCGGGGGCCGCGGCGGGCGCGTCGTCCTTGGTGAGGTTCGCCCGCGCGCCGGATCCCGTCTCGGGGTCCGGGGTGTCCGAAGGCGTACGGGCGGCGGGCCTGGCCCGGCCGTTCACCACGTCCGTGACCTCTTCGAGCTCGCCCCGCAGGTCGAAGCTCTCGCGGATCTCCTTGAGCCCGAGGTCGTCCCCGCCGTGTTCGGCCAATTGCTTGCGGACGAAGTTCTTCGGGTTGAGGTCCTCGAACTCGAAGTCCTTGAACTCCGGGCCCAGCTCGCTGCGGATGTCGTGCTTCGCGCTGTCCGAGAACTCACGGACCTTGCGGATGAAGCGCGTGGCATCCTGAATCAGCTTCGGGAGCTTCTCCGGGCCGAAGATGAGCACGGCGAGGACCGCGAGCGTCAGCAGCTCAAGTCCGCCTATGTCAGTGAACACCTTGCAGCTCCTTGGATTCTCCGGGCTCGTTCCACGGTACCCGCCCCAGCTGTCCGGACGGTACCTTCAGGTGACACCTGTCTGCCGTCCGTACGACACCCCGGCATCCGGCGGGTGCCGCCCCCGGCCGGTCAGGAGTCCCCTGCGCTGCCGAGCCTGAGGGTCACCTTCTGCTCCTTGCCGCCGCGCCGCAGCGTCAGCTCCAGCTGTTCCCCGGGCCGCCGTGAGCGGATCTTGACGATCAGCTCCTCCCCGCTGTGCACCCGCTCGCCGTCGACCTTGGTGATGACGTCGCCCGGTTTGATGCCGGCCTTGGCCCCGGGGCCGTCGGGAGTGACCGACGGGGTGGCGTCCGCGCCCTTGGCGCCGACCTGGGCGCCGTCACCCGTGAACTTCATGTCGAGCGAGACACCGATCACCGGGTGGGTGGCCCTGCCGGTGTTGATCAGTTCCTCGGCGACGCGCTTGGCCTGGTTGATCGGGATCGCGAAGCCAAGACCGATGCTGCCGCCCTGACCGCCTTCGAGACCGGAGCCGCTGTCAGGGCCGCGGATGGCGCTGTTGATGCCGATGACCCGGGCCTGCCCGTCGACCAGCGGGCCGCCGGAGTTGCCCGGGTTGATCGGGGCGTCGGTCTGCAGGGCGTCGACATAACTGACGTCGCTGCCGTCGCCCTTCTCGCCGCCCGCGGTGATGGGCCGCTGTTTGGCGCTGATGATGCCGGCGGTCACGGTGTTCTGCAGGTCGAACGGGGCGCCGATCGCCACCACCGGGTCACCGACCCGGACGTTGTCGGAGTTGCCGAGCGGCAGCGGCTTCATGCCGAGGACACCGGCGACCTTCACCACGGCGAGGTCGTATCCGCTGTCCTTGCCGACGAGCGTGGCCTTCGCCGTCTCACCGCTGCTGAAGGTGATCGAGATGGTGCCCGAGGCACCGGCCGGTTCCACCACGTGGTTGTTGGTGAGGATGTGGCCGCTGTTGTCGAGGACGAACCCGGTACCGGTGCCCTTGGCACTGCCGCCGCTCACATGGAAGGTGACGACACTGGGCAGGGCGCTGGCGGCGATGCCCGCGACGGTGTCGGGGGCACGGTCCCGGGGAGCCTTGTCGGCCTGCGGGAGCCGGACGCCGCCGGTGATCCCGTTGTTCCGCTCGATGTAGGCACCGACTCCCCCACCGATCCCCCCGGCCAGCAGCGCGATCACCAGCGCACCGGCGAACAGACCACCGCGTCGCCGCTTCTTCCGCGGCGCCGCGTCCGAGTACACCAACGGCTGCGAGGGGACCGCACTCCAGGGGTCGTACTGAAGCCACTGCGACGGCGGGTACTGCTGCTGGAGAGGCGGCTGCGGGTGCGGGTGGGACGGCTGCTGCGACTGTTGCGTGTGTGGCTGTGGCTGTGGAGGCGCGTCGAAGTGCGGTGGTACGTGGGTGCCGTGCGCCGGTGTCGGCATCTGCACCGGCGGTGCGGGCGCCCACGGCCCGGGGCCTCCGTAGGGCGGTGTGCCGTAAGGGTCGGGATCGTGCAGGGGCTTGGAACGCTCCCGGCCGAAACCGTCGACTCCTTCGGATCCTTCGACGCTTTCGATCCCAAGGGGCCCTTGGGATCCCTCGCGCCCAGGTATCGCAGGCTCGGACGACCCGCCGCCCGACGTCACAGGACCTGCTGCCTCAGGAGGGCTCGCCGCCCCGGGGACCACCGGCTCCTCGGCTCCCGTCATCCCCGGCACCTCGGCGGCGGGCGGGGCCGGGGCCGTCGGGGCCCCCGGTCCCGCCGTCGCAGGGCGGCTCCACCACTTCGCCACCGGTCCGGCGGGCTTGCCCTCGTCCATGCTCTCCCCGCAACTGCTTTGGGCCCGTACCGCGATCCGCACGGAAACCCGCACAAGGATCCGTACCTCGACCCGATTCCGCGCCCGCTGGCGGGCACCCCTTACCTGGATTCAACCAGGTTTGCGATTGCTCGCGCAGAGTACGGGTCAGCGGCTGCGGGAAACCGAGAGCTCCGGCGTGGCAGGGGCGGCCAGTTGACCGGTCGCCGGCAGTTTCGCCGGGGGCGGCGCCGTCGACGCCGGGGCTATCAGCGGGGAGGCCACCGAGCTGTCCAGCAGGGACACCGGGAAGACCCTCGTGCCGTCCTGCCGCCCGTGCCACGGCCCCTGGGACCCGCCCCAGCCCTGCCGCAGTGCCTGCCCGTGCCGTTGGGCGAGGGCGAGCGGATACCCCGCCAGCCCCGTGCCGTACGGAACGGGCGGCGCCGCCGTGCCCGCGCGGCCGGAGCCGGACGAGAGCAGGGTGGGACCGCTGCCGGTGGAGGCCGTTGCGGAGCCGACGCTGCTCGCACCGCCCTGGCGACGGCTGGTGTCCGTGCCCGCGGGGGTCGCCGCCCTGGTCGGGACGAGTCCGCCGGCCCGCTCGCCCCGCGCCGCGGGGTTGTTCGCGGTCTCGGCGGGGAGCGCGCCGCCGAGGGCGATCGCCGCCAGCGAGACGGCGCTCGCCGCGGCGAAGGCGAACCTGCGCGGCCTGCGCCCGCCTGCCCGCTCGCCCTCCGGGCGGCCGACCTCGTGGATCCGGAAGCCCCGGTCGGGTGCGGCGCCGGGGAGCACGCCCTGGTGGGCGGCGGCCGGCTCGTACCGGATCCGGCCGCCGAACCTCAGGTCGTCACCCGTACCGAAGACGCCGAAGGAGCTCTCGCCGAATCTTCTGCGGCCCGGCGGCTCGTCGTCGTCCGGCCGGTCCTCGTCGCCACTGCCGCCCGGCAGACCCTGGAGCCGTGCCAGGAACCCCTCGGAGGGGCCAGGCGGCGCGGAGTGCGCGAAGAAGTCCTTGAGCCTGCGCTGGGCGTCGGCCTCGGCCTTGCACCGGGCGCAGGTAGCCAAATGGGCCAGGACACGCTCGCGCGAGTCATGGCCCAGTTCGCCGTCCACCAGGGCGGCGAGCCGGTCCCCGAGGTGCTGTTCCGCCGGGGTGGGTCGTGATCCGCTCACCCTAGTCCGCCCTCTCCGGCCGCCGTGGGCACGATCGGCATCCCGGCTCCCACCGAGGCCATCGCGCGCTGTTCGGCACGGGCCTGCGGAGAGCGGTGCTTCAGCGCCTTGCGCAGGTGGGAGCGGCCACGGTGGATGCGGCTGCGGACGGTCCCGAGCTTGACGCCGAGCGTGGCGGCGATCTCCTCGTACGAAAGGCCTTCGATGTCGCAGAGCACGACGGCGGCACGGAACTCGGGCGCGAGGGTGTCCAGCGCCTGCTGCACGTCCGCGTCGAAGTGGGTGTCCTGGAAGGCCTGCTGCGGCGACGGGTCACGGCTGGGCAGCCGCTCGGCCGCGTCGTCACCGAGGGAGTCGAAACGGATGCGCTGCTTGCGGCGCACCATGTCCAGGAAGAGGTTGGTCGTGATCCGGTGCAGCCAGCCCTCGAAGGTGCCGGGCGTGTACGTCGACAGCGAACGGAAGACCCGGACGAAGACTTCCTGGGTCAGGTCCTCCGCGTCGTGCTGGTTACCGGTCAGGCGGTACGCCAGACGGTAGACGCGCGTGCTGTGCGTGCTGACGATCTCCTCCCAGGTGGGAGGCGTCCACGTCTCCTCCGCGTCCGAGAAGTCAGCGAAGGTCGCCGTGGTGGCGGGGGTGGAACGGTCAGCGGTGTCGGTCACGGATTTCGGCTCGCCCGCAGACCTGAGAAAGCGCCGGAGCACTCCTCCCCGATCACCGGCCGCAGCCGCACCTCCCCTGTCGGCTCTGGTGGTGTCCAGTGGAGCCCCTACCATAACCACCTCGCCCGTTAGCTCCGGATAAGAGTCTTTGCGTGAATTTTGGGCCCGTTGCCGGTCCCGGTCACCGTGATCCATCTGTCCCCCCTGTCCCTTCACAACGACCGGTCCCATCTGCGAGTTCCCGACTCCAGCGGATACAGTCACGGTTGCGCCAACTACGGGGACAGGAGAGGGTCATTACCGCCAACCGGCAGACGAGCTGGGCGTTCGCCGACGCCTACGTCGCCGAGGACGACACTCTGCGCTGGGCCCGTGACCGGGCCCGGGACGCGGGCGTGCCCTCGGTGTCCCCGGGGACCGGCGCCGCTTTGCGGCTGCTGGCCGGGACGGCGGACGCCAAAGCCGTCGCCGAGATCGGTACGGGCACGGGCGTGTCCGGCATCTATCTGCTGCACGGGATGCGTCCCGACGGCGTGCTGACCACCGTGGACCTGGAGCCGGAGCGGCAGACCTTCGCCAAGCAGGCGTTCCGCTCGGCGGGCTTCGCCGGGAACCGGGCCCGCTTCATCCCGGGGCGCGCCCTGGACGTGCTGCCCCGCCTCGCGGACGGCGGCTACGACCTCGTCTTCTGCGACGGCGACCGGCTGGAGTCCCTGGACTACCTCGCTGAATCGTTGCGGCTGCTGCGCCCCGGCGGACTGGTCTGTTTCGAAGGGGTCTTCGCGGACGGCCGCACCGTGGACTCCGCCGCGCAGCCCGCCGAGGTGCTGCGGCTGCGCGAACTGCTGCGCACGGTGCGCGAGTCGACGGAGCTGGTCTCCTCGCTGCTGCCGGTGGGCGACGGACTGCTGTGCGCGGTACGGCGCGGCTGAGGCCCCGCACGGCGGGACCGGGGCGGTGCGGAGCCGGTCCCGCTCCCGGAAAACACCACTGCCCCGGTTCACGCTCGCGCGTGGCCGGGGCAGTGGAGAGATAAGAGCGCTATCCGCCTTCAGGCGTTAGCCGACGACCTTCTTCAGGGCGTCGCCGAGTGCATCGGCCTCGTCCGGAGTCAGCTCGACGACAAGTCGACCGCCGCCTTCGAGCGGAACGCGCATGACGATGCCCCGCCCCTCCTTGGTCACCTCGAGCGGGCCGTCGCCCGTCCGCGGCTTCATGGCCGCCATGCTCGTTCCCCTTCCTGAAACCAGCTCACGCAGCCGACAACCCAGGTGTCACCGGCATCGAACACATTGCTTCCAGGCCATTATCCCGCATCGCAGGACCCAATGACCAACATCGGTTGGCATCGCTTGCGCAACGCGCAGCCACAAAACGGCCCAATTCGGCGATCCAGCTGCGATACTTCGCCGCTCTGTACCGGCTCCGGACGACTTTTTGTTTGACGCAGGTCACATGTGCAGCGTCGCCGATCTCCGCCATGCTGGCCTGTGCATGCCCAATTTTCGCTTCTGGAGGGGACCGACGATGGCCGACACCGTGCTCTACGAGGTGACCGACGCTCTCGCGACGATCACCATCAATCGTCCCGACGCCATGAACGCGATGAACACCGAGGCGAAGGTCGCGCTGCGGGACGCGGTGCAGGCCGCGGCCCAGGACGCGGGCGTGCGCGCCGTGTTGCTGACGGCGACGGGCCGGGCGTTCTGTGTCGGCCAGGACCTCAAGGAGCACGTCTCCTCGCTCACCGCCGACCGGGCGGCGGGCACCGGCAACACGATGAGCACCGTGCAGGAGCACTACAACCCGATCCTGCGCGCGCTGACGGAGATGCCGAAGCCGGTGGTCGCCGGGGTGAACGGGGTCGCCGCGGGGGCGGGCCTGGGCTTCGCACTCGCCGCCGACTACCGGATCGTCTCGGAGGAGGCCGCCTTCAACACCTCCTTCGCCGGGGTCGCACTGACCGCCGACTCGGGCGTGTCCTGGACGCTGCCACGGCTGATCGGCCACGGCAGGGCCGCCGACCTGTTGCTCTTCCCGCGCTCGATCAGCGCGCAGGACGCCTACGAACTGGGCATCGCCAACCGGGTGGTGCCGGCCGCCGCCCTGGCCGCCGAGGCGAAGGCCGTGGCGCGCGCGCTCGCGGAGGGCCCCACGGTGGCGTACTCCGCGCTGAAGGCGTCCCTTGCGTACGGGACCGGGCACACCCTGGCCGAGACGCTGGAGAAGGAGGACGAACTCCAGACCCTGGCGGGCGCGTCGGAGGACCACGCCATCGCGGTGCGGGCGTTCATCGACAAGGCGAAGCCGAAGTACCTGGGCCGCTGATCCACGCGTGACGCGGGTGTGGCGTGAGGCGTGTGGCGTGCGTTACGTGCGGCCTCCCCGGGCCACGCAGTCGGCCAGGTGGTCGTCGACCAGGCCGCACGCCTGCATCAGGGCGTACGCCGTGGTGGGACCGACGAAGCGGATGCCGCGCTTCTTGAGGTCCTTGGCCAGCGCCGTCGACTCCGGGGTGACGGCGGGCACGTCCGCGAGTGAGCGGGGCGCGCGGCGGGACCCGGCCTCCGGTGCGTACGACCAGATCAGGCGGTCCAGCTCGCCCTTGTCCCACTCGCCGATCACCCGCGCGTTGGCGAGGGTCGCCGCGATCTTGGCGCGGTTCCGGATGATGCCCGGGTCGGCGAGCAGGCGGGCCGCGTCCTCGTCGGTGAAGCGCGCCACCCGGTCGATCGCGAAGCCCGCGAAGGCGGTGCGGAAGCCCTCGCGGCGGCGCAGGATCGTCAGCCAGGAGAGCCCGGACTGGAACGCTTCCAGGCACAGCCGCTCGTACAGCGCGTCGTCGCCGTGGACCGGACGGCCCCACTCCGTGTCGTGGTACGCGGTGTAGTCCTCGGTGGCGAGCCCCCAGGGGCAGCGCAGGGCCCCGTCGGGACCCGGTGCGGCGCCGGTCATGAGCGGGGCTCCCCGGGGCCGGAGGGACGGGCTCCGGGATCATCGGAAGGCCCGGTACCGGGAGCACGCTCCGTGCCGGGGGCGGACTCCACGCCGGGAACGTGCTCCGTGCCCGGGTCGAACTCCGTGCCGGGGCCGGGCCCCGGCTGTTCGGTGAAGAGGTGCGGGCCGCCGACCGTCGCGGCCTGGGCACCCGCGAGGGCCGCTTCCAGCTCGGCGATACGCGCGTCCCGCTCGGCCAGTTCGGCACCGACCCGGCCGAGGACGTCGTCGACGTCGGCCATGCGGTACCCCCGAGGAGCCAGCGGCAGCCGCAGCGCCTCGATGTCCGCGCGGGCGACCGGGCGGGTCAGGGGCAGCGGATCCACCAGATGGTCGGGGCCGGCTTCCGGGAGGGGACCCTCGTCACCGCCGCCGACGACGGCGAGCGTCACCGCGGCGACGACCACCACCATCGCCAAGAGCAAGAACCAGAACACCAGCGTCTCCCCGGGGCACCGACACGATCACGAATCACGCGATCCTTCCGACCCTGATCGTGCCACGCGGGTGTGACAGCTAAGGTCACAGACGGCCTCTCCGGGGCCGCCCGAGGTCCGTGACGAGGAGGAACCTGCAGATGCTGAGGCTGGGACGGCGCGTGTTCGACACCCACGAGCCGGTGATCATGGCGATCGTGAACCGTACCCCGGACTCCTTCTACGACCAGGGGGCGACCTTCCGGGACGAGCCCGCGCTCGCCCGCGTGGAGCAGGCGGTGTCGGAGGGCGCCGCCATCATCGACATCGGCGGGGTCAAGGCGGGCCCCGGCGAGGAGGTGAGCGCCGAGGAGGAGGCGCGGCGCACGGTCGGCTTCGTGGCCGAGGTGCGGCGCAGCTTCCCCGACGTCGTCATCAGCGTGGACACCTGGCGGCACGAGGTCGGCGAGGCGGTCTGCGAAGCGGGCGCCGACCTGCTCAACGACGCGTGGGGCGGCGTCGACCCCAAGCTCGCCGAGGTCGCGGCGCGCTACGACGCGGGGCTGGTGTGCACGCACGCGGGCGGTGCCGAGCCGAGGACCCGGCCGCACCGCAGGGAGTACGAGGACGTCATGGCCGACATCCTCGACGTGACCGTCGCGCTGGCCGAGCGGGCGGTCTCGCTCGGGGTGCGACGGGACGCGGTCATGATCGACCCGGGCCACGACTTCGGGAAGAACACCCGGCACAGCCTGGAGGCCACGCGGCGGCTCGGGGAGATGGCGGAGACGGGCTGGCCGGTGTTGGTGTCCCTGTCGAACAAGGACTTCGTCGGCGAGACGCTGGACCGCCCGGTCAAGGAACGGCTGCTCGGCACGCTGGCGACGACGGCGGTCTCGGCGTGGCTGGGGGCGCAGGTGTACCGGGTGCACGAGGTGGCGGAGACGCGCCAGGTGCTGGACATGGTGGCGTCGATCGCGGGGTGGCGGGCGCCGGCGGTGGCGCGCAGGGGCTTGGCGTAGCAGCAGCGCTCCGCCGGGAGCGCTCCGCGTGGAGGTGCTCCGGAGGCGCCCCGGCCCTACGTGGAGGGCCGGGTGCGCCCCGGCCCTAAGTGGAGCCGGGGCTGGGGAGCTGGAGGCGCCCCGGCCCCACCCGGAGCCGGGGCCCCCGCCTCTCACCCTCCGGAAACTCTCCGGTCCTGCCTGACGGTCTTACTTTCCGGTCCTACTTTCCGGTTTCCTTGGTCACCAGGGCCACCGCTTCCTCCACGTCGTCCGTGACGTGGAAGAGGAGCAGGTCCCGTTCGGATGCCTTGCCCTGGGCGATGACCGTGTTGCGGAGCCAGTCGACGAGTCCGCCCCAGTACTCCGTACCGAACAGGACGATCGGGAAGCGGGTGACCTTCTGGGTCTGGACCAGGGTCAGCGCCTCGAAGAGCTCGTCGAGGGTGCCGAAGCCGCCGGGCAGCACCACGAAGCCCTCCGCGTACTTCACGAACATCGTCTTGCGGACGAAGAAGTAGCGGAAGTTGACCCCGATGTCGACGTGCGGGTTGAGCCCCTGCTCGAAGGGCAGTTCGATGCCCAGGCCGACCGAGACGCCGTTGGCCTCCCTGGCCCCCTTGTTCGCGGCCTCCATCGCGCCGGGGCCGCCGCCCGTGATCACCGCGAAGCCGGCATCGACGAGCGCGCCGCCGATCCGTACGCCCGCGTCGTACTCCGGTGAACCCGCCGGGGTACGGGCCGAGCCGAACACACTGATCGCGCTGGGCAGTTCGGCCAGCGCGCCGAAGCCCTCCACGAACTCCGACTGGATGCGCATGACCCGCCAGGGATCGGTGTGCACCCACTCCGAGTCGCCCTCCGTGTCCAGCAACCGCTGGTCGGTGGTGCCGGGCTGGACCTGTTCCCGGCGGCGCAGGACCGGACCGAGCCGCTGCTCGTCGTGTGTCCGTCCCTCTTCAGGATGCGTCATGCCGTGCTCCCTTCGCTGCCGTACGTTGTCCGGTCAGAGTAGGTCCACAGAGGTGACGAACGGTGAAATTCAGGCCGTCAGCCAGGCACGGAGTCGTTCCTCGCATCGCCGGATCTTGTCCACCTCGACGTGCTCGTCGCGCTTGTGGGCGAACAGCGGGTCGCCAGGGCCGTAGTTCACCGCAGGCACGCCCAGCGCGGTGAAGCGGGCCACGTCGGTCCAGCCGAACTTCGGCTTGGCGGTGCCGCCGACGGCCGCCATGAAGGCGGCGGCCGCCGGGTGCGAGAGGCCGGGCAGCGCGCCGGGCGAGTGGTCGTCGACGACGAACTCCGCGATGTCGCAGCCGGCGAAGACCTCACGGACATGGGCGATCGCGTCGGCCTCCGAACGATCCGGCGCGTAACGGAAGTTGACCGTCACCGTGCAGGCGTCCGGGATGACGTTGTTGGCCACGCCGCCCTCGACGCGCACGGCGTTGAGCCCCTCGTGGAACTCCAGGCCGTCGATGACCGGACGGCGGGGTTCGTACGCGGCCAGGGCGGCCAGGATCGGGGCGGCCTTGTGGATCGCGTTGGAGCCCATCCAACTGCGCGCGGAGTGCGCGCGTTCACCCGTGGTGCGCAGGTGGACGCGCAGGGTGCCCTGACAACCGCCCTCGACCTCGGCGTACGAAGGCTCCAGGAGGATCGCGAAGTCGCCCTCCAGCCAGTCCGGGTGGGCCGCGGCGACGTGGCCGAGGCCGTTGAGGTGCGCGGCGACCTCCTCGTTGTCGTAGAAGACGAAGGTGAGGTCGCGGTTGGGGGCGGGGACGCCGGCCGCCATCGCCAGTTGCAGGGCGACGCCCGACTTCATGTCGCTGGTGCCGCAGCCCCACAGGACGCCGTTCTCGTCGAGTCGCGAGGGCACGTTGTCGGCGATCGGCACGGTGTCGATGTGCCCGGCGAGGACCACGCGCTCGGCCCGCCCCAGCTGTGTGCGCGCGACGACGTTGTTGCCGTGGCGGTCGACGGTGAGGTGCGGCAGCGCCCGCAGCGCCTGCTCGATGGCGTCGGCGAGCGGCTTCTCGGTGCCGCTCTCGGAGCGGAAGTCGACGAGCCAGGCGGTGAGGGCCGCGGCGTCCTGGCTGAGGTCAAGGGGTGCGTCGGTCATGCGTCCGACCCTAACCACCTCACCCACGCCGTCGGCCCCACGGCCCCGGGCGCCCCAGCCACGCCGTCGGCCGCCCGCCCGTCCGGCGTCGGCAGCCGGGGTCCGGTGTGAGCGGACTGGTGTGCGGGCTCCAGTACCTTGGCTGTTGTGCCCCAGCTCCCCCTTCTCTCCTCCCTTCACGGCCGTACCCTCCGCCTGCTCGTGGGCGCCGTCGTACTGCTGGCGCTGGCCGGATATGTGGCGGTGCAGTACTTCGCCGGCGGTCAGTCCTCGACCCGTTGCGTGGTGCGCGGCGGCGACGGCACCCAGGGGAGCGGCGCCAGATACGAGCTGACCGCCGAGCAGGCCGTCAACGCCGCGACCATCTCCTCCGTGGGTACGCGCCGGGGCATGCCGGAGCGCGCGGTCACCATCGCCCTGGCGACCGCCCTCCAGGAGTCCGCGCTGCGCAACATCCAGCACGGCGACCGCGACTCGCTCGGCCTCTTCCAGCAACGCCCCTCGCAGGGCTGGGGCACGGGTGAGCAGATCCTCGACCCCGCGTACTCCGCCGGCCGCTTCTACCAGCACCTCACCGAGGTCCCCGGCTACTCGCGGCTGCCACTGACGGTGGCCGCGCAACGGGTGCAGAAGAGCGGTTTCCCGCAGGCGTACGCGAAGCACGAGCCGGACGCCGCGCTGCTCGCCTCGGCCCTCACCGGCCGCAGCCCCGCATCTCTCACGTGTGACGCGCGCAAGGGCGGCGACGACGGCAAGCAGGGCGATCCGGCGAAGGTACGCGAAGGCCTGACCGGTGCGTTCGGCGCGGACGTGCTGTCGTCGGCCGGCGCCTCCGGCTCCCCCGCGAGCGGTTCCGCCGACGCGAAGACCGTCGTGGTGCCGGTCCCCGGGGCGGACGGCGGGGACGGTGCGGCACGCGGCAGCGGCACCTTCGCCGACCCCGCCCAGCAGCGCGGCTGGGAGCTGGCGCACTGGGCGATGGCCCATTCCGCCGAGCTCCGCATCACCCGCATCGCGTACGCCGGCCTCGCGTGGGACACCCGGCAGGCGGCAAAGGGCTGGCAGTCGGTCACGGCGCGGGGCGAGGGGGCAGGCGCAGTACCGGGCACCCGCCAGGACGCCTCCGAGGTCCGGATCAGCACCGCGCGGTAGCGCGCCCGGACGAGCGGCCTGCAACGGGCCGAGGACTTCCGGCCCGGCACCGCGCGCCGCGCACCTCGCACCACGCACCACGCACCCGTTCGAAAATCGGGCGGTCACACGTCCACCGGGTCACCCGAAGGGGGCGTCCGGAGAGTTGGCGCCGTCCGGCCGGGGGCGACCGCGCCCGAACCTGGCCGCCCACGGTCAAAACCCTTACGCATCAAGGGGAGCGGGGGTCTCGACCGGTCCGCCCACGCTGCTCGTTTGCCCGTTTTTATCCGCAGCGGACCGAGCGGCGCATTGCGAACTCTTTACTTCGCCGCACCGCAACCTCCCCCGCCCTCCGAGCGGTTGTCATGTCGTCCGATCGCCGGACAGACAGCGTCTCAACAACGTCTTCTCCCGCTAAGGAGCACCATGTCCCTCCCCCTGGCCCGTCGGATCGCCCGCGCCGCCCTGCTCGGCGCAGCAGGCGCAGCTTCCGTGGTCGGCGCGGCCGGCTCCGCCAGTGCGGTCGACCTCCCGGCGGCCTCGAACCTCGGTGGCCTGACCGCGCTGGACGGCGCAGGCCTCGGCGACGCGGTCGACGGCGCTTCCCAGCAGGCGTCGAACATGGCGGGCGACACCGGCAGCGCCGCCGTCAAGAAGACCGTTCCGGCCGCGGGCAAGACCGTCGGGAAGGTCGGCAAGACCGCCACGCCCGCCGCCCAGAAGGCCGCCGGCGACGTCGCGGGCAGCGCCGGTGAGGTCCTCGGTGAGACCGCCAAGACCGCCACCGAGGGCGGCCTGCCCACCGGTGGCCTCCCGACCGCCGGTGGCCTGCCCGGCGCCGGCACCCTGCCCGTCGGCGGTCTGCCGCTCGGCTGACCGGCCCGCACCACGCATGCGACGGGGCCCCGGGAGTACGTACTCCCGGGGCCCCGTCGCGTCCCGGTCGCGTCCCGCGCGGTCCTAGCCGGCCAGCCGTGCGACCGCCGCCGCCACCCGCTCGTCGGTGGCCGTGAAGGCGACCCGTACGAACCGCTCCCCCGCCGTCCCGTAGAAGTCGCCCGGCGCCACCAGGATGCCGAGCGACGCGAGGTGCGCGACCGTCTCCCAGCAGTTCTCGTCGCGGGTGACCCACAGGTAGAGGCTGGCCTCGCTGTGCTCGACGCGGAAGCCGTGCGCCTCCAGCGCCGCCCGCAGCGCGGTACGCCTGGCCGCGTACCTGGCGCGCTGCTCGGCCACGTGCGTGTCGTCGCCGAGCGCGGCGACGGTGGCGGCCTGGACCGGGGCTGCGGTCATCATTCCGCCGTGCTTGCGGATCTGCAGCAGGTCCCCGAGGACGTCCGCATCACCGGCGACGAACGCGGCCCGGTAACCCGCCAGGTTGGAGCGCTTGGACAGCGAGTGGACGGCGACGATCCCCTCGTACGTACCGCCGCAGACGTCCTCGTGCAGCACGGAGACCGGCTCGGCCTCCCAGCCCAGCTCCAGGTAGCACTCGTCGGCGACGACCAGCACGCCGTGCTCGCGCGCCCACGCGACGATCCGGGTCAGCTGGTCCTTGCCGATGACCCGGCCGGTCGGGTTCGAGGGCGAGTTCAGCCACAGGAGCTTGACCAGGGCGGGGTCCAGGTCGGTGGTCGGGTCGTCGTAGACGACGGCCTCCGCGCGGGCCAGCCGGGCACCCACCTCGTACGTCGGGTAGGCCAGCCGCGGGTACGCCACCTGGTCGCCGGGGCCCAGGCCGAGCTGGGTGGGCAGCCAGGCCACCAGTTCCTTGGAGCCGACCACCGGCAGGACGTTCGCGTGCCGCACGTCCTTCGCGCCGAGCCGCCGCTCCACCCACTCCACCAGCGCGTCGCGCAGTGCGACCGTGCCCCACACGGTGGGGTAGCCCGGCGAGTCCGCGGCCGCGACGAGGGCCTTCTGGATCAGCTCGGGGACGGGGTCGACGGGGGTGCCCACGGAGAGGTCCACGATGCCGTCGGGGTGGGCGGTCGCCGTCTCCTTGTACGGCTCCAGCTTGTCCCAGGGGAAGGTGGGGAGGCGGTCGGTGACAGTGCTCACGGGACTCTTCGCTTTCTCGTAGCTTTCGTACGCACGAGGACGGATCGGGCGGCGATCGGGCGGCACCGGAAAACGCCTCGGCCCCGTACGGCAACGGAGGCCGTACGGGACCGGGGCGACGCTTTTCGGCGGACCGCCTGCTTACTGGTTCTGCGGCGGCAGCGCGGCGATGAAGGGGTGGTCGCGCTCGATCAGGCCGAGCTTGGAGGCACCACCGGGCGAACCGAGCTCGTCGAAGAACTCGACGTTCGCCTTGTAGTAGTCCTTCCACTCCTCCGGGGTGTCGTCCTCGTAGAAGATCGCCTCGACCGGGCAGACCGGCTCACAGGCACCACAGTCGACGCATTCGTCCGGGTGGATGTACAAGGACCGGGAGCCCTCGTAGATGCAGTCGACCGGGCACTCCTCGATGCACGCCTTGTCCTTGACGTCGACACAAGGCTGCGCGATGACGTAGGTCACGCTGTCGTTCCTCCTCGATAGGGCGCGGCGGGCCGAGCTCTCCGGCTCCGTCCACGGGCGCGCGGGAGCGCGGCGTCGTGCGATGCCCGCACCTAGTATCTCCGTTCCCGGGCACGATCCGAACAGGAGGGGTGGGGAGAGCTGTGGAATTCACCACCGGCGGACAACTTGAGGTGCGGCTGACACCGGACGACGTGGGCAAACGGGTATCAGTCCGGCGCCTGACCGGCGACTCTGCGCCCGGCGCCCGTTTCACCGACGTGGTCGGCGTGCTCACATCGTGGGACGCAGGTGTGCTGTCGATCACACGAAGGAGTGGTGAGACGGTTCGGGTCGACGAAACGTCGCTGGTCGCGGCGAAGGCGGTGCCCGCGGCGCCCGCCCGGCGACGCGGCCCCGCGGCGGATTTCACCGAGCTGGCGAACGTGACCGCACGGGCCTGGCAGCCGGTCGAGAGCGAACGGCTCGGCGACTGGACCCTGCGGGCGGCCGACGGCTTCACCAGACGGGCCAACTCCGTCCTTCCGCTCGGCAGCCCCGGGCTGCCGCTGGACGAGGCGCTGTCGTACGTACGGAAGTGGTACGCGGACCGGGATCTGCCGCCGTACGTGCAGGTGTCCACCGGCGCCCGGGGGACACAGGAGCTGCTCGGCGCGGAACTCGCGACGCGGGGCTGGGAGTTGGAGGTGTCCGCCGAGGTGCGCGTGGGGGCGCTCGTCCCGCTCGGCGACCTGGGGGCGGACGGGGTGGACGTCACCTTGGCACGCTCCGCCGACGAGGCGTGGATGTCGCGCTACCAGCGTTTCGAGGCTCCGGGCGCGCAGGTGACGAAGGTGCTGCACAGCGGGCCCTCGGTGTGGTTCGCCACGGTACCCGGCGCGGACGGCGGCGGCCCGGCCGCGATCGGCCGGTGCGTGGTGGACGGGCGGTGGGCCGGCTTCATGGCGGTCGAGGTCGACCCCGCGCACCGGCGGCGGGGCCTGGCGACGGCCGTGATGGCGGTCCTGGCGCGCCAGGCGCTCGACGAGGGGGCGTCCGCCGCATGGCTCCAGGTGGAGGCGGACAACGAGGGGGCGCGCGCGCTCTACGACGGGATGGGTTTCGCCACCCACCACAGCTACCACCATTACCGGCCCGGCCGGGATCGGGTACGGGACTGACATGAACGAATCCTCCGGCCCCGCCGATCTCCCCGACTGGCGTCGGCAGTTCGCGGACGAGGCACGGGCCGAGCAGCCCGACCTGGCGACGCTGTGCCTGCTGATCGGCGCGGTGGCCGACCCGCGCCTCGGCCGGACGGGCATCGACGAGGCGCAGATCGAACTCGACCGGCTTGCGGGGCTGTTGCCGTTCCGCCCCGTGGGGCCCCGGTCGTGGGCGGCGGCGCTGGCCGAACTCCTGGGCGCGCGGTGCGGGTTCGAGGGCGCCGCCGGTGACTACCGGCGGCTGGAGTCCTCGCTGCTGCCCGAGGTGCTGCGGCACCGCCGGGGGCTGCCGATCCTGCTGTCGGTGGTGTGGCTGGAGGTGGCGCGGCGGGCCGGGGCACCGGTGTACGGCGTGGCACTGCCGGGGCATTTCGTGGTGGGCTTCGGACGGCCGGGCGGGAGCGGGCAGGAGCTGGTGCTGGCCGACCCGTTCGACGGCGGCCGGCTGCTGACGGGGCCGGACGCCGAGGTGCTGGTGGCCGGGGCCACCGGGGAACCGCTCGACCCGGCGATGCTGCGGCCCGCCGACCCGCTCGGCATCGTGCTGCGGATCCTCAACAACATCCGGGCGTGGGCGGCGGCGCGGCCCGAGCGCAGCGACGTACAGCTGTGGGCGGTCGAGCTGTCACTGCTACTGCCCGCACACCCGGCCAGACTGCGTTACGAACGCGCTCAACTGCTCGTCCAGCGCGGTGACTTCCTGGCGGGCGCGGCGGAGCTGGAGGGGTACGCGGACGTCGTGGACGCGGTGGAACCCGCGACAGCACGGACAATCAGACAGCGAGCCAGGGCGGCCCGCGCACGCCTCAACTGAGACCGGGGGCGCGCCCCGGCCCGTCTCCCGCCCGCCGCGCGGGGCGGGCATCCGCGCGGGAGGGGGCGACGAGCCTCCGCACCGGCCGTCCCTCTCCCGGCCCGGCTGCCCGTCTCCCGCCGTCGCGCCTCCTGGCGGCCGAGCCGCCCCCGTCCCCCGCCCTACGACTCCTTCAGCGGAATCGTCTGGGTGCGTTCGGCGGTCGTCTTGCCGACCAGTGCCTTCGCCATCGCCTCGCGGACGTCCTCCATCGAGACCGGGCGCTTCGTGCCGTCCGCCTTGGTGATCATCACCTGGTCGAACGTGCCGCCGCAGAGCTCCTCCATGGCCTTCAGGTCGTAGACCGGCACCAGCTTGCCGCCCTGCGGCTTCATCGAGAGGATCTTCGGCAGCGACCTGGACCCGAACGGAATCCCCTTGCCGCCCGCCATCACGTTGATCTTCGCGGACATGGCGGGCTTGGCGAACTCGTTCATCGCACGGTCGAGTTCGGCCTGGCCGACCGTGGGCTGCTTGGCGACGGCCGGCAGTTCGACCGGCACGGTCTTTCCGGTCGCCACCTGCTTGCGGTAGGCGTCCCTGACCCGCTTCATCGAGGCCTGCACGTCAAGTGCCTTGCCCGGCTTGCCGGGTACGGCGACGGGGGTGCCCGACGAGAAGTCCACGGACGCGTCGGTGGCTGTGCCGGAGGTGCCCGCGAGGGAGGTCAGCGCGACGGTCAGCTTCTCCTCGTCGACGGGGATCACCGGTTCGGCGACACGCTCGCCGCCGAAGAGCGAACCCACCACGGAGACCGGGTTGTAGTCGCTGCCCGACGCGCCGCGCACGGTCTCCTGACTGTCCAGGGTCAGGCCCGCGTTGCCGGGCGCCAGTTCGGTCTTCTTCCCGTCGACGCTCAGCTGGAGCGGCAGTCCGGCCCGCTTGCCGAGCACCGAGTCGAGTTTGACGACCGCCTCGTCCTTGGTGCCGCCGCCGATGTCGAGGCCGAGGACCGTGGTCCCCTTCGGCACGTCGGAGTGGTTGAGCAGCAGACCGGCGCCGTAGACACCGCCGGCGATGACGATGACACCCACGGCCAGCAGGACCAGCTTGGAGCGGCCCTTCTTGGCGGGCGCCGCCGGCTTCGGGGCGGGCGGCGGCGGAGCCTGTTCGGTGCGTTCGGGCGCGCCCTGACCGAAGTCGGCGGCGCCCGGCGGGTCGGGCAGCCGGGGGGTGGCACCCGGCCCGCTCGGGAACGGGCTGCGCGGGCCGTCCGGTTGGACGACCGGGACGCCACTGGTCAGCGTGTCCCCGGAGACGTACCCGGGCGGTGTCATCGGGCCGGGGCCGGGTGCACCCGCACCACGGCCCGCGCCCGGACCCACGCCAGGTCCGGCGCCCGGAACCGAACCCGGCCCCGCGCCATGGCCGGCGCCCGGAACCGCACCAGGTCCCGCGCCCGGTCCCTGCGGGTCGTCGCGCGGGTCGGTCTGCGGGGTGAGGACGGCGGTGTCGTCGGTCATCCCCCCTGTGGCGTTCAGGCCGTTGAGCGGGTTCGTACCGTACGGGGCCGACGGCGCGCCCGCGCCGGGCCTCGCCTCCGGCCACGGGCCCGAAGCGGAACCGGAACCCTGCCCGGGAGCGGAACCCTGCCCGGGAGCGGAACCCTGCCCCGGAGCGGAACCCGCCCCCGGACGCGGGGCAGACCCTGGACGCGGGGCAGACCCCGGCCCGGCGCCAGGTCCGGACCCGGGCGCCGCGCCGGTCCCCGGAGCGGGGCCCGAGCCGGGCGTGCCGGGCCGTCCCGCACCGCCGGGGCCGACGCCACTGGCGATCGAACTGATCCCGCTGACCGGGCCGCTCGTCGGCCCGGAAGGGGCGACGGGGCCGCCGGCACCGGCAGCCACTCCCCCGTCGGCCCCCGTGCCGTCGGTGAAGTACGGCAGTCCGTCGCGCGGTCCGCCGCCCTGCGGGGCGGACGGCGCCGCAGGTGAGGGCTGCGGGGTGACGGGTGCCTTGCGCGGCGCGAACCAGTCGCTGGTCGGCTTGTCGTCACCCGGGGCGGAAGCGGAGGCAGTTCCGGCGGCGGAACCGGAACCGTCCGTGCCGTCGCCCCCCTGGTCCCGTACGGTCGCCCCCTGCACCCGGGTCGGGAGCGGAGGCTGCGTGGACGCGCCGGGCGCCCCCGCGGCAGGCGCCGAACCGCCGGGCCTGGCGGACGGGGCCGCGGAGAGCGGTTCCGACGGCGGCCAGACGGTCTCGCCCGTGGTGTCGCCACCACGGTCGGCCGACGGACCGTCACCCTCGCTGTCGCCCATCGGCTTGCGCATGACGACCGGCGGGATGGGACGCGATCCGGGGATGTTGATCCGGATACGGGTCGTCAGCGTCGTCTCGGTCCTGGGCCCGTCCGCCTCCGGAGTTTCGGCGGGCTCGTCGTACGCCGCCGCGCCGGCGCCGTCCTGGCCGTCCGGGTGGGGCGAAGGGTACGGGCTGGATCCGTACGGCGGCGTGCCGGAGGGGTAGGCGGCTGAGCCGCGCCCCTGCGCGCCGGAGGACGAACTGTCAGTTTCACGACTCAAGGCAGGTTCTCCCGGTTGGCTCCACCGCCCGTTCTCTTGACCATGTGCTGCGGGCGGCTCGGCGGCGCGCACCACCATACTGTCCGCCGCACACGGACGTTCCGCGGCCATGGGAAGGGCGTCCTTCGAATCCCGGCAGGAAGTGGTACGTCACTTCCCAAGTCGGGCGGCGGAACCGCCCGTTTGCGGCAATTGCGGCATGGTGGCGCAGATCACAGCCAGTGCGACACCGCCCAGCAGGAAGACACTTGCCCCGGTGCCGCCGCCGAGGAGACTGTCCCCCTCCGTCCGTCCGGTGACGCCGAGCAGCACGGCGACGGTCCAGCCGATGCCGGGCGCGAGGGCGCCGCTGCGGGTGCCCAGGGCGTACGTACCGCCGTAGAACAGCCCTCCGGCGGCGAGCAGCGAGAGCAGCAGTCCGAGGGGGACGAGGGCGCCGGAGACCAGCGAGCCCGCGAGGCCGGTGGCGGCGCCCACCAGAAGGAGGAGCGCGTAGAGGGGAGCGCGCGCCCAGCCGCGCCCGGCGGGCCCGGTGGCCCCCGTGCCGCCCGTGCCGCTCTCCGGCCCTCGCGGGTCCTTCGGGTGCGTTACGGCCTTGGCCCGCGGGGCGCTCACGCGTCCACCCCGGCGAACAGGTCGCTCTCGCTCTCCTCGGGCTCGCCCTCCTCGCCGGTGCGCGACGGGAGGAAGCGCTCGTAGTACTCGGTGGTGAAGATGGGCTGGGCGAGTTCGTTGGAGAGCAGGAACCAGGGCTCCTGGACGGTGATCTGGGTGGCGTGGGCGCGCATCGCGGCCACCTTCGCGGCGCCGTGGGCGCTCCCGTCGATCTCCGTGGTGATGTGCTCCCGGTCCACCACGCCCGGGACGTCGTCGACCTGCGCGATGCCCGGGAACCCCGGGTCCTCCTCGTGCAGACGGGCGAAGGCGGCCTCGGCGACGGGACGCGGCACGCGGTTCCAGTACACCTTCTCGACGGCGTACGGAACGCCGAAATCCGGCCGGTAGGTGGGCTCCGCCGCGAGCTCTGCCGCGCGCATGGCGACGCGGTGCGCCTGGATGTGGTCGGGGTGGCCGTATCCGCCGTCCGGGTCGTAGGTGACCAGTACCTGGGGGCGTACCTCGCGGATCACCGTGACCAGGTACGAGGCGGCGGCGTCGACCTCGGCGTGCCAGAAGGCGTTCTCGCGGTGGTTCTGCGGGGCGCCCATCATGCCGGAGTCGCGGTAGCGTCCCGCGCCGCCGAGGAAGCGGTGGTCGGTGACGCCCAGTTGCTTCATGGCGTCGGCGAGCTCGACGGCCCGGTAGGGGCCGAGCGCGTCGTCCCGGTCGGCGGCGAGGTGGGCGAGCGCAGGCGGAACGATCTCACCCTCCTCACCCTGCGTGCAGGTCACCAGGGTGACCAGGGCGCCCTCGGCCGCGTACTTGGCCATGGTGGCGCCGTTGTTGATCGACTCGTCGTCGGGGTGTGCGTGCACCAGGAGCAGGCGGCGGGTGGGGAGCTCGGTCATGGGGACAGCCTACGAGGTGGGGGCGCGAACGCCCCTCCGCACTCCCGGCCGGCCCTCCCCCGGCGCCTGCCGGCCCCCGGCCGCCCGACCGCCCCGCTCGCTCGCCCGCCCGCTCAGAAGTGGAAGTTGCCCAGCACCCCGGCCACGTTCGTGGTGACGTCCTTGATCGTGGGCGCGATGGACGAGCTGGCGAGATAGAACCCGAGCAGCATGCAGACCACCGCGTGTCCGGCCTTCAGCCCGGATTTCCGGACCAGCAGGAAGACGATGATCGCCAGCAGCACCACCGCCGAAATCGAGAGTGCCACGGCGGTTCACCTCCACTTAACTACGGTCGGGACGACAGGACGGGACAGGTGGCACGACAAGTGCCAGCGGGTTCATACCCACCTAGCGCTACGGATCATAACTATCCGCATCCACGCATTGATCGGTGCACGGCAGCACGAGGGGCGCACGAGGGGCGGGCAGTTGGGGAGCGTGGCCGAAAACCGACGCTCCGGGGAAGCGGATTGCGCGGAGCCCGGCCGCACCGGAGCGCCAACGACGCGCTGCCTGCCGACCGGCCCGGCGCCACCCGCCTACCAGCCCGGCGCCACCTGCCCGGCGCCACCCGCCTACCAGCCCGGCGGGCGCGAGGAGGGCGGTGGCGGGCCGAAGGTGCCGCCAGGTGCGCCGCCGTCCGGCGCATCCCCGTACCCGGACGAGTACCCGGCCCCGTACCCGCCCGTGGGTCCACCCCCGTATCCGTCATAGACGTTCGGCGCGAGCCGCGGCGGGCCCTGCGCCCCCACTCCCCTGCGTCCCAGCACGAGCACCAGCAGCACCCCTGCCACCAGCCCGAACACCCACCAGCCGACCATGAGTTGCTCGACCAGGTCGAGCTCCCCGAGCCCCGCGAACAGGTCTGCCCGTACCGCGACCGACACGCCCGCCGCCCCGCTCACGCCGATCAGGCCCGCCCCCACCAGCCCCAGCGGCCGGGAGTGCACCGCGCGCGCGAGCGCCCCGCACGCGCCGGTGAGGGTTACGGCCACCACGACGAGGGAGGCCCAGCCGGCCGGCATCCCGAGCAGTTGCAGCGCGCCGCCCCCGCCGGTGAAGCGGTCCGCGTACAGCGACGGCGGACCCGGGTTCTGGACGTACCAGTACACCTCCCAGGCCGCCGCCCCCGCCCCCGCGAACCCCAGGAGCAGGAACGCCGCGACCCCGGCACCCCTGCCCGGTCTGGTCGGCGTGATCCCGCGGCCGTACGAACGCAGCGGCCTGCGCCCGGCCACCACCACGATCAGCAGCGCCGCCGCCAGTCCGAGCGCCACGAAGGTGCCGAGCATCGCCCGCATCCGCAGGCCGTGCGGATACACCTCGGCGATTCCCTCGGCCCACAGCGCGGGGGCCCGCACCGCGAGGGTGACCAGGCCGGTGACCACCAGCGCCGAGGCGGCCACCGGCGAGCGGAACGCCCCGAGTGCCACGACGACGTACACGCACAGCAGTACGAGGTCGTAGAGCGTGGTCGCGGTGAGGAACCGGTCCGGGCCGCTGCCCGCCCACGCCCACCACAGCCGGGCCGGGTCGTCGACGAGGCGCAGGTCACGCACGATCCACAGGGCGGTCAGGACGGCGAGGAGCAGGCACACCGCGCTGCCCGTGAACCGTGCGCCGCGTACGAGTGACTGAGGCTCCCCCGTCGGTCCCATGGACTGAATGTTCCCCCGCGGTAAGGGAGTTGAACAAGAGGACCGCGGTGCGCCCGGGTGGCGTTCCACGGGCCTGCGCCACGCGGCGCGCCGCCGGTCCGCACATGACGACCGGCCGGGGCGACATGGCGCACCCCGGCCGGTCCACGGCACCCGCACGGCCGCACGTGCACAGCCTGACGGCTGTGTATATCGCGGCCGGGTCGCGGGCGTTGCCCGCGTGTTAAGCCCGCACCGGGGCGCCCGCGGGTCAGCGCGGCACCACCACCCGCTCCTCCGCGAAGTGGCACGCCGAGTCGTGGGCCGCCGGGGAGTCCACGTGCCGGAAGACCGCCGGGACCGCCAGCGCCGGCACCTCTTGCGCGCACCGCTCCTGGGCCTTCCAGCAGCGGGTACGGAAGCGGCAGCCCGACGGCGGGTCGGCCGGGGAGGGCACGTCGCCGCTGAGGATGATGCGGTCGCGGTGGTCACGGGCGGACGGGTCGGGGACGGGCACCGCGGAGAGCAGCGCCTGGGTGTAGGGGTGCGTGGGGTGCTCGTAGATCTCGGCGTCGGTGCCGATCTCGACGACCCGGCCCAGGTACATGACGCCGACCCGGTCGGAGATGTGCCGGACGATCGAGAGGTCGTGCGCGATGAAGAGATAGGAGAGGTCGAACTCCTGCTGGAGCCGCTCCAGCAGGTTGATGACCTGGGCCTGGACGGACACGTCGAGGGCGGAGACCGGTTCGTCGGCGACGATGATCTCCGGGTTGAGGGCGAGACCGCGGGCGATGCCGATGCGCTGGCGCTGGCCGCCGGAGAACTGGTGCGGGTAGCGGTTGATGTACTCCGGGTTCAGACCGACGACGTCCAGCAGGTCCCGCACCTTGCGCCGGCGGTCGCCCTTGGGAGCCACCTCGGGATGGATCTCGTACGGTTCGCCGATGATGTCGCCGACCGTCATCCGGGGGTTCAGCGAGGTGTACGGGTCCTGGAAGACCATCTGGATGTTGCGGCGGACCGCCTTCAGCGCGCGGCCCGACAGCTTGGTGATGTCCTCGCCCCGGTAGCGGATGGCCCCGGAGGTGGGCTGTTCCAGCTGGACGAGCATCTTGGCGACGGTCGACTTCCCGCAGCCGGACTCCCCGACGATGCCCAGGGTCTCGCCCGCGCCGAGGCCGAAGGAGACGCCGTCGACGGCCTTCACCGCGCCGACCACCTTCTTGCGGACGATGCCCTGGGTGAGGGGGTAGTGCTTGACCAGGTCCGCCACCTCCAGGATGGGTTCCGCGCCGGACGCGGGGCGCAGCGCGCCGGCGTCGGGGACGGCCCCGGCGGCGGGAGGGGGCGCGCCGGCGTCGCGGTCGGCCCCGGCGGCGGGAAGCGGCGTGCCGGGGACGGCGTGGGCCCCGCGGCGCCCGTCGCCGGCGCCTGGGCCCTCGGGCATCTCGGTCATGTCAGCCATCGAGCGTCTCCTTCCAGAAGTGGCAGGCGCTCTGACGGTCCTCGGCCACGTCGTACAGCGGCGGCACATCGGTTCGGCAGACGTCCCTGGCGCGGGGGCAGCGGGGGTTGAAGGCGCAGCCCGGCGGGATGTGCAGCAGGTTGGGCGGCAGGCCCTTGATCGCGTACAGCTCCTGGCCCTTCTGGTCCAGGCGCGGGATCGAGTCGAGGAGGCCCTTGGTGTACGGGTGGGCGGGCCGGGCGTAGATCTTCTCGACCGGGGCGGTCTCGACGATGCGGCCCGCGTACATCACCGCGATCTTGTCGGCCACGTCCGCGACGACCCCGAGGTCGTGGGTGATCAGGATGAGCCCCATGTTCAGCTCGCGCTGCAGCTCGGCGAGGAGGTCCATCACCTGGGCCTGGACGGTCACGTCGAGTGCGGTGGTGGGCTCGTCCGCGATGATCAGTTTCGGTTCGAGGGCGAGCGCCATGGCGATCATGATGCGCTGGCGCATACCGCCGGAGAACTGGTGCGGGTACTGCCCGACCCGTTCCTTCGCCGCCGGGATGCGCACCCGGTCCATCAGCTCCACGGCCTTCGCCCGGGAGTCCTTCCTCGACATCCCGCGGTGCACGACGAACATCTCGCCGAGCTGGTCGCCGACGGAGAGCACCGGGTTGAGGGAGGACAGCGCGTCCTGGAAGATCATGGCCATCCCGGCGCCGCGGATCTTGCGGCGCTGCTCCTCCTTGAGCTTCAGGAGGTTCTGGCCCTCGAAGAAGATCTCGCCCTGGCGGATGCGGCCGGGGGGCATGTCGAGGATGCCCATCACGGCCTGTGCGGTCACCGACTTGCCGGAGCCCGACTCCCCGAGCACCGCCAGGGTCTCGCCCTCGTCGACGCTGTAGTTGACCCCGTTGACGGCCTTGGCCACGCCGTCGCGGGTCTTGAACTCCACGTGCAGGTCGCGCACTTCGAGCAGCATCTCAGCAGCACCCTCTATCGCAGCTTGGGGTCGAGGGCGTCGCGCACCGCGTCGCCGAGCATGATGAACGCGAGGACCGTGATCGCGAGGGCTCCGGCCGGCCAGAGCAGCATGTGGGGCGCGTTGCGGACGTAGGCCGACGCGGACGAGATGTCGATGCCCCAGGAGACGGTCGGGGCCTTCAGGCCGACGCCGAGGTAGGAGAGCGTGGCTTCGAGGGCGATGTAGGTGCCCAGTGCGATGGTCGCGACGACGATGACCGGCGCGATCGCGTTCGGGGCGATGTGCCGCAGCAGCATCCGCGAGTTGCCGGCGCCCAGCGCCCGCGCGGCCTGCACGTAGTCGTTCTGCTTGGCCATGATGACCGAGCCGCGTGCGATACGGGCGATCTGCGGCCAGCCGAGCAGCACGATGAAGGTGATGACCGGCCAGACGGTGGTGCCGGGTACGACGGACAGGAAGACCAGTCCGCCGAGGACGACGGGGATCGCGAAGAAGACGTCCGTGATGCGGGAGAGCACCGAGTCGAACCAGCCGCCGAAGAAGCCCGCGAGGCCGCCGAGGACGCTGCCGAGCAGGGCGACCCCGATCGTCGCGCAGACGCCGACGGTGACCGAGGCCCTCGCCCCGTACACGGTGCGGGTGTAGACGTCACAGCCCTGGCCGTTGAAGCCGAAGGGGTGGCCGGGCCCGGAGCCCTGCTGGGCCTTGCCGAGGTCGCAGGCGAGGGGGTCCCCTGAGGCGATGGCCGAGGGCCACAGCGAGATGAACACCAGGAACGCGATGATCAGCCCGGAGACGATGAAGACCGGGTTGCGGCGCAGGTCGTGCCAGGCGTCCGACCACAGGCTGCGGGCCCTGTCACCGCCGCCGGCACCGGGTCCCGGCGGCTGCTCCAGGCTGGTCGCCTCGGCCATCGCGAGGTCCGTCGCCCCGCCGGCCCCGGCCGGGGAGATCGCGCCGTCGTCGCGGGCGTTCTGCGGATTCTTGGGCTCAGGCATACCGGATCCTCGGGTCGAGAACGGCGTACAAGAGGTCGACGATCAGGTTCGCCACCAGGAAGACGAGCACCAGGACGGTCACGAAACCGACCACTGTCTGCGAGCTCTGGCGGACGATGCCCTGGTAGAGCTGGTAGCCGACGCCGTGGATGTTGAAGATGCGCTCGGTGACGATCGCGCCGCCCATCAGGGCGCCGATGTCGGTGCCGATGAAGGTGACCACCGGGATCAGGGAGTTGCGCAGCAGGTGCCGGGAGATGATCCGGCGCCGCGGCAGGCCCTTGGCGACGGCGGTGCGCACGTAGTCGGCGCGGGCGTTCTCGGCGACCGAGGTACGGGTGAGCCGGGTGACGTACGCCAGGGAGACCGAGGCCAGCACCAGCCCGGGGATGAGGAGTTCGTCGATGGTGGCGGCGGGCGAGACCGCCGGTTTGATCAGGCCCCACTTCACCCCGAGCAGCAGCTGGAGCAGCAGGCCCGTGACGAAGGTGGGGATGGAGATGACGACCAGGGTGAGCAGCAGCACCCCGGTGTCGACCGGCCGGCCCCTGCGCAGTCCGGTGAGGACGCCGAGGCTGATGCCGATGACGACCTCGAAGACGATCGCCACCACGGTGAGGCGGGCGGTGACGGGGAAGGCGGTGGCCATCAGCTCGGTGACCTTCTGGCCGTTGAAGGCCTTGCCGAAGTCACCGGTGAACAGGTTCCCCATGTACGTCAGGTATTGCTGCCAGACCGGCTTGTCGAGGCCGAAGTCCGACTTGAGCTGTGCGGCGGTCGCGGGATCGCACTTGCGGTCGCCGCACAGCCCCGCGACGGGGTCGCCCATCACGTTGACCATCAGGAAGATCAGCAGCGTGGCACCGAAGAAGACCGGGATCATCTGGAGCAGACGCCGGATCACATAACGTCCCATGAAGGGCTCCCGTGGTCGTCGTAACGTCGTCGGCGGGTGAACCGGGGCGTGACGGCCGTCAGCTGACCTTGACCTGGTTGTAGACCGGGATGCTGAAGGGGTTCAGCGTGACGTTGGAGGTGCGCTCGGAGTAGGCGGCGGAGCCGTTCTGGTACCAGAGCGGGATGGCGGCCATCTGGTCGGCGACGACCTTCTCGGCCTCCTGGAACTTCGTGGTGGCCTTCGTGGTGTCGGTCTCCGCGTTGGCCTCCTTCAGCAGGCCGTCGAACTCCTTGCTGGAGAACTTGCCGTCGTTGGACGAGGCGCCCGTCGCGTACAGCGGCTCCAGGAAGTTCTGGATCAGCGGGTAGTCCATCTGCCAGCCCGCCCGGAAGGGGCCGGTGAACTTCTGCTGGCCGGCCTGGCTGCGGAAGTCGGCGAAGGTGCCGATGGGGTTGCCGACACAGGCCTTGTTGTTGCCCAGCGCGTTGTTGATGCTGTTGCAGACGGCGTCCACCCACTCCTTGTGGGAGCCGGTGTCCGCGTTGTACGAGATCGTCATCTGGCCGCCGGGGATGCCGCCGCCCTCGGCGACCAGCTTCTTGGCCTCGGCCGCGTTGTACTCGCAGGCCGCGCCGCACAGTCCGGCCTTGTAGCCGCCCGCCGCGCCGAGCACCGGGGAGGTCCAGTCGGTGGCCGGGGTGCGGGTCTTCTGGAAGATCGTGTCGGTGATCTGCGCCCGGTTGATGGCCATCGACAGGCCCCGGCGGACCTTCGCGGAGCCGGCCTTGTTCCAGTCGGCGTCGTAGAACGGGAAGGCGAGCGTCTGGATGATGCCCGCCGGGGTGTTGAGGTACCGGCCGCCGACGTCGTTCTTGACGTTCTTGAGCTGGGCGGCGGGCACGTCGTCCAGCAGGTCGAGGTTGCCGGCCGTCAGGTCGGTGTACGCGGTGCCGTAGTCGGTGTAGACCTTGAGGTCCACGCCCTCGTTCTGGGCCTTGTCGGCGCCCGGGTACTCGGCCCACTTGCGCAGGTTCATCACCGAGCCCTTGTCGTACGACTTGACGGTGTACGGGCCGTTGCCGACCGGTGCCTTGAGGAAGCCGTCGTGGTCGTCGAAGAAGACCTTCGGCAGCGGTGCGAAGGCGGCGTAGCCCAGCGTCTCGGGCCAGGTGGAGAACTTCTGGCTGAGCTTGACCGTGAAGGTGTTCTCGCCGGTGACCTTCAGCCCCGACAGGGTGTCCGCGGTGGCCGCGCCCTTCTCGGGGTGGACCTTGTCGTAGCCCTCGATGTAGCCGAAGAAGGGGGCGCCCTTCTGCTTGTTCTTGAGGTGCGCGCCGTAGTTCCAGGCGTCCACGAACGACTTCGCCGTCACTTTCTCGCCATTGCTGAACTTCCAGCCGGGCTTGACCGTGACGGTGAAGTTCTGCGAGTCGGTGGTGTCGATCTTCTCGGCGAGCATGTTCTCGGCCGCGCCGGTCTTCGGGTTGTACTTCTTGAGCCCGCGGAAGAGCATCTCCAGCACCTTGCCGCCCTGCACCTCGGTGGTGTTGGCGGGCTCCAGGGGGTTCTGCGGATCGCCCCAGGACGCACTGACCACGCCCGCCTCGCCACCGCCGCTGCCGCCGCCCCCGCAGGCGGTGGCCGCGAGTGCGACGGCTGCCGCACCCGCGGCCCACTTGGCGTGCCTGGCTCCGCGCATGGAGTGCCTCCTAGAGTCCCAAAGACGACTTAGGGACCTATATCACCCCATGTACCTCGAAGGTGCATCTTTGCCGCGCCCATCTGCCTGCCCCCGCCCGGGCCGCGCACAGCTCCGCCCCCGTACCGGGATTCCGGTACGGGGGCGGAGCTGTCGGGACCCGGCAACCGGGCGCGGTGGGTCAGGCCGCGCCCACCACGTCCTTCTCCTCGGCGAAGTGGCACGCCGACTCGTGGGCTGCCGGGGAGTCCTGACCCACGAACCGGGTCGGGATCGCCAGCAGCGGCTCCTCCTCGGCGCACCTGTCCTCGGCCTTCCAGCAGCGGGTGCGGAAGCGGCAGCCCGACGGCGGGTTGGCCGGCGAGGGCACGTCACCGCTGAGGATGATCCGCTCACGGTGCTCACGGGCGGACGGGTCCGGCACCGGCACGGCCGACAGCAGCGCCTGGGTGTACGGGTGCGTCGGGTGCTCGTAGATCGCCGCGTCGGAACCGATCTCGGCCATCTTGCCCAGGTACATCACGCCGACCCGGTCGGAGATGTGCCGGACGATGGACAGGTCGTGCGCGATGAAGAGGTAGGACAGGTTGAACTCGTCCTGGAGCTTCTCCATCAGGTTGATCACCTGCGCCTGGACGGAGACGTCCAGGGCCGAGACGGGCTCGTCGCAGATGATGATCTCCGGGTTGAGCGCCAGGCCGCGGGCGATGCCGATGCGCTGGCGCTGACCGCCGGAGAACTGGTGCGGGTAGCGGTTGATGTACTCCGGGTTCAGACCGACGACGTCCAGCAGGTCCTGGACCTTGCGCCGCCGGTCACCCTTCGGGGCCACCTCGGGGTGGATCTCGAAGGGCTCCCCGATGATGTCGCCGACCGTCATGCGCGGGTTCAGCGAGGTGTACGGGTCCTGGAAGACCATCTGGATGTTGCGGCGGACCGCCTTCAGCGCGCGCCCGGACAGCTTGGTGATGTCCTGGCCCTTGTAGAAGACCTCGCCCGCGGTGGCCGTCTCCAGCGTCATCAGGAGCTTGGCGACCGTGGACTTGCCGCAGCCGGACTCGCCCACGATGCCCAGGGTCTCGCCCTGGTACAGGTCGAAGGAGATGCCGTCGACGGCCTTGACCGCGCCGACCTGGCGCTTGAAGAGGACGCCATGGGTGAGCGGGAAGTGCTTGACCAGGTTGCGGACCTGGAGGATCGGCTCCCCGCGCTCCACCGGCGCCTCGATGGCGGCGACGGAGTCCTCGACCGAGGCGGTCTCCACCGTCTCGACCTCGGTGACGTTGGGGGTCGCGTCCACGGCCTCATCCGACTTCTTGAGCTCAGCCATGGATCGTCTCCTTCCAGAAGTGGCACGCGCTTCCGCGGCCGGGCAGTTCGGTGCCGTCCCGTTCGGTGACCTGGACCAGGGCAGGGACGTCCGTGCGGCAGACGTCCTGCGCCATGGGGCAGCGCGGGTTGAACGCGCAGCCGCTCGGGATCTTCAGCAGGTTGGGCGGCAGCCCCTTGATCGCGTACAGCTCCTGGCCCTTCTGGTCCAGGCGCGGAATCGATTCGAGGAGGCCCTTGGTGTACGGGTGGGCCGGCCGCTTGTAGATCTCCGCGACCGGGGCGGTCTCCACGATCCGGCCCGCGTACATCACCGCGATCTTGTCCGCGACGTCGGCGACGACGCCCAGGTCGTGGGTGATCAGGATCAGGCCCATGCGGTACTCGCGCTGCAGCTCCGCGAGCAGGTCCATGACCTGGGCCTGAACGGTCACGTCGAGCGCCGTGGTCGGCTCGTCCGCGATGATCAGGTCCGGCTCCAGGGCGAGCGCCATCGCGATCATGATGCGCTGGCGCATGCCGCCGGAGAACTGGTGCGGGTAGTCGTCGACCCGCGCCTTGGCGGCGGGGATCTTGACCTGCTCCATCAGCTCGATCGCCTTGGCCTTGGCGTCCTTCTTGGACAGACCGAGGTGTACCCGGTACATCTCGCCGAGCTGGTAGCCCACGGTCAGTACGGGGTTGAGGGAGGACAGCGCGTCCTGGAAGATCATCGCGATCTTCCGGCCGCGGATCTTCCGCCGCTCCTCGTACCCCATCGTGAGCATGTCCTGCCCGCGGTAGAGGATCTGGCCCTGCGGGATCTTGCCCGGTGGCATGTCCAGGATGCCCATGATCGCCTGCGCGGTCACGGACTTGCCCGAGCCGGACTCGCCGAGGACGGCGAGGGTCTCGCCCGCCCCGACGGAGTAGTTCACTCCGTTGACCGCCTTGGCCACACCGTCACGGGTGTGGAACTCCACGTGCAGGTCGCGCACTTCGAGCAGCGGTGTGCTGTCCGCCTCACCCGGTCCGGGGAAGGGAGCACCTGAGGTTTCTTCGATGATCGTCACGACGCCCTCCTAGCGCAGCTTCGGGTCGAGGGCGTCACGGACCGTGTCACCAAGCATGATGAACGCGAAGACCGTAAGGAACAGCATGCCGGCGGGGAAGATCAGCACATGGAGGTTGTTGCGGATCTCCTCGCTGCCCGACGAGATGTCGATGCCCCACGAGATGGTCGGGTCGGCGAGACCCAGTCCCAGGTAGGACAGCGTGGCCTCGGCCGAGATGAAGCCGCCCAGCGCGATGGTGGCGACCACGATGGTGGGCGCGAGCGCGTTGGGCAGGACGTGCCGGAAGAGCATCCGGGTGGTTCCCGCACCGAGTGCACGGGCGGCGGTGACGTAGTCCGCCTGCTTGGCGGTGATCACCGATGCCCTCATCACCCGGCAGATAGACGTCCAGCCGAGGAACGAGAGCGCCGCGATGACGACGTACACCTTGCGCTCGGTGAACGCGTTCAGGACCACCATCGTGCCCAGCAGGAACGGCAGACCGAAGAAGATGTCCACGACGCGAGAAATGATCGAGTCGAGCCAGCCGCCGAAGTAGCCGGAGAGCAGTCCCAGCAGGCCGCCGATGAGGGTGATCGCGACGGTGACGCCGACACCGACGAGGATCGAGGCGCGGGTGCCGTGGATGACACGCGCGTAGATCGAACGCCCCTGGATGTCGTAGCCGAACCAGTCCGCCTGGAAGAAGTGCCCCAGCTCGGGCTTGGACAGGTAGTGGTTCGTCAGGTCGCCGGCCCGCGGGTCGGCACCGGTGAACAGGCCGGGAAAGGCCGCGATCACCAGCAGGACGAACAGCATGGTCGCCGCGGTCCAGAACATGGGGCGGTGGCGCAGGTCGAACCAGGCGTCGCCCCACAGGCTGCGGGGCTTGCCGGTCGCGGCCTTCTGCACGACCGCGGGGCCCGGGTCGGCAGCCGGGGGCGCGATGGCGTCCACTGCTGCGTCGGTCTTGGACTTGGTCACGTCAGGCATACCGGATCCTCGGGTCCAGGACCGCGTACAGCAGGTCGACGATCAGGTTGATCACCAGGATGATCAGGACGAACACCGTGACGATTCCGACGATGGTGGAACCCTCCCGCTGCTGAAGCGCCCTGTAGAGAAGGTTGCCCACTCCCTGGACGTTGAAGATGCCCTCGGTGACGACGGCGCCACCGATGAATCCGCCGATGTCCGTGCCGATGAAGGTGACCACGGGGATCAGGGAGTTGCGCATCAGGTGCACCCCGACGATGCGGCGTCGGGGCAGACCCTTGGCGAGGGCGGTGCGCATGTAGTCCGCGCGAAGGTTCTCGGCGAAGGTCGTACGCGTCAGTCGTGCCACGTACGCCATGGAGAGCATGGCCAGGACGAAGCCTGGCAACAGCAACTGCGTGATGTCCATCGAGTCTTCGACGTTCGGAGCCACCCAGCCGAGGGTGTCCGCGAAGAAGTAGCGGGCCAGGTAGCCCATGATGAACACCGGCACCGAGATGACGATCAGGGTGAACAGCAGGACACCGGTGTCCGGGGCCTTGCCCACCTTGAGGCCGGCCCAGGCGCCGAGCGCGAGACCGACGATCAGTTCGATGGTGAGCGCGACGACCGTGAGCCTGATGGTCACCGGGAAGGCGGCCGTCATCTCGTCCCAGACGGGCCGACCGCCGAAGGTCTGTCCGAAGTCGAGCTGGAACAGGTCCTTCATGTAGTTCAGGTACTGCATGTGAAGGGGCTGATCGAGCCCGAACTCATGACGCAGCGAGGCCAACTGGGCCGGGTCCGCACCCTTGTCACCGAACATCGCCCGGATCGGGTCGCCGGGAAGGATGTGAACCATAAGGAAAATCAACAGAGTGGTCCCGATGAACACCGGGATCATCTGGAGCAGTCGCCGAGCGACGTAACGCCCCATCATGCCTCCATGCCGTGAGGGGTCGGCGATGGCCTTCGCAGTTGTTCTCCGCCGCGGGGTAGGGGCGGTGAGTTGACGGGCCTACGCCTGCTTGCCGGCGCCGCCCCTCTGTGGAGGCGGCACCGGCAGGCTGGTCCCGAGACTTACTTCTTGGCCTTCACCTGAACGTCGGAGAAGAGCGGGTCGCCGTCCTGGCCGTACACGATCTTTCCGAAGACGTTCTTGGACTGGCCCGAGTTGTTCTTGTAGAACCACAGCGGGATGGCCGGCATGTCCTTCGCCAGGAGCTGCTCGGCGTCCTGGTACAGCTTCACCGTGTCTTCGAGCGTCTTGGCCTTGTCGGCCTTGGCCGCCAGCTCGTCGAACGCCTTGTTGGAGTAACCGCTGGTGTTACCGGCGGCCGTGGTGCCGTACAGGTCGCGCATGAAGTTCGAGTTGACCGGGTAGTCGAGCACCCAGCCACCGCGGTACATGGACTTGACCTTCTTGGCGTCACGCGCGTTCAGGTCGGTCGCGAAGTCAGGCTTCGAGTCGCCGACGCACTCGACGCCCGTGGACTGGCGGATCGAGTTGCAGACCGCGTCGACCCACGCCTTGTGCGGCTGGTCGGCGTTGAACTGGATCGAGATCTTGTTGCCCGGGACGCCGCCACCCTCCTTGATGAGGGCCTTGGCCTTCGCCGGGTCGAACTTCGTGATGTCACCGAGGGCGCCGGCCTTGTAGCCGAGCACGCCGCGGGCGACGTAGGAGTCCGCGGGCTCACGGGTGCCGTTGAGGACGGTCTTGGTGATCGTCTGGCGGTCGATGGCCATCGACAGACCCTGGATGACCTTGGGGTCGATGTCCTTGAACTGGTCCGTGTAGAACGCCGGGACGATCGACTGGACCGCGGAGTACTCCTGGTCGATCGCGCGGTCGCCCAGGTCCTGCTTGTAGTTCTTCAGCGCGGTGACCGGGACCTGCTCGATCCAGTCCAGCTGGTCCGAACGCAGCGCCGAGTAGGCAGACTCCGCGGTCGTGTAGTTCTTGAAGTCGATGCCACCGTTCTTGGCCTTGTTCGGGCCCTGGTAACCGTCGAACTTGCGAACCTTGATGAGCTTGTTGTGGTCCCACGACTCGAACTTGTACGGGCCGTTGCCGACCGGCTTCTGGCCCGCGGCCTTCGGGTCCTTGAAGAAGGACTCCGGCAGCGGTGCGAAGACGTCGTAGCCGAGCTTGTACGCGAAGTACGAGACCGGACCGGTCAGGCTGATCGTGAAGGTGTTCTCGTCGACGACCTTCAGACCCTCCATCTCGGTCTTCTTCGGGTCGCCCTTCTCCGGGTGGACATCGGCGTAGCCCTTGATGTCCGCGAACCAGCTGGAGTTGGTCTGGTTGTTCTTCGTGTTGGCGGACCAGTTCCACGAGTCCACGTAGGACTTCGCAGTGACCGGGGTGCCGTCGTGGAACTTCCAGCCGGCCTTCAGCTTGACGGTCCACACCGACGAGTCGGCGTTGGGAGTGACCGACTCGGCGTTGACGTTCTTCAGCTTGCCCGAGCCGGGCTCGTAGTCGACGAGGCCGGAGAAGATCGTGCGCAGGACGCGGCTGCCCTGGCTCTCCTTGGCGTTCGCCGGCTGCAGCGGGTTCTGCGGCTCGCTCAGCTGAGCGACCAGGATGCCGTTCGGGTCGGCCTTCCCGGCGTCCATGCCGCCGCCGCTCTTGTTGTCGTTGCCACCACAGGCAGTCGCAGCCAGGGCCACGACTATCGCTCCCGCGACCCACTTGGCGCTCTTGGCACCACGCATGGGGTTCCTCCTCATGAGTCCACTTGATCACTGCAAGAGGGGGCACAGGTGCACTCGCCGACACCCCTGACGGCGAGAAGATTCTGGTGCCCCAGTGTGCTCGTGAGTCGGCGCTCCCCACAGCGCGTGACCCATTGACCCGAGCTCAATGGAGCCAACTATTAAGTACGCCCGATCCGTAAACCACACTTAAAGGGTCTCGTTTTGACAACATCACTTACCCCTCTGTGCCCGAAATCCGGACAAACCGAGCACAGACAGACACCCCCGAAACGGACTGTTAACGCAACTTCCGGAGAGTGTTGATCGATATCCGGACACTTGACCCGCGAAAATGCCTTGACCGCCCCGCCCGAACACCCTCCGGTTCGCGCCCCGGACACACCAATGGCCCGGCATCCGAAACCACGGATACCGGGCCATTCGACGGCGCGACAGGGACCGCCCTCAGGGCCGCCCCACAGGGACGCAGGGCGGTGTCAATCTGCCCACCGCCAAAGCGACTAGCGCTTCGCGCGGGACGCGCTGCGTCCGCGCTCCTTCGCGTCCAGGACCACCTTGCGGATGCGCACCGTCTCCGGGGTCACCTCGATGCACTCGTCCTCGCGGCAGAACTCCAGGGACTGCTCCAGGGAGAGCTTGCGGGCCGGGACCACGTTCTCCGTGGTGTCCGCGGAAGCCGCACGCATGTTGGTGAGCTTCTTCTCCTTGGTGATGTTCACGTCCATGTCGTCGGCGCGCGAGTTCTCGCCGATGATCATGCCCTCGTACACCTCGGTGCCGGCCTCGGTGAAGATGACACCGCGCTCCTGCAGGTTGACCATCGCGAACGGCGTGACCGAGCCCGCGCGGTCCGCGACCAGGGAGCCGTTGTGGCGGGTGCGCAGGTCGCCGAACCACGGCTCGTGGCCCTCGAAGATCGAGTGCGCGATGCCGGTGCCGCGGGTCTGGGTCAGGAACTCCGTACGGAAGCCGATGAGGCCGCGGGACGGCACGATCCACTCCATGCGGACCCAGCCCGAACCGTGGTTCGTCATCGTCTCCATGCGGCCCTTGCGGGTCGCCATGAGCTGCGTGATGGCACCGAGGTGCTCCTCGGGGCAGTCCACGGTCATGCGCTCGATGGGCTCGTGCGTCTTGCCGTCGATCTGCTTGGTGACCACCTCGGGCTTGCCGACGGTCAGCTCGAAGCCCTCACGGCGCATCTGCTCGACCAGGATGGCCAGCGCCAGCTCACCGCGGCCCTGCACCTCCCAGGCGTCGGGGCGCTCGGTCTCCAGGACGCGCAGCGAGACGTTACCGACCAGCTCGCGGTCGAGGCGGTCCTTGATCTGGCGCGCGGTGACCTTGTGGCCCTTGCCGCCCTTGCCGACCAGCGGCGAGGTGTTGGCACCGATGGTCATCGAGATCGCGGGCTCGTCGACCGTGATCAGCGGCAGCGCGATCGGGTTCTCCGGGTCGGCCAGGGTCTCGCCGATCATGATGTCCGGGATACCGGCGATGGCGCAGATGTCACCGGGGCCTGCCTTCTCGGCGGGCTTGCGGGTGAGCGCCTCGGTCATCATCAGCTCGGTGATGCGGACGTTGGACATCGTGCCGTCACGCTTGATCCAGGCCACGGTCTGGCCCTTGCGCAGCTCGCCCTGCTCCACGCGGCACAGCGCGATACGGCCGAGGAAGTTGTCGGCGTCGAGGTTGGTGACGTGCGCCTGAAGGGGGGCGGCCTCGTCGTACTCGGGAGCCGGGACGTGCTGGAGGATCGTGGAGAAGAACGGCTCCAGGTTCTCGCTGTCGGCCGGGACGGTGCCGTCCTCCGGCTTGGTCAGCGAGGCGACGCCGTCACGCGCACAGGCGTAGACGATCGGGAACTCGATCTGGTCCTCGTCCGCGTCCAGGTCCAGGAACAGGTCGTACGTCTCGTCGACGACCTCGGCGATCCGGGAGTCGGGACGGTCCGTCTTGTTGATGCACAGGATGACCGGCATCTTCGCGGACAGCGCCTTGCGGAGCACGAAGCGGGTCTGCGGCAGCGGGCCCTCGGACGCGTCGACGAGCAGGACGACCGCGTCGACCATCGACAGGCCGCGCTCGACCTCACCACCGAAGTCGGCGTGGCCGGGGGTGTCGATGATGTTGATGGTGATGACGTCGCCGCCATCCTTCGGGTGGTACTTCACCGCCGTGTTCTTGGCCAGGATCGTGATGCCCTTCTCACGCTCCAGGTCGTTGCTGTCCATCATGCGGTCGTCGAGCGACTCAGCGGCGTGGGCGGCGAACGCACCGGCCTGCTTGAGCATGGCGTCGACCAGGGTGGTCTTGCCGTGGTCGACGTGAGCGACGATGGCGACGTTACGGATGTCGTGGCGCGTGGGCATGGGTGGCTTAACGCTTCTCTCGATCGTGGGATGCGGCGTCTCGTTCCTCGTACGCCCACCGGGCGGACGCGCCACGGCTTACCCCATGGTACGGGGCTGGCGCGGGACGGGCTTCCCGGGCACCGATCGGGAGGGGTTGCTACAGGGGTGGGGTGCTGCGCTCCGGGTCAACGGGTTCCCGGACGACCTTGCCCGCCGGAGACCCGGCGGGCAAGGAAATTGAGCCGAAAATGAGCTGATTCTCAGATCCCGAGATGGCCCCTGACCTGCGGCGGAACCCTTATTTCCCGTTACTTGCGGGCATCCTTGGCGGAATCGGGCTTCTTGAATCCGATGTCCTGGTAGCGGGGCGCGGAGAAGCCGAAGGCACCGACATTGGCCAGTTGGGGCCTGGCGGCGACCAGCTCGGGACGCTGGTAGAGCGGAATGGACCCGGCGGCCGCCCAGATCCGGGCATCGGCCTGCTTCACCAGGTCGTGGGCGCTCTCCTCGTCGAGCTCGGCGGCGGCCCGGTCGAAGAGCTGGTCGATGTGGTCGGTACCGACCCGGGTGTAGTTCTGCTCGACGAGCAGCGAACCGTCCGCCGCGGGCTCGGGCTTGGCGAAGATCGGCCGGCCGTCGGTCGCCGGGTACGCGGTGCCGGGCCAGGAGTAGAGCGCCAGGTCGTAGTCGCCCGAGGCGATGTGGTCCTTGAAGTAGCTCTCGTCCTCGACCTTGGTGATCTCGGTACGTACGCCGATGGTCTGGAGCATCCGCGAGATCTTCTCGCCGACGGTGCGCAGGGCGGCCGAGCCGGGGTCGGCGGGGAGCACGAAGCGCAGGGTCAGCGGCTTGCCCTCCTTGCCGACCACCCGGGGTGCGCGTGCCGCCGCGCCCGCGCCGGCTGCGGTGGCCGCACGGGAGGCCGGTGCGGCGGTGCCGCGCGGGGCGTAGGCGCCGGCCATGCCCCCGTCCTTCTTCTCCTTCGCCTCGGTCTTGGCGTCGGCCTTGCTGTCGGAGTCGTTGTGCAGGGCGCCGAGGCCGATGGCGGGGGCGAGGACGTAGATCCCGGACTCGGTGCGGAACGCGTTGTTGCCGCTGTCCCCCGGCTTGTCCTCCCCGGCCTTGCCCGCCTTGCCCGCCTCGCTCGCCTTGCCCGCCTTGCCCGCGGCGTGACTCCCCTCGCCCGGCTTCTCGGCGGCGGGCTTGTCGTCGTCCGACTTCTTGGCGGCGGGCTTGTCGTCTTCCGACTTCTTGGCGGCCGGCTTGTCGTCTTCCGACTTCTCGGTGGCCGGCTTGTCGTCGCCGACGATGTACATGCCGTCGTCCGACGGCCCCTCGTCCGCGGCCTCCTGCTCCTTCTTCTTCTTCGCCTGCTCGCGCTTCTTCTTCTCCGCCGCGGACTCGCTGCCCGCCGTGCGGCTGCCCGCGCCGCCGGGGGTGAAGCCCGCGTCGGCCAGCAGGGCCTGTGCGGCCTGGGTGTCCTGGCTGCCGAGGGCGTCACTGCCGTCGGCGTACGCCTGCTGCCCGGCGAGGGCGAGGTGGCTGCCGAGCGGCGCGGCCGGCAGGCCGAGCGGGGCGAGGACGGTCTCGGCGAGTTCCTGCCGGTTCAGCGCGCGGGCCACCGCGCGGCGCACCCGCTCGTCGGAGAGCGGCCCCGAGGCGCCGTTGAGGGCGAGTTGGGTGTACGCGGGCTCCAGCGACTTGCGGACGGTGAAGCGGCGCAGGGCGCGCTGTTCGGTGGCGTACTTCGTGGCCGCCTCCTTCGCCTTCCTGCGGGTCTCCTGCTCGGCCTCCGCCTCCTCCTCGTCGGCGGCGGCGCCGTGCGCCCTCGCCCAGGAGCGGAGCGCCTCGGCGGGGGTGACGGTGGAGCCGGGGCCGTGGGCGACGGGTGGCTTGCCCGCGTCCTTGACGGCGTGGGAGATGCGCTCGGCCGTGGTCCTGTCGACCTCCGCGACGTCGACCTTGCCCTCGGCCAGCGCGGAGGCGCGCTCACCGCGCGGCACCGCCCGCAGCACCAGCTTGTCCAGCTTGGCGGGCATCCCCCACCAGCGGGGATTGCGCTCCAGCACGACCGAGCCCGCCGCCCGGTCCACCTTCACCGGGCGGAAGGGCCCGGCCGTGGACTTCAGCTTCGTACGGGCGCCGTCGTTGAAGGCGTCGGGCGTGCCCATCACCTCCTTGGGGTACAGGGGGGTGAACAGCGAGCGCCAGTCGGCGTAGGGCTTGGCGTAAGTGACCTTCACCTCAAGGTCGTTCGCACCCCTCTCGATCTTCTCGATGCGCTCGTAACCGGCGTTGCGGGCGGTCCAGTACGCGGATTCCTTGCCGCGCAGCGCCCGCCACTGGGCGACGAAGTCGGCGGCCCCGATCTGCCTGCCGTCACCCCATACCGCCTGCTGGTTGATCTTGTAGAGGACGACCTGCTTGGGCTCGCGCTCAACGACTGTGGCGTCCTCCAGGAAGTCCGGGTTGCGCTGCGGCTTTCCTGCCGCGTCGAGTACGAAGAGGGCGGGCAGCACGGCGCCCGCGACGCGCGCCGTGGTGGCGTCGGCGTCGGCCTGGAAGGCGTTGAAGGTGGCCGGTACCGAGTCGACGGCCCAGTTCAGCGTGCCGCCGTCCGCGACCCGCTCACGGCTCGCGGGGGCGAGGTCGGCGGCTGCCGCGGGCGCGCCCGCACTCTCGGCGTCCGCGTTCCCGCCACAGGCCGCCAGCGCGGGGAGCGCGAGCACGCCGGAGGTGAGGAGGGCGAGGCCGCGGAGCGGGCGGGCAGGCCGGGGAAACCTCCGGTGGGGGCCGACGTCGGACATGGCTGTACCTCCAGGCTGACCCGGCCCTCCTACCGGAACGGGCCGTTGCATTCACATTTGGGGGCTTATTGCGGTGATCACACTTGTTCCTGCCGACCCACTGAAAGGGACCTCGTACGGGAGGTGGCGCCGACACGTCGGGCATCCGGGGAAGCCCACCCGTGCGGCCCAATCCGTCCCCGTGCGGGGCGCGCGGGGCGCGCGCACTTCGCGTAACACCGCACGCACCCTTCACAACGGGGGATGTGACGCGCGACACTCCAAGGCGCAGACGCGTCCCCTACCGCACCGCGGAAGCGAGGGCAATTCATGTCCCTGCACGAAGAACTGGCAGAACTTCAGGACTGTCTGGACCGGCTGGACCGCGCGGTGCTGCGGTTGTCGGGGCGGCTGGACGAGAGTCACGGGCTGGACGCCCGCCGGGTCCGCACCGACGCGGCGCACCTGCGCGAGAGCGTGGCGATGCTCGGCGCCGCGGCGTCCGGGGCGGTGCACACACCGCCGAGGCCGGAGCTGATCACGATTCCGGACGCGCCGTACGACAGCGCCCTGTGGACGGACTCCGACGACGAGGGCCTGGGCGCCCGCGACCGCCGAGCGCCCTGATCCCCCCCTCGGCCGCTCGGGCAGCGGGGGCGTCCCCGGGGCGGCCCGGGTGGGCAGGGGGACCCGAGGCTGCACGGGCGGGCAGGGGGACGGCCCCCACGCTGAGCGTCCCCGCCCGCCGACCACGACCGCCGACCACGACCACGCCCCGTCCACGGCCGCCGACCACGCCCACGCCCGCCGCCCGCCGCCCGCCGCCCACCGCCCACGACCGCCGTCCACGCCCGACGACCGACGCTCGCCGCTCGCCGCTCGCCGCTCGCCGCCCACCGTCCACGCCCCCCGTCCACGCCCGCCACCCACCGCCCACCGCCCACCGCCCACACCCCCATCCAAGCCCTCCGACCTCCGCCGCAGACCGAGCCCCGCCCTCTCCCCCCGGAGCCCCCGTTGGCCACAGGCACCGACCCCGCCGCCCGCGACACGAGCGCCGCACGTGAGGAGCCGCGCCCGTCCGGCGCGCCTCGCACCGGCGTTCACTCCCCCACCCGGGCCCGGATCCCCGCCCGCCATCTGCGCACCGACCGCTGGTGGCTCGCGCCCGCCCTCACCGCCGCCGGGCTGTTCGCCTTCGTCGTGTACTCGACCTGGCGCGCCTTCTCCAACGGCGACTACTACTCCGCCCCTTACGTCTCGCCGTTCTACTCGCCCTGCCTCGCGGAGAACTGCATCCCCATGAAGGGCGGCCCCAACTGGGAGATCTTCGGCAGCTGGTGGGGCCTCTCCCCCGCCCTGCTGATCCTGATCTTCCCGCTGGGCTTCCGGCTGACCTGTTACTACTACCGCAAGGCCTACTACCGCGGCTTCTGGGCCTCGCCCCCGGCCTGCGCGGTCGCCGAGCCGCACAAGAAGTACTCCGGCGAGACCCGGTTCCCGCTGGTCCTGCAGAACATCCACCGGTACTTCTTCTACGCGGCCGTGCCCGTCGCCGGCATCCTCACGTACGACACCGTGCTGTCCTTCCGCGACGAGCACTACGAGTGGGGCCACATGGGCCTCGGCACGCTCGTCTTCCTCGTCAACATCACGCTGATCTGGGCGTACACCTTCTCCTGCCACTCCTGCCGGCACATCGTGGGCGGCCGGCTGAAGCACTTCTCCAAGCACCCCGTGCGCTACCGGCTGTGGGGCTGGGTCGGCAAGTTGAACGACCGTCACATGCTGCTCGCCTGGGCCTCGTTGATCAGCGTCGCGGTCGCCGACTTCTACGTGTACCTCGTCGCGTCCGGCGCCTTCGACGACCCGCGCTTCTTCTAACAATCGGAGCCCATCGACAATGACTCAGCTGGAGCGGCAGGAATGGGACGTCGTCGTGGTCGGCGCGGGCGGCGCCGGGCTGCGGGCCGCGATCGAGGCGCGTGAGCAGGGCGCCCGTACCGCGGTGATCTGCAAGTCCCTGTTCGGCAAGGCGCACACGGTGATGGCCGAGGGAGGCATCGCCGCGTCCATGGGCAACGTGAACTCCGGGGACAGCTGGCAGGTGCACTTCCGCGACACCATGCGCGGCGGGAAGTTCCTCAACCAGTGGCGGATGGCGGAGCTGCACGCCCGCGAGGCCCCGGACCGGGTGTGGGAGCTGGAGACCTGGGGTGCGCTCTTCGACCGCACCGCCGACGGCCGGATATCCCAGCGCAACTTCGGCGGCCACGAGTACCCCAGGCTGGCCCACGTCGGCGACCGGACCGGGCTCGAACTGATCCGCACCCTCCAGCAGAAGATCGTGGCGCTCCAGCAGGAGGACTTCCGGCAGACCGGCGATTACGAGTCCCGGCTCAAGGTCTTCCAGGAGTGCACGGTCACCCGGGTGCTGACCGAGGACCCGGACGGCTCAGGGGCGGGGCCGGGGAGGGTGGCCGGCACCTTCTGCTACGAGCGCGAGTCCGGCCGCTTCTTCGTACTGGAGGCGCCGAGCGTGATCCTGGCCACCGGCGGCATCGGCAAGTCCTTCAAGGTGACGTCGAACTCGTGGGAGTACACCGGGGACGGCCACGCGCTGGCCCTGCTGGCAGGGGCGCCGCTGCTGAACATGGAGTTCGTGCAGTTCCACCCGACGGGGATGGTCTGGCCGCCGTCCGTGAAGGGGATCCTCGTCACCGAGTCGGTGCGCGGGGACGGCGGTGTGCTGCGCAACTCCGACGGCAAGCGGTTCATGTTCGAGTACGTCCCGGACGTCTTCAAGGAGAAGTACGCGGAGTCCGAGGCGGAGGGCGACCGCTGGTACGAGGACCCGGACAACAACCGGCGCCCGCCCGAACTGCTCCCCCGCGACGAGGTGGCCCGCGCCATCAACTCCGAGGTGAAGGCGGGCCGGGGCACCCCGCACGGCGGCGTCTACCTGGATGTGTCGACGCGGATGCCCGCCGAGACGATCCGGCGCCGACTGCCTTCCATGTACCACCAGTTCAAGGAGCTGGCGGACGTGGACATCACCGCCGAGGCGATGGAGGTCGGACCCACCTGCCACTACGTGATGGGCGGCGTCGCCGTCGACTCCGACACCGCGGCCACCCGCGGGGTGCCGGGCCTGTACGCGGCGGGGGAGGTCGCGGGCGGGATGCACGGCTCGAACCGGCTCGGCGGCAACTCCCTGTCCGACCTGCTGGTCTTCGGCCGCCGGGCCGGCCTGCACGCGGCCCAGCACGCCTTCGAGCACACGGCGGGCGGTCGCCCACGGGTGGACGAGGCGCAGGTGGACGCGGCGGCGGCCGAGGCGCTGCGGCCGTTCTCGGCGGAGGGGCCCGAACCGGGGGCCGCCCCGCACGACCCGGCGGCGCTCGGCCGCCCGCCGGAGAATCCGTACACCCTCCACCAGGAGCTGCAGCAGACCATGAACGACCTGGTCGGCATCATCCGGCGGGAGGCCGAGATGACCCAGGCCCTCGACAAGCTCGCCGAACTGCGGGTGCGGGCGCGGCGCGCCGGGGTGGAGGGGCACCGCCAGTTCAACCCGGGCTGGCACCTGGCCCTTGACCTGCGCAACATGCTGCTGGTCAGCGAGTGCATCGCGCGCGCCGCCCTGGAGCGCACCGAGAGCCGCGGCGGCCACACCCGGGAGGACTTCCCGGCCATGGAGCGCTCCTGGCGGCCGGTGAACCTGCTGTGCCGCCCCGCCGACCCGACGGGCGGGCTGGCGGCGACCGACCCGGTACGCGGCCAGATCGAGCTCGCCCGGACGACGACCGAGCCCATCCGCCCGGACCTGCTCGCCCTCTTCGAGAAGGAGGAGCTGGTCAAGTACCTCGCCGAAGAGGAGCTGTTCGAGTGACGAACACTGCGTCCGAAGAACCGGTGTCTGCCAAGTACGTGGCCAACTTCAAGGTGTGGCGGGGCAGTTCGGAGGGCGGCGGCCTGGAGGACTTCAAGGTCGCCGTGAACGAGGGCGAGGTCGTCCTCGACATCATCCACCGCCTGCAGGCCACCCAGGCCCCCGACCTCGCGGTCCGCTGGAACTGCAAGGCGGGCAAGTGCGGCTCGTGCAGTGCGGAGATCAACGGGCGGCCCCGGCTGCTGTGCATGACCCGGATGTCGACCTTCACGCCGTCCGACACGATCACCGTGACACCGCTGCGCGCCTTTCCGGTGGTACGGGACCTGGTGACGGACGTGTCGTTCAACTACACGAAGGCGCGGGAGGTGCCGGCGTTCGTGCCGCCCGAGGGGGTGGCCCCGGGCGAGTACCGGATGCAGCAGATCGATGTGGAGCGTTCGCAGGAGTTCCGCAAGTGCATCGAGTGCTTCCTGTGCCAGGACACCTGTCACGTGGTGCGCGACCACGAGGAGAACAAGGCCTCCTTCGCCGGACCGCGCTTCCTGATGCGGGTCGCGGAGCTGGACATGCACCCGCTGGACGCGGCCGCCGAGTCCGGTCTCGACCGCAAGCGCACCGCCCAGGAGGAGCACGGACTCGGCTACTGCAACATCACCAAGTGCTGCACCGAGGTGTGCCCCGAGCACATCCGGATCACCGACAACGCGCTGATCCCGTTGAAGGAACGGGCGGTCGACCGCAAGTACGACCCGCTGGTCTGGCTCGGCAACAAGATCCGCAGGCGGACGGAATAGCTCCGGCGGGACGTGCGCTGCACCGGGCATGTGGAACAGCGACTCGTTCGATCTCGACGCCTATCTGACCAAGATCTCCTACGAGGGGGACCGCGCGCCGACCCTGGAGACGCTCCGCGCCCTGCACCGCGGCCATGTGCTGCACCTGCGCTGGAGCACGGTCGACGCGATGCTCCACCACGACGTGCCGCTGGATCTGGAGACCCTCGGGGCCAAGCTGGTGACCGGCGGCCGGGCGGGCTACTGCTTCGAGCACGCCACGTTGTTCGCGGCGGCGCTCGAAGCTCTCGGCTACGACTTCTTCGCCGTGCAGGGCCGGGTGGTCATGGGCGAGACCGACCGGATCCTGCCGACCTCGCACGCCATGCTGGTGGTGGAACTCGACGGCCGGCGCCAGCTGTGCGACGTGGGCTTCGGAGCGAGCCAGCTGGAGCCGATCGAGATGATCAGGGGCGAGGCGGGCAACGAGGTGAGGCAGGACTCGTGGCGGTACTGGCTCCGCGAGGGGGAGGTCTCACCGGGGGCGCACGGCTGGGCACTCCACCAGCCGGCGGCGGGTACGGGGACGGCTACGGCGCGTACGGCTACAGGTACGGGTACGGGTACCGCTGCGGACGGGTCCGGCTGGATGGTGCGGCACACGTTCACGGAGACGCCGCAGTACCCGATCGACTTCCGGGTCTCGAACTACTTCGTCGCCTCGAACCCGCACTCGCCCTTCAGCCGGCGGCTGTATGTGCAGCGCGTGCTGCCGGACCGTCTGCACGTCCTGGACGAACTCACCCTGACGACCAGCTCCCCGGACCCCGACGTCCCCACCGGGACCCGGGTCCTGGAACCTGCGGAGGTCCCGAGAGTCCTGGCCGAACTCTTCGACATCCGGCAGTCGGCGGAGGAGGCGACCCTCCTGACCCAGACGCTGGCCGCGCGCTAGCGAATCCTGCTGGTCCTCTCCACGTCAGCTCCCGGAGCATAGGGGCCACCCTCTACTCCAGCCCCCGTGGCAGCGGCGCGGCCCCCTACGCCAGCCCCCGTGGGCAGCGGGGCCGCCACCTCTTCCCTCCCTACCCCCACCCCCAGCCTCCTTGGGCAGCGGGGCCGCCACCTCTTCCCTCCCTACCCCCACCCCCAGCCTCCTTGGGCAGCGGGGCCGCCACCTCTTCCCTCCCTACCCCCCCCCGCCTCCTTGGGCAGCGGGGCCGCCCCCCGGGGGCGGGACGGGTGGGCAAGGGGGCGGCCCCTCGCGCGGAGCGCCCCCTTCGCGTGCCCCCTTGCCGGTGCGTTTCCTTCGCGCGGGCGCCTCCTGGCTGATCGCGCAGTTCCCCGCGCCCCTGGGAGGTGCCCCCTGCGTGTGCGTGGGGAGTGTGCGGGCGCGTCGTGGCTGATCGCGCAGTTCCCCGCGCCCCTAGGGGGTGCTCCCTGCGGGTGCGGGCGGATTGCGCGGGCGCGTCGTGGCTGATCGCGCAGTTCCCCGCGCCCCTAGGAGGTGCCCCCGGGGCGTGGGTGGGAACGATGCAGGCGCGTCGTGGCCAGGCGCACGGTTCCCCGCGGACGCGTCCGGTCGCGGGTGGACCGAGAGGGACATAGCCTCCGAAATGTGACGTCTCTTGAGAGCCGTGGCCGGACGGCCGCCCGATCGGCCGCGTTGGTGGCCCTGGCCTTCTGCGGCCTCGCCGGTGGCCCCACGTACGCCGCCGGCCACGCCCCGCCTCCCGCCGAGAACCCCGTGCCGCTCTCCACCGACGGCCAGATCACCGACAAGGCCGGGGCCCTCGGCAACCGCCGCGGAGACGTCGCCGACGCCCTCGACCGGCTGTACACCGACCAGCGCGTCCAGCTGTTCGTCGTGTACGTCCGCGACTTCTCCGGCCGGTCCGCACAGAGCTGGGCCGACGCCACCGCCACGCGGGGCGGGCTCGGCCGGGACGACGTCCTCCTCGCGGTCGCCACCCACGACCGCCAGTTCGCGTACTCCGTGGACAACGACTCCCGCCTCACCGACGCCCAGCTCGCCGAGGTCTCCAGCACCGCCGTCAAGCCGGCCCTGCGCGAGAACGACTGGGCCGGCGCAGCGATCGGCGCCGCGAACGGGTACGACGCCGTGCTCGACGGAAAGCCCGTCCCCACCCCCACCCTGACCCCCGGCACCCGGGACCCCGGCTCCGAGTCCAGCAGTCCGGTCGACGTCGTCCTGCCCGTGGTCGCCGTCGGCGGCGCCGGGGCGCTCGCGGCGTACGCGTACACCAGGAGGAAGCGCAAGGCCGGCGGCGCTCGCGGCGGCGGCCCGGCGCGCCAGCCGTCCGCCCCCGCCCCCCTCACCCCGCTCCCCGAGCTCGACGGCCAGGCCAAGCAGGCGCTCGTACGGACCGACGACGCCATCCGTACGAGCGAGGAGGAACTCGGCTTCGCCACCGCCCAGTTCGGCGACGAGGCCGCACGGCCGTTCGCCGACGCGCTCTCGTACGCGAAGGGCGAGCTGACGGCGGCGTTCCGGGTGCGCCAGCAGCTCGACGACGCCATCCCCGAGGACGACCCGACCAAGCGCCGGATGCTCGACGAGATCCTGGCCCGCTGCACCGAGGCCAACCGGCGGCTCGACGCCGAGTCCGACTCCTTCGACCGGCTGCGCGAGCTGGAGCGCAACGCGCCCGCCGCCCTCGAAGCGGCCGAAACCGCCTTCCGCGACCTCACCGGGCGTACGAGTACCGCGGAGGCGACCCTGACCGCGCTGGCCGCCCGTTACTCGGACTCCGCGACCGCCCCCGTCGCCGGCCACGTCGAACAGGCCAAGGACCGGCTGGTGTTCGCCACCACCAGCCTGAACGAGGCCCGCCAGACACTGGCGGCGGGCGACAACAGCAAGGCCGCCGTCTTCGTACGTGCCGCCGAGGGCGCCGTCGACCAGGCGGCGACCCTGGTGGACTCGGTGGAGCGGCGGGCCAACGAACTCGCCCAGGCGGCCGGCCAGTTGGACGGCGCCCTCACCGAGACCGACACCGACCTCGCTGACGCCCGCGGCCTTCTCGACGGTACGACGCCCGGTACGAGCACCGCCGACCTCCAGGGCCGCATCGCCCGCGCGGAGACCGTCCTGCGTGACGTACGGGAGGAGATGCGGGCGGGGCGGTACGACCCGATCGACGCGCTGCGCCGCACCGAGGAGGCCGACGCCGCACTCGACGACGCCCTGACCGGGGCCCGCGAGCGCGAGACCACCGGGCGCCGGGCCCGGGACCTCCTCGGCCAGGCCACCCTGACGGCACGCGCCGCGATCGGCGCCGCCGCCGACTACATCACCACCCACCGGGGCGCCGTCGGCAGCCAGGCCCGCACCCGCCTCGCCGAGGCGCAGCGCCACCTGGAGCAGTCGGGCGCTCTCGACACGTCGGGCGACGCCCCCGGAGCGCTCGCCGAGGCCCAGCAGGCGGACTCACTGGCCCGGCAGGCCCAGAGCCTGGCCGAGCAGGACGTGCGCGGCTACGGCGGTCCGTACGCCGGAGGGGGTTCCGGCGGCGGAGGCGGCCTGGGCGGCGCCGTCCTCGGCGGCATCATCCTCGGCGGCATCCTCAACGGCGGTCGCGGCGGAGGCTTCGGCGGCGGAGGTTTCGGCGGGGGCGGCCTCGGCGGCGGAGGTTTCGGCGGAGGCGGCGGTCCCGGCAGCTTCGGCGGCGGCGGCACCAGGGGCCGCAGGGGCGGCGGAGGCCGCTTCTAGCCACGTTCGACCATGACGGAATTCCTCGATCGAGGACATCTCGCCGCACACCCCACCCGCACACCCCACCCAAGGAGTCACGCATGTCCAAGCAGTCGATCCTCGGCCGGGTCACCCAGCTCGCCAAGGCCAACATCAACGCCCTCCTCGACCAGGCCGAGGACCCGCAGAAGATGCTCGACCAGCTGATCCGCGACTACACCTCCAACATCGCGGAGGCGGAGGAGGCCGTCGCGACCACCATCGGCAATCTGCGGCTCCTGGAGCAGGACCACCGCGAGGACGTGGAGGCAGCCCAGGAGTGGGGCGGCAAGGCACTCGCCGCCAGCAAGAAGGCCGACGAGCTGCGGACGGGCGGCTCGGCGGCGGACGCGGACAAGTTCGACGGCCTCGCCAAGGTCGCCCTGCAGCGCCAGCTCCAGTCGGAGAAGGAGGCGAAGACGGCCGAACCGACGATCGCCGCACAGACCGAGGTGGTCACGGGCCTCACGGACGGGCTCGCCAAGATGAAGGCCAAGCTGGGCGAACTCACCGCCAAGCGCGACGAGCTGGTGGCCCGCGCGAAGTCGGCGCAGGCGCAGAACACGATGATGGACGCGGTGAAGAACATCAACGTCCTGGACCCGACGAGCGAGCTCGGCCGGTTCGAGGACAAGGTGCGGCGCGAGGAGGCGCGGGCGATGGGCAAGCAGGAGCTGGCCGCGTCCTCGCTGGACGCCCAGTTCGAGGAGCTGGACGGCCTGGGCGACGACGCGGAGGTCGAGGCCAGACTGGCCGCCCTCAAGAACCGCTGAGCCCCCGGGGCGGGGCGGCGGCCCACTCACCGCACACCGCGGACGACCGGCAGACCCGCCCCGGGCGAACTCCGCACCGGGCAGACTCCGCACCGTGCCCGGCCACCGCGCCGCCCCGGAATCCCACACCGTTAACGGCCGCCGACCCCGCTACCCGGAAGTCCGCACCGTGCCCCGCTGCCGACCCCGCCACCCGGGACCCCCCACCGTGCCCGGCTGCCGGCTCCGCCGCCTGGAACCCCGTACCGTGCCCCGACCCCCGGCACCCCTCAGTACATGCTCAGCAGCTGGTCCACGCTCAGTTCGGCCGCGGTCTGCGACTCCCCGTCCGGCAGCGCGAGTTCGAACCACACCGTCTTGCCGCGCGGGGTGCGCCGCGCCCCCCACGCCGCGCTCAGCAGCCCGACCAGCTGGAGTCCGCGGCCACCCTCGTCGGTGTCCCTGGCCCGTCGCCGCCTGGGCTGCACGAGACCCGCGTCCCAGACCTCGCACACCAGCGTGCGGTCGAGCAGCAGCCGCAGCCGCACCTCGCCCTCGCCGTAGCGCAGTGCGTTCGTCACCAGTTCGCTGACCAGCAGTTCGGTGGTGTCGACGAGGTCTTCGAGGTCCCAGGACTGGAGCTGCGCGCGCGCCAGTTCCCGGGCCCGGCCCACCGAGCGTGGCTCGCGCGGCAGCCGCCAGTCGCCGACCGACGAAGCCGGGAGGCCCTGGATGCGGGCCATCAGCAGGGCGATGTCGTCCTCGCCGTGCCGGGTGTCGAGGGTGTTCAGGACGTGGTCGCAGACGTCTTCGAGGGGGCGGGCCGCCGCGCTCATGGCGGTGCGGAAGTCGCGCAGGCCCTCGTCCAGCGGGTGGTCACGGGACTCGACCAGGCCGTCCGTGTAGAGGGCGAGCAGCGACCCCTCGGCCAGCTCGACCTCGACCTCCTCGAAGGGTTCGCCGCCGACACCGAGCGGCATTCCCGGCGGTACGTCGAGGAGCAGCGGCTCCTCCCCCGGTTCGACCACCACGGGCGGCAGATGGCCCGCGTTGGCGAACGTACATCGGCGGGTGACCGGGTCGTATACCGCGTACACACAGGTCGCGAGGTACACCTCGGAGAGGTCGGCCTCACGGGACTTGTGGGTGGCCCTGGACGCCTGCTGGGCGCCGCTGGGGGTGCCGAGTCCGCGGGCGATCTCGTCCAGCGCCGAGAGGACCTCGGCCGGTTCGAGGTCGAGCAGGGCCAAGGTCCGCACCGCGGTGCGCAGTTCACCCATGGCGACGGCGGCCCGCAGGCCCCGCCCCATGACGTCGCCCACCACGAGCGCGGTCCGGTGGCCCGGCAGTTCGATGACGTCGAACCAGTCGCCGCCCACCTCGGTCGCGGTGTTGCCCGGCAGGTAGCGGCAGGCGATGTCGAGGCCGGCGGCCTCCGGGTCGCCCGGCGGCAGCAGGCTGCGCTGGAGGATCAGCGCGCGCTCGTGCTCCCTGCGGTAGAGACGGGCGTTGTCCATGCAGACGGCGGCGCGGGAGGCCAGCTCGGTGGCGAGCGCCCGGTCCCGCTCGCCGAAGAGCTCGCTGCCCTTGGTACGGGAGAACTGGACCAGCCCGATGACCGTGTCGTGGGCGACCATCGGGACGGCGAGGGTGGAGTGCACGAGGTCGCCCTCCTCGCCGTGCACCGCCCTGGCCCGCCCGGTGCGCAGCGCCTTGGCGCACGGCGTGCCGAAGGGGTAGCGGTGCACGGAGCCGACGGTGATCTCGGCCGGGTCCTCCCCCGGGCCCACGCAGCCCGGCGCGGCCAGCGGGGCGTCCGAGACGGCGCTGGCGAAGGCGACCCGGCGCAGTTCGGCGCTGCCGTCGGTGACGCCCGGCGGTGCCTCGTCGCCGGTGAGCAGCCCTTGGTAGAGGTCCACGGACGCGAGGTCGCAGAAGCCGGGGACGGCGACGTCGAGGAGCTCGCGGGCGGTGGTCTCCAGGTCGAGCGAATTCCCTATCCGGGCCCCCGCCTCGTTGAGGAGGGCGAGGTTGCGCCGGGCGTCGGCGGCCTCGCGGGCGGCCCGGTGGCGGCGGGTGACGTCGGTGGCCAGGCCCGCGACGCCGACCGGGCGGCCGGAGCCGCTGTGCACCCGGTAGAGGTTGACCGACCAGTGGCGGCGCTCGTCGCCGCCCGGCTCCGTGCCGGTGATCTGGATGTCGGTCATGGAGTCGCCGCTCTCCAGGACCCGCTTCAGGGCGGCGGACATCCGGTTCGCCTCGGGCGGGGCCAGGTAGTCGTGCACCGTACGGCCGCGGTGGTCGTCGGTGGCACCGCCGAAGACCTCCGCGAAACGGCTGTTGGTGCGCTGCACGGTGAGGTCGGTACCGAAGAGCAGGAAGCCGAAGGGAGATTGACCGAAAATGGCCTGTGATGCGGCGAGGTCGGTTTCGATCCGGCGCAGCACGCGGACGTCCACGACGAGGCAGAGTGCGCCGCGCTCCCCGGTCGGCGTCTCGCTGGGCATCACGTAGATCTCCGCGACCCCCTCGGCACCGGACGACGTGCCGGGCATCCGGAACGGGACGAGACCGGTCCACTCCTTGCCGTCGAGGATCTCGGCCACCTCGCGGTGACCGCGCCCACGGTGCCGCTCGGGCACGAAGACCTCGACCGGGTCGCGGCCCACGACGTCGTGTGCGGCCACCCCGAAGAGTTCCTCGGCGCGGCTGCTCCACTGCTCCACGCAGCCGTCGGCGCCCAGTGAGAAGGACGCCACCCTGATGTAGTCGTAGATCGAACCGGGCGGGCTGCTCTGCCACAGCGCGCCTCCGGCGTTCCCGGCGGACCCGTGCCCGGCGCTCCGGACCGGCTCGGCGTCCGCGCCGTCCGTACGTGCGTCAGCGCCGATGCCGGTGCTGCCCGCGCCATCCGTGCGCGCGTCGGCGCCGGCGGCGCTGCCCGCGCCGCCCGTACGTGCGTCAGCGTCTGCGGCAGCACTCGCCCCGGTGCCGCCGGCATCGCCGGACGCACCGGGCACGCCGGACGCATCGGGGGTGCCGGAAGCACCGCCCGTTGCCGCGCCCGGCTGCTGCGCCTTCGCTGGTATCTCGTTCACACGACCGTCCCCTCCAGCTCACCTCACCGGAACCGGCCTTGCCCGCAGTATTCAGTACCACGGCCCCGGTCGGCACGGCGTTCACGATCGCGACGTCCTCCCGGGCTTCCCCCGGCCCTTTTCGGCCGTAGTTCGCCGCCCGCGCGGGGTGCGGTGACACCCTTTCGGGCGCCGTCGTGATCGTTCAAGTCCCTTCACACTTCTAACCGGGCAGAGCCAGCTCGAACCACACCGTCTTGCCGGTCTTTCCACGCCGGGTCCCCCAGCGCCGTGCGGAGCAGGCCACCAGCTGGATTCCGCGCCCTCCCTCGTCGTCCGGGCCCGCGGCGCGTTCGCGGGGCGGATCCGGAAGCGGATCCGAGACCTCCACCCGCAGGACGGCGGGCGGTGTCCGCACGGTTCCGGCACGGGCGTCCGAGGTGTCGAGCCTCACCAGCCGAACCCCGATGGGTCCGGACGCGTGCCGCAGGGCGTTGGTCACCAGCTCACTGACCAGCAGCACGCTCACGTCGCTCACCTCGCCGAGGCCCCAGGTCTCCAGCGTGTGGCGGACGGCGTGCCGGGCGGTGCGTACCGCGTCGGGCTCGGCGGGAAAGATCCACTCGGCGCGAGCGCCTTCGGTGTCGAGCACGCCGACCACATCCCAGTACAGCAGCAGCGGACCCAGAAAGAGGGAGCATCCTTTTTCAGGGGGTTAATCAGCACATACCCGATATCGGGCTTCGGCTATCCCGGCAATGGGCGCACTGTGGCACGAACGGCGTACGAGATCGCCCGTGCGCTGGGTCCCGTTGCCCCGTTCAGCCCCCGGCGGACCTCTGTGAGCGTTACCGGCCTGCGCGCTCCCGCGCGGCCCGGGTACGCCCCGCTCACGCGTGCGCGCGCAGGAGCCGCATCGCCGCCTCCATTGCCGGGCGGTCCTGGTCGAGCCAGTCCACCGTGTCGCTCTCGTCGGGTCCGAGCCAGCGCAGCTCGTCGTGGTCCTCCAGCGGGCGGGGCTCGCCGGACAGCAGTCGGGCGGTCCACACCTGGAAGACGTAGCCGGGCTTCAGCGGCCACTCGCCGGGAATCCGCGCGACGGGTTCGCTCTCCACGCCGAGCTCCTCGCGCAGCTCACGCACGAGTGCCTGTTCGGGCGTCTCACCCGGCTCCAGTTTGCCGCCGGGCAGCTCCCAGCGGCCGGCCAGCTCCGGCGGGGCGCTGCGGCGCGCGGCCAGCAGCCTTCCGTGATGGCAGAGGGCTCCGCCCACGACAATGCGATCCGTCATGGGCGGAGCCTACGGTCGCGGGTCGTCCATCGGGGAACTGATCGGTTTCACCGATGGCCGGGACCGGACCCGTCCCGCACCGCTCACTGCCGGGTGGCGGACACCGGCGCCGCTACCCGGTACCGACCGGCCGTGGCCGGGCGGCGGCCCGTCTCACGGCTGGCGGGTGGCCGCCTGCTCGATGAGATAGAGCTGTTTGTGTCCGCGGTTCTCGAGTTGGTCGGCCTTCTGCTGGGCCTCCGCACGCGTGGCGTACGCGCCCACGCGATAGCGGTTGCCGTTGTCGTCCTGCCGCACCACCAACCACGGGAGCCGTGCACCGGCGTCATTCATCGCGTGCCTCCGTCCGCCGACCCGTAAGCCGCCAGGAATCCCCAGGAAACCTCAGTACGCATATGCCCGACCTTACGCCTGACCTTTACGCACCGGATATGTCTTTTTACAAAGAGGCACCGATCTGGCCAAGAAAGTCCGGGGAGTTGACGAAGGCCCTTGGGTGCGCGTCCGTCCGGACGCGCACCCAAGGGCCTTCAATTCAGCTGATTACGCAGTTCAGTTGGGGTGCTCGATCACTTCACCGGCAGGTGGTACGACACCCGGTACCTGTCCGCGGGCACCACCAGGTCGGCTGTCTCCACCGGCCGCCCCGACGCGAAGTAGGTCCGCTCGATGACCAGCACCACATGACCCGGCACGCCGCCCAACTCGGCCAGCTCGTCCGCGAGTCCGGGCCTGGCGCCGACCTCCTCCGCCACGTTGTCCACGACGATGTCGATGGCTGCCATCCGCTCGACGACCCCGCAACCGCCCAACGGCCCTTCCTCGGGCAGCATCACCGGCGTGCGACCGGTGACCGCGAGGGGCTCCCAGGAGGTGGAGATCATCATCGGCTCCCCCGCGTCCCGGAAGACGTACCGGGTCTGCATCACCCGCTCCCCGGGGCCGATGGCGAGCCGTGCCGCGATCTCCTCCGAGGCCGGCACCTGCTCGCTGCGCGACTCCCAGGTGCCGCGCGTCCCGTCGGCCGCCTGCTCCTGCCGGAAGGGCGTGGAGGACCCCCCGGCCCGGTAGGCGGAACGGGCCACACTGCGCGGCACCGGCCGCTCCCGGACGTACGTCCCCGAACCCGACCTGCCCTCGACCAGCCCCTCCGCCATCAGCACCTTGCGCGCCTCCAGGGCGACGGTGTCCGAGACGCCGTACACCTCGCGAATGCGCGCCTGCGAGGGAAGACGGGTGTGCGGCGGCAGCTTCCCCTCGGCGATCTGCTGCCGGAGATCCTTCGCCACGCGCAGATAGGCCGGCTGCTCACCGAATGTCACTGGCCACTCCCATCAGGTTGACAGACAGCAACAGCCTGGCAACCGACCGTTGTTGAGCACAAGCGAAGGCCAGAGTTTCACTCGATGTGATGATTCGCCCCTGCCCAGGCATGTTCCCCCCGGTAATGGGGTCGCGGCCTGACCTCTCCGCCGGAGCCGCACACCCCCGCCGGGCCTCACACCTCCTGGCCCGCACCTGCCCCGCCGTCCCCGCCGGCCCCGCCGTCCTCACTGCCCCCGGTGGTCCCGCCGCTCTCGCCGCCATCGGTGCCCCCGGTGCCCCCGGTGCTGCCGCCGTCCCCTCCGGTTCCCGTCCCGCGCAGCGAGCCGGTGAGCTTCGCGCCCGACTCGTTGCCGAAGACACAGGTGACGCCCCGGTCGCCGAGCCGCCAGCCGCGTGCGTCCGGCATCAGGTAGTACGAGTCGGCGTCGGCGACGCCCCCGCCGGTGTACTTCTTCTCCGCGGTCGCGCACTTCTGGTCGGCAACCGTGCTGATCCGCTCGTCACCCGGGTAGTCGCGGGACTCGGCCAGGTCGAAGGTCCCGAACACCTCGGCGTCGTGCGGCTTTCCGCAGTCCAGGAGCGACACGTCGTAGGTGGTGCCCTCCAGCGAGCCGTCCGGGGTGTCGAAGCACTGCCCGGTCCGCAGGTCCTCCACGGCGTGCCTGTTCTCGTTCATGCCGTCCTCGAAGCCCTGCCGGAAGTTCGTCAGGGCGCCGGTGACGATGCCGACGAGCACCAGCACGACACTGAGCGACGACAGCACGATGCCCGCCACCGCCATGCCCTTGCCCGCGTCGCCCCGCCTCTTGATCTGCGACAGCGCGACCAGCCCGAGGATCAGGCCGAGGACCGGCACGCAGCAGACGATGCCGGTGACGAGGGAGGCGATGGCCATCCCGTTGGTCCTGGGCGGCGCAGGCGGCGCCCCGTAGGGCTGCGGGCCGCCGTAGCCCGGCTGCGTGCCGTACGGCTGCGCGCCGTAGGCCGACGACGGATAAGGCGTGCCGTAGGCCTGGTGGGCGGGCGGGACCGGCCGCGGAGGGGGCCCGCCGGGCTGCATCGGCTGGGTCCAGGGCTGTTCCGGCGGTGGCGTGGGCCCGCCGGGCTGCTGCGGCTGGTTCCAGGGCTGTTCCGGGGGCGGCGGCGGTATCGCCATCAGTACGGTGCTCCTCGTCGGGGCTGGTCAGGGGGTGCCGCGCGCATCGTACGCGGCAGCCCGCCGATGCAGGGGCCGGAAATTCACCGGCCCCCGCGGCCCATACCTGGTGAACTGCTCCCATGACGACGAATCAGCACGACAAGGCGACCCTCCTGCGCTCCCTGCACACCACCGCGAAGACCCCGCTCCTGCTGCCCAACGCCTGGGACGTGGCGAGCGCGCTGCTGATCGAGGAGGCGGGGGCCACCGCCGTCGCCACGACCAGTGCGGGGGTCGCGTGGAGCCTGGGCTCGCCGGACGGCGACGCGCTCGACCGGGACCGGGCGCTGGACCTGATCTCCCGGGTCGCGGGCGCGGTGAAGGTACCGGTCACCGCGGACATCGAGGGCGGCTTCGCGGACACCGCGGAGGGCGTCGGCGAGACGGTCGCCGCGGTGATCGCGGCGGGCGCGGTCGGCGTGAACCTGGAGGACGGCACGCGCAGCCCGATGGAGATGGCGGGACGGATCGCCGCGGCGAGGGCCGCCGCCGACAAGAGCGGCGTGCCGCTGTTCCTCAACGCCCGCGTCGACACGTACCTCTTCGGCCTCGGCGAGGAGTCCGGCCGCCTGGAGGAGACGATCGGGCGGATGCACGCGTACGTGGGCGCGGGCGCGGACGGCGTCTTCGTGCCCGGCGTCACCGACCCGGAGACGATCGCCGCGCTCGTGGCGGCCGTCGACGCCCCGCTGAACGTCCTGGCCGGCCCCGGCGCCCCCAGCGCCGCCGAGCTGGCGGAGCTGGGGGTGGCGCGGGTCAGCCTCGGCGGGGCGGTCGCGGGAGCCGCGTACGCGGCGGCGCGCCGGGCCACGCGGGAGCTGCTGACCTCGGGCACCTACGAGGCGCTGCGGGACGCGGTGCCGCACAGCGACCTCAACGGTCTGTTCGACCGCTGACGGCGCTGTCCCGTACTGGGCCGTACTGTTCGACCGCTGACGGCCCTGCCCCGCCCTGCTCGGTCCCGCCCTTCCCCGCCCTGCCCCGCCCTTCGCTGTGCGGGGCTCCTGGCGGGGCTACCTGGCGCCGAACACCTGCGTCCAGCGGATGCCGCCCGACGCGTCCTTGATGCCGATGCCGACCTCCTTGAACGAACAGTTGAGGATGTTGGCCCGGTGTCCCGCACTGTTCATCCAGGACTCCATGACGGCGGCGGGGGTTGACTGTCCCGCGGCTATGTTCTCGCCGTACGTGCTCCACCGGTACCCGGTCGCGGTGACCCGCTCGCCGGGGCCGTCGCCGTCCGGGTTGGTGTGGTCGAAGTAGCCGCGCGTGACCATGTCCTCTGAGTGCCGCTGGGCGGCGGTACGCAGCAGGCTGTTGCTGCTCAGCGCCCCGCAACCTGCTTTCGCCCGCTCGGCGTTGAGCAGGTTCACCACCTCCTGCGCGGGCCCGGCGGGAGGCGCGGGCGGGGCGGGCGGCCGCGCGGTCCGGGTGGCAGTGGGCGTCCTGGTCGGCCTGGGCGCGGGCGGCGGCTTAGGCTTCGCGCTGGTCCTGGCCGGGGTGGGAGTCTTGCTGGGCGTCGCCCTGGTGGGGCTCACGGAGACCGTGGGGGTGACCGCGCCGGGCGTGCGGACGGCGCTGCGGCTCGCGCTCGCCCCCGGCAGCACCGGCCGGTCCGGCCGCCCGGCCTCGGCGACCGTCTCGCTCGCTCCGCCGTCCGATCCGCCGGAGAATATCCGGAACACCCCGAAGCCGCCGCCCACAAACACCAACAGGGCTGCCGCGCCCATCACTTGTCGCCTCCTGCGGGTCCGCTGCCGCCGCCGGGCGGTACGGACACCCGCCCCCTCGGCGGGCACGGTGTCCGCGTAGAGGTAGGAGTCCGGGTGCGGGTGCGGGTCCAGGTGTGGGTCCGGGTCCGGGTGCGGGTACGAGGGGTGCTCAGCGGGCATGGCTTGCTCCGGGTAGGTGTCCGACAGGTGGGCTTCCGGCGGGTGCGGAGCCGGTGGCTGTGCTTGTGACTGCGGCTGCGGCTGCGGCTGTGGCTGCGGCTGTGACTGCGGCTGTGGCTGTGGCTGCGGCTGTGTGGAGGAGATCGATCCGGTCGCGCCCATCGACGGTCCCGGCGCGGTGTCCCGTACCGCCCGGCTCACCAGCTCCGCCAGCACGCCCGCAACCGGCACCAGGCCGAACCCGGCCAGCAGACCTTCCGCAGGCACCAGGCCGCTGCGGTGGCCCGAGCAGGGCGCACATTCCTTCGCGTGCCGCGTGATGCGCTTCCGCCACAACGCGGACGGCGCCCCGTCCCAGGGGGCGAGTACCTCCCGCAGCTCCTCGCACGGGGGGACGGCGGCCAGCGCCCGCACGACCACCCGGGCAGCCTCCAGCTGTGCCTTCATGCGCTGTACGCGTACGGCGGTGTGGTCGGGAGAGAGTTCGAGCGCGGTCGCCACCTCGGCCCGGTTCAGCTCGCCCGCGGCCTCCAGCCACCACAGGGACAGCAGCGCGCGGTCGTCGCCGTCCAGCCAGCGGGTCGCCTCGACGGTCTCCCTGCGCTGCCCCGAGAGGCCCATCCGGACGAGGGTGAGGCCGACGAAGTCGGCGCCGGGGTCGGCGAGTTCGGGAACCCGCTCCGCCGGCACGGGTGCGGCAGCCGTCTGCTCGCGCTGCCAGTGGCGCCGTACCTCGTTCATGGCGATGGCCACCAGCCACGACCGGAAGCTCTCCGGGATGCGGAGGGTGCCGAGGCCGTGGAGGGCGCGCAGCATGGTCTCCTGCACGACGTCGTCGACGTCGGCGTGACCGCCCAGCGCCCGCCCGACGATGTTGTAGACGAGCGGCAGGTAAGCGGCGACGAGCTCGTCCTGCGCCTGCGGATCGCCGCCCTGCGCCGCCACGACTCTCGCGACTCCGTGTTCCCTGTTCACGGTTGCCCGCCCCTCTTCGTCCGATTCGTCCGGTCGGCCGCCTGGGCCCGTACGCACACGTTTCCTCGCTCCGACATCTGGGAGACCGCGGGCCGGGCGGCGGATAACAGAAACCGGCCCGCCGATTTCGGGTCTGCCGGATTTCCGGTTCTGCCCCGCCCCCGGTCGGCGCGGCACGATGCTCCCACGGCGGGCCTCGGCCGACCCCGGGGTACCGCTGCGGGCTTCGGGGGGCCGTGGCACTGGGACACTGGGCGGGTGACCCTTCAGGAGATGTTCCGGTGGACCGAGGCCGACGGCACCGCGGCAGAGAACCGTTGGCGGTCGGAGAGCGGTGCGCCGGCCCCCCGACGGGTCGTCGTCGCCGACGACCGTACGACCGCGGACGCCGCGTTCAAGCTCGTCTGCGAGGGCACGGCGCTGCTGTGGCGCGGGGACTTCCACAACGCGCGGCAACTGCTCACCGCGCTGGCCAGGCGGGTCGACCGCAAGCCCGCGAAGCCGGGGCCGACCCCGGCCGACAGCTTCCATCTGCACCGCCAGGCCCAGTCCAGGCGCACCCGGATTCTCGGCATGCTGGTGGTACGGGTGGAGCCCGGTCACCTGGTGCCGCTCCGCCGGGCGCCGGATGTCGCGGCCGCGTGCACGGCCGCGTACGGCCCGGCCGACGAGCCGTACACGGTCTCGCTGCGCGAGCTGCTGGGGGTGGTCGGTGCGTACGAGTGGCGCAAGAACGGGGTGGAGGTGCCCGCCCTCGGTGGCCGCATCCACCCGCACTACGGGGTGTTCTCACCGGCCCGCGGCGAGTACGTCGACCTGGTCGCCGAGGCGCCGCTGCCCTCGCTGACCGCCGCGTTCGACATCGGTACGGGTACCGGGGTGCTGGCCGCGGTGCTGGCCGGGCGAGGGGTGGGCCGGGTGGTCGCCACGGACCAGGACCCGCGGGCGCTGGAGTGCGCGCGGGAGAACCTCGGGCGGTTCGGGTTCGGCGAGGTGGTGGAGGTCGTACGGGCGGACCTGTTCCCACCGGGCCGCGCGCCCCTCGTGGTCTGCAACCCGCCATGGGTGCCGGCCCGCCCGCGCACCCCGGTCGAGTACGCGGTCTACGACCCGGACTCCAGGATGCTCCAGGGCTTCCTGGACGGACTGCCCGACCACCTGGAACCGGGCGGCGAGGGCTGGCTGATCCTCTCGGACCTGGCCGAGCACCTCGGGCTGCGCACCCGGGCGGAACTTCTGGAGCGCTTCGAGAAGGCGGGCCTGCGGGTGCTGGACCGCCTGGACATCGCCCCGCGCCACCCCCGCGCGAAGGACACCACGGACCCGCTGCACGAGGCGCGCCGCGCGGAGGTGACGTCGCTGTGGAGGCTGGTAACGGCCTGAGCGGAGCATGAGTGGGGCGTGAGCGGGGCGGTGGGTCGGCCCGGGGCCGCGCGCGGGGTGCACCTGCCCCCGCAAAAGGGGCGCGGGCTCAGTCCTGCGGGTGCGGGCTCAGTCCTACGGGCGCGGACTCAGTCCTACGGGCGCGGATTCAGTCCTACGGGCGCGGACTCAGTCCTACGGGCGCGGACTCAGTCCTACGGGCGCGGACTCAGTCCTGCCGGTGCGGGCTCAGTCCTGCTCCGCGGGCTCCCCCGGTTCGGCCAGGGCCGCGTTTAGCCGTGCCCTCGCGCCCTCCAGCCAGCGGCGGCACACCTTCGCCAGCTCCTCGCCCCGTTCCCACAGGGCGAGGGACTCCTCCAGCGTCGTGCCGCCCGCTTCGAGGCGGCGTACCACCTCGATCAGCTCGTCCCGCGCCTGCTCGTAGCCGACCTCGGCTCCGGCGCCCGTCGCGGCGGCGTTGGTTGCGGCTTCATCCGTCTTGGCCATGCGTTCCACCCTATGCGTGTCACTCCACGTCTCGCGGCGCGTCCCGCTCCGCGACCCGGACCGCGAACTCCCCCTCCGACACCCGTGCCCGCAGCTCGTCGCCGTCCGACACCTCGCCGGGCGCCCGTACCACCGTTCCGTCGGCGCGCTGCAGCACCGCGTACCCCCGCTCCATGGTTGCCGCGGGGGACAGCGCGACCACCCGCGCCCTGGTGTGCGAGAGCTCGGACTCGGCGCGGTCGAGCAGGTGGCCCAGCGTCCGCCGGCTGCGGGCGACCAGGGCGTCCACCTCCGCCTCCCGTTCCGCGACCATCCGCTGCGGCCGTTCCATCACCGGCCTGGCCAGGGCGGAGGCCAGTCCGCGTTCCTCGCGGTCGAGCAGCCCCCGCACGGTGCGCAGCGCCCGGTCGCGCAGGCCCTGTACGCGGTCGAGCTCCTCGCCGACGTCCGGTACGACCTTCTTCGCTGCGTCCGTCGGCGTGGAGGCCCGGAGGTCGGCGACCAGGTCGAGGAGCGGGGAGTCCGGTTCGTGGCCGATCGCGGACACGACGGGCGTGCGGGCGGCGGCCACGGCCCGGATCAGCTGCTCGTCGGAGAACGGCAGCAGGTCCTCCACGCTGCCGCCGCCGCGCGCCACGATGATCACGTCCACGGCCGGGAGGGCGTCCAGCTCCCGCACCGCCTGGACGACCTGTGGAACGGCGTGCACACCCTGTACGGCAACGTTCCGGACCTCGAAGCGGACGGCGGGCCAGCGGTGCCTGGCGTTCTCCAGTACGTCCCGCTCGGCGGCCGACGCGCGGCCGGTGACCAGCCCGATCAGCTGCGGCAGGAACGGCAGGGGCCGCTTGCGGTCGAGCGTGAAGAGGCCTTCGGCGGCGAGGGACTTCTTCAACTGCTCCAGCCTGGCGAGGAGCTCGCCGATGCCGACCGGCTTTATCTCGCTGGCCCGCAACGACAGCTGGCCGCGCGGCGCGTACCACTCGGGCTTGGCGTGGACGACGACCCGGGCTCCCTCGGAGACGACGTCGGCGACCGCGTCGAAGACCTGCCGGTAGCAGGTCACGGACACGGAGATGTCGTTCGACGGGTCGCGGAGGGTGAGGAAGACGACACCGGCGCCGGGGCGGCGGGAGAGCTGGGTGATCTGCCCCTCGACCCATACGGCACCGAGCCGGTCGATCCAGCCACCGATCAGCCGCGAGACCTGACCGACCGGCAGGGGGGCGTCCGCTGAGGTATTGAGAGCCATGAGCCGAGGCTAACGGGCATCCACCCGCCCCCGCCGCCCCCGCTGCGCGACCAGCACCGCCAGGCCCACCACCAGCCACGCCGCTCCCACCACCTGCGCGGTCCTGCTCGCCTCCACGATGACCGCGACCGCGATCGCCGCGCCGACCACCGGGGCCAGGACGTGGCGCCACCACACCGGCGGCCCCTCCTCCTTGCGTACCGCGAACCAGCTCACCACCGACGCGTGCAGCAGCACGAACGCCGTCAGGGCGCCGATGTCGACCACCGACACCAGGTGGTCCATCCCGTCCCCGCGCCGCGCCGCCCACACCGCCGCGACCAGCGTCACCACGGCCGCGAGCCCCAGCGCCACCCTCGGCACGCCGGACTTGGCGTCCACCCGCGACAGCACCTTGGGCAACCGGCGCTCGCGGGCCATCGCGAACAGGAGCCGGCCGGCCGCCGCCTGTCCCGCCAGCGCGGCGAAGGCCGCCCCGATCGCCTTGCTCACCGCGACCAGGTCGTGCAGCCACGACCCGACCGACCCGTCGACCGCGTCGTAGAAGGCGGTTCCCTGCTTCGCCGGGTCGGCCGCGAGTTCGGCCGCCGTCACGGGGGAAAGGAGCGCCACGAGGTACGTCTGTACGACGAAGAGCACGCCGACCATCACCAGGCACAGCAGTACCGCCTTCGCGACCTTCGCCGAGCCCCCCGTCACCTCCTCAGCGAAGGAGGCGATCGCGTCGAACCCGAGGTACGAGAGCACCGCCACCGAGACGGCGCCCAGCACGGCCGCCAGCGAGAACGATCCCATCGACCCGTCCCCGGCGAGCGGCGACAGCCAGTCCCGCTGTGCACCGTCCTGCACGAGGACCACGACGGCGGCCACCACGAACACCAGCAGTACGACGATCTCCAGCGCGAGCACCGCGAACCCGACCCGGGCCGCGGCGCGAACGCCCCACATGTTGAGCGCGGTGGTCACCACCACGGCGATGGCCGTCCACACCCACTGCGAGACCGACGGCATCAGCGCGTTCAGGGCGATGCCGGAGAAGAGGTACGCCACGGCCGGGATCAGCAGGTAGTCCAGCATCGCCATCCATCCGGCGACGAACCCGGGCCCCTCGCCCAGCGCGGTGCGGGCGTACGCGAAGACGGAGCCGGCCTGTGGAACGACCCGCACCATCTGGGCGTAACTGAAGGCGGTGAACGCCATCGCCACCGTCGCGACGAGGTAGACGAGTGCGACGGCGCCGTGCGACTTGGCGTCGAGGGTGCCGAAGACACCGACCGGGGCCATGGGCGCGATGAACAGCAGCCCGTAGACGACCAGGTCCCGAAAGCCCAGGCTCCGCTTCAGCCCCGAGCTCCTGCCCCCTGCCCCTCCACCCGCACCGGACCCGCCACCCGCACCGCCTGCGCCGCCCACACCACCTGCGCTGCCCGCGCCGCCCACACCACCTGCAATGTCCGCACCACCCGCACCGGACCCGCCACTCACCCCGGAGTCGCTCGCACCACCAGGCCCCGAAGCACCACTAGGCCCCGAAGCACCGCCCGCCCCGGACGCACCCCGCGGCCCCGCCGCACCGGTGGGTCCTGTCGTCCCGTCAGGACTCCCAGCCATCATTCCTCCGTACGTACGTACACGCCGTCGATCACCCGTCCAGTGTTGCCCCGTACGCGATCTTTGGCCTCCCGGGCACGGCCTTACGATGGGGGGCATGACTTCCTCCGCCCGCCCGTCGCCCGCCGCCGCCCCGAGTGGGGACACTGCGCGTCGCAGCGACAAGCGTGTCCTGCTCGCCGCCCCCCGTGGCTACTGCGCGGGCGTGGACCGCGCCGTCATCGCCGTCGAGAAGGCGCTTGAGCAGTACGGTGCGCCGGTCTACGTCCGGCACGAGATCGTCCACAACAAGTACGTCGTGCAGACCCTGGAGAAGAAGGGTGCGATCTTCGTCGAGCAGACGGCGGAGGTGCCCGAGGGCTCCATCGTGATGTTCTCCGCGCACGGCGTCGCGCCGACCGTCCACGCGGAGGCCGCCGAGCGGAACCTCGCGACGATCGACGCGACCTGCCCGCTGGTCACCAAGGTCCACAAGGAGGCCGTCCGGTACGCGAAGGACGACTACGACATCCTCCTGATCGGCCACGAGGGGCACGAGGAGGTCATCGGCACCTCCGGCGAGGCCCCCGACCACATCACGCTGGTCGACGGCCCCGAGGACGTCGCCAACGTGAGCGTCCGCGACGAGTCGAAGGTGGTCTGGCTCTCCCAGACGACGCTCTCCGTGGACGAGACGATGGAGACGGTCGACGCCCTGAAGTCGAAGTTCCCCAACCTCCTCTCGCCGCCCAGCGACGACATCTGCTACGCCACCCAGAACCGTCAGATCGCGGTGAAGAAGCTGGCCGAGGACGCCGAGCTGGTCATCGTCGTCGGTTCCAAGAACTCCTCGAACTCGATCCGGATGGTCGAGGTCGCCCTGGACGCCGGCGCCCCCGCGGCGCACCTGGTGGACTTCGCGGACGAGATCGACGAGGCATGGCTGGAGGGCGTGACGACGGTCGGCCTGACCTCGGGCGCCTCGGTGCCGGACGTCCTCGTCGACGGCGTGCTGGAGTGGCTGTCCGCGCGCGGTTACGGCGACGTCGAGACGGTGAAGACGGCCGACGAGTCGATCACCTTCTCGCTGCCCAAGGAGCTGCGCCGCGACCTGCGCGCCGAGGCAGCGGCCCTCGGCACCAAGTAGGGAAGTAGGGCGCGCGGGGATTGCCCGTACCGCGGCCGGTGGTGCGTCGTACGGTGGTGTCCATGAACGTGTTCGGAGTGGACATCGGCGGTTCGGGCATCAAGGGCGCCCCCGTGGACCTGGAGCGGGGCGACCTTGCCGAGCCGCGGCACAAAGTACTGACCCCGCACCCGGCAACGCCGGAGAGCGTGATCGACGGCGTCAAGGAGGTCGTCGACAACTTCGGCTGGTCGGGCCCGGTCGGCATCACCTTCCCGGGCGTCGTCACGGACGGCATCACCCGCACGGCGGCCAACGTCGACAAGGGCTGGGTGGATCTGAACGCCCAGGACCTGCTCGGCGAGCGGCTCGGCCAGCCGGTCACCGTCCTGAACGACGCGGACGCCGCGGGCGTCGCCGAGATGACCTTCGGCGCGGGCTCGGGCCGCAAGGGCACGGTGTTCCTGCTCACCTTCGGTACGGGCATCGGCAGCGCCCTCTTCCTGGACGGCCAACTGGTGCCCAACACGGAGCTGGGCCACCTGGAGCTGCACGGCCACGACGCGGAGAAGCACGCGTCGACGAAGGCCAAGGAGGACGAGGACCTGAGCTGGGAGCACTGGGCGAAGCGGGTCACCAAGTACCTCGCGCACGTCGAGATGCTCTTCTCGCCGTCGCTCTTCATCATCGGCGGCGGCGTCAGCCGCAAGGCGGACAAGTTCCTGCCGCTGCTCGACGGCATCCGCGCGGAGATCGTCCCGGCCCAGTTGCAGAACAACGCGGGGATCGTGGGCGCGGCGATGGCTGCCGCCAAGCACTGAGGCTGCCGCCGAGCACGGAGGCCGCCGCCAAGCATGGGGCCCGCCCCCAAGCATGGGGCCCGCCGCCAGGCATGGGGGCCCGCCGCCAGGCACTGAGGCCGCGACCAAGCACCGACCGAACGCCGCAGCAGGCCACCCGCCCGCCGGGCCTGCCGCTGTCTCACCACCCATCCGACCACCGAGCGAGTGGGCCGGCCGTCCATTACTCGGCCGGCCCTCTCGCCCCACGGCCGGCCCGCTGTACGGGCGGATCGCAGGGTGCTCACTCACTCCGTGGCCGGCCCGCTGTACGGGCGGATCGCAGGGTGCTCACTCACTCCGTGGCCGGCCCGCCGCACGGGCGGATCGCAGGGTGCTCACTCACTCCGTGGCCGGCCCGCCGCACGGGCGATCACCGGGCGCCCCACTCGCCCCACGGCTGGCCCGCCGCACAACCGAACCGCGAGGCACCCTCTCGCCCCACAGCCGGCCTGGCCCGCCCGCTACTCGCTCCGCGGCCGTTGCCTCCGTACTACGCCGGGCGGCCGACCTGCCCCCCGTACCCCTGGTACTCCTGGTACTCCTGGTACTCCCGTCGCCCCCGGTGCCCCCGGTGCCCCCGGTGCCCCCGCCCGCTGTCGGCTGCCCGCAGATCCCGGCCCGCCGGCGCCGGCCACGCGCGCGACCTGCGCGACCTGAACGACCTGCGGAGCCCGCCCCGCCCCGGCCGCCTGGGCCCTCCGTACCGCCTGCTGCCGCCCCATCTGCCGGACCTTGCGCACGCTGGCGACGAGGCCGGCGATCAGCGTCCCGCCGTACAGCCACCCCGCGTGCACGGCGAGGGCCGTCACGATGGCCATCAGCCGGCTGCCGAACCCGTCCGAGCCGCCCGCGATCGGCACCAGCCCGCAGGCGAAGGCGATCGGCACGCTGATCGGGGCGGTGACCAGGTCGGCGGACCGCACCCACAGCGCGGTGACCAGGCTGACCGGCAGGAACAGCACTCCGTACACGACGGGCGAGCCGCCGAACAGCAGCTTGTCCAGCAGCGCGAGCGCCACCATGGTCAGCGAGGCGAACAGGCCACCGCCGAGCCCGGTCAGCCGCGGGTTGGGCAGCCTGCGCAACGCCAGCAGCACGGGCGCCACGGGCCGCCCCGCACCCCGGTAGACGGTCGTGGTCTCGGCGGTGACCCCCTGCGCGGCGATGTGGTGCGGCCGGCGCTGCGGGGGGCGGGGTCGGGTCCTGGGTTGCTCCACCGAACCAACGTAGGTCGCCGGACTGGCGGATTCCGGACTTGGACACGCCCTTTGGGTGAGCTTGGCGTTGCGTTCGACGCCGTACGGGACGTACGGGGCGGACGGGTCGGGCAGCGTACCGAAGCGGTACCCGGTCCTCTCGTACGACACCCCCGCCCCCCGCCCGTAAACTGGGGGATCGGTCGGCCCGCCCCGGGCCGGTACCAGCTCTCTCTCGCTACGGGAAGTCGCCAACGTGTCGCTCACGATCGGAATCGTCGGCCTGCCGAATGTCGGCAAGTCGACCCTGTTCAACGCCCTGACCAAGAACGACGTGCTGGCGGCCAACTACCCGTTCGCCACCATCGAGCCCAATGTGGGTGTCGTGGGCGTGCCCGACGCCCGCCTGGCCGTCCTCGCCGGGATCTTCAACTCGCAGAAGATCCTTCCCGCCACGGTCGACTTCGTGGACATCGCGGGCATCGTGCGCGGTGCGTCCGAGGGCGAGGGCCTGGGCAACAAGTTCCTCGCGAACATCCGTGAGTCCGACGCGATCTGCCAGGTCATCCGCGCCTTCAAGGACGAGAACGTCGTCCACGTCGACGGCAAGGTGTCCCCCAAGGACGACATCGAGACGATCAACACGGAGCTGATCCTCGCGGACCTCCAGTCCGTGGAGAAGGCGGTGCCGCGCCTCACGAAGGAGTCCCGCCTCCAGAAGGAGAAGGTCGCGGTGCTCGCCGCGGTCGAGAAGGCCCAGAAGATCCTCGAATCGGGTGAGACGCTCTTCTCCGCCGGCATCACCAAGGGCACCGAGCAGGGCGACCTCCTGCACGAGCTGCACCTCCTCACCACCAAGCCGTTCCTGTACGTCTTCAACGTGGACGAGGACGAGCTGGTCGACGAGGACTTCAAGAACGAGCAGCGCGCGCTGGTCGCCCCGGCGGAGGCCATCTTCCTCAACGCCAAGATCGAGTCCGAGCTCATCGAGCTCGACGACGAAGAGGCCCTCGAACTCCTCCAGTCCATGGGCCAGGAGGAGCCCGGCCTCGCCACCCTCGGCCGCGTCGGCTTCGCCACCCTCGGCCTCCAGACCTACCTCACGGCAGGCCCCAAGGAGACCCGCGCCTGGACCATTCCCCAGGGCGCCACGGCCCCCGAGGCGGCCGGTGTCATCCACACCGACTTCCAGAAGGGCTTCATCAAGGCCGAGATCATCTCCTTCGCCGACCTGGTCGAAACCGGCTCCGTCGCCGAAGCCCGCGCCAAGGGCAAGGCCCGCATGGAGGGCAAGGAGTACGTCATGCAGGACGGGGACGTGGTGGAGTTCCGCTTCAACGTATAGAGCACGCGTTAGCGTGGATCGCACGAACTAGTCAAGTTCGCAGGTCAGACGGGGTCGGCCCGAGTGGGGGTCGGCCCCATTCGCGTACCCGTGGCTGGATTTTGGCTGGACGATCTGACGTTTCGTCACCTGTCGTCATTCGTCGTTCTCTGTACGGCGGCTGGAATTTGGCTGGCGGGGCGGCAGTGTGGTGGGGCATTGCCGCGGGAAGTCACAGCGGGGGAGGGCATGCGACCCCCCGCGCACCGAGCGCTCCGGGTGGTCACACACCTGGGGCCAGGCAACGCCGCCGGGCCCCGTGGCCGCCCATACGGGGCCGCTGACGGGGGCGCCGACGGGCTCGACACCGGCCCGACCACAGCTTCGACCCCCAGCCAGGGGCCGCTAACCACGAGGGGTCACGCCCCACCACCGGATGGCACCACCGGCGATTCGCTGGTCGCGAAGGTGCCGACTCACCGGAAATGCCTGGTGCTGGTCGACCCCCGCTGAGCCCGTGAGCGGAATCCGTCATGCCCACCCGGCGCCCCATGCGCCCGCGACACACCGCGTCTGGCGGGCAGGCTCGGAACGGCAGCCGACCATGCGTACGACCTCTAACAATCACCCTTGGGCGGCGCGGTGGGGCCTTCAGGGGGTACGCACAGGGGTTTACGATCCCCTTCAATGCGCCATTGTCGAAATGAACCCTAATAATCGAAATATCCCCCTCTACAGGAGGGGTGATGTCAGTGGCGTAGGGAAGAATCACTTGTGGGGAGGAGAACTAATGACTGAGAGTCGAAACGCCTCTGACCAGCGAATACCTGCTCCAAGCGGGTGCCGGTGGTGTGGCTTGGACGCGCGCGAGCATGCTCAGAGGTGGAAGCCACCCGTGGGGTGGCATAAGTGGGAGCCACCGACGCTTGAGCAGCGAAAGCAGCGCATGCTAGCGCGGCGACGTCAGCGACATGAACAGAGTGGACATGGGACCGCCATGCGCTTACTTAGATCGAGGCTAGCTTTTTGAGCTGCCCGAAGATTTCACGGAGCTGGGAGGGGACCTGCTCACGGCTGGTAAGTGCACTCGCCAGCTCGTACATCATGTCGGGCTTGCCACTTGGACCACGGGAGCTGCCCACCCGAAGCATTTCCTCCACAGCCCTACTGAACTTCTTTGCTGTGCGGTGGGAAGTAAAGTCCTCTGGAGTCCAGGGCTGCTCCTTCGGCCACACCTGATTGGCCACCTCGGCCCACAAGACGTCGGGGAAGAGCTCCTCCAGTTCGTTAAACGCGTCGGGTTCACCAACGAAGCGAACGTAGTCGTCGAAGGAGTTACCGAAGTGCCTCTGGAGGCTGTCAGGCTTGAACATTCCATTGCGGGCACTTCGACTGTCAGCATCCACCACAAGCATTACAGAACGGCCATGCGTGACCAGGTAGCGAGCAAGATGGAGTGCTCCTTCGTTATTGAAGCAGGCCCATAGCGCGATACCGGCTGATTGGAGTGACTGCCCCTCTGCCAACTGGAACAGCACTGGAATCGCCCGCTGCTCCGTTTCCCCTTCGACAGCGAGGAAGCTGCGCTCGTGCAAAAGGACGGAGTTGCGGAGTCCAACTGCAGCGGCGATCCGGCCAAGGTGGATATCGATCTCGTGATGGCTGTTGACGCCAAGCCGATCTATAACGGAACGACTGTCCTCCAACCGAAGGTGGACGACGTCCGCGATGTCGACACCGTCAATCAGGTTCATCGAGTGGGTAGCGACGATCACGTTCACGTGAGGCAGCGCACTCTGGTCACGGATCAGTTGCATGATCTTGCGCTGGTGCCCGTAGTCGAGGTGTGTGTCTGGTTCGTCATAGACCACGATCGTCTGTACGGGCGGCGGGGGCGGCTCCTCATCAGCACCAGACTCAGCGGAGGCTGCAATGCCGCTGAGCTCATCGGTGACGAGGAGCTGGCTGCTCCATTCCCAGATCGCGAGGGCAATGCGCCGGGAACTTCCTTGCCCGGAGCGGCCCAGCCCCACGGACTCACCCGTTGACCGGGCGATACGCAGGGGGGCTCCCCTGAGGCCATGTTGGAAGGAGACCTCGGGCTCGACGGAGACATCGGTGAGGTCGCCGCACCGCGAACGAATGTGCTCGCACATTGACTTGGCGTCGTCGCGGAGACGCTCCTTTACGTCGTCTTCGATCTTCTGGAGGCGCCCCTGGAGGTGGGGGTCCGCCATGTGAGCCTGGAAGCGCCCAGTTAGTGCTGTCCGGACGGCGCTGTCGGGGTTGGCCGACTTGCCGTCGAACGGCAACAGGCGAGGAAGGCGACGTTCCATGGTCTTCGGCGCAGGTACCCAGTCCGACCCGGTGGAATGTGCCCGGCCGTACTTAATCAGGGCTGCTTCAACTTCGGCTCGCTTGATGGTCGCCAACTCGGGCAGCAACTCCTTGCCCAACCCCCTGACCTCGGTTACCGACAGCTGAGACAAGTTTCGGATTCGCTCGTCGTCCGGCAGGGGGGCCAAACACTCCAACACAGGTGTGCAGTCAAAATCCATCCGACGACGTACACGTACGTTCTCGGGGAGGTCGAACTCCTCCTGCTCCCATAGGTCGAGCGTGAAGCCCCCCTCGACCCAGGTAGACGCGCAACGGGACACGCGAGGCAGGCCGTCACTATCGACGTCATCCGTAAGCTCGTACGTACGGTCGTCGTCATGCAACTGGTGGTCGCCGACAAGGAACGCGAGGGCAGCGAGGGCAGCACTCTTCCCACCGTCGTTCGGACCGGCGAGGATCGTCGGTGTGCTGACCGGAATGTTCTCTACATAGTTGAGTGAGCGGAAGCCGCACACGGTGTAGCTGTGGAGGTGCACTATTCTCAGCCGCTCCGCTCTATCGCGCCGAGTGGGCCGCCTCGCCGCAGATCAGAAGTGCCCGGTCGCAGTTGTTGACGCAGGCATCACACTTCCCCGACACACCATCATATAGCGTGCCTCGTGCGGCGGTTGATGACTGTCGACCCACCACCGTGCGTTGCAGCCGAGGGAAGCGGCCTTGGCGGGCACGCTCAACGTCTGCGCGACGCGTAGCCGTTGGCAGCCATCTCGAGGTGCTCTGACTTCTTTTTGCATCCTGCGGCAGACGTCGAGCCAGGTGACGAGTCCAGCACCCTGCGGGTCGGCTCAGAACCCGGTGACGGGTTGCCCCGTGAGACGTTGAGCGACCTGCCAAAGCTGACCCGAGCGCGAAGCCTTCACGATGACCTTGTCGCCGGGGCGGAGGATGGAGTCGAGGTAGGCCGCTGCTGTGTCGTTGTCGGCGACCAGCGCGATGTCGGGGACGCCGGCCGCACCCGCGTACAGGGCGGTTTGTTTGACGAGGTCGCCGCCGACTCCGATGAGCATGTCGATGCCGCACTGGCCTGCCATGCGTCCGACCTCGCGGTGGGCTTCGTCGCCCAGTTCCAGCATTTCGCCGAGTACGGCGATCGTTCGGCCGCCGCTGGGGTCGGTGGCTTCATCTTCAGGCTCGGAGGCGGGGGTTTCCGTTGCCGTCATCAGGATTCTCCGCTGTTCAGGGGCGCGAAGGTGATCGCGCGGCCGGTGTAGGAAGGGGCCAGGCGGCTGAGGGGGATGCAGTCGTGGGTCTGGCCCCAGGCCGATGGGTCTCGGAAGTGGATGACTGGGTCCGGGCCAGCCTCGTAGCCGCGGAGGACGACCAGGTGTCCGCCTCTTCGGCCGTCGTCGGGAAACTGTTCCGTCGCGGACACGATGAGCGGGGCTTCGTTCAGGCGCGCGAGGAGATCTTCGACGGGGACGGGCTCGGCGGTCGCAGGGATGCCGAGGTCCGTCGCCAGGGTGGCGACTCCTGCGTGGAGTGCTCCGCGTGGGGTCAGGACCTCGTGTTTCACGGCGAGCTTCAGTAGCTCGGTGACCGTGGGGGCCGTGCGTCCGTAAGCGATGAGGATCATCCGCAGGGATGCCAGGCCGCACGCCCGGTTGGACCACTCGATCCGGTTTCCCAGCGCCCAACCCCCTTGTAGTTCCCACTCCTTGGGGGTGATGAGTTGTCGGCACATGGGGACTTCGTGGACGTGCGGCACAGTTGGCTGGCTCCTACGGCGAGACGGCAGCCTCCCGGGTCCTGGTCGTGCTGGCGAACGCGGGAGTGGGCAGGGGGACATCGTAGGGCGGGCGAGCGAGCGCCTCGCGGAGCATCGCCAGTACGACATCCGTGTGCGTGAAGCCGAGCAGTGCCGCGCCCACGACGAAGTTGCTGTCGCGCGACATGCCGGGTGTGGAGTTGACCTCCAGGACGTACGGCCGGTTGTCCGGGGTGAGCATGAAGTCGATGCGGGCTGAACCGCGCAGGCCGAGTCCGTCCCACAGGGCTCTGCCGTGCTCCGTGATCCTGGCTACCGTCTCGGGTGCCAGGTCGGCGACCTGTACGGAGACGGCGCCTTGGGATTCCGCGTCGAGTTTGGTGTCGGCGTCGTAGAACTCGGCATCGAGGGCTTCCGTGGCCAGTGGCGGGAAGATGGCGACCGTGTTGCCGGGGAGCTCCAGGAGGCCCACGGTCAGCGGTGTGCCGGTGATGTACTCCTCCATCAGTACGTCCTCCCGGGTTCCGCCGGCAGCGTCGTGCAAGGCACGGGCAAGGTCTGTCTGTTCGCGGACGAGGCTCAAGCCCACGCTGGAGCCTCCGAAGGGTGGCTTGATCATGACGGGCCGTCCTGGCCAGACTGCGGGGCCGCCCGACCAGACCGACCATCCCGGCGTGGGGACTCCGAGGCTCCTCATCACTCGCTTGCAGAGGATCTTGTCGGCGGCCACCGCGGATGCGCTGACACCGCTGCCGCAGTACGGCACGCGGAGGTAGTCGAGCAGGCCCTGCAGACGCCCGTCCTCTCCGTACGGGCCATGGAGGTTGGAGAGGGCTACGTCGTACGTGGACAGCTCCTCGATGAAGGCCGGTCGGCAGGGGTCGAGCACCGACCAGTGAGCGCCGATCTCTTCCAGGGAGGCGGAGAGTGCGGTTACGGAGCGCTGGGCGACGGGGCACTTCGAGTGGTAGAGGCGATCCTCGGCCGAGACCGGGCCGTAGATCAGGGCCACGTTGAGGCCCTGGCGGTTGTGCCCCCACGCGCGCAGATCGTCGGCCGCCTTCCGCGCGGCGGAGTCCGGGCCGGGGCCGAGGAAGAGGGTCATGCGAGGGTCCCTTCGAAGGTGTGGGTGACCGGGCCGCCGACCCACTGGGCGCGACGTGGCCGGTCGCGGTGGGGCCGGACCGTGAGTGGTTTTCCGGCGCGGTTGTGAACGGTGACGGTGCGCGGCGCGACGAGGCCGCGCAGGGTGGCGATGACGACGGCCGCGACGGCTCCGCTGCCGCAGGACAGGGTCTCGGCCTCGACGCCGCGCTCGTAAGTACGGATCTTGAGCGCCTGGCTCCCGGCGGCCTGAACGGAGTTGACGTTCGTTCCGAGAGGGGTGAGGCCGGGGTGGTGGCGGACGAGCCGGCCGACGAGGTCCGTGTCGATGGCTTCCAGGTCGGACACGATGGCGACGACGTGTTCCGTGCCGGTGTGTGCACTGTCGAACCACGTCGGCCTGCCATTGACCATGGCGTGCACGCGTCGCGGATGGACCGCACCGACTTCGGCCGTGACCCAAACGGAGCCCTCCCGCACGACCGCTTCGTGCTCCACCCCGGCCATGCGGAGGGTCATCTCGCGGAAGCCGTGATCGTGGCGTGCCGCCCAGGCGGCGCACCGTAAGGCGTTCCCGCACATGGTGGCGGTGGAGCCGTCCGCGTTGAAGCAGGCGACGTCAAGGACGGCGGGGGCACCGGAGAGCAGGCGACTGACGACGAGCCCGTCGGCGCCGATACCGGTCTGGCGGGCGCAGAGGCGCTCCGCCTCCTTCGGCCAGTCCTTCTCGCTGCCGGAGTCGGGAGCGGAGAGCAGGATGAAGTCGTTGCCTGCCCCGTGAATCTTGCGGAAGCGCATGGCGAAGCTCCTCACGCGGTGAGTGGCTGATGAGAAGTGGAAGCCGCTGGCGGAGAGCCGGGGTCAGCGGTAGTCGGGCATCCGGTACGTGGTGGTCGCTTTGCGCATGACCCACGGCTGGTGGTCGGAGAAGATCAGTACGCGGTGACCCGCTATGCCGAGAGCGCGCATGTCCTGCACCTGCAGGTACGTGCCGTCCAGGCGTATGTAATCGCCGACGCGGACTTCGCCGGGCTGGCGGAGGGAGGCGACCATGCCCGGTGGTGGACGGGGCATGGGGGCCGGGTCCGTGGCCCTGTGCTCGTACATTCAGCCCCTCCAGATGCCGAACACCAGGGCGGCGCAGCGCGCCACAATGCAGGCGACGTAGGCCAGCTGCTGTTGGGCCGGACTCATGAGGCACGGGCCGGGGAACCGTGAATCTCTGCGGCGGTCCGCCAGATCGCTGTTGAGTCGCGTGGGGTGGTCACGGTGTACTCACCCCGTTCTGCTCGGCGTAGACCCACAGCAGTCGCCGCGCGATGAGGGCGGTGTCCCGGAGATAGAGGAAGACCCCGAAGGTAGGGGTCTCCGTGGTGGGGCGCTTCCCGTGCTCGATCAGGCGGATGCCGTCGCGCATCAGCGCCTGCACGCCCGGGTCCTTGTTCTGTCCCAGATCCACGTCCAAGAGGCGGTTCAGGTGCGCAACGACCGCGGGCAGCGATCGCTCCATGTCCTCGCGGGTGGTGGTGCTCAGCTGCATTCCGAGAACAAGCTCGGTCCGTGCGGAAACGCCCTCGATATCGATCGTTTCGGGGTCTTCCGCAGGGCTGCCGGATTCCTCAATTGCCTTGCCAGTACTTGCCACAATCATTGCTGCCTCCGTCCCTCCGGAGCGCGGGATCAGATTCGGTCGTGCTCCATAAACTACGGAGGGCGGGAGAGGGGCTCCACGAATGTGCCGGAACTTGCCCGGCATTCACCCTAGGGATTCGATGGCAGAGGTGATGATCTCGCGTGCTGCCGATCCGTAGACGGCAAGTTCCGCTAGTTCGCTGAACGTTTGGGCATACATGGCAAGTTCGTGTCTCTGTATGACGGTGAGGTGCGCTGAGACGAGTTCGGCATTCACGGTCTCGTCGTCGTACAGGAAGAATCCCTCGACCGGCCAGAGGGTCGACCGGTCGGCGTTCTGGGGGATGATGCCGATGCTCACCGCAGGCAGTGCCATCGCGCTGAGGAGGTAGCCAAGCTGGCCTGCCATCACGTCAGTTCCTCCGATGCGATATCGGAGGGCGCTCTCCTCCAGGAGGATGGCGAACGTGTGGTTGCCGTAGACGATCTTCTGCTTGTCCACCCGTACCTGGACGGCCGTCGGCACGTCGTCGATGAGGAGACCGCGCCGGTCGCGGAGGGAGGTCAGCAGTGCGGAGATGTACGAGGCCGTCTGCACGGGGCCGGGGATGAGCCACGGTGAGTAGATGCGGAAGCGCTGGGTGCGTTCCCAGAGCGGGAGAACGGATTCCTGAGCCCATTTGAGCCCGTGGCGTTCCATCTTGCGCCACTCGACATACATGCCCTCGATTCCGCGGGCGGTCGAGATGAGATCTTCTATTTCTCCTTCCGCGCCGCAAGCCGAACACCACATGCGAAGGTCGCGCTCCGAGGGGGCACGGGTGCCGCTCTCGAAGCGCGAAGCCTTCGATTCATGCCAGCCGAGGATGCTGGCCAGTGCGCGTTTGGTGAGTCCGGCGCCGAGCCTGATTTCGGCCATGCGCTTTCCCAGTGCCTTGCGCGCTTCTTGAACGCTCGATGAGGGCGATGTCATTTCGTTCCGACGGGGAAGTTCAAGCCGTCAGTCCAACTGGAACTCTGCGCGTGGAGTAGCCCTTTTCCACACAGCTTCGAATGCCGACTCACAGAGCTTCGCCATTTCAGCGTCTTCCGTGAGTTCGATCTCCATGTTTTCGCCCTCGCCATCGAAGTGATTTACAAGGACGAGGCTGGAGTCGAAAAGCCAGAAGTCGTTTCCCGGCAGCGCAAGGTCGGTGGCGCTGCGCCGCGAGAGCCAGCGCACCGCTTCACCAGCAGCTATGTTCAGCCCGTCCGTCACGTCGTGCTCGAAGCGGATGTACTCGCTGACGGGCGTCGAGACGACGCGTGCGCGGCGGACCTCGACGCCGCGAGAGGTGGCCTCCGTGACGAGGCTGTGCCAGTTGCCCCAGCGCTCGGCCGGGTCGAGGACCTTGCCGGCCTTCCAGTCGATGAAGGCGGGGTCCGACTTCATGTAGGCGTCCCGCATCTCCAGATGGACGGCTGCCCTCCGGCAGTCGCGGAACAGCTCCTCAAACGTCGGGGGCCTCGTCATCCTTCTTCACCTCCAGGAAGAACTGCACCATGCGCCGGGGGATCTCCACCACCGTCTCGTGACCGGGGATGTCCATCGCCGCCAGGTGCTCCGGGTCGTCCACCTTCCACCCCTGCACGAGGTAGGTGTCCTTCTCCTCGTCGAGGTAGACGGTGGGCGAACCGCCACTGGGGCTTTCCGGGTCCTTGCCGAGCTTGCGCAGGGCCATGATCTCCTCCTGGGATGCCGGTCGCGATCTCTATGCCAGAGCTTGCCCGTGACTGGTGGGCGGGACGAGGAACTTGCCAGAACTTGCCGGGGATTCGAGAGGGATCTTGTGGTGCCGGAATTGACGCGATGAGCCCGATCGTGACGTAGTCCTCTCGATTTACAAGACTGTTGGCGGTTGTCGACGAGGACTCCGCCCCGACGCATGTCGGCGCCGAAGAACTTCAAAAGACCTGATGAGAACGGGCTTCCGCTCTTCGCGGAGGCGAGGTGTGGTGGTCGCGTTCCTCATCGCGATCATCGGGAGGTTCTTGCCGTGGCACCCATTCTGTTCATCGCCGCTCTCTTGCTCCCGTACCTGAAGGCGGTCGGCCCGTTCGCCCTGACGGAGGCGCGTGGCTGCGTACGCCCCGGGCGCGGACGGCACCGCCGCATCGTCCGGGGCCGCCACGCGGCGCACGGGGGGCGGCGATGACGTACACGCCCCGTTCTCAGATCGGCACCACGGTGGTGTTGTTCCGCTGGACCGCCCGCACCCCCAACTCGGTCTCCCAGGCGCGTACCGTTCTGCGGCGGGTGCTGGCTCAACTTGGCTGCGACGGCGCGGCGATCAGCGACGCGGTGCTCGCCGCATCCGAGCTGGTCGCCAACGCGACCGAGCACGCGGTGGGCCCGTACGAGCTGCGACTGCGCCGCACCGCCGCCGAGCTGCTCTGCGAAGTCCAGGACGGCGACCCGCAGATCCCGGAGATTCCCTCGTTCCCGGCCGCGGCACCCTTCGAGCCGGACCCGGAAGCGCGTGGCGGCGGGCTGGATGCCTTGCTGGAGTTGCTGGCCGAGCGCGGTCGTGGGATGCGGATCGTCGATCAACTCACCAAGGGAGCCTGGGGGTTCAGGTGTGATGGGGGCGGGGCGGCGGTGAAGGTGGCCTGGATGGTTGTGCCTGGTGGGGCGTGACAGGAATGCCGATCTCGCGCGGCGTCTGACACTCGTTGAGACGGCAGACGCCGTTCCCTCTGGGGTACGAGTCATCACACCTGGCCCCGCCCCGCAGACTCTCCTCTGTACCCGAACCCGCACCTGAACCGCAGGTCAGCGCCCTGCGAGCCACCAGAGAAGCCGAGGGAAACACGCGGGAATGCCCGTTGGCGTTTTACCCCCCGTATCCGGGGCCGATCCCGGGTCCGTATCGGGGGCCGCTCTTGGATGCGACACCCCCGAGCCACCCGTCACCGCAGGCCACCGGTGCTACGAGCCAGCAGCGGGCGAGGGTGACTGTATATCGGTGCAGACAAGCATCCCGATCTACTGACCGACGGCCCGGCCGGACCAGCCCGGCCCCCGTCCTGCACTCCCGGTCCTCGCCGGCTGCTCTGCTCACGACCCTTCGTGTTCCTTGCCTGGCCCGACCGCGTGTACTCCGTGTGGCGGCCGTCGGTGTAACGCCGGGAAGCGGCCGGCACCGCCGACCCGCGTAAGGAGACCGCGCCGGTCGCAGGGAGCGGAGACTGCGGCGAAGACCGTACGGATGACCTTCGCTCCACCACCGAAGGACGGGGCAGCAAGGCTCGCGTCCGTGGCGTATGGCCCGATGTCCCACCCGGGGCCCTATCTGGGGTCCAACCACGGGCGTCGAATCGGGGGTCCCGCTTGGACTGGAGCACCCCTGGAACCCTGTTTCCGCAGTTCATGGCCCGATCTGCCACCGCAGATCTGGCCAGCCTGCATATCGGTATGTGCAGTTGTCCCGATCTGCATTCGCGTACCGGGCCGACCCGCAGACCTGTAACCGCCATTCCGCCGACCGCTCCCTCTCCGCCCTTCGTAGCAATCCGCTGCCCAGCCTCGTGTCGGCCCCGCTCCCGCCCGTACCGCCCGCAAGGAGCCGTACCTGCCCGCACGGCGCGTACGGCTGTGCCCGGGGTTCGGGCGCGGTCGGTCCGGTGCCCCAGATCCGGTCGGCCCCGTGCGGTGCACGCACCACCCGAACCGGCCCGCCGAAAGCCGTGCCGCTCGCCCACGTCGGCGTCTGCCCGCGCCCCGGCGGCATTCAGCCCGACCCGGCGGGCGCGCGATGCGGGGCGCACCGTGGGCCCGCGACGCCCCCGCACGGCGCCCGCTCTCGGAACGGGCCCGGCCGACCCAGATCCGGTCGCCGCCGATCGGCGACCGACTCGCCGACTGCTCGCCGACTGCTCGCCGACGATCCCGTACCCCTCGTGGCAGATCGGGCAACAGCCAGCACCTTTGCACCCGGAGCCGCGCCATGCGCCGTGGTGGTGAAGAGGGAGCACTCTCGATATCTGAAATGTCATGTCCACGCAGAACTCGGCATTGCGGAGGATTGGCAACTGGCACGATCGGCCCGAATTTTCTCCATAGGAGGTGAAGCGACTTCCCCGGTCCGCTCCCTCGGAGGTGCATCCGCTATGCCCCACTCCTCTTCCTCACCTGGCCAGAGCGCCCGCTCCGCCCGCAACGGCCGGAAACGGCCGACCGCGCAGGCTTCCGAAGTTCTCGCCGAGCAAGGCGGGTTCGGGCTTGAAGTCGCTACCGAGGCGATGCGTCCATGGTCGACGCCCGGGACGACATCCGAGCCACCGCCGAGCCACACCCGACCACCCGTACCCCCGAACCACCACGCCGGCAATCCATCCGTGGCCCGGGGGCGCGGGCGGCCGGCGCGGCACAGCGGGGAACGGCTGCTGACCGTGGAAGAGGTCGCGGCGTGGCTCCGGGTCAGCGAGAGCTCCGTCAGGAACAAGTACCGCGCCTGGGGCATCAAGCCGCAGAAGGTCGGACGCCTCCTGCGGTTCCGCGAACGCGACATCGCCCACTACCTCGACGAGCACTACGGCTGACCCCCGGAGTGCATGCCCCTGCCCGAAGGAGAACCGGTGGCCACCGTCTACCAGCGCTGCAAGAGCGACAAACGCAACGCCAACTACCCCTGCAACACGCCCCGCTGCGGTCACCCATGGACCGTCCGCTACCGCGAACCCGGCGGAACCCGGGCCGAACGCCAGCCGACCTTCGAGAAGAAGACCCAGGCCGGCGCCTTCGCCGCCCGCCTGGAACGCGACAAGTACGAGGGCTACTTCCTCGACCCCAAACGCGGAGACATCCCCCTACACGCCTACGCCCCCGACTGGCTGGAACGCCAGGTCATCTCCGACGGCACCTACCGCAACTACGAAAGCTTCCTACGCATCCACTTCATGCCCGCCCTCGGCACCAAAACGCTCATCGCCATCCAGACCAAGGACATCGAAGCCTTCGTCTCCGCCGTCAGCCGCAAGCTCTCCCCCAGCACCGTCCGCGACCGCATGAAAATGGTCTCCAGCATCTTCAAAACCGCGTTCAAGGAGAAGCGGCGGGCCGACAACCCCACCGACGGCATCAAACTTCCCCGCACCAGCACCCACGCGGTCGACGACGACGAAATCCTCACCCTCCACGAGGTCGACCTCATCGCCAAACAGATCTCCCCGCAGTACCGGCTCACCATCTACCTACAAGCCGGACTCGGCCTCCGCATCAGCGAGACCCTCGCCTTCTCCGCCGACTGCCACCGCGACGGCTTCGTACGAGTCCGCCGCCAGGTCAGTACCAAAGCGCACCGCAAGGACTGCACCACCCGGTTCATCCCGCTCAAGCACCGGGCCGAAGGCGAGTACCGCGACATCCCCACCCCCGCCTTCCTCACCGAAGAGATCGACGCCCACCTCCGCGACTGGGGCACCACAACGGTCGGCGACATCGAGGTCCTCTTCGCCCCGCGGGAGCGGGGCAAGGGAATCATGCCCACCGCCAACACCTACAGCTACCACTTCCGCAAAGCCCTCAAAGACGCAGGCATCACCAAACCCGACGGCAGCCCCAAGTACACCCCCCACGGTCTACGCCACTTCTTCACCTCCACCGCCCTCGCCCACGGCATCCCCCTCCACGAGGTCTCCCGCTGGCTCGGCCACCGCCCCATCAAGACCACCGTCGACGTATACGGACACCTCGTCCCCGCCTCCTGGGACCGCTGCCGAACCATCATGCACAACGCCCTACGACCCGAGAGCCCACAACCTGACACGACAACCAGTGCCGAGGTCAGCCCTGGTGCCCCGGCTACGGAATTGGCTCCACCCGCCCGCCTCCCGGGTGCCGCCGTGGAACCGGACAAGGAATTGGGGCAGGCGCGGGGTCATCGTGACCACGGCGGTCCGGGCGGGGTGAACGGCCTTATCGGCGCCCTGACGGGCCGGGGTGATGGGGAGTCGTAGTGATGCCTGGGGTACTTGGCCGCAGGTTCGAGTTCTGGCAGGAGACCGATGCCCGTGAAGGCGCCGACTCATCTGGCAGAGACTTGGGCCAGCTGACGTGCCCGGTGGTGATTCGTCACCACCGGGCACGTCAGAGTCGTCGGCACGGGAGATGTGGTGGGCCGTCAGCTGCCGTCGTAGGCAACCTGCACTCGTACGGTCCCCTTGGCCGTGTGCAGGAAGGCGTCGCCCTGTCCGGCCAGAGCTTCGGCTCCGGTCTCGTCCAGGATGATGCGGCTGTCGGTCGCGGTCTTAACTCGCAGAGCGAGCTGGGCGGGGAAGTTGGAGCGGATGGTCGTAGAGATTACGTCCGCGCTCGGACGCTGAGTGGCTGCGATGACGTGGATGCCCGCAGCACGAGCCTTCTGGGTCAGGCGCTTGAGTAGCGCTTCGATTTCTTTCTTCTCTTCGGGGTCGCTGGTGAGGTCGGCGTATTCGTCCAGGACGATGACAATCCAAGGCTTTCGGTCTGCTTTGTCAACTTTTGCGTTGTACTCGACGAGCTTGCGTGTCCGGATCGCCTTCATGTCCTTGTAGCGCACGGCCATCTCTTCGACGGTCTGCTCAAGAATCTCGATGGCGTCAGCGGCGTCCATACCGATCACGCCATCAAGGTGAGGGTCATCTTCGAAGTCGACAAGCTCGGTGCCTTTGGGATCGACAAGGCGGAGTCGCAGGGTGCTCTTGTCATACCGGATCAAACCCTTGAGGAGCGTATCCAGGGCAACAGACTTTCCTGACCCTGTAGTACCGGCCACCAGCAAGTGCGGCGAGTCCGCAGAGGACAGATCAATGGTCACTGGGTTGCCTTCGATGTCGGCGCCCAGCGGAGCGATGAGACTCTCGGGATCGGCCGGGCAATGTTGCCACAGCACCTTGGCATCGACCCCGTACTTCTCTTCGTCGATCTTGGGGATCTCGAAGAGCACGGAACCGCGGTCGCTACGAGTGCGAATACTGAACCCAGAGGGAAGCGCAAGGGCCAGGAAGATCTCGTCGCGACGGTTAGTTAGCTTGTCTACAGTTACTCCAGGTTTGGGGATGAACCGGAAGACATAAAAGCCGGGCCCGTCCTGCCACTTGCCGATCTCCGGGGCGGTCACTGCGACCTTGTGGCGGTCGAAGACATCAAGGACCTCGTTATACCGACGCTTCAGCTCCTCATCGTCGAGCCCGCCACTGTGGGATTTCAGAGTGACAGGATCGATCTCTGTGGCAGGGGGATGCGCACCTACCGGCAGGCTCGTTACGGGTGTCGGAGTAATCGTTCCGATGTCACCGACAACAGGTGGCGCCGGTTCTTCCGGAGGCAGTTCAACGGTGATGCCTGTTGAGAAGGGCCTGACGACGGCGTCCGGGAGCTTCAGAGTCGCACCTAGGTCGCCTGGGACAATAAGGGAGTCGGCGTTGGCGGGGTCCTGGTTGGCGCGCAATGCGCCGATGAGGTTCAGCAGTTCGTGCTTGTTCAGCCTCACCAGAGTGTGCTCGCCGAGGGTTCCGACTGTGGGGGCCGGCTGGTCGTCCTCAGCTGAGATGGCCACGGCTACGCCGGTGATTTGGCCGAGTTGGACGTCCTCGGAGCGCAGGGCATCAAGAACCTTCGCCTCAATCTGACGGTGGTCGTCGTTGCCGATTATGGTGCGAGCTGGCAGTTCTGCGGCCGGTAGGGCATTTCCACTGGTCTGAGCGATCGCAGCGGCCAGCTCGTCCAGCCAGAAAGGGCGGTCGTGGCGGGCTTCGCCGCCCGAGCGGAAGGCATCTTCGCACAGGTCGGTGGTGCGATTGAGCTGTTCCTCGGCCGAGCCGACATCAAACGTCTGGCGGAACTTGGACTCAGCGACCAGAACATCCAGGTGAACCGTACCGTCGTCCCGGACAGACAGTACGAACCTGCCCAGGTCGGCCCGGGTTTTGTGTCCGCGGCCGAACCACCGGTGGTGCTCATCGAAGCTGATCCAGGTGACTAGGCTCGTGCCCTGCTGCGGTACGGGAAACTGCTGGTCGATAACAAACCGCGTGGCGACCAGGCCGACGAGTTCGTTGACCGTAGTGCCGATACCTAGGGAGCGCAGCACGGCGCCAGGGGCTACGTTTCGGCCGACCTCGTAAATCCGCTTCGCGGTGCCTTCGGAGTTCTGCGGGGTGACGACGCGGATCTGCTCCAGGCGGCGCCGCAACCGCTTGACGACGAACTGCTGGCCGGTCTGCGAGCTGACGATGAGGGTGTAGGACTCATTCTTGCCGATACCAGGCTTGACGAGGATGACATCTGGGCGGTTGCGCAGAGCATCGATCTGTTCACGGCCGATGAAGCTGTCAAGGGTGACGACCCAGTGAGCCACGCGGTGCAGAGTGGCGAACAAGTCTTGGTGCTGGTCGAACTGAACCTGCATTTCGAAGTAGTCGATACCGTCGACACTCTCCCGGGAGACCGGGGATCGGCGGTCGTACCGCACGCACAAGGTGGACCAGGACTCAAGAGTCTCGTCGGCGGTCTCCGGCAACAGTGCTCTTACGACGTTCTCGCTGGTCTGAGCCAAGTTATGTGAAGCAGGGTGTTTCCAAGGACTGAAGGAGCCCGACAGGGATTCCTTCTTGGTGCTCTCCTTGATGCTGGTCTGGGTGCCGAAAAGTGCCGGAGCCAGGGCGAGATCGATGGTGTCTTCCAGCCGTGACAAGTCTGCTTCCTGGTCGGGCTCCCATGCCTGCAGGATGAGTTGGACGTCAGGCAGGAAGCTGTCCTCGGACATCTCCGCGCCGGAAAACTCCAGGTCGAAACCCTGGATGATCTCATGATGGGTGGCCTGGGGAGCCAGCACGACCAGGTCAATCTTGAGACGAGGGTTTTTGGCCCGTACCTGCTTGGCCACGCGCTTCGGCAGGACAGGGTCGCCATTGCGGTCCAGAAGCAGTACGCGTAGGCCGTCAAGTTTGTGAGGATAGGTCGTCAGGTAATCAGTGATGACGCGGACCATCTCGTCAATCGCCGTTTCGTCGACGCTTGATAGCCATTCTTTGGACTCGTTGCCGCCGTGGCGGACCGGAGCATATTCCTCGTGACCGGCCGATTCCCGCATTGGAATAGCGATTGTGCCGCCGGGTCCGACTAGGACCGCCGGCGTGCCATGCGGGGAGATCCGGTCGATGGCGTCGAAGAAGAGGTCTTCGTTCTCTTGGTTGAGGCTCAGACCTCCCTCCCTGTTCAGGGCGGTCTTGATACTGCCAGCGGTCTCCGCATAGTTTTTTGCCAGCCAACGCAGCTTCAACGGGTGGGTGGCCAGCATCATCATGCGGTGATCGGCCAGCCCGACGACATCGGTCAGGACGACGGCCTCAAGGTCTGGGTTCGGAGCATTGTCGGGAACCAGGGCGGTGCGAGCCTCGCGAAGTATGCCCTCCCATTCGCGTACGTAATCATTGATGTTCTCGGAGTCAAGCCCATCGGAGAACCGCTCGAAGTGCTCCAGCTTGAGGCGTTCCAGCTGGCCAGCGAAATGTGATGAGGGGGCGGGCTCAGGCTCGTCGACCTGCCAATGCCGGGGATCATTAAACTTCTCAAGGAAGGTGTCGAAGGTCAGGTTACTGGCAAGGCCAGGGGGAGTTCGCCAACCGTGGATGAGGGCTGCCAGGGCGATCTGCCCAGGGATGTTCGGTGGGTCCCAGCGAAAACGACGCTGAGCTGCACCGTCCATCTCGACCAAGATGCGCAGCGGTGCCCAGGTGTTCGGATCGAACGGCTCGTCATCCTCGGGTAGGGGTGGCCTGGACAGGTCCAGCAGGTAGTCCTTGACTTCCAGGGTCAGACGAAGACCGGTGGAGCCCTGGATGTCACGCAGGGTCCGTGCGTACAGAAAAGCGAACAACCAGCGGCTCCACCGGCCGGCATCCTGGTTGCCTTCAAGCCCTACGACGACCGAGCCTTCCTCTTCGTCTGAGAAGTAGGTCAGCTCGCGTAGCAGGGCACGCAGTGGGTCCTGGACGAACTGAGAGTCTGGGAAGGCGAGCTTCTCAACCTTGCGACGCGACCGCTTGGACAGCAGGTCGGCCAACGGTTCGGCTCCATTAGCCGGGGCGTCGTCAAGGAAGTGTTGTGCGGCTTCCTGGTCTCCGCGGTCAAGCGCGTCTTCGATCACGAGAGCATCGAATTCGTCGACCCGCTCTGGGGCGGTCCTTTCAATCTCTTGGCGGACCTGCTGGCCCAGGCCGATCTTCTTTGACTTCTGCTCGAATACCTCAAGCCAGAGGGGCAGGTCCTGCTCGCGACGCAGCTGACGAGGATCCTGCGGGGTGGGCCCACTGCGATTGAGATTGAGCACGAGGCTACGCATGCGCGATTTGGCAGACTCGGAGTCCATACCGATGTGGCCCAGGGACTCCTCGCTGAACTCGGTTGTGGCGATTCGGTCTATCAGCTCGTCCTCGGTGATCTCCTTACCGGTGGGCTGCTTGAATGCGCTGACCCAGACGTTCTTCTTGACCCGGGCTAGCAGCGCTGCGGGCTTGATCGAGAGTTCTCGGTCAGGGAAGAGGTCGAGAGCGGGCAGGGCTGAAGAGATCTCGGGGTAGACCACGTCAGGGGTGTAGACCTGGGTCGCAGCGACCTTTTGCGTGGCCTCAACCAAAAAGGCTGCCCAGCGGCGCAGGGACCGGGGCTCCTCCTCGGTGATGGCACGCCAGATCGTCGGCAGAGAAGTGGCCATTATGGCCGGAAGGGTGTTGCTGCCACTTGCCTCCCGCCACGCTTCGGCCATGAACCTGTCGAATCCGCGCTCGCCGGAGGCGTCATGGTAATCGCCCAGGATTGTGGCGTCGTTAAGGACGTTCATGGCCGCCAACCCCTGCGCGTCCGGAGACTCCCCCCAGTCGAAGAGCAATACCGCCTTACCTTGTCCTGAATTCCGCCACTTAGTTAGCTGGTCCTGCGGAGCCAACAGGTAATTAGCAGGTACCCCTTCGATTGGCTCTGGGGTGCCGACCTTGACGACAACCTGAGGGTCAGGTGACTCCGATAGCCTCTGGGCCGTGCGACGGAGAGCCTCGGCGACGGTCGCTTGGTCGAAGCCGCTGACTCGCAGGACGGCACGAGTTCCGCTGATCTCAGTGACCTTGCGGAGTGCTTCATCCGCAACGAACCGACCGAGCGCTCGAATACTGCTGTCGATCACCGGGGCTCCCCTTGAACCATGCTGGTTGCATCTGAGTATTGAGTGAGTAGACCGATAGCGGCCAGCTTCTCTCGGAATGCCTTGCCGTTGTGGTCAAGGAAAGACTGGTCGACCTCGGAAGCCAACGGGCTCCTAGCCGCTACCTTGTTCTCCACCACGAGCCCGTACTTCTCGTAAATCAGCGCGCAGAACTGGTCGAACTCCAACTCCGTGCCCTGCGGGACGGTGGCAGATACCAGGCTCTCAAGCATTGGGGGCTTCATGGTGAAGTGTCGTCGCCCGACAGGTGCGTTCAGGGCTCCGACCGCGGCGAGAGTCTCGCTGAAGAAGCCTCGAGGGGATTGAACCGCTGTGCCGACTTCCTTCGTGAATCTTTCGTAGCGCTGCCTTCTGGACTCGTCGCCTTCAGCTTCTTTGATCATTTCCCGAGCTTGGGCATTGATCGCGTTGACGATGTCATTGCGGAAGCCCGCCAGGTTCTTCTGCGACTCTCTGCGCAATGGGGTTGCCTCGTTACCGAAGTCCAACAGGATCGACTCGCGATCGATAGCACCGAGCTTCTGGCGTGCGAGTTGTAGCTGATGGCGTGCCAAGCAGTAGGGAACCCAATGCATAAGGCTCTCGGTGCGCTTAGCCCTAGGGACCGCCGCAGTCCGAGCGACGATGTTGCGAGCACCATCTCTCAGCAGTTCAGGCCACGGGCTGAGATCCTCGTGCAACTTGATCTCTGAGTCTGAGCTCTCCACAGGTTCTTCGTCGTAGTCGAAGTCGTGCATGCTGAGGGCCTTGGCGAGATTGCCCAGCGGGGTGCCGCTGTCCTGTACCAGGTCGCGCAGGCCCTGCCTGGTTGTTTCCTTGCGATCAGGATCAAAGTCGCTGCGAAGGACCTTGTACGCCCAGCTGCCACCATCGCGGAAGAGGTAGCGCTCGATACTCGGAGCGTTAATGCCAGCAGCGACCTTGCCGGCCTGCTTGCGCTTCTTTGCGCTCTTCTTGGGAGAAGCATCGCTTTGCTTGATTCGTCGCTCGACTGCGTCGTAGTGGATGAGCTCGCCGACGAATGGATAGATGTGCGCGCCGAACCAACTGGGCTGGGTACGACGCCCTGGGATCTCGACCAGCAGGGATGAGAACAAGGCGTGGAGCGTTTCTATCGTTTCGGGAGAGTCCAACTCAACAGCTTTGCCGAGTTCCTCGTCGCCCTCAACGATGCGAGCCTTGGTCGCGATCCGCCGAGCCAGGTCGTGCGAGGTCCTCTTGTAGGATGCGTCAGCTCTGTTGTCCAGGAGGTCTGCGACCGTCTCGGGATCTTCCGCATGTGCCAGGTAAACGCCGCGGGCGATCGCGAGCATCTCAAGCGATACGTAGAAACCGCGGCCCTGCTGTTCGAGATTCACCCCGAAGAGGCGAAGGACGACCTCAGCCTTGGAACGGTCAGCCATCACGCACGCACCGACCTGATCTTGTCGCCAACGTCAATCATGAGCTTCCTCATGACGTTGCCCACCAACACTTGGATCTCGTCGTCCTTGCTTGAGGAGTCAGCCAGCTCTGCCAAGGATCCACTCAGGCCACGGATCTCTGCCTCGTGCTGAACCTCGCTGCGCAGACCCGCGGCCCACCGCGTCAGCAACTCAAAGCGCAGCAGGTCTGCCTCCACCGAGATTGTGCCCTCGCCAGGCCCGACAGTCGGGATACGGATGTAGATGGCTCGGTTAAGCCATTCGACGGCGTTCCGCATCTCAAGGAGCACGCCCGTGCGGCCTTCCTTTTGCCACTGGGTGACCTGGTCTACAACCTCAACGCCCTTGCTGGCCACTCGTCGGGAGATCACGGCAGCACGGGCACGGTGCGTGAAGAAGGCAGGGTCAAGTACGAGGAAGTCAGGGTTGCTTCCCGCCCGGTGGATGCCCTGGACGGCCTCCAGACCTTTGAGGAAGCTATCTCGCACCCGGGTGTCGGCCAAGTCCCGGTTCCTGTCCTGGGCGCTGACGAAGTCGTCGCCAGCATGCATGCCCATACGGGCGAACCGGTCCTTGTTGTCGTCGCTGTTGAAGAAGTCAGCTCGTCGCAGGAATGTGTACAAGCCTCGCAACTGTTCGGCCTGCTTCTGGGCATCCCGATTCGTACGGACTTTCTGCAGGTAGCTGCTGGCATCCGTGGGAGGGAAGTCGCCGACCGTATCCGGGTCCAGCTGGTCGTCCACCTGGCGACGGGAGACCCTGCCCGGGTCCAACTTGCGTAGCGCGAAGAAGGCAGGAACTTGATGACGCTGTTGCTGGGACAGGCGATCGCCGAAGAGCGCCTGATGGTACAAGTGGGGAGCCTGCCACGATCTGCTCGAGCGCGACCACTGGTACCTGGTATGCACGTTCTCGCAAGACAAGCCGCCAGTGATCATGTAGCTGGTAACTGAAAATGCTTGGCGGGTCGTGACCACGGCCCCCGTGCGCTCGGCTGCGGCGAACACGTCCCGGATCGCGGCCCGGCGCTGAGGCCCGCGGGTGGGATCGTTTAGCTCGTTGCGGTTGGCAAGGATCGGGCAGACCTTCTGCGCATCACAGGTCTCACAGGGCTTCCACCGCCCCCATTGCGTCGTCGTCCACTGCTTAAGAACCCAGGAGATGAGCCCGCCGTTGGGGTTGTCGGCCGCTACGGACTGGTAGTTCAGGTTGATGACAGCGACGGTGCCATCGGGGTCGCTGACCTGCCCGCGGACGATCCCTGCCGTAAGGGTCTCCACTAGAATTTTGGCGCGCCCGGTACCACCACCCTTATCAAGGTTGTCGTCTTCGGCAACGCACTTCCGTAGCTGGCCCTCATTTGCGCAGATGATCGCGAGGCCCTCGTCCGGAGGGTCAAGTAGCTCCACAAGCTTCTGGGCACCTGCCTGAGGGCTGAGTTCGCTGAGGTCTCTGAGGACGTAGAGAGGGCGTCCGTTACGGGTCCGGCCGATAGGGCGGTTGGCGTCGCCGCCAGCCGCTGAAAGCTCGCGGAAAACTGCCCTCCGGTCAACATCTTGTGGGGTCGTCTCGTCACCGTCCTTGACCCGCAGCATGGCCAGTAGGCTGGCACACAGGCTCGTCTTGCCATGCCCGGCGTCCCCGGTGAGGACGAGAGTCTTCAAAGTCGGTTGCTCAATGGCAGCTAGCAGGTAGTCCAGCGTCACTACGCGGAACTGTGGCTGCGTACCGTCCCCCTGCAGTTCGTAGACCATTTCAGAGGTGCCGACGTCGAACGGCTGGTAACCACGTATCTGTTGGACGTGCTTGTTGACCTCTAGCGGCATGCTGCTGTCCTTCGTCGACCGAGCCGGGAGCGCTGCAGAAGTCTAGCCCTGGATTACGTAGACGGAGAGTCACTCTCGGTGACCATTCTTGCTTGCGCTCGGCGACGAATGTGCGCCGCACGGGCCACGCCGCAAGTGGCAAATCGCGGGGACTCTTACTGGTCGCACGGAGTCTCCTGCCGCGCCCACTATGACAAACCACCCAAAAGGCGTATTTCGCCTAGAATGGAAGGTAGGGCTCGCACCCATCCTTGATCGAGTATCATGACGGCTCGTTCAGCCAGTTCGATGAGGAAGCGCAGATAGGGGTCACACGTGGGCGAGCGTTACCCTCTGCGTGCCAAGCGGCGACCGAAGTTCGAAGAGGGCAAAGGCTCCCTGAGGGTCGTGGACCTCTTCGCTGGCTGTGGTGGCCTCACCCTCGGCATTGCCCAGGCGGCCCACAAGCGTGGCGTCGCGCTTGATGTTCGTCTCGCGGTCGACTTCGAGGCTGCTCCCACCAAAGTCTTCAAGGTCAACTTCCCCAAGGCCAATGTTCAAGAGGGGACCGTCGAGTCCTACTTCGACGGCCCCCTGGGGGCCTCGCTGACGCTGCAGGAGACCGAGACCGTCTCAATGGTGGGTGAGGTGGGACTCCTCATCGGAGGGCCGCCATGTCAGGGGCACAGCAACCTCAACAACCACACCCGCCGCGACGACCCCAAGAACCGCTTGTATCTGCGCATGGCTCGTGCTGCAGAGGTCCTGGCCCCCCGTGCAGTGGTCATCGAGAATGTGCTGGCCGTTGTCAATGACAAGCAGCAGGTGGTCTCCCGCACTATCGCTCACCTTAAGAAGCTTGGATACGATGTCGCTACCAGTCGTATCGACCTACTCAAGCTCGGGGTCGCCCAGACGCGTAAGCGCCATATACTGCTCGCTGTCCGCGAAGATGCGCTGCCTTTTGGGTACTCGGCCGCTGATCTGCTGCGGGTCGAAAACCATGGTGCCGAACCCCATGATCTAAATTGGGCGATCGGCGACCTGCTCGACATTCAGGCAAAGTCCTTCTTCGACGAAGCTTCCGTGCCTAATCCGGATAACCAGCGACGTATGAAGTATCTCTTCGAAAATGATGTGCACAATCTGCCGAACGAAGAGCGTCCTGAGTGTCATCGGGGCGAGCACAACTACACCTCGATGTATGGTCGCTTGTGGTGGGACCGCCCATCTCAGACCATCACCAGTGGGTTTGCAACGATGGGTCGTGGACGTTTTGTCCACCCCGGGGCCCCTCGATGTCTGACCGCCCACGAGGCCGCGCGCATCCAAGGCTTCCCGGATTATTTTCGCTTCGTCGATGAGAGGGTCAAGCCTCGCTACGATCTGACTCGCACCGAGGTTCAGGTCATCATTGGCAATGCCGTACCTCCGCCTCTGGCTGAGGCGCTGACCTCTAGGCTCTTCGACGCTGAGATTCTTCCTGTGAAGGACGACGTTTCCCAGCTACTTGAGGACGACTTCGCAAGTGGCCTGGTAGAGCCTTTGCCAGGCTGGCGCGGTTCCTCCCGTTATCCATTTGGTGAGCGTCCCTTGGTCGCTCCCTGTGTTGCACTCAATAATCAGGTTGAATCCGCGATGTCCGGCTGATCGTTTAGGTGGACAGGAGTCAAGCCGGTGGCGGCCAGCCAGCTGGAACGCGGAGCATGTTGCGTCAGTCGGCCGTCCCCGGCTCCACGACCCACTGGCAGCGCTGCCCGGTGATGCCGGCGATCATGTCGTAGTCGGCGTCGTGGTGGAGGACGATTGCGCCGCTCAGCTCGGCAGTCGCGGCGACGAGCAGGTCCGGGAGGGACAGCGCGCGGTGGAAGCCACGCTCAACAGCGGCACGCTGAACCTCCAGGGCGCGATCGAAGACCTGGTCGTCGCCGTAGAGGTAGTCGAAGCCCCGGAGCCACGCTGCGACGCCGGGGGCCTCGCTCTTTCCGCGAATGCTGTACATGAGCTCGTACTCGACGGCAGGGCAGATCGCCAGCAGTCCTCGTTCGTGGAGCGGATCGAGGACGGCGGCGACCAGCGGCAGGTGCCAGCGGGCGAGGGCTGACTTGTCGACCAGGAACGGAGCGCTCACTCAGACTGCCCTCGTGTCCCGGTCGGGGTCCGGCACCTTCGTGTTCTCGACGATCTCGCCGAAGTCGAGCTCCCCCGACTTGACGGCGTCGATGAACTGCTGGCGGAGACGGCGCTTCACGGCATCCTCCACAGCCGCACGCACGGCGGCTGCCTTGGTCTTCGTGCCGTATATCTCCTTGGCCTGCGCGACCATCTCGTCGTCCAGGTCGATCATTGTCCGGGACATGCGTAACTCCCCTCAGCGAAACAAACGACACCAAACGGTAGCACTAAATGGTGTCGTTTTCGCTGGGAGTTCTGCTACAGGAGGGCGGGGCAGCGGCCGGGGACGGCCGGTCGCTCCACCGTTTCCGGCGGCTGGATCCTGGCTGGATCCACACCGCTGCTCCGGCGTTTGCGCAGGTCAAAAATCTGGTTCCGGCGTTCCGCTTCAACGTGTAGGGCGCTCCACGGCGTCGATCGCACGAGCTAACCAAGTTCGCAGGTCAGACGGGGTCGACCCGAGTCGGGGGCGGCCCCGTTCGCGTACCCGTCGCTGCATGTTGGCTGGACCGGTTCGCTGCCGGCCAAGCCAGGTCGGTCTGCCGGACTTCGATGTGGATGCCCCCGCGACTTCGCCGTCGTTGACACCGACTGCGGAGCGTGGTGCGGCAGTCAGCCGATCCCGGCTGCACGATCCACTGGCAGCGCTGCCCGGTGATGTCGACAATCATGTCGCAGTCGGCGTCGTGGTGGAGGACGACTGCGTCGCTGTGCTCGGCAGTCGCGGCAACCAGCAGGTCCGAAAGAGACAGCGCACGGTGGAAACCACGTTCGATGGCAGCGCGCCGAACCTCAAGGGCGCTCACGCCCGGGGCCGCTGTCCCGCCTCCCGTTCCGCGAACGCTCGGAAGCTGTTCGGCGCGTGGCCTGTGAGGCGGAGGACGGTGTCGGTGGTCCGGTCCTCGGCGCCCTCCGCGACGGCACGGTCCAGGCCGGCGAGCAACGCCGCGAACTCGGCGGGCATCTCCGCGGCCAGCCGGTCGCGCAACTGCTCGTAGGAAAGGTGTTGGTGGCGGACCGGCCGGCCGGTGACCTGGGTGAGCGTGGCGGCGATGTCGTCGTAACTCAGCGCCTGCGGACCCGTGATGACCAGGTCGGTGTCGGGCGACCGCGGCGCCGTCAGCGCGTGCACGGCCACCGCGGCGATGTCCTCGGCGTCCACGAACCCGACCCGGCCGTCCCCGGCCGCGGTTCGGATCGCGCCGTCCGCCGCGATGGTCCTGGCGTGCAGATGACCGCCGGTGAAGTTCTGCATGAACCACGACGGCCGCAGAACGGCCCATTCGGGGAACAGCTCGGGCAGCGCCTGGTGCACCTGGCCCACGGCAGGGCCTCCGGCGGCGATCGCCGACGAGCTGAGAAGCACCGCCCTGCGCACCCCCGCCGTACGCGCCTGCCGCAGGAAGGGCAGCATGACGGCCGCCGGGTCTGGGGCGCCGGGCGGCGGCACCAGATAGACCCGGTCCGCGCCCTCGACAGCGGCCGCGAAGGTCGCGGGGTCGTCCCAGTCGAACCGCACGGCAACCGCCCCGGCTGCCGGACCCACACCCAAACCCGCACCCGCACCCACCTCCGACACGGCGCTTCGGCTCGCGGCCAGGACCGGCCGGCCATCGGCGGCCAGCCGGGCGGCGACCCGGCTGCCTGTCGTGCCCGTGGCCCCGATGACCAGTGTGAACTCCTGCTGCGACATCATCAGTTGTCTCCCGTGCCGGTGAAGTGCACCGCGGGGTCCTGGACCGCGAGCGGGTTCCAGTAGTCGCGATAGCGGGTGATGCGGCCGGCCCTGACGGTGACGACCGCGATGTAGGACATGTCGAAGGGGGCGTCGGTGGCGACCAGACGCCCCACGCCGCGCATCTCGACCACGATGACCTCCGGATCCACCGTCTCGATGATCTCCACGCGCGGGAAGTCGTGGAGGTCGATGTGATCGGGGTAGCCGCGCATGTACTCGGCGACGGCCACCCGGCCCTCCAGCCAACGCGGCCAGCCGTCCGGCGCGAAGGGGAATTCGAAGATCCCCTGCTCGTCCCACAGGTCGACCCAGGCCGCGATGTTCTTGTCCAGCAGGAGCCGCAGGCCGTGGCGGTAGACGTCGGCGGGCGTGCTGGTCGCGTCCACCGGCGCGGCACCGGCGCCCGCTTGTGCCGTGCTCGTGTCCGCTCGCGTGGCACCGCCGCCCACCCGCGCCGCACCACCGTCCGCTCGACCCGCGCCCACGTCCGCACGCCCCGCACCGCCGTCCACCCGCGCCGCACCACCGTCCGCTCGACCCGCGCCCACGTCCGCACGCCCCGCACCGCCGCCCACCCGCGCGGCACCGGCGCCCGCTTGTGCCGCGCTCGATTCATCCCCCGCCACGCCCGCCTGTGCCGCGCTCGATTCGTCCCCCGCCGCGCCCGCGTCCACCCGTGCCCTGTTCGTGTTCATTGAAAGTTGCTCCGTCCCGTACGATACGGACCATGGGTCCGCTTCGTTCGACGATACGGACCCGTGGTCCGCTTTGCAAGCAAGGAGATCTCGGATGCCCGACCGCAAGCCGCGCGTGGACGCAGCGCGCAACCGGGAGGCCGTACTCGCCGCCGCGGATGCCCTGTTCGCCCGGTGCGAGAGTCCGGAGGCGGTCACCATGGCCGACATCGCGGCCGCGGCCGGCGTCGGCAAGGCGACCCTCTTTCGCGGGTTCGGCGACCGCACCGGGCTGATCCACTCGCTGTTCGCGATGCGTCTGGCGCCGATCGGCCGCGCCGCCGAGGAGGGGCCCGCCCCGCTCGGCCCCGACACCCCGCCCCAGGAGCGCGTACCCGCCCTCCTTGACGCGCTCCTCTGCTTCAAGCTCGACCACCACCACCTCGCCCTGGCCTTGGAGGGGACGGGCGGCGACAGCCCGTACCGGGCCGATCATTACGAGTGGTGGCACGGCACGCTCCGGTCCGCGCTGGACCGGATCCCCGGCTTCACCGACAGCGACTTCACCGCCCACGCACTGCTCGCCGCCGTCCGCGCCGACCTCGTCGAGCACCTCGTCGACCGGCGGCACCTGACCCGGGAGGAGATCCGGTCCCGGCTGGCGTCCTACGTCGCTCGGGTGCTGGGTCCCCCCTCCGACCGGGCAGACGCGGTCCGGCTGTGACCCGCGACACGATCATCCGTGGTTAGTTGAAATTTAACCTAAAGCCGTTCTACGGTGTCCGCATCGCTTGATCCTCCGTACGTATGGAAGGCACGACGCATGTCCCTCGTTCTTGACCCCGCCGCCCAGGACCTCCTCTTCCGTGAGGCCCGCACCGCCAACACGTTCACCGACGAGCCGGTGACCGAGGAGCAGGTCCAGGCGATCTACGACCTGGTCAAGTACGGCCCGACCGCGTTCAACCAGTCGCCGCTGCGCGTCACCCTGGTCCGCTCCCCCGAGGCCCGTGAGCGCCTCGTCGGCCTGATGGCCGAGGGCAACCGGCCGAAGACCGCCGCCGCCCCGCTGGTCGCCATCCTGTCCGCCGACAACGAGTTCCACGAGGAGCTCCCGGCGCTGTTCCCGCACTTCCCGCAGGCCAAGGACGCCTTCTTCTCCGAGCGTCCGGTCCGCGAGCAGGCCGCCCTGATGAACGGCACCCTGCAGGCCGGCTACTTCCTGGTCGGCATCCGTGCCGCCGGTCTGGCCGCAGGTCCGATGACGGGCTTCGACTTCCCCGCCGTCCAGAAGGAGTTCCTGGACGACGACCACACCCCGCTGATGGTCGTCAACATCGGCAAGCCGGGCGAGGACGCCTGGTTCCCGCGCTCCCCGCGACTGGCCTACGACGAGGTCATCACCACCGTCTGAGCACACAGTGCGCGCACGTGAGTGAGCCACGAGGAGGGGCCGCCGCACCGAACAGGTGCGGCGGCCCCTCCGTCGTGTCCGGACCGTCGCGTCCGGCGCCCTACGACCCCTGCGGCGCCTTCGCCTTCAAGGAGTTCGCCATCTCCGTGAGGCGGTCGTCGGGGGCCGTGCCGAGGACCACCGTCGTGGCGCCCTTGTCGGTGCGGACCAGGGCGTCGTACTTCTCGCCCTTCCACACCTGCCACGCCGCGTCACCGATCCGCTGGGTCCTGCCGGTGTTCTTCGCGGCGAGCGTGACCTTCGGGACGTACTTGTCCGGGGCGGCCGTGGACTGCTCCACCGCGACGTACTCCCGGTTGGGGTCGAGGAAGCCGAGGTGCCAGGCCTTGCCCTCGTCGCCCCGGTACGTCACCGAGGTCGCCCGCCACTCCTTGGGCAGGCCCTGCGGAGCGAGCACCGGATAGGGCGCGGACCGCTGCGCCGTGCTGAGCTCGACCCGGTAGTCGACCGTCTTGAGCGGGTCGGCCTTCTCGTCGTGCGGGATCACCGTGTAGATCACCGCGACCACGCCACCGATGACCGCCATCGAGAGCACCATGTCCCGGATCTTCTGATTGCCACGCTTCGCTGCTGCCACGTCCTCCATGGTCCCCCATGCAGGCGTCGCGATCGGTCGCGGGGCACGGTCCCGGAGGCGGCACCGGGCAGGGACGTAACCGATATGCCGCTCATACGTGCACCCCCTCTGCTCATTTTGTCGATGTACGGATAGAGTCGCAGGACCGTCCTCTTCCTGGTTTCCGGGTTTCCCCGGTACCTCATCCCCCGGCCGTCGCCGCCGTAGCCGTACAGAAAGGTGCGCACCCGATGACCGAGCACCAGCTCCCGTCGCCGCTCGAAGTCCCCGCCGAGGCCCCTGACCGCAACCTGGCCCTTGAGCTGGTACGCGTCACTGAGGCCGCCGCCATGGCCGCCGGCCGCTGGGTGGGCCGCGGTGACAAGAACGGCGCCGACGGCGCGGCGGTCAACGCCATGCGCACCCTCGTCTCCACCGTGTCGATGAACGGCGTCGTCGTCATCGGCGAGGGCGAGAAGGACGAAGCCCCGATGCTCTACAACGGCGAGCGGATCGGTGACGGCACCGGCGCCGAGGTCGACATCGCCGTCGACCCGATCGACGGCACCACCCTCAACGCCAAGGGGATGCCCAACGCGATCGCGGTGCTCGCCGCCGCCGACCGCGGGACGATGTTCGACCCGTCGGCCGTCTTCTACATGGACAAGCTGGTGACCGGTCCCGAGGCCGCCGACTTCGTCGACATCAACGCCCCCGTCTCGGTCAACATCCGCCGGGTCGCCAAGGCGAAGAACTCCACTCCCGAGGACGTCACGGTGATGATCCTCGACCGTCCCCGCCACGAGGGGATAGTGAAGGAGATCCGGGAGACCGGCGCACGCATCAGGTTCATCTCGGACGGCGACGTCGCCGGCTCGGTGATGGCCGTGCGCGAGGGCACCGGCGTCGACCTGCTGATGGGCATCGGCGGCACCCCCGAGGGCATCATCAGCGCCTGCGCGATCAAGTGCCTCGGCGGCACCATCCAGGGCAAGCTGTGGCCCAAGGACGACGCCGAGCGTCAGCGCGCCGTGGACGCGGGCCACGACCTGGACCGCGTACTGCACACCAACGACCTGGTCAGCGGCGAGAACGTGTTCTTCGTCGCCACCGGCATCACCGACGGCGAGCTGCTCCGCGGCGTCCGTTACCGCTCGGCGACCGCTACGACGCAGTCCCTGGTGATGCGCTCCAAGTCGGGCACGATCCGCCAGATCGACTCCACCCACCGCCTCTCCAAGCTGCGCGCCTACAGCGCGATCGACTTCGACCGCGCCAAGTAGAGCGGGTTCGGCGAAGTACAGCGAGCAGGGCGAAGCAGGGCAGCGCGCGGAGCAGGACAGGTGCGCAGGCAGGAAGCCGCGGGCGCGGCCGAGGGGGCGGGCCACCTTTTCACGGTGGCCGCCCCCTCGGTCGTACGCGTGTGACGTGCTCTCAGCCCGCTATGCGGTGGTCCTCCGCGCCGGGCGCCGCCTTCAGCTCCATCTCGCGCCTGCGCCGCCTGGCGAGCACCACCCGGCGCTCGGCGGCGGTGAGGCCGCCCCAGACGCCGTACGGCTCGGGCTGCAGCAGGGCGTGCTCGCGGCACGCGATCATCACGGGACAACGGGCGCAGACCCGCTTCGCGGCCTCCTCGCGCGAGAGCCTGGAGGCGGTCGGCTCCTTCGACGGGGCGAAGAACAGCCCGGCTTCGTCGCGGCGGCACACCGCCTCCGTGTGCCATGGGCCGGCCTGGTCCCGCTGATCACGGACCGGCGCCGGCGCACGCTGCGCGGGCACGGGGGCGACCTGCAAGGACTGATGCGGCGGTTGCAGCACGGTCTACTCCTGACGACGGCTTCGCGAGCGAGCGACGATGCGCAGTCCCTACCCGCTGTGCCGACGCCTATGCACAGGGTTTCGAACCATGTCCAGTACGCGTAGGGCGTGTTGAGTCGTCAGAAGCTTCGATTCCGCCCTCGTTCGGGTGAGATTCAACCGCCGGCGGGTCAGTGGCCGAGGTGCTTGCGCAGCCGGTCGTGCAGGTCGGCGATCAGCTTGCCGCGCCTGGGCTTGGCCTCGATGCTGCCGAACACCGCGAGGCCGTTGACGACCACCACCGGCGCCTGGGGGTCCTCGGCCTCCAGGGTGCGGACCTCGAAGCTGCCGAAGATCCCGTTGCCGCTGCCGCGCAAGGTGATGTTCTCCGGCACCCGGATCTCGACGCTGCCGAAGACGGAGGTGGCGTTGATGGTGGTGAGCCGCTGTGCGAACAGCGCCTCGGTCAGGTCGATCTCAATGCTCCCGAAGAGCGAGAAGGCATTGGTGCGCGCGCCGACCCGCCAGCGGCCCCTGCGGGTGGCGCTGCTGAAGACGGCGACGAGGCTGTCCGCCTCCTGGCCGCTCCCGCCGCCCTCGTACGTGTCGTACGGGGTGTACGACGCCGACGGGGCGGGGCCGGGGTCCCGGAGCCCGCCGCCCGGCGTGGGCAGGTCGCTCACCAGGGGCGCCAGCTCGGCCTGGGTCTTGGCGCGGTAGACGGCTTCGATGCGCTCGCCGTGCTCCTCGGCGTCGAGGCGGCCCTCGGCCATGGCCTCGCGCAGGATGTCCGCGATCCGGTCACGGTCCGCGTCGGAGGCGCGCAACGAGGTCTGCTGCGCCGTCGGTGCGGGCGGCTTCTGAAGGGTCGGCCGGTGCTTCTTTTCGAGGTCCACCCGCTCACCGTACCGAAACGCGATAGATCGCGACAGGGGGCGGAGTGCGCCACCCACCCGATCCCGCGCGACAGTGAGCCCTTCGGCCCCACGACAGGTGAGGCCCACGCCCCCGTGACAGGTGAGGCCCACGCCCCCGTGACAGGTGAGCCCTACCTCACTGCCGCGGGGGCCGGGGGCCGTCATACGCTGGTGGGCGCGCCGTGCCAATGGGGGTACGACGACACTGTCTGCCCGCCTAGTGAGGAACGGCCGAAATGCCAGAGTTTGCGTACTCCGATCTGCTGCCGCTGGGAGAGGACACCACGCCGTACCGGCTGGTGACCTCCGAGGGTGTCTCCACCTTCGAGGCCGACGGGCGTACGTTCCTCAAGGTCGAGCCCGAGGCGCTGCGCACGCTGGCGGCCGAGGCCATGCACGACATCTCGCACTACCTGCGCCCCGCCCACCTGGCGCAGCTGCGGCGCATCATCGACGACCCGGAGGCCTCCGGGAACGACAAGTTCGTCGCCCTCGACCTGCTGAAGAACGCGAACATCGCAGCGGCGGGCGTGCTGCCGATGTGCCAGGACACCGGCACGGCGATCGTGATGGGCAAGCGCGGGCAGAACGTGCTGACCTCGGGCGGCGACGAGGAAGCCCTGTCGCACGGCATCTTCGACGCGTACACCAAGCTCAACCTGCGGTACTCGCAGATGGCCCCGCTGAACATGTGGGAGGAGAAGAACACCGGGTCGAACCTCCCCGCGCAGATCGAGCTCTACGCGACCGACGGCGGTGCGTACAAGTTCCTGTTCATGGCGAAGGGCGGCGGCTCCGCCAACAAGTCGTTCCTGTTCCAGGAGACGAAGGCGGTGCTCAACGAGGCCTCCATGATGAAGTTCCTGGAGGAGAAGATCCGCTCGCTGGGTACGGCGGCCTGCCCGCCGTACCACCTGGCGATCGTGGTCGGCGGCACCAGCGCCGAGTTCGCCCTGAAGACCGCCAAGTACGCCTCCGCGCACTACCTGGACGAGCTGCCGTCCGAGGGTTCGCCGACCGGGCACGGCTTCCGGGACCAGGAGCTGGAGCAGAAGGTCTTCGAGCTGACCCAGAAGATCGGCATCGGGGCGCAGTTCGGCGGCAAGTACTTCTGCCACGACGTGCGGGTGGTGCGGCTGCCGCGGCACGGCGCCTCGCTGCCGGTCGCCATTGCGGTGTCCTGCTCCGCGGACCGCCAGGCGACGGCGAAGATCACGGCCGACGGCGTGTTCCTGGAGGAGCTGGAGAAGGACCCGGCGCGGTTCCTGCCGGACACCACGGACGAGCACCTGGACACGGAGGAGGACGTCGTCCGGATCGACCTCAACCGGCCCATGGACGAGATCCTCGCCGAACTGACCAAGTACCCGGTCAAGACCCGGCTCTCGCTCACCGGGCCGCTGGTCGTCGCCCGTGACATCGCGCACGCGAAGATCAAGGAGCGGCTCGACGCGGGCGAGGAGATGCCGCAGTACCTGAAGGACCACCCGGTGTACTACGCGGGCCCGGCCAAGACCCCCGAGGGCTACGCGTCGGGCTCCTTCGGCCCGACCACCGCCGGACGCATGGACTCCTACGTGGAGCAGTTCCAGGCGGCGGGCGGCTCGAAGGTGATGCTGGCGAAGGGCAACCGCTCCAAGCAGGTCACGGACGCGTGCGGCACGCACGGCGGCTTCTACCTCGGCTCGATCGGCGGCCCGGCGGCCCGGCTGGCCCAGGACTGCATCAAGAAGGTCGAGGTCGTCGAGTACGAGGAGCTCGGCATGGAGGCGGTCTGGAAGATCGAGGTGGAGGACTTCCCCGCGTTCGTCGTGGTCGACGACAAGGGCAACGACTTCTTCACGGCCCCGGCGGCCCCGCCGCTCGTCACCAGCATCCCGGTCCGGGGGCCGGGTCTGGCGTAGGCCCCCGGGGCCCCTGGGCGGGGCCGCGCCCCGGGGCGCGGGCGGGTCTACCCGACCCTGTCCCGTAGGCCCCGGGGCGGGGCCGGTCTCCCCCGGCCCCGCCCGACCGCCCCGTACGGCATTCGGGTCACCCTCCGCGATGCGTCCGCGCGGAGGGTGACGTGTGTCCGAGGGTGGGCCCATGGATCCAGGTCCCCCCGCACCCGAACCACCCCCGGCACCGGAACCGGACCCCGCCCGAGCCACGGAAGCGGACCCCGGCCCCGCACCCGACCCCGCCCGAGCCACGGAAGCGGACCCCGGCCGAGCCTCGGAACCGGGCCCCGACCACCGGCCGGACCCCGCCCCCGGCCCCGCACCTGCACCTGCACCTGCACCTGCACCCGACCGAGCCACGGAACCGGACCCCGACCACCCGCCCGGCCCCGTGCCCGTCCCCCGCTGGGCGCGGACCGCCGCGCGGGTCACGTGGGGCCTGTTCTTCCTGTCCCTCGTCGCCGCCTGCGTCTGCGCGTACCTCTACTTCGGCCGCGAGAGCCCGAGCCCCGGGCACACCGAGCGGGCCGGCTGGGCGTCGCTGCTGATCTCGTGCTGCGCGGTGGGGCTCTTCGGCGCCGCCGTACTGTGCAAGCCGTATCTGCTGACGGTGCACCGGTGTGCGCTGATGGCCGGCGCCGCCACGCTGATCTTCGCCGCGGGCATCGGTGTGACCTGGTACGTCGTCTCGCACGACCAGGTCACCGACACCATCGTCGGCGCCCCGCTGCTCTCCGAGCGCGACAGCACGGCCTTCCTGGCCAGGACGCTGCCCGGGGTGAAGCTGCGGCAGATCCCGACCGGCATCTTCGTGCAGAGCTCGAAGTTCACCTCCCCCGAGGAGGTGGAGGTGAGCGGTTACGTCTGGCAGCGGTACGGGGCCGACGTCCCCGCGCAGAGCATGGGCGTCGTCTTCCCGGAGGCGACCGACGGCTACGACGAGGTGCAGGAGGCGTACGACACCAGGAGCACCGACGGCCGCCGCCTCAAGGGCTGGCACTTCAAGGTGACGCTGCGCCAGAACTTCAACTACAAGCACTACCCGCTGGACAAGCAGAACGTCTGGCTGCGGATGTGGTCGAAGGCCACCTTCACCAACGACGTCCTGGTGCCCGACTTCGCCGCGTACCCGCCCTGGAGGTACGGCCGGATCGGGCTCGACCAGGACACGGTGACCTCCGGCTGGAGCCCGTACTACACGGGCTGGAGCTTCGGGATGCACGACTACACGATGACGCAGGGGCTGACCGACTGGGACAAGCCCTTCAAGTCGGCGCCCGAGCTGTACTTCAACGTCGGGATGGAGCGGGAGTGGGCCGGGCCGATGACGGGGCGGCTGATCCAGTCGTTCTTCATCTCGGCGGTGATGTTCCTGGCCCTGTTCGTCTTCACCAAGGACGACGGCAAGAACCCGCGGTTCGGCTTCTCGGCGTGGACGGCGATCTCCTTCGCGGTGACCCTGCTGCTGGTCGTGGTGGTGGACCAGCAGCAGATCCGGGAGATCGCCGGGGACACGTCGCTGACGTATCTGGAGTATCTGGCGATCTCCCAGTACATCGTCATCACGGGCATCTTCGCGAACGCCATCATGCTCGGCACCGACACCGACCGGCGGGTCATCGAGTGGCGGGACAACATGCTGGCCACGCTGTTGTACTGGCCGGTGCTCGTGGGGCTGTTCTTCGGGTTCACGGTGCTGGTGTTCGCGGGGTGAGCGGGGTGAGCGGGGTGAGGCGCCCCGTCGCTACCTCAGCTGCTGGGCCTGGAAGAGGGCCTTGGCGGTGCTGTTGAACATCGCGCCCCACGCCACGTCCTTGGACCCGGGGCCGCCGGGCCTGGCGCTGGTCACGCCGACCTGGACGTCCTTGCGGCCGGCCCGTCGGTCGTACCAGGGTCCGCCGCTCGCCCCGTTGGTCATCCGGCACGGCCTGAGCTGGGAGCCGCCGGCCAGCCGGTCGTCCTTGACCGGGGTGGCGTTGCCCGCGCAGTACTGGAGCGCCTTGCCGTCGTACGGCGGCAGGAACGGGTAGCCGAGCGCGAGGCGCCGGCCGGCCGGCCGCGCGGTGAAGACGGCGCGGCGGGAGCCGGTCACGTCCTGGACGTGCCGGCCCCGGTCGTCCGTGGCGAGGGTGACGAAGGCGAAGTCGGCGGCGTGGTCCTCGTCCCGGGTCCAGGCGGCGGCGACGCCGACGGCACGGGAGGGGTAACTCCCGTAAGGGGCCTTGCCGTTGTCGTAGCCGGGGACGAAGAGGAGTGACTTCATCGCGCCGCCCACCGCAGCCAGGTGCACGCAGTGGCCGGCGGTGGCGACGACATCGCGGTTGGCGGAGGTGACGACGGCGGCCGTGCAGGTGGCCTTCTGCCCGGCGGGCAGCACCATGAACAGGCGCCCGACGTGTGCGACGTCCGCGGCGTCCCCGACCCAGGGGACGCCGGCGGGCGGCTCGTCACCCAGGGTCCGGTCCCGCGCCCCGGTGGCGGCGACCGCCTCCCGCATCCGCTCGGCGGTCCAGTACGCGCGCACCGACTCGGCGTCCTCCCCGACGGGGGCCGGGGAGGACACGGGAGCCGGCAGCGCCGGGGCAAGCGTCGCGGCGAGTGCGGCGACGGTTACGGAGAGTGCTGTGATCATGCTCCGAACGTAAGGCTTACGCGAACTGTTGGCTCGGCGAGTTGTCGCAGGCCCGGAGCTTCAGCGGGTCCTTGGCGGCCGAGAGGGTGACGCACAGTCCGGTGGCGGCGGCCGGGCGGAGGGTGGCTCCCTGCTGCACGAACTTCTGGTTGGCGGCGCCGGAGCAGTTCCACAGGACCAGCGGGGCGCCCGCCTCGTACTTGGCGCCGGGTACGTCCAGGCACCGGTCGTGGCTCAGTTCCGTACGCAGCGACTGCTGGGCCGTGTCGTACCACCAGCCCTGGTTGCGCCCGCCATGGCAGTCCCAGCCGCCGACGGCGGTGCCGTTGCGGGTGACGGACCCCGGGGCGTCCAGACAGCTGCCGGTGGCGGCGTTCTTCAGCGGCTTGAACTTGTCGTCCCACGCGCCGGGCACCAGCACCGGGCTGCCCGTGGACGCCGGGTCGGCGCAACTTGCCTCACGGGAGGAGGAGTTGTAGATCTGGCTGAGGCAGGAGGCGAAGGCGGCGTGACCGCGGACGTTCGGGTGGAAGGACTGGCGTACGGAGTTCTCGTCCGGGGTGCCCGGCTTGGAGAGGTCGATGAACAGGCCGCGTGCCCAGGTGTCCTCCGAGCAGACCTCGTGGCCCTGGAAGAGGCGCGAGTTGTCGAGGTAGGTGGCGCCGGTCGAGGCGGCAGCCCTGCGCATCCCGCGCTCGAAGGCGGGGACGGCGACGTTGCGGCCCCAGGCGGTGTCGGAGTCGTAGCCGAGACCGCCGCAGACGAGCTTGCCGGGGAAGTTCGGGTTGTCCTTGAAGTCGGGGCCGATCGGGCTCGGGTAGCCCATCACGACGAGCTTGTAGTCGGAGTCCGCGTACCCGGCCCCGGTCATGGTGGTCCGCAGGTCGCGGACCGTCTGCTCGACCTTCGGCACGAGAGCGTCGACGCGCGCCTGCCAGCCGCCCGCGTACTTGGACTCGCACGGCCCCTGGAGGGTCAGGTAGCGGGTCACGCAGTCCGTCATGACGGGGCCGAACTGGAGGTCGTCGTTGGCGCCCGCGACGAGCACCACCATCTTGATCCTCGTGTTGCGGGCCTTGATCGCGAGGCTGTCGCTCTGCACCAGCTCGTCGGCGTACTGCTTGCTGCCGCCGATCCTGATGTTTCCGGTGTAACCGCCCGAGCAGGAGACGTTGTACGTCACGTCGGCGGCGATCGAGGTCCGGTGGATCGCGGCGTCGGGCGAACGGTGGCACCAGTTGGTGGGCCCGTTGGTCGGCGCCTCGTACGTCCCGGTGCCCTCGCCGGAGATCTCGCTGTCACCGAGCGAGATCAGCCCGGTCTTGCGCTCCGCCATCGGCCGCTCGGCCGGCGAACCGTACAGCTTGGTGGCCTCGGCCGCCCTGATCGCCTCCAGCTCGGGCGGGAGGGGGCTGGCTGCGGCAGCCTTGGTCACACCGGCCTCCGCCGCGGTGGCGGTGGTCGCGGCCGTCGCCGTCATGGTGCCGACGGCCGCCGCGAGCGCGGCGGCCACGGCGAGGGTGCTGCGGAATCTGTGCCCGGTGCTGTGGGGGTGTGGGGGCTTGCCCCGGCAGGAGTACAGCATTGCGCCTCCCCGGCTGGTTGTTACCCGAGGTATTTACTGGCCGGTAGCGCACTTGGGAATACCCAGAACAAGACAACCGCTCAACTTTTGCAGGAGGTATGGCAACGATGACGACGGACGAATACCGGATCGAGCACGACTCCATGGGCGAGGTGCGGGTCCCCGCCCACGCCAAGTGGCGGGCCCAGACCCAGCGGGCGGTGGAGAACTTCCCGATCTCGGGGCAGCGGCTGGAGCGCGCCCACATCGAGGCGCTGGCCCGCATCAAGGCGGCTGCTGCGAAGGTCAACGCGGAGCTCGGCGTACTGGACCAGGACGTCGCCTCCGCGATCGCCGACGCGGCGGACGAGGTCGCCCGCGGCGACTGGGACGAGCACTTCCCGGTGGACGTCTTCCAGACCGGCTCGGGCACGTCGTCCAACATGAACATGAACGAGGTGGTGGCGACCCTGGCGACGGAGCGGCTCGGCGGGGACGGCGCGTCCGTCCACCCGAACGACCACGTGAACGCCTCCCAGTCGTCCAACGACGTGTTCCCCTCCTCGATCCACATCGCGGCGACGGCCGCCGTGAGCGCCGACCTGATTCCGTCCCTGGAGCATCTGGCGGCCGCCCTGGAGCGCAAGTCGGCCGAGTTCGCGGACGTGGTCAAGTCGGGCCGCACCCACCTCATGGACGCCACCCCGGTAACCCTCGGCCAGGAGTTCGGCGGCTACGCGGCGCAGGTCAGGTACGGGGTGGAGCGGCTGCGCGCCTCCCTGCCCCGGCTCGCCGAACTCCCCCTCGGCGGCACGGCGGTGGGCACCGGCATCAACACCCCGCCCGGCTTCTCGGCCGCGGTGATCGCGGAGGTTGCCCGCGCCACCGGCCTGCCGCTCACCGAGGCCCGCGACCACTTCGAGGCGCAGGGCGCCAGGGACGGCCTGGTCGAGACCTCGGGACAGCTCCGTACGATCGCCGTCTCACTCACCAAGATCGCCAACGATCTGCGCTGGATGGCCAGCGGTCCGCGCACCGGTCTGGCCGAAATCAACCTGCCGGACCTCCAGCCGGGCTCGTCGATCATGCCGGGCAAGGTCAACCCGGTGGTTCCGGAGGCGGTCCTGATGGTCGCCGCCCAAGTCACCGGCAACGACGCGACGGTCGCCGTCGCCGGCGCGGCCGGCAACTTCGAGCTGAACGTGATGCTCCCCGTCATCGCCAAGAACGTCCTCGAATCCGTGCGCCTGCTCGCCAACTCCACCCGCCTGCTCGCCGACCGGACCGTCGACGGCATCACGGCCAACCGGGAACGGGCACGGGAGTACGCGGAGTCCTCCCCGTCCGTCGTCACCCCGCTGAACAAGTACATCGGCTACGAGGAGGCGGCGAAGGTCGCCAAGAGGTCGGTGGCCGAGCGGATGACGGTCCGCGAGGCCGTGATCGAGGGCGGGTACGTGGCACGGGGCGACCTCACGGAGGCCCAACTGGACGCGGCCCTTGACGTGTTGAGCATGACGCGGCCGTAGCGGCACGCGAGGGGGCGGGCGGACCCGCACATCGCCCGACCCCCTCCCGGGCCCTCCTTGCCCCCGCGCGTCCCGAGTGCGCTCAGCGGTGGCCCAGCACGTTGACCACCCGGCCGTTCGGGTCCCGGACGAAGAACCGCCGTACCCCCCACTCCTCGTCCTGCAACGGGTGGACGATCTCCGTGCCGTTGTCCCGCATCAGCGCGTACGCCGCGTCCACGTCGTCCACCTCAACGCTCAGATCGGGCACCACCGGCGCGGTCCTGTCCTCGGCCATCACGCTTACCTGCGCCGCCGGGACGGACGGAGATGCGAGGGTCATGATCCAGCCGTGGTTCATCACCTCCTCGAAACCCAGCAGTCCGTAGAACTCCCGGCTCTCCTCCATGGCTTCCGAGCGGATGTTGGGCACGACACGGCGAACGGTCATCGACGGCTCCACAGCTGGCGGTCGGATACGTGTACCCCTCAGGACTACTACGGCACTCGGGCCGCCGCCCGCACCCGCGTCACGCGGCCCGTGCCCCGGCCGTGATCCACCTCGCTGCGCCCGGCACTCCCTGCTCCTAAAATCTGCCCATGACAGAGCACACGGGTGAGGCAGTCGGGTCGGACGGGGAGAAGTGGGCGCCTGGGGACCAGATCCTCTGGCGGTACCGGGACAACGCCTCGCCGCGCATCCACATCTGCCGGCCCGTGACCGTCGTGCAGGACACCGACGACCTCCTCGCGGTGTGGATGGCGCCGGGCACCCGCTGCGTGAGGCCCGTCCTCGCGGACGGCACCCCGGTGCACCAGGAGCCGCTGGAGACCCGGTACACGAAGGCACGGACCACGACCACCTCGCGGTGGTTCGGAACCGGGGTGCTGAAGCTGGCGCGGCCCGGGGACCCGTGGTCGGTGTGGCTGTTCTGGGAACGCGGCTGGCGGTTCAAGAACTGGTACGTGAATCTGGAGGAGCCACTGGCCAGGTGGGCGGGCGGGGTCGACTCGCAGGACCACTTCCTGGACATCGCGGTGGCGCCCGACCGCCGCTGGACGTGGCTGGACGAGGACGAGTTCGCGCAGGCACGGCAGGTGGGTCTGATCGGGGAGCAGCAGGCCCGGGAGGTGCGGGCGGCGGGGCTGGCCGCCGTACGGGCCGTGGAGGCATGGGGGGCGCCGTTCGCGGACGGATGGGAGAACTGGCGGCCCGATCCCCGCTGGGCGGTGCCGGAGCTCCCCGATGACTGGGACCGCATCCCGGCGCACATGACGACGTGAGACTCTTGATGCGCCCCCAGGGTCCAAACGTAGGATCGTCCTCCGGAAGACTGCGCGCCCGGCAGTCGACAGCCGACAACTACCGGGCGTACAGCAGGACCTGACCGTATGTCACCAAAGGGGGGTGGTTCAGTGAATCTGCACGGGAAAGTGTGCGGATCTGTAACGTTCACAGGCCACCTTTCTGTCGACGCCGCCCGCAGAGCGGGTATATCGCACACAGCGATTGCAGCGCACGAGCTCCCCGGACGGACGGAACCCCACGCGTGACGGAGCAGCAGTCCACCTCCCACGAAGGCCGGCAGCCCTTGGTCGCCAGGCCCCACGAGCGCGCCCGGCCGCGGCAGGAGCCGGAGGAAGAGTCCGCCATGGCCGCTGCGGCGGGCGGGGTGCCGGGCCCAGGGGGAGGCACTCCCCCGGCCAGGTCCGAGGGTGACCGGCTGCGGTTCGTCGGAGCCGCGACCCGCCGGATCGCCCGGGGCATCGACCTGGACGAGATCGTGCTGGGACTGTGCCGGGCGTCCGTGCCCACCTTCTCCGACGCGATCCTGGTCTATCTGCGCGATCCGCTGCCGGTCGGCGACGAACGGCCCGCCGTGCCCTTCATGCTGCGGCTGCGGCGCACCGACAGACTCCGCCTCGGCGACGAGGGCCAGGTGGGCGAGGAACTGGACGCCGTGGTGGGTGACGGTTCGCCCGCCCAGCAGCTGTGCGAGGTGCTCAGCGGCGGTGCGCTGGCCGAGGTGCTGCGCGGGGTGCGGCCGGTGTTCGGCGACGCGTCCTCCGTGCGCATCGCGCTGCCCGAACTGCTCGGCGCCGAGTGCGGGCTGCCGAACGGGCGGCGCGCGATACTCGCCCCGCTCCGGGGCCGCCGCCGGGTGATCGGCGCGGCCGTCTTCCTGCGCAGGCCCGAACGGGCCGCGTTCGAGGCCAACGACCTTCTGGTGGCGGCGCAGTTGGCGACGCACACCGCACTGGGCATCGACAAGGCCGTGCTGTACGGGCGCGAGGCCTACATCGCGGACGAGTTGCAGCGGACCATGCTGCCGGACTCGCTGCCGCGCCCGACGGGCGTGAAGTTGGCGTCCCGCTACCTCCCGGCCGCCGAGACCGCCCGGGTCGGCGGGGACTGGTACGACGCGATCCCGCTGCCGGGCAGCCGGGTGGCGCTCGTCGTGGGCGACGTCATGGGGCACTCGATGACATCGGCGGCGATCATGGGCCAGTTCCGGACCACCGCCCAGACACTGGCCGGGCTCGACCTGCCGCCGCAGGAGGTCCTGCACCACCTGGACGAGCAGGCCCAGCGACTCGGCACGGACCGCATGGCGACGTGCATGTACGCCGTCTACGACCCCGTCTCGCACCGGATCACCATCGCCAACGCCGGCCATCCGCCGCCCATCCTGCTGCACCTGGGCGGCCGGGCCGAGGTGCTGCGGGTGCCACCGGGGGCGCCGATCGGTGTCGGGGGCGTCGACTTCGAGGCGGTGGAGCTGGACGCCCCGGCGGGCGCCACGCTGCTGCTCTACACGGACGGCCTCGTCGAGTCCCGGCTGCGGGACGTGTGGACGGGCATCGAGCAGCTGCGGGAACGGCTCGCCGCCACCGCGCAGTTGACCGGCCCCGACCACCCACCGCCCCTTGAGGCGCTCTGCGACGACGTCCTGGACATGCTCGGCCCCGGCGACCGGGACGACGACATCGCGCTGCTCGCGGCCCGCTTCGACGGGATCGCGCCGAGCGACGTCGCGTACTGGTTCCTGGAGCCGGAGGAGCAGGCGCCCGGCCGGGCGCGCAGGCTGGCCAGGCGGGCGCTGGAGCGCTGGGGACTCGAAGAACTGTCGGACTCGGTGGAGCTGCTGGTCAGCGAGGTCGTCACCAACGCGGTGCGGTACGCGGAACGGCCGGTGACCCTGCGGCTGCTGCGTACGGACGTACTGCGCTGCGAGGTCGGCGACGACTCCCCGCAGTTGCCCCGCCAGCGGCGGGCCAGGGACACGGACGAGGGCGGGCGCGGGCTCTTCCTGGTGAACCGGCTGGCACGGAAGTGGGGCGCGACCCGGCTGAGCAGCGGAAAGGTCGTCTGGTTCGAACTGGCCCTGCCCGGTTCCGGCCCGGAGGAGCAACGCTAGCTCCGCACGCGCCGGGCCCGCGTTGCTCCGCCACGGTGCACGCCGTCGACGGGCCGGTACAGCGAAACGGCGGGCCCCCCACCCTCGCGAGGGTGGGGGGCCCGCCGTTTCGCTGTATCGGCGCTACCGGCCGCGGCACGGAGGTTACTGGCCGCCGGCCGCGGCACGGAGGTTACTGGCCGCCGTTGGCGTTGCCGCCCTGGTCGCCGCCGCCGTTCTGGCCGCCGTTCTCGTTGCCTTCGGCGGCGCCGCCGTTGGCACCGCCGGGATCGGTGCCCGGGTCCGGGTCGGGGTCCCAGCCGCCGTTGGACTGGCCCTGGTTCTCACCGCCCTGGTTCTCGCCGCCCTGGTCCTGACCCTGGTCCTGGCCCTGGTCGGTGCCCGCGTCGTCGCCCGGCGTCTCGGTGGGCGTCGGGGATTGCTGCGTGGGCGTGTCCTCGGGCGTGGGCGTGATCTCGGGCTCCGGCGGCGGCGTGGTCTCGACCGGCGGCGGGGTGGTCTCCGGCGGCGGGGCAGGCGTCTCGTACTGGGCGCCCTCCTTGACCTCCAGGTCGAACTCGGCCGCCTTCTCCTTGGCACTCAGCGCACCCAGCGTGTACTCGCGCCAGATCTCGGCGGGGAAACCACCACCGTTGGCGCGGCCCGCGTTGGCCGTACCGGTGAGAGAGACCTGCTTGCCGGACTTGGGGTCCTGGCCGAAGAGCGCGACGGCGGTGGCGAGCCTGGGGGTGTAGCCGGCGAACCACGCCGACTTGTTCTCCTCGGAGGTACCGGTCTTGCCGGCCGCCTCGTACTCGTCACTGTCGGCCCGCTTGCCGGAACCTTCCTTCATCACGTTCTGCAGGACGGACGTGGTGGTGTCGGCGGCCTGCCGGTCGATGCCGCCGGAGTCGCTGATGCCCACCGGCTTGATGTCCGGGCGGTCCTTGTGGGAGGCCTGCTTGACGATCGAGGGCGTCATCCTCTTGCCGTGGGCGGCGAGGGAGGCGTACGCACCCGCCATGTCCATGGTGTTGGCGCTCATGGTGCCCAGGGACATCGCGGGGCTCGTGCCGAAATCTCCGCGGTTCTGCATGCCGGCCCGCATCGCGGTGTCCCGTACGTGACCGGGACCGACATCCACGATCATCTGCGCGAAGACGGAGTTGACGGACTTGGCCATCGCCTTCTGGACGGTGACGTCGCCGAGGTCCTCGTCGTCCTCGTTCTGCGGGCTGAACGGGGTGTCGCTGCCGACCACGGGACGCCTGCTGGTGCCGTCGTAGATCGTGTTGGCGGTGATCGGCTCGCCGTCCTGCGTCTCCGAGCCGTTCTCCAGCGCGGACGCGAAGATGAACGGCTTGAAGGTGGAGGCCGGCTGGTAGTCGGTGCGGGTGGCGTTGCTGATCTGGTGGTTGATGAACTCCGCGCCGCCGTAGAGCGCGACCACTGCGCCCGTCTTCGGGTCCACCGAGGTGGCGCCCGCCTGGACGGTCGCGTCCACCTTGTTGCCGTTCCGGTCCAGCTTGGACTCCAGGCGCTTGTCGACCGCCTTCTCCAGGTCCTTCTGGCGCTTCTTGTCGATGTTGAGGGTGATCGTCCACCCCCCGGCCGCGAGCTGCTCCTCGGTGACGTCCTCTCGGACCTTGAGCTGCTGTTTCGCGGCCTCGACGAGGTAGCCGACCTGGCCCTTCATGCCGGCCGGCGGCTGCTGCTTCTGGACCTTGGGGAACTTCATGCCGGCCCGGTCGGCCTGCTTGAGCTTGCCCATCTTGACCATGTTGTCGAGGACGTAGTTCCAGCGCTCGATGACGAGTGCCTTGCTCCGCGGGGTCGCGTTCAGGACGTCGTAGCTGCTGGGCGCCTGGAGCAGGGCTGCCAGGTAGGCGCCCTCCTCGACGGACAGCTTCTCGACGGGCTTGCCGTAGTAGGCCTGGGCCGCGGCCTGGATGCCGGCGGCGCCACGCCCGTAATAGCTGGTGTTGATGTAGCCGAGGAGGATCTCCTGCTTCGACTTCTGGTCGTCGACCTTGAGTGAGATCACCAGCTCCTTGAGCTTGCGGCTGATCGTCTGGTCGGGCGTGAGGTAGTAGTTCTTCACGTACTGCTGGGTGATCGTCGAGCCACCCTGCTTGCCCTTGCCGGTGACGGTGTTGAGCAGACCTCGGGCGGTGCCCTTGAAGTCGATGCCCTCGTCCTCGAAGAACGACATGTTCTCGGCGGCCACGAACGTCCACTGGACGTCCTTGGGGATCTTGTCCAGGTCGACGTTCTCCCGGCTGGGCCCCTCACCGCTGCCGGTACGGCCCAGGACGGTGCCGTCGCTGTACTTGTAGACGTTGCTCTGCCTCATCGCCGCAGCGTTGCCCGTCGCCGGCACGTCGATCGACATGTAGAGCGCCAGGAAGGCGCCCATCCCGAGCAGACAGATCCCGAAGAACGTTCCCAGCATCTTCTTCCAGGTGAAGAAGCGGCGTATGCCGCCCTTCTCCTTCCCGGCAGCCCGGCCCCGGCGCGCCCCGCTCTGCCGGGCCCTGCGCTCATCCGCTCGGCCCATTGGTCAGTTGCTCCGCTTCTCAAGTCTCGCCAGTCATACTCGCCGGTCTCTCTCCGGACACTCACACGATCAGCTCAGAAAGCTAACACCGCCGGAAAGGACAAAACGGTGCTGATCACCTCTTTTATGGACGTGACAATCAGCACCCACCTCTAAGGAACCGACGAACAAGCGTGCCCAAAGGTTGCCGGATGAGGGAGAAGTTGAGGAAGTGAATCCGAATCGAGTCTTTGCGGGGGCGTCCGGGTTCATTGCCAGGGCACCTCGGACGCGTTAAAGTGATATCACTTTGCTAGACAGTCGGTCGGCCGCCGCTCATCCGGCGACCGACCGGTCACGCACAGAAACGGGGATCACCATGACGACCACCGCACACACGCCCTCCGACGGCCCTCCCGCCGACCTCCCTGAGATGCCCGCCCCCCGCGTCACCGAGTTCCCGGCACACAGCATCGCCGGCGGGCTCGCACTCCTCCTCGGCCTGCTCGGCATCGTCGTCGCGGCGGGGCTGATCGCGATCGGCATCGCCGCCGCGGCAGTGGGCCTCAAGGTCGCCCTCATCGTGCTGGGCATCGTCCTCTTCTTCGCCGCCGTGTTCGCGATGAGCGGGCTGAACATGGTCGCGCCCGGCGAGGCCCGCGTGGTCCAGCTCTTCGGCCGCTACCGGGGCACCATCCGCACCGACGGCCTGCGCTGGGTCAACCCGCTGACCTCCCGCAACAAGATCTCCACCAGGGTCCGCAACCACGAGACCGCCGTCCTGAAGGTCAACGACGCGTACGGCAACCCGATCGAGCTGGCGGCGGTCGTCGTCTGGCGGGTCGAGGACACCGCGCAGGCCAGCTTCGAGGTGGACAACTTCCTGGAGTTCGTCTCCACCCAGACCGAGGCTGCCGTACGGCACATCGCCATCGAGTACCCGTACGACTCGCACGACGAGGAGGGCCTGTCGCTGCGCGGCAACGCCGACGAGATCACCGAGAAGCTGGCGATCGAGCTGCACGCCCGCGTCGAGGCGGCCGGCGTCCACATCATCGAGTCCCGCTTCACCCACCTCGCATACGCCCCGGAGATCGCCTCCGCGATGCTCCAGCGGCAGCAGGCCGGTGCGGTCGTGGCGGCGAGGAAGCTGATCGTGGAGGGCGCCGTGGGCATGGTCGAACAGGCACTGGCCCGCATCACCGAGCAGGACATCGTCGAGCTGGACGAGGAGCGCAAGGCCACCATGGTGAGCAACCTCCTGGTGGTGCTGTGCGGCGACCGCGCCGCCCAGCCGGTCATCAACACGGGTTCGCTCTACCAGTGAGCGACGGCGCCGAGGAGGGGGCGGAGGCCCCCGCCCCCTCCGCCAGGCCCCGGCGCGAGGCCCGCAAACAGGTACTGCTGCGACTGGACCCGAAGGTGTACGACGCGTTGGCCCGCTGGGCCTCCGACGAGTTCCGCAGCGCGAACGCACAGATCGAGTTCCTGCTCCGTAAGTCCCTCCTCGACGCGGGCCGACTCCCGAAACACACCGGCCCGCTGCCGAGACGGGGCCGCCCACCGAAGGGCCCGGAGGACCGGCCGCAGGGGGAGCGGCAGGACCCGGCGGACGAGAGCTAGCAGCGGGCCGGGGCCCCGGATCAGACCTGACCTGCCCCAGGGCCCCGGCCCAGGTCAGGTCAGGTCAGGCGTACCGGCAGCCTGGCCCAGGTCAGGCGGACCGGCAGCCCGGGTCAGGTCAGGCGGACCGGCAGTTCCCCCAGCGCCCCCCTCAGCGCCTCCGCCAGTTCCGTGAACTCCTGCGCGCGGGCCGTTCCCGCGCGCATCGCGAAAGCGATCCGTCGCGACGGGGCGGGGTCCGCGAAGTATCCGGTCACCAGGGCCGGGTCGCGGCCGGTCTCCACCTGGACCGCCGTGCGCGGCAGCAGCGTGACGCCGAGGCCGCCCGCGACCAGCTGCACCAGGGTGGACAGCCCGGCCGCTGTCGTCGTCACCGGGCCGCCGTCCTCCCGGCCCACCTCGCGGCACACGTCCAACGCCTGGTCCCGCAGGCAGTGACCCTCGTCCAGCAGCAGCAGGTGCAGTTCACGCAGGGCCTCGCGCGGAATGTCGTCGCGCCCCGCGAGCCAGTGCTCGTCCGGCATGACGAGCACGAAGTCCTCGTCGAAGAGGGGGAGTTCGGTCACCCCCGGCACCCCCAGCGGCACCGCGAGCAGCAACAGGTCCAGCCGGCCCGCCGCCAGCCCCTCCACGAGGGAGGAGGTCTGCTCCTCGTACACCTGGAGATCCAGCGACGGGTACCGCTCGTGCACCAGCCGCAGCACCGTCGGCAGCAGGTACGGGGCGACCGTCGGGATCACCCCAAGCCGCAGCACCCCCGTGAACGGCGCCCGCGCCGCCTCCGCCTCCTCCAGCAACGAGCCGACCGCGTCGAGCACCACCCCGGCCCGCACCGCGAGCCGCTCCCCCGCCGCCGAGAGCAGCACCTTGCGCGTCGTGCGCTCGACGAGCTGCACCCCGAGGACCTCCTCCAGCGCGGACACCGCCCCGGACAGCGCGGGCTGACTCATCCCGATCGCCGCCGCCGCGTCCCTGAAGTGCAAGGACTCCGCCACGGCGACGAAGGCCCTGAGCTGGGCGAGCGTGGGCTGCCTCTTGGCGTTGCTGACTGCGATGACTGCGCTCCGTATCGTCCAGGTCCGGATATCGATAGGTCCTACCGATCAAACTACACGCATCCACCGATTTCACTGATCAGTGACTCCATGGCAGGGTAACCACAGTCCAACCCGCCAGAAATGCCGCTAAGCGGCCTTTCCTCTCCGTCCAAGAGGAGCCCCATGCTTACCGTTGGTGACAAGCTTCCCCCGTTCGAACTGAGTGCCTGCGTCTCCCTGGAGAAGGGCAAGGAGTTCGAACAGCTCACCCACAAGTCGTACGAGGGTCGCTGGCTGGTTCTCTTCGCTTGGCCCAAGGACTTTACTTTCGTCTGCCCGACCGAGATCGCCGCGTTCGGCAAGCTGAACGAGGAGTTCGCGGACCGCGACGCGCAGATCCTCGGCTTCTCCGGTGACTCCGAGTTCGTGCACCACGCCTGGCGCAAGGACCACCCGGACCTGACCGACCTGCCCTTCCCGATGCTGGCCGACTCGAAGCACGAGCTCATGCGTGACCTCGGCATCGAGGGCGAGGACGGCTTCGCGCAGCGCGCCGTCTTCATCATCGACCCGAACGGTGAGATCCAGTTCACCATGGTCACCGCCGGTTCCGTCGGCCGTAACCCCAAGGAGGTCCTCCGGGTCCTCGACGCGCTGCAGACCGACGAGCTGTGCCCGTGCAACTGGAGCAAGGGCGACGAGACCCTGGACCCGGTCGCGCTGCTCTCGGGCGAGTAAGAACCCCCGACGAACGCCCGACCGCACGGACCACAGAACGGATTGATCTGACATGGCACTCGACGAACTGAAGTCCGCCGTCCCCGACTACGCCAAGGACCTGCGCCTCAACCTGGGCTCGGTCATCGGCAACAGCGACCTCCCGCAGCAGCAGCTGTGGGGCACCGTGCTGGCCTGCGCGATCGCCTCGCGCTCGCCGAAGGTGCTGCGCGAGCTGGAGCCCGAGGCGAAGGCGAACCTCTCCGCCGAGGCGTACACGGCGGCCAGGTCCGCCGCCGCGATCATGGCGATGAACAACGTCTTCTACCGCACGCGCCACCTGCTCTCCGACCCGGAGTACGGGACGCTGCGCGCGGGCCTGCGGATGAACGTCATCGGCAACCCGGGTGTCGAGAAGGTCGACTTCGAGCTGTGGTCCCTCGCGGTCTCCGCGATCAACGGCTGCGGCCAGTGCCTCGACTCGCACGAGCAGGTCCTGCGCAAGGCGGACGTGTCCCGCGAGACCATCCAGGAGGCCGTCAAGATCGCCGCGGTGATCCAGGCGGTCGGCGTCACCCTCGACTCCGAGGCCGTGCTCGCCGAGTAGTCGTACGTGGGACACAGGTGAAGGGGCCCCGCCGGTCGGTACCGGTGGGGTCCCTTCGCATGTGTCCCGGTCCCTGTCCCTATCCCCGCAGGGCCTCCATCGCCGCCCGCATGTCCGCCTCCATCAGCGGCTTCAGCGGAGTCAGGTCCACCGCGCCGGTCTCGTCGCCCTCGTCCGCCCGGTTGAGCGCCGTCTCCAGCAGCAGTACCGCGCCGCCGTGCTGCACCGCGAGGGTCATCGACTCGCCGCCGTAGTCGAGTGCGAAGAAGTACGCCTTGTCACCCAGGCCCGGCACGGGGCTCAGCCGTCCCGCGAGGCCGGTCTGTGCGTCGCCCTCGACGCCGCCGTGGTCGAGCCGCAGCCGGGCCTCGAACTCGGGGCCGGGGTCGGTGAGCCGGTGCTGCTCGACGCTGAAGTGGACCAAGTAACTCCGGCGCTTGCCGTCCGTGACCTGCGACCGCAGCTGGACCGAGCAGTCGAGCCGGTCCAGGGCCAGGTCGTGGAAGGCGTTGGAGTAGCCGGCCGCCGTGTCGACGCGGCCCAGCCTGGCCGACATCGCCGGGAGCCGCACCTTCTCGCAGCTGCGCCGCTCCAGCCGGTAGCCGTGCTGCTCGGGTCCCTGGCCGCCGTACGCGTACAGCCCGGCCGCCCACAGCGCCGAGGCCGCCACCGCCCCGCCGAGCGCCCACAGCCACGGCTGCCGCCGCCACTCCCGCGCGCCCGTCCGCGACCGGTCCACGCGCGAGGGGCCGCCGTCCGGGAGCATCGTCCCGGGCGGCGGCCCCTCGTCCGGTCCCCCGACCAGTTCCGGCTCGGATATCACTCCCGGCCGGCTTCCCCGGGCTCGTCGGGGACCGGCGGCAGCGGGGGCTGGGCCGGCGGCGGGTTGGAAGGGGAGCCCTCCACCGCGACCTGCACCGGGGGCGGGGTGGGCGCCAGGTCGACGGCTGTCGCCCCGTGCGGCTTGGGGGCGGCCTTCAGCGCGTTCTCCTTGGCGTGCGCGCGGAGGTAGCCGATCGCCGTGTTGAGCACCGCGACCAGCGGTACCGCGACGACCGCGCCGCCGATGCCGGCCACCAGCCCGCCCGCCGCGACCGACAGGACGACGGCGAGCGGGTGCACCCGTACCGCACGGCCCAGGATGAACGGCTGCAGGATGTGGCCCTCGATCTGCTGGACGGCGAGGACCACGATCAGCACCATCAGTGCGATGAACGGGCCGTTCGCGACGATCGCCACCACCACCGCGAGTGCGCCCGAGATCACCGCGCCGACCAGCGGGATGAACGCGAACAGGAAGATCAGGACGGCCAGCGGCACCGCCATCGGGACGCCCAGGAAGTACAGGCCGAGACCGATGAAGATGGCGTCGATCATGGCCACTATCACCGTGCCCCGCACATAGGCGGTGAGCGTGCGCCAGGCGCGCGGTCCGGCGCCGGCCATGCCGGGGCGGGCGTTGACCGGGACCAGCTTGAGCGTCCACTGCCACACCTTCTTGCCGTCGTACAGCAGGAAGAGCGTGGAGAACATCGCCAGGAGCATCCCCGTCATCATCTCGACGAGGACGGTGACGCCCTGGAGTCCGGCGGAGGTGATCTCCTGGACGTTGGTGCCGATCGTGTCGCTGAGGTTCTTCGAGATGTCGTTGATCTGCTGCTCGGTCACGTGGAACGGGCTGTTGAGCAGCCACGCGCGCAGGTCCTGGATGCCCTGCTGGACCTTCTCGGTGAGGTCCTGGGCGTTGTCCATTATCTGCCAGACCACGAACCAGCCGATCAGGCCCATGATCACGAAGCCGAGGATGGCGGTGAGCGCGGTGGCGAGACCGCGCGGCAGGCCGAGCCTCTTCAGCCGGGCCACGGTCGGCTGGAGCAGCGCGGTGACCAGCAGCGCGCCCATGAAGGCGAACGCGACCAGCTGCACCTGGCTGATGATCTGGCCGAGCACCCAGATGGTGCCCGCCAGGACGAGCAGTCGCCAGCCGGCCTCGGCGGCGACCCGCATCCCCCACGGCACGGCGTCCACGGGGTCGGGCCTGGCGGCCACGGCGGGGGCGTAGTCGGGCGGCGGGGGGATGTGATCGGGCACGTCGTGCTCGTGGCTCGGGTGCGCGTGGGGGTCGGCCGCGGCTTCGGCGCGGCGCTCCTCCAGTCGCTCTCCCATGTGGGTGAGGCGGGTTCCGAGCCCGCCGAGCCACCCTGGCGTCTTCGACATGATTCTTCCTCTTCCCCCCACGACGCCCCCCGGTGAATGACCGACCTGACCGTACACGTGCGAAGCCCCCCACCGTAGGACGGTGAGGGGCTCCACAACGTTGAGCCGGGGCAACGAGTACCCCGGTTCCGCGCTCCTAGTACCAGTGGTTGGACTGCCAGAAGTCCCAGGCGCCACAGGGGCTGCCGTACCGGTCGTTCATGTAGTTCAGGCCCCACTGGACCTGGGTGGCCGGGTTGGTGCGCCAGTCGTCGGCGACCGAGGCCATCTTGGAGCCGGGGTTGGACTGGACGAGGCCGTAGGCGCCCGAGCTCGGGTTCACGGCCTGGTAGTTCCACGTCGACTCGTGGTTGACGATCGTGGAGAAGCACTGGAACTGGTCCGCCGGGACGATCTGACGGGCGATCGCCTTGACCTGCTCCACGGTGTACGAGGACTGCTGCTCGAAGGAGGAGGAGTCGCGGCTGGCGGACCGGCTCGCGACCTCGCTCTGCTCCTCGCGCTCCTTGGCCTCCTGCTCGGCCTTCTCCTTGGCCGCCTTCTCCTCGGCGGCCTTGGTGTCGGCCGCCTTCTTCTTGGCCTTGGCGTCGTCGGCGGCCTGCAGACGCGCCGTTTCCTCGGCGGTCTTCTTGGCCGCTTCGTCCGCGACGGCGGCCTGGACGTCGGCCTGCTGCGCGAGGGAGGCGGTCGCCACCTGGGCCTGCTGGCCGGCGGGGATGTCCGCGAGGAGAGTCGTCGTGTCGGCGGCGGCTGCCTCGAAGTTGTTGTCGCCCGACGACTGAGGGTCGCCCGATGCGACGCCCACGACGGCGCCGACAGTGGTGACCGCGGTGGCGGAGGCCACTGCGAATCCCCGAACCGAAATCCGGCTCACACGGTTTCCTTCCAGCAGCATCCGCACCGGTGACCCTCGCGGACGCAATCGCACCCCTGGCGCTGGCCTCCCTACGTGCTGTGTCACGGGAGGCACGGACCCGGTGGGCAACTCCCGCAGGAGTGCTCCGTGTTACTCGGGCGGCATACGGCGAAGTCTGTTGATTTGTGTGGTGTTGCACCTCTGGAGGTGCGGGTGTGCCGTATGCGGGGCCTGACGGAAGCAAGACTCTGCCGGATGGTCAGGCACTGAATCAATTCTTACCTACGTGTGAAAGGTCACATCGGTTTCGCGGCCACTGATTTGTGGAATGGCGCGCGCAGCACAACGCCGCCCGGCTAGGATCTTCCGCTTCTCGCGGAGGAGGCCGGGCGGCGTCAACTGCCTGCTGGCACAGCGGAGTTGGGTCAGATCTGACCGTCCTCCAGCATCTCGGTCACCAGGGCGGCGATCTGCGAGCGCTCCGAGCGGGTGAGGGTGACGTGCGCGAAGAGCGGATGCCCCTTCAGTTTCTCGACGACCGCGACCACGCCGTCGAACCGTCCCACCCTGAGGTTGTCGCGCTGGGCGACGTCATGGGTGAGCACCACGCGCGAATTCGCCCCGATCCGGGACAGAACCGTCAAAAGGACGTTCCGTTCCAGTGATTGGGCCTCGTCCACGATCACGAACGCGTCGTGCAGCGAACGGCCCCGGATGTGGGTGAGCGGCAGCACCTCCAGCATCCCGCGCCCGAGCACCTCCTCGATGACCTCCTTGCCCGCGACCGCCGAGAGCGTGTCGAAGACGGCCTGCGCCCACGGCGACATCTTCTCGGACTCGGAACCCGGCAGATAGCCGAGCTCCTGCCCGCCGACCGCGTACAGCGGCCGGAAGACCATCACCTTCTTGTGCTCCTGCCGCTCCAGGACGGCCTCCAGGCCCGCGCACAGCGCGAGCGCGGACTTGCCGGTGCCCGCCCGGCCGCCCAGCGAGACGATGCCGACCTCGGGGTCGAGCAGCAGGTCCAGCGCGATGCGCTGCTCCGCGCTGCGGCCGTGGATGCCGAAGGCGCCCCGGTCGCCGCGCACCAGCCGGATGTTGCCGTCGGCCGTGACCCGGCCGAGCGCCTTGCCGCGCTCGGACTGGAGCACGAGGCCGGTGTGCACCGGAAGGTCGGCGGCCTCGGGCACGTACACCCGCTCCTCGGTGAACAGGAGGTCCACCTGGTCAGCCTCCAGGGCCAGTTCCGTCATCCCGGTCCAGCCGGAGTCGGTGATGGCCAGCTCCGCGCGGTACTCCTCGGCGAGCAGGCCCACCGAGGACGCCTTGATGCGCAGCGGCAGGTCCTTGGAGACGACGGTGACGTCGTACCCCTCGGCCTGGAGGTTTCGTGCGACTGCCAGGATCCGTGAGTCGTTGTCCCCCAACCGGTAGCCGGCGGGAAGTACGCCGGGATCGGAGTGGTTCAGTTCGACCCGCAGCGTCCCGCCGAGGTCCCCCATCGGGATGGGGGCGTCGAGACGGCCGAACCGGATGCGGTAGTCGTCCAGCATCCGCAGGGCCTGCCGGGCGAAGTAACCGAGTTCCGGATGGTGCCGCTTGGCCTCCAGTTCGGTGATGACCACGATCGGCAGCACGACTTCGTGCTCCTCGAAGCGGGTCATCGAGCTGGGGTCGGCCAGCAGGACGCTGGTGTCGAGAACGTAGGTGCGCCTGTCGGGAAGGCGGCGCTTAGAGCTGTTCACCACGGAAGGACGTACCCCCTCGTACTGAGGTTGGGGTGCGACGACGTCGCGGGCGGAGGGACCGGATCCGGCCGCGATGCGCGGGCCGGACTCCGGCCCTCCACGTCGTCCGCGCCGGTTACGGCGGAAACGTCCTGGTGCAAAGGGCCTCCCGGGCGAGCGACATCCAGCCGCTCACTGAGATTCGGCGCCCGTGGTCCGGACGCCGACCTGGAAGGGGTATTCCCTCGAACACGCGCCGCCATACCTGGTCATGGCCAGGGCGTATGACGTCTCTTCACGCTTGTTCGGTACGGAGAAGGGGTACGGGGTGCGGTCAGGAACCGTAACGCCGGTGCCTGGCCGCGTAGTCGCGCAGTGCGCGCAGGAAGTCGACCTTCCGGAAGGCCGGCCAGAAGACCTCGCAGAAGTAGTACTCCGAATGGGCGCTCTGCCACAGCATGAATCCGGACAGCCGCTGCTCACCACTGGTGCGGATGACGAGATCCGGGTCGGGCTGGCCGCGGGTGTAGAGGTGCTCCGAGATGTGCTCGACGTCGATGATCTCCGCGAGCTCCTCGAAGGAGGTCCCCTTGTCAGCATGTTCGAGCAGCAGCGAGCGGACCGCGTCGGCGATCTCCTGCCGGCCGCCGTAGCCGACGGCGACGTTGACCAGTATTCCCTTGTTGCCGGCCGTCGACTGCTCGGCCTCCTTCAGTACACCCTGGGTACGCGCGGGCAGGATGTCCATCGTCCCCACGTGGTGCACCCGCCACCGCCCGTCGGCCGCGAGGGCCTGGACGGCGCCCTCGATGATGGAGAGCAGCGGGGTCAGCTCGGACTCGGGGCGGTCCAGGTTCTCCGTGGAGAGCATCCACAGGGTGACGACCTCGACGTCGGTCTCCGCGCACCAGCCGAGGAGTTCCTGGATCTTGCTGGCGCCGGCCTTGTGCCCCTGCTCGGTGGTGCCGCCCGACGCCTTCGCCCAGCGTCTGTTGCCGTCCAGGATGACTCCGATGTGCCCCGGCACCTGGGAGTGGTCGAGGCGGCCCTCCACACGGCGTGCGTAGAGCCGGTACACCAGGTCGCGCAGGTTCACAGCGTTCCACCCTCTCGTGTTCCCGGACGCCCGGACGTCTGCGATTTTCCCAAGGGGCTCCGGGGGCCCGAGCGCGTCACATTACTGCGCACGGGTCCCGGCGACCCAACCCGGTCTGTCACAGTGACGTCCGTGATAGGGAGGTGAACGTGACTGACGAACCCCTTCACCACCGCCCGTCCGACGACCGCTACGACACCATGGAGTACCGGCGCTCGGGCCGCAGCGGTCTCAAGCTTCCGGCCCTCTCGCTCGGCCTGTGGCACAACTTCGGTGACGACCGCTCACTCGACTCGCAGCGCGCCATCCTGCGCCGCGCCTTCGACCTGGGCGTCACGCACTTCGACCTGGCCAACAACTACGGCCCGCCGCCCGGCTCCGCGGAGTCCAACTTCGGCAAGCTCTTCGCGCAGGACTTCGCCCCCTACCGGGACGAACTGATCATCTCGACCAAGGCGGGGTACGAGATGCACCCCGGCCCGTACGGCGAGTGGGGTTCGCGCAAGTACCTGCTCTCCTCGCTCGACGCGTCCCTGAACCGGATGGGCCTGGATTACGTCGACATCTTCTACTCGCACCGCTTCGACCCGGACACGCCCCTGGAGGAGACGATGGGCGCGCTCGCGTCCGCCGTCCAGCAGGGCAAGGCGCTGTACGTCGGCGTCTCCTCGTACAACAGCGAGCAGACCGCCGAGGCGGCCCGGCTGCTGCGGGAGATGGGCGTACGACCGCTCATCCACCAGCCGTCGTACTCGATGATCAACCGCTGGACGGAGGACGACGGCCTGCTCGACACCCTGGAGGAGGCGGGCATGGGCTGCATCTCGTTCGTGCCGCTCGCGCAGGGCCTGCTGACGAACAAGTACCTCAAGGGCATCCCGGAGGGCTCCCGCGCCACCCAGGGCAAGTCGCTGGACCCGAACCTGCTGAGCGAGGAGGTCGTACGGCGCCTGAACGGGCTGAACGACATCGCGGGGCAGCGCGGTCAGTCCCTCGCCCAGCTCGCGATCTCGTGGGTGCTGCGGGACGAGCGGATGACGTCGGCGCTCATCGGGGCGTCCAGCGTGAAGCAGCTGGAGGAGAACGTGGCGGCGCTGGGTGCTCCGGCGCTGACGGCGGCCGAGCTGAAGGAGATCGACTCCTTCGCGGTCTCCACCCCCGGCACGAACATCTGGGCCGGACGGGGCTGAGGCGCTCCCCGATCCGTGCGGGGCTCCCGGGGCGATGTGCGCCCGGGAGCCCGTACGGAGACAAAAAACGGGCCGGTCCGTGGGGGGGGATACGGACCGGCCCGAGGGGGGGTTTCCACCATAACCCTTCGTAAGTGATGCTGCCCACCAGGACGCGAATCAATTACTCTCCGAAGTCGCCACTGTGCACCGTGCAAGGTAGTAAATCCCTTGCGCCACTTGGGATCCGGGCCGTTTTCGGGTCGTCCGGGAGGCCTCGCGAGATCCCCCGGTCGGGGGTGTCGCCGACATCACCGGATTGACGTTTCTGCACCACCCGCCCCCCTTGCCGCTTCCCGGCCGGCTCCCGGGGCGCGCCCCGACTGCCCCGGCGCACGCGGGCGGGCGCTGCCGCTCCCGCTCGTAGGGACCCGGCCGCCGGTTGCCCGCCGGGTCCAATTCGGCTCGTCCTGCTGACGGTCCGCCCCGTACGGCCGATGTCCGTACGAAAATGGCCACCCCCGCCGCTCCCTCAGTACCGGAGGGCCGCGGCCACGCCCCCGGCCTCCGCCAGCTCTCCGTCCGGTACGAACGTCACCTCGCCGTCCGCGTCCAGCACCATCTCCACCAGGGAGTCGACGATGTCGTCCTCGACGTCGTCCGCCACCCCTCCAGCCGTCCCGTCCGCTGCCCCGTCCGCTGCCCCGTCTGCGGTCCCGGAGCCGGGCCCGGTCAGGACCAGGGAAGCGCGCGGAGCTCCCTCCACCGCCTCCGGCCGCGCCGAGATCCGGACCGACTCCTCCACCACCAGGTGCCCCACCCGGCCCTCGCGCGCGGACTGCCAGCAGTCCTGCACACCCGCCGCGTACCGCTTGCCGCTGCGGGCCGCGTCCAGCGCGGTCCGCGCCTCGTCGGCGTCGAGCGCGGCGAGCGCGGCACGCGCGGGGGCGAGCTGGTCGACCAGCTCGGCCGCGGTCGTGTGGAGCAGCCCGCCCACCTCCAGGTCCGCGGCCAGCACCGCCCCGTGCCGCGAGAGCTCGCGGAAGGTCGCGATGTGCTGACGCAGCCCGACCAGGACCACCGGAAGCACCGCTTCCTGGAGGAGGGGGGTCAGCTTGCGGTCGGCCTCGGTGAGCATGTTGCGGAAGTCCTGGTTCTCGCCGTGGCCACCGTCGCGGTTGGGTGCGCCGTCGCGTTCCGCGCCCGAGGAGACCACCGGGAACCCGGCCTCGTCCTGGTCGAGTTCGTGCAGCTCGTAGCCGACGCCGTGCCACAGCCGCACCTCGCCGGTGCTGAGGATCAGCGCGAGATAGGGGATCTGCCGGGCCGACGCGGACACCAGGTTGCGGGTCAGGTAGGAATCGCCGATCACGATCCGCTCGGGGACCTCGGAGCTCACCAGGTACGTGCGGGCCTCCTCCGCGCTCGCGTACAGCACGAGCCCTTCGAGGAAGCGCTCCGGGTCGAGCGCGTCGGCGGCCTCGGTCAGCTGACGCACGACGGCGGCGGCCTCGTCCCGGCCGAGCCTGGGGTCGTCGGCCAGCCGCTTCTCGGTCTCCGAGAGGAGGTTGCGCAGCCGGATGTGGTCCTGCTGGTTCTCGGGCCGGTGGCGGTGGGTGGGGAGGGTGATGGAGACCGCCGGGTAGGGCCGGGGCCGGCGCAGTTCGGCGAGCAGGTCCGACTGGTCCTCGTCACTCATGGGCACTCCACTGGGGGTGTCGGGGGCATGGCATCGGCATGTCACAGCACTTGTTCGCAATTTCTCACGAATGACCCTGTTCCGCCCCTGCGGGGAGCAGGTCCGCGGCGGACCGGCGGGTGCCAGGGGCAGCCGGGCCCGGGGCGGACCGGCGGGTGCCTGCCGTCAGGCCACGCCCGCCCCGCCGAGCACCAGCCCGACCCACGCCCCCGCGATCATGAAGGGGCCGAACGGGATGGCCGTCTTGCGCCCGCCCCGCCGGGTCACCATGAGCCCCACCCCGTACAGCGCGCCGAGGACGAACCCGGCGCTCGCGCCGAGGAACAGCGCCGGCCACCCGTACCAGCCGAGCACGACCCCGATCGCCAGCGCGAGCTTCACGTCACCGAAGCCCATGCCGTTCGGGTTGACGAGGAAGAGCAGGAAGTACGCGCCACCGAGTCCGGCTCCGCCGAGCAGCGCCCCCACCCAGGACCCCGCGCCGCCGGGCAGCAGCGCGGCCCCGGCGAGCAGGACGAGCGCCGCGGCGGCCAGCGGCAGCGTCAGGACATCCGGCAGCCGCTGCACACGGCGGTCGACGACTGCGAGGAGCAGCGCGAAGGGCGCCAGCAGCAGCCACACCACGAGCTCGGGGCGGGCCCCGGTGGCGAGGGCGAGGACGGCACAGGCCAGGGCGCAGAGGACGGCGTACCGGAGGGTGCGGAGACGGGGCACGGCGCCGGGGGGGCTCACGGCCGGGGGGTCGCTCAACGGGTGCGGGCCGCTCGTCGCGTCGGGACGCCTCTCGTGCCGGTCGTCGTGCCGCTTCTCGTACGGGACGGGGGGCGTGGTCTCGTGGAGAGGCGCGGGTGCTCCCGCCGCGCAGGGCGCGCAGCGTCCGGTGCCGAGCCAGCCGCGTGCCAGGCCCCCAAAGGGGTGCCCGGCGGGGCACGCGTCGCGCCAGGGCTCCTGCGGCTCGACGGAGAGCCGGTACGCGGCGCGGGGCAGGAGCAGCCCGGCGAGGGCGCCCCAGAGGGCGGCGGCCACGATCAGGAGAGCAGGCACGCGCCCACCCTAGGCAGGGCCCCGGGTCCGGGTCATGGGCCCGTGGGCCCATGTTCCGGCGCGGACCCGGCTCCTAGGCTGCCGGGCATGGAACGCTACCGGGACGGTCGGGGCACGCTTCTGGTCGAGGGCGCGGGGTTGCCTGCCGTGCCGCTGGAGATCGCGGGCTCGTACCGCGCCCGTACGCGCGGGCTGTTGGGGCGGACCGGGATCGAGGGGGCGATCCTGCTGACCCCGGCGAGCAGTGTGCACACCTTCGGGATGGGGTTCGCGCTGGAAGTGGCTTACCTGGGTCGGGGGTTGACGGTGCTCGCGGTGCGCACGATGGTGCCGGGCCGACTGGGCCTGCCGCGCCCCGGCGCCCGGCACGTACTGGAGGCGCGGGCGGGGGCGTTGACGGGGTGGGGGGTCAGGAAGGGGGTGCGGGTGCGGATCGACGCCGCTGCGGGCGGCGTTGTCAGTGGCGGGTGCCAGACTGCGCGCATGACTGAGAACAGCGGCGCAGCCGTCAAGGGACCCGCCAGCTACTTCCCTTCCATCGAGCAGAAGTACGGCCGGTCGATAGCCGACTGGCAGGAGCTGGTCCGCTCCTCGCCGCTGACCAGGCACATGGAGCTGGTCGGCTGGCTGAAGGCGGAACACGGCATGGGGCACGGCCACGCCAACGCCCTGGTCGCACACACCCTCGCGGAGGACAAGGCGAAGTAGCAGCGGAGCGGGTCGACTTCGGGGCGGCGGTTGCGGTCGGCGCCCGGGAGCGATCGGTCCCGGGCGGGGATGTCACCGTGCACGGGACTCACCCCGGAGTGCCGGCCTCGTACGGCTACCGCTCCTGCCGGAATCAACTCTCCAGTGCGCGGCGGAGCTTGCGGCGCTCCCAGCGGTTCGGGTGGCGGACCACCACGCCCGCCATGCCGCCCGTGCCGACGATCCGCAGCAGCGGTGCACCGGGCAGGCGCTCGCCGGAGGTGCGGTTGCGGAAGCCGCCCATGCCGGGGTCGACCCCGTCGGCGTCCACGGCCCACCCCTCCGGCACGACGATGATGACGCCGGCCATCTCGCCGTACACCTCGACCTCGATCTCCCGTACCCGCACCTCGGCCTGCGTGAAGTCGATGCGGACACCGCCCATGCCGCCGTGCGCGACGATCCGTGCGGGCACCCGCCACTTGCCGGTCCGCTGGGCGGAGTGCATGCCGCCCTTGAGGACCAGCGGCTCCCCGGCCGCCGGGCCGAACATGGGCTGGGGCAGCAGGTCCTCGGTGAGCGGTTCCAGCTCGGCGACGGTCTTGGCGCCCAGGGCGAGGCCGAGCCGCTCGTCCAGCTCCTCCAGGTCGAGCCGGCCCTCGGCGGTCGCCTCCCGCAACTGTTCGACGACGGCCTCCCGGTCGGCGTCGGAGGCCCGCAACGGGCGGCGTACGGCGGGGACTCCGGCGGATCCTTCGGATTCTGCGGTCATGGACCCGATAGTACGAACAGCGGGCTCCGGACGCCTCCTCCGTGCCCGGCTGTGTAAGTTGCGCGGTGGATGTCTTTGGTGGAGAGATGAAGAGGTACGTGTGATGGGCTCCCGGAGAGTTTGGTTGGGGGCGGCCTCGGTCGCTCTGCTGCTGACGGTGTCGGCGTGCGGTGGCAGCGGCGACGGCGCGACCGGAGCGGACGGCGGCAAGAACGAGGGCGCCGGGATGTCGGCGGCGGGCGGCGGCCGGCCCGGGCTCCCGGACCCGCAGACCCCGTTCAAGGACGTCAAGTCCCTCGACGGTGCGCTGCTCCGGGCCAAGGACCTGCCGTCCGGCTGGGCGGAGGACGCCCAGGGCGACAACGGCGGCATCAAGGCACAGCGGGCGGCCTGCGACGGCCCGTGCGACGGGCTGACCTTCGAGGGCGTGGGGAACTACACCGACGGCTCCGGCGCCCTGGTCGGTACGAGCTTCAAGGCGTACGGCAGCAAGTCGGCGGCCGAGGCGGGTTACGCCGAGGAGACCAAGCTCGCCGAGGACGCGACGAAGGAGGAGGGCCCGCAGATCGGCAACGCCTCCGCGTACGTGAAGTCGGGCGAGAGCGACGACAGCGCGCTGCGGGTGGTGCACTTCCGGGTGGGCACGGTGGTGGTGGCGGTTTCGCAGGAGTACCGCAGCAAGGACACCGAGGGCCTGGAGAAGTTCACGGCCGACCAGGCGGAGCGGCTGGGTCAGGCACTCGGCGGGAAGTAGGGGCCGCGGCCGGGCCCCACGGACCGGCCGCTCCCGACAGCGGCGCCGCCTCTCCGCGGGAGGGGGGGCGGCGGCCGTCGCCGGTCGCCGCCGAATATCGGTCGCCGGTCCGCCGCCGCATACCGGTCGCCGGGCCGCCGCCGAATACCGGTCGACGGGCCGCTGCCGCATACCGGTGGACGGGCCGCCGCCGAGTACCGGTCGCCGGACCGCCGCCGAGTATCGGTCACTGGGCCGCTGCCGCATACCGGTCGACGGGCCGCCGCCGAGTATCGGTCGACGGGCCGCTGCCGCATACCGGTGGACGGTCCGCCGCCGAATATCGGTCGACGGGTGGCAGCCGTGGTGCTGTGATGAGGCCCGTTGCCCGTTCGCACCCCGCCGGCGGGCCCGGAAGGGACACGTACGTGTTGAGCACCGGCGGCGAGCAGCCGCCCAAGCCACCCCCGGGCGCCCTCGCCCACCCGCTCGTCCCCGCCCACACCCACACACCCGTCCCCGCGCCCGCCACTCCCCGTGTCGACCGGGCGCTGGCCGCGCGGTTGCTGGCGGAGCAGTTTCCGGCGTGGGCCCACCTCCCCCTGACCCTCCTGGAGCCCGCCGGTTCCGACAATGTGATCTTCCGGCTGGGCGGCGCCATGACAGTGCGTCTGCCGCGGGGCCGGTGGGCCGCAGGGCAGGCGGCGAAGGAGCAACGCTGGCTGCCCCTGCTGGCGCCCGAGCTGCCGTTGGCCGTTCCCGTACCGCTAGGGCTCGGCCGGCCCTCCCCCGAGCTGGGCTACCCGTACGAGTGGTCGGTCACGCGGTGGCTCGAAGGCGAGGTCGCGACGCGTGACACCCCGGCCCGGTACCCGTCAACGGCCGCCCGCCTGGCGGAGTTCCTGACCGCGCTCCAGTCGATCGTCCCGGCCACCGCCCAGCTGCCCGGTCCGCACCCCGAGCTCGCCGAGGAACCCCTGCACGAGCGCGACCAGGACACTCGGGAGGCGATCGCCGCGACGGCGGAGGTCTTCGACGCGGACGCCATGACGGCAGTGTGGGAGGCGGCCCTGAACGCTCCCGCCAGGTCCGCCGCACCGGTCTGGTTCCACGGTGACTTCCACACCGGGAACCTGCTCACCGACGCCGCGGGGCGGCCCAGCGCCGTCATCGACTTCGGCGGCCTGGGAATGGGCGACCCGGCCCGCGACCTGATGATCGCGTACACGCTGCTCGACGCAAGCGACCGCGCCGCGTTCCGTACGGCACTGGGCACGGACGACGCGACCTGGGCGCGCGGGGCGGGCTGGGCGCTGGCCACCGGGCTCAACGCGTACACGACCTACGCGGCGACGCACCCGCGCGTGGCGGCCCAGACCACGCACCAGATCGGCCAGGCCCTGACGGAACACCAACGGCCGTCCGGGTAGCGGCCGGGCACGGCCGCCTCCCCCCTCCGGCGCCGACGCACACCGCCGCTGTCGCTGCCGGTGAGCAGCTCAGCGGTAGTCGTCGGGGTGGCCCTGCATCCACGTGTTGATCCTGTCGCGGGTGCCGGTCAGCAGCTTCTGGTGCTTCTTGAGGTTGTCGAAGCCGAGGTCGCCGCCCAGCTTCGCGTCGAGCTCCTTGATCCAGGCGATCGGCTCGGGGAAGTGGCCCGGCCCCTTGGCGTCGGCCTTCATGGCCTCGTCCAGGCCGTGCAGTTCCTCGTAGACCCTGCTGAGGAAGTAGGAGCAGTTGCCGGGGTCACCGCACGAGTCGTAGAGCGTTGCCTGCAGCCCGGCGAAGGCGTCGCGGACCAGTTCGGGGCCGGGCGTCATCGCGCCGGACGTCCCGGCCGCGTCGGAGTTCCCTGCGGCCCCTGACGCGTCGGCCGGTGCCGCGTCGGGCGTCTCGGCCGGGAGAACCGCGTCACCCGCCGGCACGCTGGGCCCGGAGGCGGCGCCCGCCACCAGGCGATGCGGCTCCGGCGTGTTCGGCGCGCACGAGACGGTGAGCGCGGCGAGCGCGGCGGTGAGGACCGCGGCACGGCGCGGCAGGGTACGGAACATGGATTCCCCCCGGAATCATCGAACGAACCCGCTGACCTTACTGATCATTTCAGAATGAGATTCGAATTCGATGACGCTCATGCACGCTGCTGGAACCGCGTACGTCACTCCCGTCACTCCGGTAGCAGTGGGTCTGGCCTGCACTCTGCCACTGCGGGGGCGGCGCCCCCGCTTGGGTTCGCCGCCGCCCCCGCTGTGGGCGTCTTCTGCCGGGGCGCGGGGTGTGCGGGAGGATTCCCCGGGCCTGGACCGGCCGTGGACGCGGCGGGAGCCGCCTTCTCGGTGAGGTGGCTCCGACCTTTCACAGTGGTCGGTTGGCCGGCCCCGGGGCAGGGGGCCAGCAGGTGCTCACAACCGCCGCCGCCCCAGCCGGGCGCGGTCGGAATGCACCTTGTCCGGAGTGTAGCCGTGCCCGCGACGGTGGACAGGCGCGAACAAGCCGCAGTACCCGCGCCCTCCAGCAGGTACCTGTCGTACGGGCGGGGGTGGTGGGTGTGCAGGGCACAAGAGGGCACGTGGTCCGGCGGAGTGCCGGGGGGCGACGGCGGGGTGCTGCTGGGGGGTGGGATCAGGGGCGGGGCGGCAGGGGGAAGTCCCGGGGCGGATCGTTGTCGATGATCTGGGAGGCGAGGTCGGTGATGCGGAGTTGGTGGTGGCGTGCGTAGCTGCGCAGGGCGTCGAACGCGGCGTCGAGCTCGATGGACTGGCGTTCGGAGAGGATGCCTTTGGCCTGCTCGATGACGATGCGCGAGTGCAGGGCGGATTGGAGCTGGGCGCGTTCGATGTCGCCGCGGGCGATGGTGCGCTGCTGGAGGATGGCGATGGTGGCCACGTCGGAGAGGGCCTGGCCGACGGTGAGGTCCTGGGCGCTCAGGCGTTCGGGGCGGGTGCTGAAGAGGTTGAGGGCACCGATGACCTCCTCGCGCAGCCGCAGGGGCAGGGCGTGCGTGCGGACGAAGCCGCGCTCGCGGGCCCGTTGCGCGAAGGGCCCGAAGCCAGCGGTGGCAACGGGCGAGGTGAGGTCGATGTTCAGCTGGCCCTGCCCGGTGCGGTAGCAGGAGACGCAGGGGCCCTGCTCGTGCTGGAGCGCGAAGAGTTCCAGGAGCCGGGTGCGCTCGTCGGAGGCGGCGATCAGCTGGAGCTGGCCGAACTCATCGACCAGAAGCACCCCTGCGGCGTCCACGTCGAGGAGCTCCACGCAGCGGGTGCTGAGCCGGTGCAGGAAGTCGATCAGGTCGAAGTCGTGGGTCAGGGTGTCCACGGCTTCGACCAGGATGTCCATCACGCGTTGCTGGCTGCTCATCGCCGTCATCCCTCTGTCTGGGACGGAAGTGCCGTCCCCTCGTAAGTGTCCCGGAAATGCAAACGCCGTGTCACCACTTCATCGGCCACGTCCTCCAGCGGCCTCTCCCGCCGGTAGGCATGGGCGCGCAGCAGGGCCAGTGCCTGGTCCAGCGAGAGGGACGCCTGCACACTGATCATGCCGGTGGCCTGATGGATCGCCGCCCGGTGCAGCCCGCCCCCGGTGCCCTCCTGCTGCATGAAGGGATGGCCCGGGGCCGCTCTCCGGGGCAGCACCGCGGTGAGCGTGGCTCCCAGAATCAGCGCACTGTCGATCTGCGCCAGCGTCAGCGGGCCGCGAGAGCTACGCTGCACGGTGAACACCCCGAGAGATGCCCCTCCGATCCGCAGCGGGAAGCAGAACACCGCCCGCACTCCCAGCTCCTGCACGGCCGGCAGCAGCAACGGCCACCGCCCGGCCGGCACCATGGCAAGGTCGGGGACCAGCACAAGAGAGCGGGAGCGGGCGGAGTCCGCCCCCGGGCCCTCACCGACCGTGAACTGGAGATCCTCCAGCAGGGAACTGGTCCCCGGGCTCGACCACACCCGCTCGAACCCATCCGTGTCCGTGAGGACCGAGACCGCAACCCCGTCCACTCCCAGGACCGTCGCGCACATCTGCGGGTCCCCGCCCACCAGCTCGCCAGAACCCGGCGAGACCAGAGCGGCCAGTACAGCGGCCAGACGTGCGTCCTGCCCCACCGTGTCACCGCTTCCCCGGCTGCCGAACGCCCCGCTCCCATCGAGCAGCCCGCACCGCCAGCCTACCGGTCCGCCCCCGGACCTCACCCGGAAGCAACCCGGCCGCCCGCCTGAAAGGCGACTGGTGGATCAGTACCGCGTCGTTTCGGAATGAGTTCGTTTGTGCGGCTCGGCAGTTGGCCCGGTGGCGGGCAGAGTTGCACAGATGTCGGATGATCTTGTGCCTGATGACCTGTGGGAACGTGTGGCCCCGCTACTGCCTTCGCGTCTGCCACGGCGCCGGAGGTATCCCGGTCGCCTGCCGGTGGATGACCGGGTGGCCCTGCGTGGCATCGTCTATGTGCTGCGCAAGGGCGTGAGCTGGGCGGATGTCCCCGCGGAACGGGTCGGATGCAGCGGGGTGACGGCCTGGCGGCGGTTGCGGGACTGGACCGAGGCCGGTGTGTGGCCCCGCCTGCACGCGATTCTCCTGGCGGAACTGCGGACGTCGGGTCTTCTGGACATGGATGATGCAGCGGTCGACGGCTCACATGTCAGAGCCCTCAAAGGGGGGCCTCACACCGGGCCTTCGCCAGTTGACCGCGCGCGTCCGGGCAGCAAGCACCACATAATCACCGACCGGCACGGCACCCCCTTGGCGGTCTCGCTGACCGGCGGAAACCGGCACGACGTCACCCAGCTGATGCTCCTGCTGGACGCGATTCCCCGCATCCGTGGAGTGCGCGGGCGGCCCCGCCACCGACCGACCCGACTGTTCGCCGACCGCGGCTACGACTTCGACAAGTATCGCCGCTTCCTCCAGGCGCGGGGAATCACACCAAAGATCGCCCGGCGCGGGGCCTCCCACGGATCCGGCCTCGGCAAGACCCGCTGGGTCGTCGAGCGAACCTTTGCCTGGCTCCATCAGTTCAAGCGGCTCCGAATCCGCTACGAGATACGCGCCGATCTGCACCTGGGGCTCCTCCAACTCGCTTGCAGCATCATCTGCTTGCGACGGCTCCGAACCTCATTCTGAAACGATCAGTTAACCGGTCTGCCCGACCCGCCCGCTCCCTCGGCCCCGCGACTGTTGTCGTTACGCCCCTCCGCCGCCCCGCGCGGACGAATTGCGAGGCCGGAAGAATTACCTGGCCCCGCAATTCACCAATGATTTCCAGCTACCGTCCGCGCTCTTGGCTCTCGCCTGCTCAGTCCAGCCGGCTCAGCTCTCGCTGAAGAGGCCGGACTTCGCGCACTCACCGCCGGGAATGCTCCAGCAGATCTCCAGGTAGTACTTGGTCTGGCCCTTGATGTTGTACGTCTGATAGTCGCAGGTGGAGTCGCCGCCGTCGGTGATCGTGGTGATCGCCACGCCACCACCGCTGGAGTAGCGGTACAACGTGGCCTGGACGCCGTGGCCGTCGGCGTTGGTGTCACAGACCACGAACTTGTCACCGTCATCGACGTGCTTGACGTAACCGCGATTGTTCAAGTTCACCGTCCGGTCCGCCGCGTATGCCGGAGAGGCCCCCAGAGCCAGCATTGTGCCCATTGCGACAGTCAGCCCTGCGGTGGCACGGAGCGCGTTTCTCAATTTCATGGTAAGTCCCATTTCCAGGCTATAAAGGAACAGAGTCGACCTCCCCGGTCGACGCCGGACCGACTATGACGCACAAGTGCCGGACGAACAACGGGAATTTGCACATCCGCTTGCTCATCTAGGACGGGGACTGACCTATACGCCCCCTACTGTGCTCCTTGTCCGAGGGAAACAGGACGACGACAGCGACAGAAGGCAGGCGCCATGACCGACAACGAGCAGGCCCCCCTCCACTCCGCCGCCACGACGACCCCGGCCGTCAGCCGCGAACGCGCCGACCTGCTGGAGGTGCTCGCCAAGCAGCGGCACTTCCTGCGGCTCACCACCCAGAACCTCACGGACGAGCAGGCCCGGTTGCGGCCCACCGCCAGCGAACTGTGTCTGGGTGGCCTCATCAAGCACGTCACCGAGGTCGAGAGGAACTGGTGCCGGTTCATCCTGGAAGGCCCCTCGGCGATGGGCGACTTCAACAAGATGACGGACGAGGACTGGGCGGCGCGGGCCAACGGGTTCCTGCTGCTCCCCGACGAGACGCTGGAAGGCGTACTGGCCGAGTACGAGAAGGTCGCCGCCCAGACCGACGAGCTCGTCGTCAGCCTCCCGGACCTGAACGCCGAGCACGCGCTGCCGCCCGCCCCGTGGAACGAGCCGGGCAAGCACTGGTCGGCCCGCCAGGTGCTGATGCACGTCGCCACGGAGACGGCCCAGCACGCGGGCCACGCGGACATCATCCGCGAGACCGTGGACGGTCAGAAGAGCATGGGCTGACGGGCGGATGACGAGCGGGCGGGCCACCTCAGAGCAGGTGGTCCGCCTTGCCGGCCTTGATGTCGCGAATGAGGTTGCGGAGGGCTTCCCGGGTGTCGGTGAGGGGGGCGTCCTCCGCGCCGAGGACGGCGATGTAGGCGTTGTCGGCGGTGTCGGTGCCGAGGCGGAAGCAGCTCGCGCCTTCGCCGCAGTACGGTTCTTCCCACTCGATGTCCGGCACGGGCACTCTCCTCACAGTTCACGGGCGACGGCGTGGATGAAGCCCCGCGACTTCTCCGGCGACAGGGCGAGGTCTTCCATCCAGTCCAGATGGGCACGGTACTTCGCGAGCTGCGCGTCGCCATAGAGGAATTCGGGTCCGTGTGTGCTGTCTATCTGCACGGTGTCCAGCTGCGGCACGGGACCTTCCGCATAGTTCACCGTCTGCCCGGCTCCGGGGAACGCCCCGGCGTCGAAGGGGATCACGCGCAACGTGATGTTGTCCCGCTCCGACAGTACGAGCAGATGCTCAAGCTGTGCGCGGGCCACCCTTCGTCCGCCGAACTGCATGCGTAGAGCGGCTTCGTGCACGACACCGATGTACGCGGTAGCGGTACTCCCGTTCAGCACCTGCTGCCGCTCCACGCGGTAAGCGAGCCGCAACGCCACCTCGTGCGCGGGAAGTTGCGGGACGACGACCCGGAACACCGCCATGGCGTGGTCGCTGGTCTGCAGGATGCCCGGGATGTGCACCGAGTGCGCGGAACGCATTCGCGTCGCATGCGCTTCCAGCTCGGCGATGTCCAGAAGGGCCGCAGGCAGCGAGCCCCGGTAGCGGTCCCACCAACTCTTGGCACGCGGACGTGCCATGTCCACCAGCGCTTCGAGGTATGCCGCGTCGGCGCAGTCACAGTTGCAGGCGAGCGTGCGCAGCCGCTCCTCGCTGATCGCCCTGATCCCTTGCTCGATGTTGGAGACCTTGGAACGGTCGACGCCCAGCAAGCCGGCTGCGGTCTCCGCCGACACGTTGGCTGCGAGCCGCATCTTGCGCACTTCGCTGCCAAGTCGCTTCTGTCGTTCGGTCGGTGAGGTTCTCGCGGACATCCTGCTCCCTTCCTCGGACTTCTTCCGGCAGTCTGCCGTGCCCACAGTCGCGTTGTGCACCATCGGGTGACACAAATCCGGGATTGGGTGGTCAATTGATCCCGCATCACCCTACAGTCAGTAGTGCACCGACTACGCAGTCGAGTTGGAAGTGCATCGCGCGAGCCTGCCCGCGGTCTCCTTTCCCTGGGAGGGGCGGTCTCGTGCCAGGGAGACAGGCCACTGCTCAACGGCGTACCAGGTGTCAGCCGAACAGCCTGCACGAACAAGGGAGTTCAGCCATGACGTCGAGCGCCATTCTCTGCCCGGCCACCGCACGCCCGGAGGCGGTGCCAGCCAGAACCACGTACGACGAAGCCGACGGACTCGCGCTCAGCCTGACCGTACGGGGGGAACCTCGCAGCGCCGGGATCGTACGGACCGCGGTCCGCGCGGCCCTGCACGCCCACCACCTGGACGGGTACGGCCCGGTGACGGCCCTCGCCGCGACCGAGCTCATCGCCGTGGCGAGCCGGCTGACCTGCGACGCCGACCTGTACGTCTCGCTGCGCCACCGCGCCGACGCCCTACGGCTGATCGTGTGGGACCAGCACCCGCCCCATGCCGATCCGGACGCCGCGTCGCTCTGCTTCGTACGCCGACGAAGGGCGCTGTGGCTGCTGGCGGAGGCGGTCGAGGACTGGGGCGGCGAGTGGGACGTGTGCGACGCGTTGCCGCCACATCGGGGGGTCAAGTCATGGGTGAATCTGCCGCGTTGACGGCGGAGCCCGTCACGAAGGCGTCCTTCGTGACGGGCACACGGGCGGGCGGCTCAGGCGCCTGAACCCGGGTTGGTACCCGCGTTGGGGGCGTCGCCGCGCGGGAAGGTGACCTCGACGCGGCGGTTCTTCTTGCGGCCCTCTTCGGTGGCGTTGTCGGCAATGGGGTAGTCCTCGCTGTACCCGCGCACTTCAAAGGTGACGTTGGACCCGAGGGTCTTGGTCAGCTCCAGCTGAACCATGTCGGCGCGCTTCTTGGAGAGCTTGGCACCGTGCTCGTACGAGCCGAGGTTGTCGGTGAACCCGAAAACACGGATCTTGGTCGCCTTGTTGGTCATGGCCTCCTGCCCGATGGCCTTGATCCGGGACGAGGCGGCGGCGTTGAGCTTGTCGCTGTCCTTGGGAAACAGGACCTCGGCCTGCAGCGCGAACTTGACGTCGGAGTTGGTGTCTTCGCGACGTTCTTCGCCGCCCGTGTCTTCGACGACGGACTTGATGTCGAGGACCCGAGCGGGGGCCAAAGTTGCGCCGCCCGCGAGCTTCAGGCCGGGGGCGTTGGCGTCCACTTCGGGAGCCTCAACCGAGGTAACACTGCCAGGGGGGACGCTGGGGTTCGGACCCGGATCAGCGGCTGCGCTCGTGCCCCCCAGTGCCACGATCATTGAGGCAACGGCGCACGAGGCCGTACCCCGCACCCTTGGTCGACTTCGAGAATTGGCGAAGGACACGGCTACTCCCCGTCCGAGATCTCGATGGTGGCCGGTGGCATGTCACCAACCTGGAAGTCCACGCTCTTCGTGCTCGCTGGTGGAGCGGGGAACTGGGCGAACCATGCACTCTCCTGATTGGCCGCCACACCGACACCAAAACTGGTGCACAAGCACCGGCCATCAGTGTCGCGGAGGACTAGGTACTTCTTTTTTCCCTGCTTGTCCGTCAATGAAGCCCCCGCCACGGAAGGCCCATTAGAGGCAAGCTCCGTTTCGGTACCCTGCCAGTTAGGAGCAGCCCAATGCGCACTTCCCCCGTTTCTCACCTTTCCCCCCAGGGTGAGGAATCCACCCTGGTCACGGATAGCTGAGTTAACAGTGAGAGTGATGCTGTTCGCGCCCCTGACTTCAGCCAGGACCGTATCCTCCGCCGCCGGGGTCGTAGGAGCCTGTGAATTGGGCTCCTTCCCGTCACCCTTGGCCGGTGGCTGCGAGTTCGCAGGAGGGTTTGCATCCCCGCCCCCACCATCACCTCCACAACCGGCCACCGTGAGGGCCAAGCCAGTCGTGATCGCCAAAGCGGTCAGTGCCGTTCGGGCCTTCGTGGTGCGCCACATGGTCATCGGGAACTCTTCCTTCTTCTAGACATTCACTGGCCCTCGGCGAGGTGCACCGAGAAGAGATCTTTCGCTTTGGGCAAGGCTCCTGGGTCTACGTCAGCGATGTCCTTCGGATCTAATTCCCAGACGCCGCTACCCCTGCAGTCAATGACGACCAGCTTCGCCAGGTCCGCATCAGGAGCAATCGCACAGAGGGGTTCGATGACTGCTGTCGCATGTGCACGTGCATGGGTTCCCTCCGTACCGGGGAGGAGTGACTTTCCAACCGTGTACTGCGTCTCGATATTCGCCGTGAAGGCAGGGTCACCCTGCACCCAGGCAAACTGAATTCCGGATAGGTCCGATCTGTTCGACGCAGCCAATTGTGCGGCCGCACCTTCCCCGCTTCCCTCGAAGCCCTTCGCATCCAGCCAATCCGCCAGGGTTTCGGGGTTGGCAATGTCGTCGAAGAACCCCTGGGTCAGCTCGTCCCGTACATCCTGAGCGGCAGCCAACGCCGCCGCGTCGGCAGCGGACTGGCCACCGTTCCGTGCCACCGCGGCTTGGGCGAAGGCGAAGTACACGAACGCAAGAAAGAGCAGACCCCCCACCACCACCACGTACATGGGAAGGGTCTGCCCTCGGTCACCGCTCTGGTGGACGCGCCTCAGCCAGCGGTGATACGCCCAACAGCCGCCGTGAGAGCGGCTGAAATCGTTGCACCCAGATTCGTCCCCCGCACCGCCACCACAATCAACGCGATGATCACCACCAGCCCCGCGTACTCCACGATGCTCGCGCCCCGGTCCGCCTTCTTGTGCATCCGGTCGACAACCGTGTCGCGCCACTGTCCGACCGCGACCACTGCCTTCGCTGCTGCCTTGTTCGTGATGTCCTGCGCCATGGGGACGGCCTCCGAGTTCGGCGTGCGTTTCTTGGTCCGTGCGGTCGCTCGATCTGCCGGCAACGTACTCCCGGCGCAGTCGCTCCACGGAGGGTCCGTGGGCCCATCTCCGGGCCCAAAGTCCAGGTTCAGTCACGGCCGGTCCCCCCTCCCCCGAAGCCCCGTCGACCACTCCTCGCCGTGCCCACCCACCTGGCGATCGCTTCGCTCCGCGCCGTGCTGTGCAGTTTCGCGAAGATGCGGTTGATGTGGTTCTTGACCGTCTTCTCGCTGATGAAGCAGGTGGCGGCGATTTGCTGGTTGCTCATGCCTGCCGCTATGAGATCCATGACCTCCACCTCCCTCGCACTCAGCCCGTACGCCTGCCGCTCGTGCTCCAACGGGTACTGTGGCATGCTTGGTTGCAGGTGCGAAGGAGTCTGCCCACGATGTGAGGAACTTGAGACATCTGGACCCGAGTTGCCACCCTGCCGTGTATGTGCAGTCGCACTACGGCCTGTCGGCGGGACGCCCGTCGTGTTCATCGACCCCAGCCCTTCCGGCAGTGACGCCGCTCCGGTGTCGGCCCGCATATGAGCCAGCAAGGCGTTCTGTGCCGACGCCGTGAAGTGGGCCCTTCCCTCCTTGATGTCCCGTACCGCGCCCACCAGTTGCTCGGCAGTGAACTCGCCGTGCACGACATAGCCGCCCGCTCCGAGTCGCAGGGCCTCCTGCACGATCTCGTTCTCCCGGCTGTACGTCAGCATCATCACCGGTGCCACCTTGACCAGGTGCGGCAGCGCGGACAGGCCGTCCACGCCCGGCATCCGCACGTCGAGCAGGACCACGTCCGGGCGGAAGTGCTGAGCCGCGGCGAGTGCCTGGCGGCCGTCGGTGGCCTCGGCGACCACGTCGACGTCGGCGCGGGAGTCCAGGAGGGCGGTCAGGCCTGCCCGTACGACCGGGTTGTCGTCGACGATCACCACCCGCAGGGCGGGCCGCGGAGTGAAGGGGTCCGTGGGGTCGGGTGGGAAAGGGGTCTGGAACGCCGCCTCCGGCGGAAGGGCAGGGACGGCGGTCCCGTGGGGAGTGTGTTCCGAGCGCGGTTCGACCGTGTGCGAGGACGTGTGCTGGGACATGTGCGTCGACGCGGCCTGGGGGCCTGGGTGGGACGAGGTGCGTTCGTGGCGTGCTTCCGACATGGTGCGGCCTCCTCTCGGGGGTTGGGGGCGGGGGCGACGTGCGACAGGACTAGTCCGGGTGCGAGGGGTCGGGGGCTTGGCCAGGGTGAGAGAGATCAGGGGCGTGATCCGCATGCGAGGGCATGGGTTCCGGTGGCGCGGTGGGGGTGCTGAGGGCCGAGAACGCCGAGACCGGGAGCTCCAGGCGTACCTCCGTGCCACGTTCACCGCTGCCCCGGCCGATGCGGATGCGGGCGCCGATGCCCGCGGCCCGCTCCACCATCCCGACCAGGCCGAAGTGGCCGGCCCTGCGCAGCTCGTCCAGCTGGAGTCCGGGCGGCAGGCCCCTACCGTCGTCGACGACGCTGATGCGGAGCGTGCCGTCGACGGTGCCGAGCTCGACGGTGACGTGCTCCGGGCGGGCGTGGCGGTGGCTGTTCTCCATCGCCTCGGTGGCGACCGTGACGAGCTGGCGGGCCACGGCGTGCGGGACCGGAGGGGTGGCGGCGGTGCCCAACGGGACCAGCCGCGCGGGGACGCCGGTCCTCGCGGTGAAGTCCTTCACCCGGGAGGCCAGCTCGTCCGCCACGTCCACACCCCGCTCCTCGTAGTCCGCGCGGCGGCGCAGGTCGGAGAGGATCTCGCGGGACTCCGCCGCCGCTCGGCGGGCCGAGCGCGCCACCATGCCCGCCTGGTGCTTCACCGTCATCGGGTCCATGCGGTCGGCCGAGGTGGCGAGGCTCTCGGCGGCCAGGGCGACGCCGTGCAGGGTCTTGGCCACCGAGTCGTGCATCTCGCGGGCGAGACGGGCCCGTTCCTCCTCCACCGCGTCCGTGACGGCGAGCCGCGCCTTCGCCTCCGAGAGGGCCTGGGTCGCCTCGCCGAAGCGGAACATGAGGTTGCGCAGGGTCACTCCGACGACTCCGGCCGCCACACAGAAGGCGCTTATCAGCAGGGTGCTGGCGGGCCCCGCCATCCTGCTCTCCCACGCCACGTACGCCGCCCCGAGCAGAAGGATCTGTACGACGGCGAAGACGCCGGCGCCCCGCCACCCGTACAGCAGTCCGGCCAGGAGCGGGGTGCAGACCGTTGCGTAGCCGAGCGCGGAGTCGGGCGAGGCCGTCAGCAGGAGTACGGAGCCGAAGGCGAGGTCGGCGGCCATCAGCGAGCGGTACTTGATGAGGAGCGGGGCGAAGGTCTCCCAGTCGCGCAGCATGGCGTAGGAGCCGACGAAACTGACCACCACCGCCGCCCCGACGAGGGCCACACCGAAGTGCCCGTCGGCGCGTCCCAGGGCGAAGGGGGCACCCAGCGCGATCATCGTGAGCCGGAAGCCGAAGACCTGGCGGCAGAGGGCCTGGAGCGCGTTGGTCTGGATGCGGATGCTCGGGGCGGGGGCGTCCTCGGCCAGGGCGGAGGCCGGGGTGGGCTCCTGGCTGTGGACGCCGCCCAGTAACACTCCGGCCCTGCTGCGGAGGCCGCTACGGAGGCTCGGTGGGGACATCGCCGTCATCCGCTGAAGAGGGAACCGAAGTCGGCGTCGGACCCGAGGAACATGTTCGCGACGATGAGGATCAGGGTCGCCGGGATCATGAAGGTGAGGGTGACGACCGTCGTCTTGGGGATGGCCTTGGCCGCGCGGCGCCGTGAGTTCTGTGCGTCGGTGCGGCGCATGTCGTTGGCGATCTGGATGAGGGTCTCGGCGATGGGCGAACCCAGCTCCTCACCCTGCTGGAGAGCGGTGACGAACTGGGAGACCTGCTCCGACTCGTTGCGCCTGCGCAGTTCCTCGAAGGCCTGGCGGCGGCTGACGCCCATGTCCATCTGGCGCAGGGTGATGCGCAGTTCGTCGGCCCAGGGCCCTTCGTACTTCTCGGCCACCCGGTCCAGGGCCTGGCGGAAGCCGAGTCCCGCGCTCACGACGACCGCGAGGACGTCGAGGAAGTCGGGGATGGTGCGTTCGATGACGTCCTTGCGGGCACGGACCGCCTGCCAGATCAGTGCGTCCGCGGCGAACCAGCCGTAGGCCAGGGCGAAGACCGCGAAGAGCGTCATCCCGTTGATGAGCAGCAGGAATCCGGTGACGACGCCGAAGATGCCGTACGAGGCACGGCGGGCCGCGTAGCGGTCGACGGTGAGTCCACCGGGGTTGCCCGCCATGTCGATCTTGCGACGCTTCTTGTCCACCATGGCGGGGCCCATCGCCCTGAGCACCGAGGGCGCGAAGCGGATGCCGAAGCGGTCGATCAGTGAGTCCTTGGCGGACACGCGGGACGCGCCGACCTCCAGGGCGACGGCGAGGTCGCCGGGCACCTTGGCCTCGGCCCGGTACATCCGGATCCCTTGGATGACGCCGGTGACGCTCAGGGCCAGGGCCAGCGCGAGCAGCAGTCCGATCATGTCCGTCCAGCCCCTCAGACTTCGATCTTGCCGAGACGGCGCATCACGATGAATCCGAGTGCGTAGAGGGCGATGGCGACGATGACGACGGCCTGGCCGATCGGGTTGCCGGTCATCTTGGCGAGGGAGCCTGGCGTCATGCTGTTCAGCATGATCATCGCGCCGAGTCCGAGCAGCGGAATCGTGTACGCGGTGGCGTTGACCTCCGAGAGCATCGTGCGGACCTCGCGCCTGGTCTCCTTGCGCTCCTCCAGGGTCTCGGTGAGGTTGCGCAGCGATCCGACGACGGTGCCGCCCGCGCGGTTGGAGAGCACCAGCGTCGTGACGAGTACGACGAGTTCGCGGGACGGCAGACGTTCGGCGAGTTCACCCAGGGCGTCGTCGATGGACCGGCCGACCGCCAACTGGCTGGCGACCGTCGCCAGTTCCTCGCCCGCCGGGGCCTCCAGCTCCTCCGCCGCCATGCCCAGGGCGGTCCGCAGCGCGAGACCTGCCGCGGTCGCGTTGGCGAGGATGCGGGAGAGGTCGGGGAGCTGGTTGATGAACGCCTCGATGCGCTTCTGCCGCTGCCAGTTGAGGAAGGTGTTGGCCGCCCAGATCGCCACCAGCCCTGCCACGGGGCCGAAGAACGGGGCGAGGACCGAGGAGGCGATCAGCCACAGCGCGGCGACGCCTCCCAGTACGTACACGAAGAACTCGCCCGGGGTCAGGTCGAGGCCGGTCGCGGCGAGGCGGAGCTGAAGTCTCCTGCCGAGCGCGGTCTTGCGGAGTCTGCGGTCGACGGCCGCGAAGTTGCGGCGGCGCCCCGAGGAGTGGCCCGTGGTGAGGACGAGGCGGTCCTCCAGGGCGGCACGCTGGGCACGGCCGGAGGTGTAGGTGTGGATGCCGAGTATCGCCAGGAGGCAGCAGAGCAGTGTCGCGCCCGTCGCCAGCGTTGCGGGGTTGTCCATGACCGTACCTACCGGGCCTCTCGCAGATAGAGGGAATCCTGGTCGTTGACCACGCCGAACGCGGGCGGGACGGTCTCGCCCACGAGGTACAGCCGTTCCGCCACGCGGCGCGGCAGCGGCAGGTGCTCGAAGTACCCGTGGACGAGGCGGTCCGCGCTCATGGGCTGGGCGAGGAAGCGGGAGACGGTCGCTATCTGGAACTGCTCGCGGCCGTGCGAGACGAGGATGGCCATCTCGCTGATCTTGCGCGAGCCGTCGGGCAGCCGGGCGAGTTGCACGATGACGTCGACGGCGCTGTTGATCTGGTCCTTGAGCGCCTCGAAGGGAATCTCGACCTCCGACATCGAACCGAGTGTCTGCAGACGCATCAGCGCGTCCTCGGCGCTGTTGGAGTGGACGGTGGCGAGCGAACCGTCGTGGCCCGTGGACATGGCCTGGAGCATGTCGAGCGTCTCGCCGCCTCGGACCTCACCGACGATGATGCGGTCGGGGCGCATACGCAGTGAGTTGCGGACCAGGTCGCGGATGGTGATCTGGCCCTTGCCCTCCACGTTGGCCGGCCTGGTTTCGAGACGGATCACGTGGGCCTGCTGGAGCTGGAGCTCGGCGGCGTCCTCGATGGTGATGATGCGCTCCCGCTCCGGGATGAGACCGGAGAGGGAGTTCAGGAGCGTGGTCTTCCCCGAACCCGTACCGCCGGAGACGATCAGGTTGAAGCGGGCCCGGACGAACGCGGACAGCAGCATCAGCATCTGGTGGTCCAGGGTGCCGAGCGCGATCAGCTCGTCCAGCCGGTAAGCCTTCGGGAAGCGCCGGATGGTGAGTGTGGGGCCGGTGAGGGAGAGCGGCGGGATGATGACGTTGACGCGCTCGCCGGAGGGCAGGCGGGCGTCGACCATCGGATTCGACTCGTCCACCCGGCGGTTGACGGTGGAGACGATGCGCTCGATGGTCTGCATGAGCTGCTCGTTGGAGGCGAACCGCATGGGCAGCTGTTCCACCCGCCCGGCGCGCTCGACGAAGATCGAGTCGGGGCCGTTCACCATGATCTCGGTGATGGAGGCGTCTTCGAGGAGCGGTTCGAGGACACCCAGGCCGAGGGCCTCGTCGACGACCCGGCGGATCAGCTGGGAGCGCTCGGAGGTGGAGAGGACCGGGCCTTCACGGCTGATGATGTGGCCGAGCACGCGCTCCAGGCGGGCCCGGCGCTCGGCCGCCGCGAGGGAGGACATCTCGGCGAGGTCGATCTCTTCGAGCAGTTTCGCCCGGTAGGTGGCGACCAGGTGGCCGTCCTCCCGCCCCCCGCCGTGCTCCTCGGGGGCGGCGATTCGTTGCCGCAGGCTCATGTGGGTCCGTTTCTGGTACGTGTGCGGGTGCGTGCTGACGGGCTCGGGGCCCTGGCTCGGACTGCTGCTAGGTACGGTCGTCGCTGGGCATCGTGACGGTGCGGGTCACCGGGCCGAAGAGGTTGACCCCGGGGAAGACGGAGGGGACCTGGATGGTGGCCGTGCCGACGACGGAGTCGCCGTCGGGGGCGGAGATGGTGGCGCGTCCCCGCATCCAGCCGCTGATCGAGGCCATGCCTGCGGCCTCCCCGGTGCCCGGTTCCAGGGACGCGGCCCGCGCGGCCGCTCTCGCCGCCGTGCCCGCCTGCGAGCCCGCGTAGCCGATGAGTCCCAGCTGGATGACTGCGACGGCCACGATCAGCAGGATCGGCAGGAAACCGGTGAACTCCAGGATCGACGAACCTCGGTCCCGGCGGCTCCGGGTACGCAGGGCGTCCCGCAGCCGCGGCCGGCGCGTCGTCGTGCGCACGGACGGCATGCTCATTGCGGGGCCTCCTCGCTGGCCGCGCCGCCGTTGCCGGTGACGTCCCACGGGAGGTTGACCGCCCCGGGGAAGAGCATCGGGGTCCTGAGCTTCACGGTCGATGTCACGACCCCGCCGGCGGGGGCGGGTTGGCATCCCACGTCTGCGCCCGCCCGCCAGCTCGTGGCCACGTTCCGCAGGGCCGCCTGTTGGCACGCCGCCTGCCCGTCACCGCCCGAGGCGTACGCGGCGGCCGCCGCCCGTGCGCCCTCGTCCGCCGCGTTGCCCGCCTGCGTGAAGGTGAAGCCCCACAGCACGCACTGCCAGAGGAGCACCAGCACGAACAGGATCAGCGGTGCCATGCCGGCGAGTTCGACGGTGAGCGCGCCCTTGTCGCTCTTCGTACGGGCTCTGAGGCCCCGTAGCCCGACCGAGCCGCGGTCGCTGCGCATCCGGCCGCCGTGTCCGCCCTTGCCCGTCTCCGCCGACTTCACCAGGCCGAGCTCACCCGCCAGTGCCCACAGAGCCTGCTTGACCGTGCTGCGGCTGTCCAGATCCTGGAGGCGGCCCGCGTCGGCCGCGGACTGGAGCTCCTTGTAGTGGGAGGGGACGGAGCTGCGGGCGACCTTGGTGCCGGTGATCCGCTCGACCAGGGACGGCTGGATCTCGGCGTTGCGGGTGTGGCGGTTGACGACGGTCGTCGTTTCCTCGGCCTTGCGGATCTGGAGCCGCTCCCAGAGCCGCACCATGCGCTTCGCGGCGCGTACGGCGACCACGTCGGGGGTGACGACCAGGAGGGCCTGGTCGGCCATCTCGACGGCTGCCGCGTTGGCGCTGTTCATCTGGGTTCCGCAGTCGACGACCACCACCTCGTACCGGCTGCGCAGCGCGCTGACGACCTGGCGGGCCACCCGGTCGCTGACTTCCTCGCCGCGTTCGCCCTCGGCGGGGGCCAGGAGCAGGGCGATGCCGGTGGCGTGGGTGTAGAGGGCGTCCTGGAGGACGCGGGGCGAGATGTCGGAGATTCCGGCGAGGTCGACGATCGAACGCCGGAACTGCACGTCGAGGTAGGAGGCGACGTCCCCGGACTGGAGGTCGAGGTCGACCAGGGCGACCGACCTTCCGGACGCCCGCGCCGCCAGGGCGAGTTGGACAGAGGTCAGGGTCGCCCCCATGCCGCCCTTCGCGCCGGTCACGGTCACGACGGTGCCGCCCGGACCTGAGAAGACGTCCGGGCCGGCGCCCAGATGGCGTCGTACGCCCACGGACCAGGAAGCGGCGTTGTGCACCCGCGCCGCCAGCTCCTCATAACCCAACGGCAACCCGATCATGCCCCGCGCACCTGAGTCCATCGCCGCCGTGAACACCTGCGGGCTCGTGTCCGCCGAGATCAGTACGACTCCGACCGCGGGGAAGCGCAATGCCACCTCGCGGATCAGTTCCAGCGCGGGCACCGGGCCGATGCGCTCGTGGACCAGCACCACCTCGGGGAGCTCGTCCAGCGACTCCCCCGCCAGCCGGGACAGCGTGTCGAGCAGCGAGGTCGAGTCGGGCGCGGGTGAGGCGGGTTCCGCGTCCGGGAGCTGGCTGAGCAGGGTGATGACGGCTCGGGCGGCGTCCGGGTCGCCCACCGCCGGGAGGATACGCGTCGTCATGCGGCTGCCGTCCTCACTGATTGGTCCCCGGGGAGTCGGCCCCGGGTGGCTGCGTGGCTGCGGATCACTACTTGTCCCCGTTGAGCGTGTACGTACGGTCCCGCGGAGTGACGTTCGGGTCGCTGCCGTCGGCGACCCGGGCCAGCCGGACGTGCTTGGCGAACGACTCGGCGTAGGCGACGCGCTGGGCGTCGAGGGTGCTGAGGGCGAAGGTGATCGGAACCGCGTCCGTGTTGGCGCGGTTGCGGTCCTCCTTCGAGGGGTCGAGAGCGGTGATCTTGCCGACGTCGAGCACCCGCGCACCCGCGACGATCACCCGCGACTGGTCCGCCTCGGTCTTCTCCTTGCCCTCGAAGGTCGCGTAGATGTTGACCCGGGTCCCGGGGTTGATCTTGCCCGCCACACCTGTCGCAGCGTCGATCATGATGGCGATCTCCTGCTCCCCGGCGCTCAGTTCGGGCTTCTTTACGATCATGTCCGTCTGGAGCAGCGAGCCGCCCCTGAGCTGCGTGACCGCGATCTTCCCCCTGATCTCCGAGATGTCGGTGACCGCGTTCTCGGACAGCCATCGCTTCGGGACCTGGATCTTTTCGAACTGGGCGTCGTTCAGGGCCTTGTACGGGGCCACGTCGCCCTTCAGCCGGTACGCCGTCACCTCGGGGCCGACCTTCGAGTTCACGTCGCGGATCACCGAGAGCACGCCGACGAACGCGCCGATGGCGCACAGGACCGACAGGAGCAGCAGAACGATGCCGCGGCGCTGACGTGAGTTCATGGGGCGGGCTACCTCGATCAGGAACGTGGGACCCGGGGGTGGGTCGACGGACGGTGAGCGCGGTGGTGCGCGGGCGGCGGGACGTCGGGGGGCGTACGCGGCCGGCCCGGGGCTATGTCGACCCGCGGTTCAGGGCGCCGGCGGCGCGCGGCGCGTTCTCGGCCGGGGCCACCGGGGCGGAGCAGAAGCCGCAGCGGTCTCCTATCAGCTGGATTCCGCACCAGTGGCACTGCTCGCGGCGCACCGAGGAGACCAGTTGGTAGAGGACCGAGATGTCCGGCAGGAAGGCCGCGAACTCGATCAGCTTGGACGTCCCCCACCAGGCGGGCGACCCGGCCGGCAGCCCGGTCTCCTCGACGCCCTGGACCTGCCAGCCGGCGGCGAGGGTCTCGGTCACCCACGGCGAGGTCAGCTGGCCCTGGGCCACGGCGAGCCGGGTGGAGAACTCGGGGCCGGTCAGGGACTCCTCGCCGCCGACCTTGATCAGCTGCGGTTCCGGGTTGGCCGCCACCGCGAACTGCGCGCCCGGCATCCACGACTTCGCGTGCGACTTCAGGGTGACAGGGACGCGGTCCAGCTTGGTGACGGAGCTGAGCAGCGCGCCCGCGTACACGTAGTGCGAGAGCAGCCGGGCCGCGGAGGCGATCACGCCCGCGCTGAAGTCGCAGACCGAGAGCTGGCGCAGCTGGCGGGCGAGTACGGCGATGCCCAGCGGCGGCAGGTCCAGCTTGAGCAGGGCGATGCGGTCGGTCTCCAGCACCGAGCGGACCGTGTGCAGTCTGCGTTCGTGGGCGGCCGGCAGGGAGGCCGGGTAAAGGGCGACCACATAGCCGTGCCGCTCCAGGGTGACGTTCATTTCGGCCAGCGCCGCGTCCAGCGACTGGGCACCGGGGCCCTGGAGGAGGATCGCGGTCGGTGTCTGGTGGTCGGTCGGCGGCAGCACCAGGTCCGCGCTGGTCACGGCTATCGCTGTCGGCACGTGTCTGTCCCCGCTCCCCGTCGCCCGCCCGTTCCCCGCTCTCACGTGGTGCATCAGCACTTTAGCCACGTCATTCGTGGTAGAGAACAGCTTCCCTGGATCCCGTACGCCCCTCAACTCACCCGGCTCGCAGGGCAGTTGATCTTCCGAAAGCGAGGTATTCGCTCCGTTTGTCCGGCGTGGATCACGGCGACCGCATGTCACTGCGGCACTACCGCTTGTGATCATCCGTTCCGCTTGGCCCCTGCGGGAGAGGGTTTCGGGCCATTCTTCGGCGACCGGGGCCAAAAGCGGTCGACAATGGACGTTCGTGATCCACTGGCTACGTACCTCTCGTAACGCAACCCCCGACTGGAGACAGCACGTGCTCAGCACTTCCCGTAACCGCAGCCGGTTCGCGCGCGGCACGGCGGCCGCCGTCCTGATCACCGGGGCGCTCGGTGCGTGCTCGTCCCCCGACGACGGCGGGTCGGGCACGGGCGGCAACGCCACCGGGGCGGCCACCCCGGCCCGCAAGGCGGTCGGCGCGCCCCAGGTGCCCGCGCACGCCCTGACCGGTTACTGGCAGAACTTCACCAACGGCGCCGCGGTCGAGAAGCTCCGCGATGTCTCCGACGCGTACGACATCATCGCCGTCTCCTTCGCCGACCTGGCGGGCGAGCGCGGACAGGTCGGGTTCACGCTGAACTCCAAGGCGCTCGGCGGGTACACCGTCGAGGAGTTCAAGGCCGACATCAAGGCCAAGCAGAAGGCCGGAAAGTCCGTGATCATCTCGGTCGGCGGGGAGGACGGCAAGGTGGAGGTCGACGACGGCGAGACCTCGAAGCGGTTCACCGACTCCGTGCTCGCGCTGATGAAGGAGTACGGGTTCGACGGTGTCGACATCGACCTGGAGAACGGTCTCAGCGCCGAGTACATGACCCGTTCGCTCAAGGCCCTGCACCAGAAGGCCGGTGCGAAGCTCGTCGTCACCATGGCCCCGCAGACGGTGGACATGCAGTCGCCGGACAGCGACTACTTCAAGACCGCGCTCAACACCAAGGAGTTCCTGACCGTCGTCAACACCCAGTACTACAACTCGGGTTCCATGAAGGGCTGCGACGGCGAGACGTACCAGCAGGGCAGCGTCGACTTCATCACCGCACTCGCGTGCATCCAGCTGGAGAGCGGCCTCGACCCGTCCCAGGTGGGCCTCGGCCTGCCCACCAACAAGCGCAACGAGAAGGCCGGTTACGTCAAGCCCGCCGTCGTCAACAACGCCCTGGACTGCCTGTCCAAGGGCACCGGCTGCGGGAAGTTCAAGCCCGCGAAGACGTATCCGGGACTGCGCGGCGCCATGGCCTGGTCCACCAACTGGGACGCGACAGACGGCCACGAGTGGTCGAAGTCGGTCGGGGGGCATGTGCGGGCGATGCGGTAGCCGTAGGGGCGCGACCCGGGGGGGGGATCGGGGCCGGGGGGAACGGGGCCGGGGGGGGGGGCCGCCCCGGGGGGGCCCCCCCCCCCGCCCCGCCCCCCCCCCCCCCCCACCCCCCCCCCCCCCCCCCCCCCCCACCCCCCAAAACCCCCCCCCC
>NZ_JBIVVC010000002.1:516436-975056 GCF_044757485.1 Streptomyces sp. NPDC091272
GGGGGGGGGGGGGGGGGGGGGGGGGGGGGGGGGGGGGGGGGGGGGGGCGGGGGGGGGGGGGGGCGGCCGGGGGCCCCCCCCCCCCCCGGCTCCGGGCCCGGCCCCGGCCCAGACCCCGACCCCGGCCCCCGCCTCGTACCACTAGAACAGCTCGACGACCTGCTTCACGCACAGCACCACGAACAGCAGTCCGCCCAGTGCCAGCATCAGGTTGCTCAGCCAGCCGTTGCGCCATTCGGCCGGGGTGCGCGAGGAGTTGAGCAGCCACACCAGGGTCAGGGCCAGGAACGGCATGAAGAACGCGCCCAGCACCCCGTAGACCACGACCAGGCCGAACGGCTGGTCCAGCCAGAGCAGCGCCATCGGCGGGAACGTCAGCCAGAGCAGGTACGCGCGGAACGGCAGCGACTTCTCCCGCTTGCCCGCCGCGACCTCCTCGACCATCCCGACCACCGGCTGCCCCGTCCTGCGCTCGCGCTGGAAGCGCTCCACGAAGTCCGCGAACATCAGGCTCACCCCGTGCCACACACCGACCAGCGCGCCGAACGAGGTGGCGAAGAAGCCGATCAGGAACAGCTTCGCGGTGACGACGCCGAACTTGTCCTCCAGCACACCGCCCAGGTCGATCAGGCCCTTGTCGCCCTTGCCGAGCGCGATGCCCGACGAGTGCAGCAGCTCCGCACCGATGATCAGCATCGCGACGACGAAGACGCCGGTGGTGATGTACGCGACGCGGTTGTCGAGCCGCATCACCTTCATCCAGCTGGCGTTCGTCCAACCCTTGGAGTTCACCCAGTAGCCGTACGCGGCCATGGTGATGGTGCCGCCGACGCCGCCGACCAGGCCGAGCGTGTAGAACAGCGAGCCGTCCGGGAGGGTCGGGACCAGGCCCTTGACGGCGTTGCCGAGGTCGGGGGCCACCCGGATCGCGACGTACACGACGACCAGGAACTTCAGGCCGATGACCACCGTCATGAACTTCTCGAACACGGCGTACCGGTTGAACCAGACGAAGGCGAGGCCGAGCAGGCCGCAGAGGATCGCCCAGAACTTGATGCTCGGGCCGTCCGGGAAGAGCGCGACGATCGGCAGCGCCGAGGAGGACATGGCGGTCGCGCCGTACACGAAGCCCCAGACGACCACGTAGACCGCGAAGTAGAGCGTCGTCCACTGGCCGAGGCTGCGCCAGCCCTCGAAGAGGGTCTTTCCGGTGGCCAGGTGCCAGCGGCCGGTCGCCTCGGCGAGCGAGATCTTGACGAGGCAGCCGATGACCGCCGCCCAGAGGAGGGTGTAGCCGAACTGACTTCCCGCGATCAGCGTCGCGACCAGGTCACCGGCGCCCACGCCGGTGGCCGCCACCACGATTCCCGGGCCGACGTACTTCCAACTGGCCTTGCGCATACCGGTTTCCGACAACTCCGGGGTCACCCCGCCACTGCCGTTGCTGCCCTGCGCGCTGTCCGACATGGTGCTTCCCTGCTTCCTGCTCGTCCCCCTGATGATCCGGATCACCAAAGCGGGGGCGGTGCGGGCGGCGCAAGGGGGCGGGCAGGATCGTCTCCGGATCGCAGCGTTACGGGCCGGGGAGGGGCGGGAGGACGCGGGGGGCGCGGCGGGGTTTGTCACGGGGCGCCTGGGGGGCGGCCCCGTGACGAACCGGGCTTGTCCCTAGACGACCAGGCTCAGCAGTGCCGCCACCGCGAAGCCGGCCACCGAGAGGACCGTCTCCAGGACCGTCCAGGACTTCAGCGTGTCGCGTTCCGAGATGCCGAAGTACTTGGCGACCATCCAGAAGCCGCCGTCGTTGACGTGCGAGGCGAAGATCGAGCCCGCCGAGATCGCCATGATGATCAGCGCGAGGTGCGCCTGCGACATGTCCTGGCCGTCGACCAGCGGCAGGACGATGCCCGCGGTGGTGACGATCGCGACCGTCGCCGAGCCCTGCGCCACGCGCAGGACCACCGAGATCAGCCAGGCGAGCAGGATGACCGGCAGGCCGACGTTGTTGAAGGCGTCCGCGAGGGCGTCCGCGATGCCGCTGCCCTTGAGTACCGCGCCGAAGATGCCGCCCGCGCCGACCACCAGCAGGATGTTGCCGACCGGCTTGAGCGAGGACGTCGATACCGCTTCGAGGGACTTGCGCGACCAGCCGCGGCGGATGCCGAGCAGGTAGTACGCCAGGAGCAGCGCGATCGTCAGGGCGACGAAGGGGTTGCCGAAGAACTCGATCACCGAGCGGAGGGTGGACTCGTCCAGTGCGATGGAGGAGAAGGTGGCGCAGAGGATCAAGATGAGCGGCGTGCCGATGATGGCGAGGACGGTACCGAGCGGCACCGGGTCCTCGCGGGGCTCGACGCCGGCCGCCTGCTGCTCGGCCACGACCGCGGCCTTGGCCTCCTCGGCCGCCTCCACCATGTCCTGCGGTACGGGTACGAAGATGCGCTTGCCGATCCAGGCCGCGTACACCCAGGCGGCGAGCACGGCCGGGATGCCGACGGCGAGGCCCATCACGATGACCCAGCCGAGGGAGACCTTGAAGAGTCCCGCCGCGGCGACCGGGCCCGGGTGCGGGGGCAGGAACGCGTGCGTCATGGAGAGGCCGGCGAGCAGCGGCATCGCGTACAGCAGTACGGACTTGCCGCTGCGCTTGGCCGCCGCGTAGACGATCGGCGCGAGGACGAAGATGCCGACGTCGAAGAAGACCGGGATGCCGAAGATCAGGCCGGTCAGACCCATCGCGAGCGGGGCGCGCTTCTCACCGAAGAGGTTCAGCAGGCGGGAGGCCAGGACCTGGGCGCCACCGCTGACTTCGAGTATCGCGCCGAGCATCGTGCCGAGGCCGATGATGATCGCGACGTGGCCGAGGATGCCGCCCATGCCGGTTTCGATCACCGACGGGATCGCGGACTTCTGGACGGTGCCGAACAGTTCGGTGACCGAGAGCCCGGCGCCGAGGCCGACGGCGATGGACACCGCGAGCAGCGCCACGAAGGGCTGGAGCCTGACCTTGATGATCAGGAGGAGGAGCAGGGCGATGCCGAGGACGGCGACCGTGAGGAGGCCGGGCGTCCCGCCGATCAGGGTGAGGAGACCGCCGGTGTGCGGGGTCGCAGGGGGGTCGGCGGCGGCGAGCGCGGCTTGCGGTATCTGGAGGAGAGGTGCTGCGAGCTGCATGTGCGGTCAACTCCGGGCGGTCCGGGGGACGACGGTGTTCCCCGTGGGGGCAGGGGGGCTTCCCGGTGGGGGGAGGCACTGGGGCTTCCCCACCGGGCGGCATGGGGGTGGTGCTTCCCCGTGGGGCGGCAGGGGGGTGCTTCCCCGCAGGACGGCAAGGGGGTGGCGTGTAGTGGGGCGGTCGGCAGGGGGCGGGCCTGCGTGGGGGCCGCCCCCTTGCCCACCCGTTCCGCCCCCGGGGGGCGGCCCCGCTGCCCAAGGAGGCTGGGGAGGAGGGAGGGGTGGGCGGCCCCGCTGCCCGAGGGAGCTGGGGGGAGGGGGGTCAGGGGCGCGGGGAACTGCGCGGGTGGCCACGATGCAGCCGCACGGGCACACGCACCTCCGACGATCGGCTCAGCCAGTCAGCCGGTCAGCCGGTCAGGCGGTCAGCCGGTCAGCCCAGGACTGCGAGGGCGTCGATTTCGATGAGGAGGCCGGCGGGGAGGCCGACGTAGACCGTGGTGCGGGCCGACGGGGCTTCCTTGAGGTCGGCGAAGTACTCGTTGTAGATCGCGTTCATCTCGGCGAAGTGGTCCACGTCCGTGAGGTAGACACGCATCATCATGACGTCGTCCCAGCTCGCGCCGCCCTCTTCGAGGATCGCCTTGACGTTGGCGAAGGTCTGGAGGGTCTGCTCGCGCAGGGTCGGGCCCGCGGGGGTCGGGGCCTGGCCGTCGACGGCCGGGAGGAAGCCGACCTGACCGGCCACCTGGAGCAGGTTGCCCTTGCGCACGCCGTGCGAGAACTTCGCGGGCGGGGCGGTGTGGGTGGCCGGGGTGATCGCGGTCTTCAGGAGCTTGTCGGTCATGAACTTGCCTTTGCGTGTGGGGTGTTCGGGGTACTGGGGATGCCGCCCGTACCGGAGTACTCGCGGCTGATCGCCTCCGCCGTGCGGCGCACCTGCGGGAGGAGGGTGAGAAGTTCCTCCCGGGTGACGACGACGTTCGGTGCGGACACCGACATCGCGGCGACGACCTTGCCGTCCGCGCCCCTGATCGGCGCGCCGACGCAGTTGATGGATTCCTCGTGGCCACCGAGGTCGGTGGCCCAGCCCTGCTCCCGCACCTGCGCCAGTTCCTTGAGGAAGGCCGCGGGGTTGGGGGTGGAGCGGGAGGTGTACTGGGGGTATTCGAGCTTCTCCGCGATCGCCCGCCGCTCGCCGTCCGGCAGGTCGGCGAGCAGGAGCTTGGCGACCGCGGCGACGGTGATCGCGACGGGCTTGCCGATCCGCGAGTACATCCGGACCGGGTAGCGGCTCTCCACCTTGTCGATGTAGAGGACCTCGTTCTCCTCGCGGACGGCGAGGTGGACGGTGTGTCCGCACTCGGCGTTGAGTTCCTTGAGGTAGGGGTGCGCGACGTCGCGCACGTCGAGGTTCTCGACGGCTTCCTGGGCGAGGGCGAAGAGGCGGGCGCCGAGCCGGTAGCGCTGGTCCTGCTGGCGGTGCACGAGGCCGTGCTCGTGCAGGGTGCGCAGCAGCCGCAGGGCCGTCGACTTGTGGACGCCGAGACGCTCGGCGACCTGGCCGAGGTCGGCGGGCCCCTGTGCGAGGAGGGGAAGGATGCTCAGCGCCCTGTCCACCGTCTGACTCATGTGCGTACCTCCTGCTGCGGCCCTGTCTCGGTCCACCCGGGGCTCAGACGAAGTCTCTCCCAGGCGTCCGCGTCGAGAGCCGCCAACTCGTCAGCCAGTCCCTCGGCGGGCACCGCCGCCACGTCGCCCGGCACGGTGAGCGCGGCAGCCGCGGTCAGGTGGCCGTGCCGCAGCCGCAGGGGTACGTCGAGTCCGCGCAGGGTCGCCGAGAGGAATCCGGCGGCGAAGGCGTCGCCCGCCCCGACCGGGGCCACGACGTCGACGCGCGGCGCGGGGACGTGGTGGACGCCACCGTCCGCGAAGACGGTCGCGCCTGCCGCACCCTGCTTGACGACCAGGACGGCCGGCTCCGGCAGGGCCTCGCGGACCGCGTGCACCCCGCCCCGTACGCCCCAAGCCGCCTCGGCCTCGTCCTCGCCGACGAAGACCAGGTCCGCGCCGCGGGCCAGGTCCAGCAGGACGCGGGCGCCCGTCGCGCCGGAGGTCCACAGGCTGGGGCGGTGGTTGACGTCGAAGGAGAGCAGCGGGCGGCCGGCCGCGGGGGTGCAGAGCGTGCGCATCAGGTCCAGGCAGTCCGCGGACAGGGCGGCGGTGATGCCCGACAGGTGCAGGATGCGGGTCGCGTACAGGGAGCTCGGCGGGACGGTGGCGGGGGACATCGCGGAGGCGGCGGAGCCCGCCCGGTAGTAGGCCACCTCGTGGGTGGCGTCGTCCCGGTCGTCGGCGGTGCGGAAGTAGATGCCGGTGCGGCGGTGCGGGTCACGGGTGACGTCGGCCACGTCGACGCCGTACGCGCCGATCGCGTCCAGCAGGTGGGTGCCGAAGCCGTCGTCGCCGACCCGGCTGACCCACTTCGCCCGGTGCCCGGCCAGGGCGAGCGCGCAGGCCACGTTGGACTCGGCGCCGCCGATGGTGCGGCGGAAGGACGGCACGTCGGCGAGACGTCCCGGGCGGGAGGGGAGGAAGGTGACCATGGACTCACCGAGGCAGACGACGTCGGCACCGGATTCGATGCGGGCGTCACCTTCGCCGTGGGCGGTCGGGGTACCTGTACCTGGCTGTTGTGCGGACACGGCTCGGATGTTAGACATCGGTGAGCGATATACGCAATGGGCGTTGCAATATTTGCAACGATCCGGAGGGAGGAACCCGCCATGGGAGCCGAGCAGGGAACACCCGGGGCGCAGCAGCCCGCGCAGGAACCGGCGCGCCGACCCGGCGGGGAGGCGGCGCGCGTGCCCGGCGGGGAGGCACTGCCGGAGCCCGGCGGGAAGGCTGTCGGCGGTCCCGGCGGGGAGCCACTGCCGCAGCCAGGCGGGGAGACGGCTCGACGGTCCGGCGGGGAGCCGCTGTCGCAGCCCGGCGGCAAGGCGCTGCTGGAGCCCGGCGGGAAGGCACTGCCGGAGCCCGGCGGGAAGGCTGTCGGCGGCCCCGGCGGGAAGGCTGTCGGCGGTCCCGGCGGGAAGGCTGTCGGCGGTCCCGGCGGACAGCCCTTGTCGCAGCTCGGCCGCGAGCGGGTGCGGGAGCTCGGCGACGAGCTGGTCACCCACCGCTTCAAGGCCCTCCCGCCGGACGCGGAGGCCGCCGGGCTCACCGTCGGCGACCTGGCGGCCGAGCGCCGCGGCATCTTCGACGGCGGCTTCACCACCCCGCTGCTGGCCCTGTCCGCCGAGTCCCTCGACCACAACCTGGCCCTTCTGGAGACCTACGCCGAGCGGCACGGCCTGGCCTTCGCCCCGCACGGCAAGACCTCCATGTCCCCGCAGCTGTTCGCCCGTCAGCTGGAGCGCGGCGCATGGGGCATCACCGCGGCCGTCCCGCACCAGGCGCGGGTCTACCGGGCGTACGGCATCCAGCGGATCTTCGTCGCCAACGAGATCGTCGACGCCGCCGCGCTGCGCTGGATCGCGGGCGAACTGGACGCCGACCCCGACTTCCGCCTGCTCTGCTACGTCGACTCGGTGCGCGGCGTCGAGCTGATGGACGAGGCCCTGCGCGCGGCGGGCGCCTCCCGTCCGCTCGACGTCGTCGTCGAACTGGGCGCCGGCGAGGGCGCCCGCACCGGTGCGCGTACGGAGTCCGACTGCGCGGCCGTCGCCGACGCGGTGGCCGCCACGGCCACCCTGCGGCTGGTGGGTGTCGCCGGGTACGAGGGCGAGGTGCCGCAGGCCGACGGCGAGCGGGTACGGGCGTGGCTGCGCCGACTGGTGGCGCTGGCGGGCGAGTTCGACGAGGCGGGCCGGTTCGCCGCCGACCTCGACGAGATCGTGCTGAGCGCGGGCGGCAGCGCCTGGTTCGACGCGGTCGCCGATGTCTTCGCCGAGGTACCGGAGTTGTCCAGGCCGGTGCTGAAGCTGCTGCGTTCGGGCGCGTACGTCTCGCACGACGACGGCCACTACAAGGAGCTCACCCCCTTCAACCGCGTACCGGAGGAAGGCGAGTTGCAGCCCGCGTTCCGGCTGTGGGCGCAGGTGGTGTCCCGGCCGACGCCGACGCAGGCCTTCCTCAACGCGGGCAAGCGCGACGCGGCGTACGACCTGCACCTGCCCGAGGCCCAGGTCGTCCGCTCGGCGCGCGACGGCAAGGTGCGCCCTGCGGACGGCATCGCGGTCACCGGCCTCTCGGACCAGCACAGCTGGGTCAGCACCGAGGACGGCGTGCGCCTCGAAGTCGGCGACTGGGTCGGTCTCGGTCTCTCGCACCCCTGCACCATCTTCGACAAGTGGCAGCTGATCCCGGTCGTGGACGCGGACGGCACGGCGGTCGACTTCGTGCGCACGTTCTTCTAGAAGGGCCGCGGTCTCCCCCATGTCCTCCCGTACGTTCTCCCAGAAGGGCCCGCTCGCCATGGATCTCGTCATACGCGGCGCCCAGGTCGTCGACGGCTCGGGCGCCGCCTCCTACCGCGCCGACGTCGCCGTCACCGACGGCCGCATCACCACCATCAGCCCGGAGGGCTCCGGTGAACGCCCGGGCGCCGCCCAGGTGCTGGACGCCGACGGGCTCGCCCTGTCCCCCGGCTTCATCGACATGCACGCCCACTCCGACCTCGCGCTGCTGCGCGACCCCGACCACTCGGCGAAGGCCGCGCAGGGCGTCACCCTCGAAGTGCTCGGCCAGGACGGGCTCAGTTACGCCCCGGTGGACGAGCCCACCCTGGCCGCGGTCCGCACCGCGATCACCGGGTGGAACGGCGACGGCTCGGACATCGACTTCGACTGGCGCACGGTCGGCGAGTACCTGGACCGGCTCGACCGCAACTTCGGCGGGCAGGGCATCGCGGTCAACGCCGCGTACCTGATCCCGCAGGGCACCGTCCGGATGCACGCGGTCGGCTGGGACGACAGGCCGGCCACCCCCGAACAGCTCGACCACATGCGGCGGTTGGTCGCCGAGGGCATGGAGCAGGGCGCCGTCGGCATGTCGTCGGGGCTGACCTACACGCCCGGCATGTACGCCGACGACGCCGAACTGACCGAGCTGTGCCGGGTGGTCGCCCGCTACGACGGCTACTACTGCCCGCACCACCGCTCGTACGGCGCGGGGGCGCTCGCCGCGTACGAGGAGATGGTCGACCTCACCCGCACCGCCGGGTGCGCGCTGCACCTGGCGCACGCCACCATGAACTTCGGCGTGAACAAGGGCAAGGCGCCCGACCTGGTCGCCCTGCTGGACAAGGCGCTCGACGACGGCGCCGACATCAGCCTCGACACGTACCCCTACACCCCCGGCTGCACCACCCTCGTCGCGATGCTGCCGAGCTGGGCGAGCGAGGGCGGCCCGGACGCGATCATGGCCCGCCTCCAGGACGACGGGACCGCCGAGAAGATCCGCCACCACATGGAGGTGATCGGCGCGGACGGCTGCCACGGCGTGCCGATCGAGTGGGACTCCATCGAGATCTCGGGTGTCTCCGACCCCGGTCTCGCGGGCTGCGTCGGCAAGACCGTCGCCGCGTCCGCCCTCGCGCGCGGCGAGAGCCCGTGGACGACCGCCCGACGGCTGCTGATCAACGACCGGCTCGGCTCGACGATCCTCCAGCACGTCGGCCACGAGGAGAACGTCCGCGAGATCATGCGCCACCGCGTGCACACCGGGGGCAGCGACGGCATCCTCCAGGGCTACAAGCCGCACCCGCGCGCGTACGGCACCTTCCCGCACTACCTCGGTCACTACGCGAGGGAGTTGGGCGTGCTGTCCCTGGAGGAGACGGTGGCCCACCTGACCTCGCGCGCCGCCGCCAGGCTCCGGCTGCCCGACCGCGGTCTGGTCCGCGAGGGCTACCGCGCCGACCTGGTGCTCTTCGACCCCGAGACGGTCGCGGCCGGGTCCACCTTCGAGGCCCCGCGCACCCTGCCGACCGGCATCCCGTACGTCCTCATCGACGGAAAGTTCGTCATGGCGGACGGCCGTCGCACGGACGTGCTGGCGGGCCGGGCGGTGCGGCGCACCCCCCGGCAGGGCTAAGTGACGTACGACACCAGGGGCAGGGCCCGCCCGGCGGTTTCTTAACCGCGGGGCGGGCCCGCCTTGCGTTTGGGCGGGCCCCGGCGGGTGTGCGCTTTGCGATGGAAGACGCGGTGCGGGGCTCTCGCGTACTCGCGCGGACGGCCGGGGCGTAATCACGCGCGCGCCGCGTAACCCGGCCGTAAGCTCGCCGTCATGCAGGTGATCCAGTCAACGAAGCTCGCAAACGTCTGTTACGAAATCCGGGGACCGGTGCTTGAGGAGGCGATGCGGCTGGAGGCGGCAGGGCACCGCATTCTCAAGCTGAACACCGGGAACCCGGCGGCCTTCGGGTTCGAGTGCCCGCCCGAGATCCTGGAGGACATGCTCCGCAACCTCGGCACCGCGCACGGCTACGGGGACGCGAAGGGGCTGCTGTCCGCGCGGCGTGCGGTGATGCAGCACTACCAGACCAAGGGCATCGACCTCGACGTCGAGGACGTTTACCTTGGCAACGGCGCCTCCGAGCTGATCCAGATGTCGATGCAGGCGCTGCTCGACGACGGGGACGAGGTGCTCGTCCCGGCCCCCGACTACCCGCTGTGGACCGCGTCCGTCTCGCTCGCGGGCGGCACCGCCGTGCACTACCGGTGCGACGAGCAGGCCGACTGGATGCCCGACCTCGCGGACATCGAGCGCCAGATCACCGACCGCACCAAGGCCATGGTGATCATCAACCCGAACAATCCCACGGGCGCCGTGTACGACGACGAGATGCTGCGCGCGCTGACCGAGATCGCCCGCAGGCACAACCTGATCGTCTGCTCGGACGAGATCTACGACCGGATCCTCTACGACGGCGCCACGCACACCTCGACCGCCGCGATCGCCCCCGACCTGATGGTCCTCACCTTCAACGGGCTGTCGAAGAACTACCGGGTGGCCGGGTACCGGAGCGGCTGGATGGCCGTGTGCGGACCGAAGGCGCACGCCTCCTCGTACATCGAGGGGCTCACCATCCTCGCCAACATGCGGCTCTGCGCCAACATGCCCTCGCAGCACGCGGTGGCCACCGCGCTCGGCGGCCGGCAGTCCATCGACGACCTCGTCCTGCCGGGCGGGCGGATCCTGGAACAGCGCAACACGGCGTACGACCTGCTCACCCAGATCCCCGGGGTGACCTGCGTGAAGCCGAAGGGCGCGCTGTACCTCTTCCCGCGGCTCGACCCGGACGTCTACAAGATCAAGGACGACCGGCAGATGGTCCTCGACCTGCTGCGGGCCGAGAAGATCATGATCGTGCACGGTACGGGCTTCAACTGGCCCGAGCCGGACCACTTCCGCATCGTGACCCTGCCCGCCACGGAGGACCTGGCGGACGCGGTGACGCGGATCGGCAACTTCCTGGACGGTTACGGGCAGCACTGAGCGCGCGCGGCGGGCGGCGCCCGAGCTCTGGCTGTATGCGGGTCAACTTTAGACTTAATCCAAGCTAGGATGGTCTCCTGACTCCATCCGCCAGGAGGCCATCCGTCATGTACGAACCGATCCGCACCAAGTCGGTCCACTCCATGGCCGGCTCCGAAGCCGACCCGCGCTACCCGCACCGCTCACGCGAGGAGGAGCTGGACATCCAGCTCGCCGGACATCTGTCCGCGCTGCTCGCGGTCACCGACGAGCTCGGGCTCGACACCGCGGCCGACCGCATCGCGGTACAGGTCGCGCGGTTGCGCGGCGCGCCGCCCGCCCGGCACGCGGGACACCGTCGCGAGAGCCCGGCCGCGCTGCACCGTCGCGCCCACGCCCTCGCGGGCCGCGCCCTGGTGGTCGCCGCCTCGCGCGCGGACACCGCGGCCGCGATCCTCGCCGCCGAGCGCATGGACGCGCACACCGCGGCGGCCGCCGCTGAACCGGTCGGACCGGTCAGCCTCTGATCGGCCCCGGTCCGCGGCCGTGCAGGCCGCGGACCGGGCGCCACCCAATCGGGCCGAGGAACGCGTCGGCCCCCGGAGCCGTGAGGGGGCTCCGGGGGCCGATTTCCGCTGCGCTCACCGGTGAACCCACAGGTCAGGGCGGTGTCATGACGGTCAGGCAGCGGCCCCCACGCGCTCCCCCACGGGTGTTCGTGCACCCGCAGGGAGAGGCGTGAGGCAGGCCGGAACCGGGGAACAGGCCGGCTCCGGCACGTCTGGTGGTGCGGGACGTGCTCCAGCACGCTGGTGGCGCGGGACGTGTTAGCCGAGCCGCGCGACCAGCGCCCGGTACTCGTCCCACAGCTCCTTCGGCGCGTGGTCACCGAAGGTGTTGAGGTGCTCGGGGACCAGCGCGGCCTCCTCCCTCCACACCTCCTTGTCCACGGTGAGAAGGAAGTCGAGGTCGGACGCGGAGAGGTCCAGTCCGTCCGTGTCGAGGGCCTCCTTGGTCGGCAGGATGCCAATCGGCGTCTCGACGCCGTCCGCCTTGCCCTCCAGGCGCTCGACGATCCACTTCAGGACCCGGCTGTTCTCGCCGAAGCCGGGCCAGACGAACTTGCCCGCGTCGTTCTTGCGGAACCAGTTCACGTAGTAGATCTTCGGGAGCTTCGACTGGTCGGGCTTGTCGGCGCCCACCTTCACCCAGTGGCCCATGTAGTCGCCCATGTTGTAGCCGCAGAACGGCAGCATGGCGAACGGGTCCCGGCGCAGCTCGCCGACCTTGCCCTCGGCGGCGGCGGTCTTCTCGGAGGCAACGTTGGCCCCGAGGAAGACGCCGTGCTGCCAGTTGAAGGACTCGGTGACCAGCGGGACCGCGGTCGCGCGGCGGCCACCGAAGAGGATCGCCGAGATCGGCACGCCCTTGGGGTCCTCCCACTCGGGCGCGATGATCGGGCACTGGCCGGCCGGGACGGTGAAGCGGGCGTTCGGGTGGGCGGCCGGGGTGGTGGACTCCGGCGTCCAGTCGTTGCCCTTCCAGTCCGTGAGGTGGGCCGGGGCCTCCTCGGTCATGCCCTCCCACCAGACGTCGTTGTCGTCGGTGAGGGCGACGTTGGTGAAGACCGAGTTGCCCCACATGGTCTTCATGGCGTTGGCGTTGGTGTGCTCGCCGGTACCGGGCGCGACGCCGAAGAAACCGGCCTCCGGGTTGATCGCGTAGAGCTGGCCGTCCTCGGCGAACCGCATCCAGGCGATGTCGTCACCGATGGTCTCCACGCTCCAGCCGGAGATCGTGGGCTCCAGCATCGCGAGATTGGTCTTGCCGCAGGCCGACGGGAACGCCGCGGCCACGTACTTCGACTCCCCCTGCGGAGGCGTCAGTTTGAGGATCAGCATGTGCTCGGCGAGCCAGCCCTCGTCGCGGGCCATGACGGAGGCGATACGCAGCGCGTAGCACTTCTTGCCGAGCAGGGCGTTGCCGCCGTAACCCGAGCCGTAGGACCAGATCTCGCGGTCCTCGGGGAAGTGCGAGATGTACTTCGTGGGGTTGCACGGCCACGCGACGTCGGCCTCACCCTCCTGGAGGGGGGCGCCCAGGGTGTGCACCGCCTTCACGAAGAACCCGTCCGCACCCAGCTCGTCCAGGACTGCCCGGCCCATGCGGGTCATCGTGCGCATCGAGACGGCGACGTACGCCGAGTCGGTGATCTCGACACCGATCGCGGACAGCGGGGAGCCGACCGGGCCCATGCAGAACGGGACGACGTACATCGTGCGGCCGCGCATCGAACCGCGGAAGATGCCGTCTACGCCCTCCTTGCCCTGGAACAGCTCCCGCATCTCGGCGGGCGCCTTCCAGTGGTTCGTCGGGCCCGCGTCCTCCTCCTTCTCGGAGCAGATGAAGGTGCGGTCCTCCACCCGGGCGACATCGGAGGGGTCGGAGGCGGCGTAGTACGAGTTCGGGCGCTTGACCTCGTCGAGCTTCTTGAACGTGCCCTTGGCGACGAGCTCCGCGCAGAGCCGCTCGTACTCGGCCTCGGAACCGTCGCACCAGACGATCCGGTCGGGCTCGGTGAGGGCAGCGATCTCGTCCACCCAGGAGATGAGCTCCTGGTGGTTGGTCGGGACGGTGGTGGGAGCCGCGATGTCGCGCGCCACGATTGCTCCTTGTTGAGGGGTTTTGTGGTTTGTTGCCCCGTGGGGGCTGCGACCCGGATGCTTCACATGACCTTGAAACTGACCCTCTGGCGCTCATCCGGTGCCGACCGCACTCATTTGATCATCGGGGTGTTCCGCCCATATGTCCAGAGGGCCGCACACGTGAGCATCGCCACTCGGTCCGGTCGGCCCATCCGGGAGGGGAGCCGTGACGAAGGCGACCCCGGTACCGCGCCAGAACCTACGCAACCGTAGGTAGCATTCGGGGCATGACGTCTCACGCCGTGCCCGCCCAGGTCACCGAGATCGACCCGCCCCCGGTCAAGCCGAGGCTGCGCGGCTGGCTGCACGCCGGTATGTTCCCCGCGGTCCTGATCGCGGGCATCGTGCTGATCGCCCTGGCCGACACCGCCGAGGCCCGGGTCGCGTGCGCCGTCTTCGTCGCCACCGCGTGCATGCTCTTCGGCGTCAGCGCCGTCTACCACCGGGGCACCTGGGGCCCGCGCGGCGAAGCCGTGCTGCGCCGGCTCGACCACGCCAACATCTTCCTGATCATCGCGGGCACCTACACCCCGCTCACGATGCTGCTGCTCCCCGAGTCGACCGGCACCACGCTGCTCTGGGCGATCTGGGCGGCGGCCGGAGCGGGCATCGCCTTCCGGGTCTTCTGGGTCGGCGCCCCGCGCTGGCTGTACACCCCCTGCTACATCGCGATGGGCTGGGCCGCGGTCTTCTTCCTGCCCGACTTCATGCGGGCCGGCGGCGTCGCGGTGCTCGTCCTGGTGGTGGTCGGAGGACTGCTCTACAGCGCGGGCGGCGTGATCTACGGCCTCAAGCGCCCCAACCCGTCACCGCGGTGGTTCGGCTTCCACGAGGTCTTCCATTCCCTCACCCTCGCGGCCTTCGCGGCGCACTACGCCGCCATCTCGCTGGTGGCCTATTCGGCCTGACGCCGTGTCGTGCGGGGCAGCCGCCCCCGCCCGGCGGGAGCGCGCGCCCGCGCGCGGCGCCCTGGGCCGCGACGCCGCGGCCACCTGCCACGCGAGCACGCCGACGACGAGCAGCACCAACGCGAGCACCGCGACCGCCCCCAGGGCCAGGAACGCCAGCACGCACAGGACCGCCACCAGCGCGGTCAGCACGTTCACCAGTCTTCTCATGCCTCCCCCTCCCGCCGTCACTTCGCACATCAGTCGCATATCACGGACTGTTCGTCTACCCACAACACATCGTGACATGCCGCACTGACAACCGAGCGGCCGTCAATCCGCCGTCAAAGGTCCGCGAAGATGTCCGACAATGGCGCCATGGCCGCGCCCCGCACCTCCCCCAGCACCCCGGACACCCGCCCCGGCCTGCGCGAACGTAAGAAAATCAGGACCCGGCTCGAAATCCGCCGGGCCACCTTCCGGCTGGTCTCCGCCCAAGGCTGGGACGCCACGACGGTCGATCAGATCGCGGCGGAGGCAGAGGTCTCGCCGAGCACGGTGATCCGTTACTTCCCGGTGAAGGAGGACATCGTCCTCACCGACGAGTACGACCCGGTGATGGAGGGCGCCCTGCGCTCCCGCCCGCCCGGCGAGCCGCTGCTGGAATCCGTACGGGCCGTGGTGACGGCGGCCCTGCGCCGCTCGCTCGACGAACAACCGGACGAGGTGCTGCTGCGCACCCGGCTGATGCTGGAGGTGCCCGCGGTACGGGCCCGCATGGTGGAGAGCGTGAGCGCGACCAGCCGGATGCTCGGCCGGGTGATCGCCGAGCGCACCGGCCGGGACGCCGGAGAACTGGAGGTCCGGATCTTCGCGACCGGCCTGCTCGCCGCAGTACTGGAAACGACGCTGTACTGGGTCGAACGAGGACAGCGGGACGACCTGGTGGACCTCATCGACCGCATGCTGCGGACCTTCGAGGGGGGCCTGGACCTCGGGACCGAATGAGACGAGGCGGGGTCGGGACCGCCCCGCCCACGACGTCAGCCGCCAGGCGCCGGCTGTCCGCCGTCAGCAGTCGGCCGTCAGCCGTCCGCCCGGCCCCGTACCGCACCCACCTGCTCCGCCAGCACCTCCGCGTCCTGCGTAGGGGCCGCGCACACGAACCGGCGGCAGACGTACGCCCCCGACCCCGGCCGGTCCGCCAGCAGGGGGAACTCGTCACTGCCCGCCGTGCCGAACGCCACCACCAGCCCCGGCGCCGTCCCCAGCAGCGCCGTCCGCCGCAGCGCCCGCGCCTCCGGGGACGCCGGGTCCCCGACCACCGCCACCTCCCGCGGCCCGTCCAGCGCGGCCTCGGCCACCGCGAGTCCCCAGCCGATGAAGCGCGGCGCGCGCGAACCCAGCGCCTTGACCACGCCCAGCGCACCCTCGGCCGCCTCCCGGTGCGCCGGCGAACCGGTGTGCGCCGCGTACGACAGCAGCGCACCCGCCGCCGCCGTCCAGCCCGAGGGCGTCGCGTTGTCGGTGGGATCCTGCGGCCTGCGGATCAGCTTCTCCGCGTCGTGCGCCGTGTCGTACAGCGAGCCGCCCTCCCCCACGAACCGCATCAGCACGTGGTCGAGCAGGAACCCGGCGAAGTCGAGCCAGGCCCCCTCACCCGTCACGGACGCCAGCGCCAGGAAGCCCTCCGCGACGTTCGCGTAGTCCTCCAGCACACCCGCGTGGGCACCCGCCACTCCGTCCTTGGAGGTACGCAGGAGGCGCGCGGAGTCGTCCATGTGCACGCGGACCAGCAGATCCGCGGCCTCCGTCGCCCGCTCGACCAGATCGGGACGCTCGAAGTACGCACCCACCTCCGCCAGGGCGGCGATCGCGAGGCCGTTCCAGGAGGCGACCACCTTGTCGTCCCGGCCCGGCGCCGGGCGCTCGGCACGCGCCGCGAGCAGCCTGGCCCGGATCCCGTCGATCTGCCCGGCGTCGGCCACCACGCCCTCGCCTTGCGGGAGTTGGAGCACCGAGGCACCCTCCTCGAAGGTGCCTTCCGCACTCACCCCGAAGTACGCAGCCGCGAGCAGACCGTCGGATTCGCCCAGCACCTCGCGCAGCTGCTCGGGCGTCCAGACGTAGTACGCGCCCTCGACGTGCCGTCCGGACCCGTCGTCGCTGTCCGCGTCCAGGGCCGACGCGAAGCCGCCCTCGCCGGTGCGCAGTTCCGACACGAGGAAGTCGGCGGTCTCCAGCGCGACCCGGCGCGCCAGGTCCGACCCGGTGGCCCGCCACAGGTGTGCGTACACCCGGCACAGCAGCGCGTTGTCGTAGAGCATCTTCTCGAAGTGCGGCACCACCCACTCGCGGTCCACCGAGTACCGCGCGAAGCCGCCGCCCAGTTGGTCGTAGATACCGCCGCGCGCCATCGCCTCGCAGGAGTCGGACGCCATCTGCAGCGCGCCCTCGGACCCGGTACGCGCCGCGTGCCGCAGCAGGAACTCCAGCACCATCGACGGCGGGAACTTCGGCGCCCCGCCGAACCCGCCGTGCCGTGCGTCGTACTCCCGGGTCAGCCCGAGCAGCGCCGTCGCGAGGTCCTCCTCACCCGGCATCCCGGACGCCCCGAACGCCAGCGAGCGCTCGCCCAGGTCCCGCACGATCTTCCCCGCGACCTCGTCAACCTCCGCCCGCCGGTCCGTCCACGCGGCCCGCACCCCGTCCAGCACCTGTGAGAACGACGGCATCCCGTGCCTGGGCTGCGGCGGGAAGTACGTACCGAAGTAGAAGGGCTCGGCATCGGGCGTCAGGAACACGGTCATCGGCCAGCCCCCCTGCCCGGTCGCCGCCTGCACGGCCTCCATGTAGACGGCGTCGACGTCGGGCCGCTCCTCACGGTCCACCTTGACGGCCACGAAGTGCTCGTTCACGAGGGCGGCCGTCGCACCGTCCTCGAAGGATTCGCCTGCCATCACATGGCACCAGTGGCAACTGCTGTATCCCACACTCAAAAGCACCGGCACCCCCCGCCGCCGCGCCTCCTCGAAGGCCTCGGCCGACCAGGGCCACCAGTCGACCGGGTTGTCGGCGTGCTGAAGGAGATAGGGGGACGTCTCTTGGGCCAGGCGATTCGGCATACCTGCCATCCTGCACGACGTCGGCGGCATTGGCCCTCAACCCCTGGCTCCCTCGCGTCCTGCCCCGTCAAGCAGGACACTTGTCGCGTCCGGGCGTCTTCGGCGGGGCCGTGGCGTCCCTGCCGCGTCCGGGACTTGCTGCGGAGGGGGACGCACAGATGAGGGAGAGCCACCGGGCGGATGCCGAGCGGGTGTTGGCGCGGGCCGTCGAGGAAGAGGTGCGGCGGTCCGGGGGGCGGGCCGACGGGCGGTTGCTGCTGGCGCGGGCGGGGGCGGTGCTGGACGAGCTGGTGGCGCCCGCCGCCGAGGAGTACGCCGCTTACGTGTCCGCGCTCGACAGGGCGGGTGCCGGGCACCAGCCCCTGGCGGAACGGTTCAGCAGGACCAGTGTCGGCACCCCCGTGCTCGTGACGGCCGTCGCCGCGCTCGCCGCGTTCGTCGCCGACCTGGCGCTGGGCACGGCCTCGGGGACCGCGTTCGCCGCCGGGGCTGTCGTGGCCGTCGCCGGGGCCACCGCGACCGTCGCCAAGGTGACCGCGGGGCACTGGCCCGCCGCGCACCGGCGGGCCGGGGCGCTGGGGCAGCCCGGCGGCCCGGAGCAGTTGAAGCTCCAGTGGCTGAGCGCGCTGGAGGTACGGGGCGTGCGGCCGTATCTGGACCGGCAGCGGATGGTGGCGGCCGCGACCAGGTCGCACGCGCCCAAGGCGGCGCAGAAGCCGGTGTCCGCGCCGGTGCCGTTGCGGGGCGGGAACCGCAGTGCGGGTGCGCGGCGCAGGACGGTACTGGAGCATTCGTTCGCACAACTGCGCCAGGCGGAGGGGCCGTTCGCGGGTCGTCGGGCCGAGATGGCACAGATCGCACGGTGGGTGCACGCGGCGCGGGCGAGTACGCAGACCCGGCCGACGGTTGTCGTGCTGCACGGCGAACCGGGCTCGGGGCGTTCCACGCTCGCACTGCGGGCGACGCACGGGCTCAAGGACCAGTTCCGGGGCGCGTGCGTGGTCGACCTGCGTGGCGGCGCGCCGGGCAAGACGGAGGTGGCCATCTCGACGCGCGATGCACTGCTGCATCTGCTGAACCGGCTCGGCGCCCCGCGTGAGCAGCTCCTCTTCCGCGAGCAGCACTCCGAACGCGCCACCCAGGAACAGCAGTTGAAGCGGCTCACCGAGCTGTACCACCAGCACCTGACCGGTCTTCCGGTGACCGTCGTCCTGGAGGACGCCACGGATCCCGCGCAGGTGCGCACCCTCGTTCCGGAGCGCTCGGACAGCCTGGTGCTGGTCACCTCGCGCACCCCGCTCGAACTGCCCGCCGACACCCCCGCGTGGGTGCACCAGCTGCCGGTGGAACCGCTCGACGGGGCGGGCGCCGACGAGCTGCTGCGGGCCGTCGCCGGCGCCGATGACGCCCTGTACGACGGAGAATCGGCGGATCTCGCAAGGGAGTTGTGCGGTGGGCTGCCGCTCGCCCTGCGTGTGGCGGGGTCCTCGCTCGGTCCGCGCACCCTGCGCACCCTGGCCGCGGACCTCGGGGCGTACGGGCCGCTGCACCCGGTCGAGCGGGCGCTCTCGCTGCGCTACGCGGACCAGTCGGAGCAGGGCCGGCGACTGTTGCGCAGGCTCTCCCTCGCGGGGCGGGCCAGTCTCGGTGGCGCGGCGGCGGCGGCCCTGCTCGCCACCGACGAGCAGGAGGCCCGGCGGCGGTTGTCCGAGCTCGCGCAGGCGGGGCTGATCGACCACGTCGGCGGCAGCCGTTACCGGCTGCACGACCTGGTGCGTTCCTTCTCGTACGCCCGGCTCCTCGACGAGGAGGCGCCGGCCGAGCGGACGGCCGCGCAGGAGCGTCTCATCCAGAACTACGGCGAGCTCGCCGACTCGGTGATCCGCCTCGTCGACGGCAAGAACTCCACCCGTGCGGACCGGTTCGGCCCGCACGGCTTCACCTCGCTGGACGCGGCGCTGCGCTGGCTGGACGACGAGTCGTCGTTCATCACGGCGGCCCTGCGCCACGCGGAGGGCGTGGATCCGCAGCTGGTCCTCAATCTCCTGGGGGCTCTGTGCGACTACTGCCTGCTGCGTGGCGACCTGTACCGCCTCGGTGAGATCAGTGAGCTGACGCAGGCCGTGGACCAGGGTCTTCTCGTACGTTCTGTGCAGTGGCGCACCGGGATCGCGGCCCGTCAGCTCGGTGAGCTCGACAAGGCGCGTACGACGCTGTCCTCGGTCGTCGATCTCTACTTCGAGGCGCAGCACGAGGCGGGCGCCGCCCGTGCGCTCGGTTCTCTCGGCATCACCCTGCACCACCAGGGCAACCTCACCGAGGCGGCGGCGAAGCTGCGCAAGGCGCTGGACCTCCAGTCCGCCGCGGCCCTGGCGGGCGACCGGGCGTGGAACCTGCACGCCCTGGCGGCGGTGGAGCGCGACCGGGCGAACCTCCGCGAGGCCGTCGCCCTGCTCGACTCGGCGCTGGCCCTGCACCGTGACAGCGAGTCACTGCACGGGCAGGCGTGGGCGCACTTCCAGCTCGGCCAGGTCTTTCTGCGCATGGATCAAGTGGACTGTGCGGAGCGGGAGTTGAATGCGGCTCTCGATCTGTACGGCCGTACCCGCGACGACCGCGGCGAGGCCTGGGCGCTCACCCAGCTGGCCCGTGCCCGGCTGGTCGCGGGCGACCCGGCCCCGGCCGTCGACGGCCTGCGGCAGGCCCTCTCCCGGCATCTCGACAACGAGGACGCGCGCGGTGAGGCGTGGACCCTCTACTACCTGGGGCAGGCCCTGGAGGAGCGCGGCGACCACGACCAGGCGGTCCGCGAGCTGGAACGCGCCCGCACGATGTTCTCGCGGATGCGTGACGTGTACGGGCTGGCCTGCGCCCGCCATCACTCCGGCCGGGTCACCCGGGACCAGCGGGCCGTGCAGACCGGCAACCTCCGCAATTCCGGCTTCGCCCGGCAGCTGCTGATGGACGCCCGGCAGGACTTCCGCCGCATCGGCGTGGCCCACGGTGAGGCGTGGACGCTCCTGGAGCTGGTGGTCGTCGACGCGGGGAATTCGCGTCCGGAGCAGGCGCTGTCCCTGTGCGACGAGGCGGTCGCGCTCTTCTCCTCGTACGAGGACAGGCGCGGCGGCGACTGGGCCCGGTTCCTGCGCTGCACCCTGCTGCCCCTCGCGCACCCGGGCGGCACCGGCACGGGCACGTCCCTCGCGGAGGAGGAGCTGGCCCTGCTCCTCTCGGAAACCCACCAGACCCGCGACGACCGGCTGACGGACTGCGCGCAGGCGTACCGGGTGGTACTCGCGAGGGGCGTGGACCTGACCGCCGGCTGGCAGGCCTGGCGCCTGGGAATGGTCCCCAACCGGCACTCACGGGAGGTGATGGGGGTGCCGGTGGGGGCAGCGAGGTAACCCGTCCGCTGCCCGCCGGCCAGGGGGTCGCCGACCCGCGGGTACCGGCGGGAGGGAGCCAGGCCGCGCGCCGAGCCGGCGGGGACCATTGCCACGCACCGGGCCGGCCGGGTACCAGGGCCACGTACCGGGCCGACCGGAGGCCGGGGCCACGCACCGGCCCGGCCGGGGGGGCCGGGGCTGTTATGCCTTCTTGGCGGGGCCCTCGCCGGTCGGTTCGGTGGTGGCGGGGGTCTTGGGCCTGCCGACTGCCGACGCCTGGGCCGGGACCTCCACGTCCGGGTCCGGCTCCTCCTCGAAGGAGACCTTGCCCATGTGCCGGTTCATCGACTTCATCAGCGCCCACACGCCGATCGCCAGCGCCGCGAACACGATGAAGCCCAGGATTCCCGGGGTCACCTTGTTCTTGTCGAAGCTGTCGGCGGCGAGCGGCACGAGCTGAGTCATTGCCTGGGAAACGTTCACCTACGCATTGTCGCGGATGCCCGCGAAGAGGTCGCTCTCGGGGAGGGACGTGGGGACGAGCGCCTTGGCCAGTTCGTACTCCTCGGTGGGCCAGATCTCCCGCTGGACGTCCAGCGGGATCCGGAACCAGCCGCCGTCCGGGTCGATCTGCGTGGCGTGCGCGAGCAGTGCCTTGTCGCGGATCTCGAAGAAGTCCCCGCAGGGCACGAAGGTGGTCAGCGTGCGCTCGACGCGGTTGAACTCCTCCCACCGCTTCAGCCAGTCCCCGTACGGCGACTCCATGCCGCGGGCCAGCAGCGCCTCGTGCAGCGCGACCGTGCGCGGCTTGTTGAAGCCCTGGTTGTAGTAGAGCTTCATGGGCTGCCAGACCGGGCCGAACTCCTCCTCGGGGAAGGCCGCCGGGTCACCCGCTCCGTCGAAGGCCACCATGGAGATCTGGTGGGTCATGATGTGGTCGGGGTGCGGGTAGCCGCCGTTCTCGTCGTACGTGGTGACGACCTGCGGCCGGAAGGCGCGGATCGACCTCACCAGGCGGCCGGCCGCCTCGGTGACGTCCTCCAGCGCGAAGCAGCCATCGGGCAGCGGCGGCAGCGGGTCGCCCTCGGGCAGCCCGGAGTCGACGAAGCCGAGCCACTCCTGCTTGACGCCCAGGATCTCGCGGGCCTCGTCCATCTCGCGGGCGCGGACCTCGTGGATGTGCTCCTCGATGTACTTGTCGCCCTGGAGCTTCGGGTTGAGGATGGAGCCCCGTTCCCCGCCCGTGCAGGTCACGACATGGACGTCCACCCCCTCGGACACGTACTTCGCCATGGTGGCCGCACCCTTGCTCGACTCGTCGTCGGGGTGGGCGTGCACGGCCATCAAGCGCAGCTGTTCAGTCAAGATTCTGGTCCTCGGTGATCCGGGCGCCCTCGGTGTCTGTGGCGCAACAAGCGACTTCTATGATGACCGAATCGGGGGTGGGAAATATTCCTGACCCCTGCAATGCCGGAGGAACACAGCATGAACGCGGTACGCGACGGAGCTCCCGGCGCCCCCGGCCTCCCGGAGGGGCGGTACGGCGGGTCCGCGGACGCGCGCGCCGACCGCAAGCTGAAGATCATCGGTTCGGTGCTCGGGGTGCTGCTGCTCCTGGTGATCGGCTGGATCGGGTACGGGTACATCTCGAAGCAGGTGATCAGCGCCGAGATGATCAAGTTCGACCTGAACTCCACGCAGAACGAGGTGCGGGTGCACCTGGAGATCCGCAAGGACGCCGACGCCACCGGGACGTGCACGGTGCGTGCCATCGCCGAGAGCGGGGCCGAGGTGGGTCGCAAGGACGTCGCGATCACGCAGCGGGGCACGAGCCGGATCGACGAGATCTATCCGATCCGTACGACGGCGAAGGCGACCAGCGCGGAGCTGCTGAGCTGCACCGCTGACGGACAGTGACCGCCGGCACCTCCCACGCGCCGCCCCACGCCCCTTGCGTACTCCTAACTACACCCTCTGACCTGCACTGATACAGGTCTGACGGTTTTGGTTCTCCCCCTGGGGGCATCGAATTGTTAGGCTCGTGGTTTCGCCCGCCCGTGGAGGCACATCCTTCTGGGTAGGGCGATGCTTTGTTATCCGTAACTTCGAGGAGCACCTGTGACCCAGACCAGCGACGACGTCACCTGGCTGACCCAGGAGTCGTACAACAAGCTCGTGGAAGAGCTGGAGTACCTGTCGGGTCCGGCGCGCGGTGAGATCACTGCGAAGATCGCGGCGGCCCGTGAGGAGGGTGACCTCCGGGAGAACGGCGGGTACCACGCGGCCAAGGAGGAGCAGGGCAAGCAGGAGCTCCGCATCCGCCAGCTGAAGCAGCTCCTGGAGCGGGCGAAGGTCGGCGAGGCCTCGGCCGCGAGCGGCGAGGCGGCGCCCGGCATGGTCGTGAAGATCGCCTTCGACGGTGACGAGAGCGACACGATGACGTTCCTGCTCGCCTCCCGCGAGTACCCGAGCGCCGACATCGAGACGTACTCGCCGCAGTCCCCGCTGGGCAGCGGCGTGATCGGCAAGAAGGTCGGCGAGGACGCCGAGTACGAACTGCCGAACGGCAAGAAGGCCATGGTCAAGATCCTGGAGGCGACTCCCTACCAGGGCTGAGCCGTCGCCCCTGGACGATCGGACGTGCCCCTTCGCGAGAGCCCCCGGCAGCCATTGTGCGCCGGGGGCTCTCGCGTGCGCCGGTGAGGTGGGGGGGCGGGGGCTCTCGCGTGCGCCGGTGAGATGGGGGGCGTCAGGGCTCTCGCGTGCGCCGGTGAGGTGAGGCGCCGGGCCGTCGCCGAGCGGTACCTCCCGGACGGTGGGCGTCAGGCCGTCGCCGAGCGGTACTTGCGGACGGCGAGGGTGCGGAAGACCACGATGATCAGGACGGACCAGATCAGGGACGCCCACACCGGATGCTCCATCGGCCAGGCCCCGGTGATCGAGGTCGGCATTCCCTCGATCGTGTTGCCGAAGAGTTGCCGGGCCGCCTGCACCGTCGCGCTGAACGGATTCCACTCCGCGACGTGCTGCAGGAACGCCGGCATCCCCGTGACCGGCACGAACGCGTTCGAGATGAAGGTCAGCGGAAAGAGCCAGATCAGACCGCCCGAGGTGGCCGCCTCGGGGGTACGGACCGACAGCCCGATCAGCGCCCCGATCCAGGAGAACGCGTACCCCAGCAGGAGCAGCAGGGCGAAGCCGGCCAGCACCTTGAGAATGTTCTCGTGGGTGCGCCAGCCGATCAGCAGCGCGACACCCGCCAGCACCACCAGGGTGAGCGCCGTCTGGACGAGGTCGGCGAGGGTACGGCCGGTGAGGACCGCGCCGCGGGCCATCGGCAGGGACCGGAAGCGGTCGATCAGGCCCTTGTGCATGTCGTCGGCGATGCCGGCCCCCGCACCGGCGGTGGCGAAGGTGACCGTCTGGGCGAAGATGCCGGCCATCAGGAATTCCTTGTAGGCCTGCGCGCTGCCGGCCGGTGCTCCCGGGATGTTGATGGAGCCGCCGAACACGTATGTGAACAGCACCACGAACATGATCGGCTGGATCAGCCCGAAGATGATCATCTCGGGGATCCGCAGCATCCGGATGAGGTTGCGTTTGGCGATCGTCAGCGAGTCGGTGACCGACTGCATGACGCCGCCCTTGGCGACGGGGGCCAGGGTCCTGGTCGTCGTCACGGTGTCGGTGCTCACTTCGCGCCCACCTCCTCCTGGCCCGCTTCCGGTTCCTCGGCCGCGTGTCCCGTCAGCGAGATGAACACGTCGTCCAGGGTGGGGCGGCGCAGTCCGATGTCGTCGATCTCCACGCCGCGCGCGTCGAGTTCGCGGATGACCTCGGCGAGGAGCTTGGCCCCGCCGGTGACCGGGACGGTCAGTTTCCGGGTGTGCTGCTCGACCTTGGTGTCGCCCTTGCCGAAGCCGCGCAGTACCTCATCGGCGGTGGCAATCTGCTCGCGTTCGTGGACGACGACCTCGATGCGCTCGCCTCCGGTGCGGGCCTTCAGCTGGTCCGAGGTGCCGCGCGCGATGACCTTGCCGTGATCGATGACGCAGATGTCGTGGGCGAGGTGGTCGGCCTCCTCCAGGTACTGGGTGGTGAGCAGGAGGGTGGTGCCTCCGGCAACCAACTCCTGGATCACTTCCCAGAGTTGCTGCCTGTTGCGCGGGTCGAGCCCGGTGGTGGGTTCGTCCATGAACATCACCGGCGGGGAGACCACGAGGGCCGCCGCGAGGTCGAGGCGGCGGCGCATTCCACCGGAGTACGTCTTGGCCGTGCGGTCCGCGGCCTCGGCGAGGTTGAAGCGCTCCAGGAGTTCCACCGCGCGGGCCTTCGAGGCCTTGGCGGACATCTGGTAGAGGCGGCCGACCATCTGGAGGTTCTCGCGACCGGTGAGGTATTCGTCGACGGCGGCGAACTGGCCGGACAGACCGATCGAGCGCCGTACTTCGTTGGGGTGCTTCAGCACGTCGATCCCGGCGACGACCGCTTTGCCGCTGTCGGGCTGGAGCAGGGTGGTGAGGACGCGGACGGCGGTGGTCTTCCCCGCGCCGTTCGGCCCGAGCAGTCCGAGGACGGTGCCCTCGGGGACGTCGAGGTCGACGCCTCCCAGAGCCTTCACGTCACCGAAGGACTTGACCAGCCCCTCGGCATAGATGGCGCCTGGCATACGGGGTCCCCCATGTGTGTGGGTGGTTCCTAGGCGAAATTTTAGATTTGCCGGACCTGTCCCGCTCCTCGGGCAGCACCGACGGCCGCCTTCCGTCCTCCGTCACCGGCAAGGACCGAGCGCGAGACACACCATAACGCGATACATCGCGTCCAGAGAAGGTATTTGCCATAGAGGCTCGCGCACACGCGGAGAAGGTATTTGCCGAAGCGGCTCGCGAACACGCGGAGCCGGCGGGGCGCCGGGCGGGCGAACGACTGCGAACAGCCGTCCGGCGAGGGAGGGGTCCCGACGGTCAGGACACCACCAGGTAACCCGCGTCCCGCAACGCCTCCCGTACCTCGGTGCAGTGCTTCGGGCCCTTCGTCTCCAGCTGCAACTCCACCTCCACCTCGGTGAGTCCGAGCCTCGGGCCGGTCCGTGCGTGGCTCACGTCGACGACGTTGGCGTCCGCCACCGACAGCACCCCGAGGAGCGTCGCCAGCGCCCCGGGGCGGTCCGTCAGCCGCAATCGCAGCGACAGATAACGTCCGGCCGCGGCCATTCCGTGCCGCAGAGTGCGCTGCATCAGCAACGGGTCCACATTGCCGCCCGACAGCACCGCGACGACCGGCCCGCCGCCGAACGACTCCGGGGCGCTCAGCAGCGCCGCCACCGGGCTCGCCCCCGCGGGCTCCACCACCAGCTTGGCCCGCTCCAGGCACAGCAGCAGCGCGCTCGACAGCTCGTCCTCGCTCACCGTCCGTACCTCGTCCACCAGTTCCGCCACGATGGCGAACGGCACGTCCCCCGGGCGCCCCACCTTGATGCCGTCCGCCATCGTCTGGAGCGAGACCAGCGAGGTGGGCCGCCCGGCGGCCAGCGAGGGCGGGTAGCAGGCCGCTCCCTCCGCCTGCACACCGACGATCCGCACGTCGGGCCGCACCGCCTTCACCGCGACCGCGATGCCCGCGGCGAGCCCGCCGCCGCCGATGCCGACGACGATCGTGCCCACCTCCGGGCACTGCTCCAGGATCTCCAGGCCGACCGTGCCCTGCCCCGCGATGACGTCCTGGTGGTCGAAGGGGTGGATGAACACCGCCCCGGTGTCATGCGCGTACTCCTGCGCGGCGGCGAGCGTCTCGTCGACGACCTGACCGTGCAGCCTCACCTCCGCGCCGTACTCGCGGGTGGCCGCGACCTTCGGCAGCGGTGCGCCGACCGGCATGAACACCGTGGACCGCACACCCAGGAGCGAGGAGGCCAGGGCCACGCCCTGCGCGTGGTTGCCCGCGCTGGCGGCCACCACCCCGGCCGCGCGCTCCACCGGCGAGAGCCCGGCGATCCGGATGTACGCGCCGCGCAACTTGAACGAGCCGGTGCGCTGGAGGTTCTCGCACTTGAGGTGGACGGGCGCACCCACCAGGTGGGTCAGATGGCGGCTGCCCTCCATGGGCGTGCAGCGGGCCACCCCGGAGAGCATCTTCTGCGCACCGCGCACGTCGTCGAGGATCAGGCTGCGGGCGTCTTCGGGCGTGCGGAAGCTCATGCTCGCAAGTCTCGCAGCTCAGCGCGGGTGGCCGGGGCGGTGCACCTTCCGACCCCGGCGGGCGGGAGGTGCGGTCCACGGGCCCGGCCCCCGCCCGGTATGCCTCCCAGGCGTGCGCACTCCTTACGTTGTCCACAGGTTTGCGCAGCGCCGGTACGTGTGTGCCGGGGTCCGCGTACCCTTGGCCCACCAACCGACCACCGCACGAAGAGAGCCCGAGCCATGCCCCCTACCCAGGACATGACGACCGACCCCGCCGCCGGTCTCCTCGATGCCCTTCAGCACCAGGTGGCCGTCTTCGCAAGGCGAGCGGAGCAGACCCGCCTCGGCGGCGTCGGCCAGGTCCGCAATTCCATGGACCGCGCGGCCTATCTGCTGCTCAACCGGCTGGACCAGGAAGGCCCGATGGGCGTCAAGGCCCTCGCGGCCGGCATGGGCATCGACTCCTCGACGGTGACCCGCCAGGTCGCACCGCTCGTCGACTCCGGCCTGGTCAAGCGCACCTCGCACCCCGAGGACGGTCGCGCGGTCGTGCTCCAGCTCTCCCCGCGCGGCCACGCCCGCCTCGACGAGGTGCGGTCCTCGCGGCGCGAGTTGATGGCGCAGGTGACGGACGGCTGGAGCGAGGACGAGCGCGAGGCGTTCACGACCCTGCTGACCCGCTTCAACGGCGCCCTCTCGGCCCGCCAGGTGGCGGTCACGGGCGACGTGCCGCCCGCCGGCTGAGTCCGCCGGACGGCTCCGCCCCGCCGAACCCTTGACCTGACCCCCGCGCTGTCCTCATATGAGGACAGGGCGCGGGACAGGAGGCACGGTGCGCGAGCGGGAGGCATCCCAACAGCGGCGGCGCGGCGGGGAGTTCGAGGTCTTCGTGGCCGGTGCGGCAGGCCGGCTGCTGCACACCGCCACCCTGCTCAGCGCCGAGCCGCCGGACGCCAACCCGCGCGCCCAGCGGCTCCTCACCGCCGCACTCGCCGGCACGTACGCGCGCTGGGAGTCGCTGCGCGGCGAGGATCCGTACGACCGCACCCGGCAGGAACTCGCCGCGCGGTTCGCACGTACCGCCTGGCACCACCGGTACCACGTCCCTCGTGCGCTCCGGCTGCCCCGCAGGTGGCAGCGGCGTCCACCGCCCCGCGCCGGTGGCGGCGTGCTGGCACCACTGACCCCGCAGGAGCGGCTGATCGTGGTGCTGCGGCTGTACGAGGGCGTACCCGAGGAGCAGACCGCCGCCCAGGTCGGGCTGCCGGTGCAGCGGGTGCGGGCCCTCTGCGCGCGCGCCGTCGCCGAGGTGTACGCGCAGGTGTACGAGGGCGTACGGGAGCCGCGGCCACGCGCCACGCGTGGGCGGGCGGTGGCCGCGCCGTGAGCCCGCGCCGGCAGAAGGAGGACGAGGTCCGGCAGATCCTGGAGCGGGCCCCGCACCCGCCCGTACCGGCGGATCTGCTGGTACGGGCCACCGAACGCGGGGCACGCGGCCTGCGCCGCCGCCAGGCGCTGCGACGGCTGCTGTGGGCGGTCGCGGTGGCGGCCACGATCGCGTTCCTGGTGTGGGCGTCGGTCGCCCAGCCGTGGCTGCTCCCACCGGCGGACAGCACCCCGCCGGTGGACGGCTTCTGACGCCTGCGCCGGCAGCGGCCCTGACCGGTCGGCCGCGGTCCCGCCGTAGGACGCATTCAGACGCCCGTACAGGACAGCGACCCGGCCAGGCGCAGGTCCGCCTGACCCGGCCAGGCGCAGGTCCGCCCACCGGTGCGGGCGTAAGAGTTCGCCCATCGCCGGGCGGATTCTTACGCCCGCACCGGCAGCGGCCGGACCGGCCGGGGCGCGGCCCCGCCCACCGGCGGACGGGTTCCTAGCCCAGTGCCTGCTTGAGGTCGGCGAGCAGGTCGTCGCCCGACTCGATGCCGACGGACAGCCGGACCAGGTCGGCGGGCACCTCCAGCGCGGAGCCGGCCACCGAGGCGTGCGTCATCCGGCCCGGGTGCTCGACCAGCGACTCGACGCCGCCCAGGGACTCCCCCAGCGTGAAGAGCCGGGTCCGGTTGCAGACCTCGACCGCGGCCTCCTCGCCGCCCTTCACCCGGAAGGACACCATCCCGCCGAACGCCTTCATCTGCTTGGCCGCGACCTCGTGGCCCGCGTGCTCGGGCAGCCCCGGGTAGAGCACCTGGGACACCTTGGGGTGTGCGGTCAGCATGTCGGCGATCCGCGTCGCGTTCTCGCTGTGCCGGTCCATCCGGACGGCGAGGGTCTTGACGCCGCGCAGCACGAGCCACGCGTCGAAGGGCCCGGCGACGGCGCCCATGGCGTTCTGGTGGAACGCCAACTCCTCGGCGATCCCCGCGTCGTTGGTGACGAGCGCACCGCCCACCACGTCCGAGTGCCCGCCCATGTACTTGGTCGTCGAGTGCACGACGACGTCCGCCCCGAGCGCGATCGGCTGCTGGAGGTAGGGGCTGGCGAAGGTGTTGTCGACGACGAGCCTGGCCCCCGCCGAGCGGGCGATCTCCGCGACGGCGGCGATGTCCGTGATGCCGAGCAGCGGGTTGGACGGCGTCTCCACCCACACCACCTTGGTACGGGGCGTGAGCGCGGCCCGTACCGCGGCCGGGTCGGAGGTGTCGGCGACCGACCACTCCACGCCCCACCGCGAGACGACCTTCGCGAACAGCCGGAAGGTGCCGCCGTACGCGTCGTTGGGGATCACCACGTGGTCGCCCGGCGACAGCAGCGTCCGCAGCAGGCAGTCCTCGGCCGCGAGCCCGGACGCGAAGGCGAGACCGCGCCGGCCGCCCTCCAGGGCCGCCAGGTTCTCCTCCAGGGCGGTGCGGGTCGGGTTGGCGCTGCGGCTGTACTCGTAGCCGCCGCGCAGCCCGCCCACCCCGTCCTGCTTGTACGTCGACACCTGGTAGATCGGCGGCACGACGGCGCCGGTCAGGGGGTCGGGGGTGTTGCCCGCGTGGATGGCGAGGGTCTCGAAGGCGCGGGCGTCACGGCTCTGCTCATCAGTCATGGGGCCGAGGGTAGTTCTCCGAGCGGTGTGCCGAGTCCGGTCTCCGGGACAACGGCCGGTCCTGCCGGTCGGACCGCCGGGCCTGCCGGCGGCTCGAAGACGGCGGGTGGACCGCGCGCCCGGCCGGCCCGGAACGGCGGCAGGCCCGGCCCGCGCCGGGCCGCTCCGGGACATCCGCCGGTCCGGGACAATGGGCGTATGGAGATTCTCTGGTTCCTGATCGCGGCGCTCATGCTGGGCGCCGCCCTCGGTCCGTTTCTGCTGCGCAGGCGCGGCGGCATCCGGCTGGCGGCGCCCGGTTCGCCCGACGCCGCCGACCCGGAGGACTACGGCTTCGTACGGCAGGAAGTCCTGGACGTACGGCTGCCCGGCCCCGACCAGGACCTCCTGGACGTGCTCGACGTCGTCCAGCGCACCCAGGACTGGCGGGCCGCGTCCCAGCTCCTCGCCGGTACGGCAAAGGAGGGCGAGGTCCGCTGGCAGCGCGTGCAGTCGTTCGCGGGCGCGGCCTCGCTGGAACTGGCCCGGCGCCCCGGCGAGGGCGGCCGCTGGCTGCGCGACTGGCGGTCAGAGGCGCCCAAGGACGCGGGTGGCGCGGAAGTTCACGCAGAGTTCTTGGTGCAGCAGGCCTGGCGCTCGTCGGCGGCGGGCAAGGACGACTTCCGGATCATCCTGGAGGAGGCGAAGGAGCTCTGCGGGCAGGCCGCGCTCCTCGCTCCCGGCGACCCCGTCCCGTACATCGTCGAACTCTCCATCGCGCGCGGTCTTGGCTATCCCCGGGCCGAATTCGACCAGCTCTGGGCGAAAGTGATCGACCGCGCACCGACGCACATGGGGGCGCACCTGGTCGCCCTGCACTACCTCTCGGAGAAGTGGCACGGCTCGCGCGCCGAGGCGGACACCTTCGCGACCCACGCCGCCTCCCGCGCCCCCCGGGGCTCCCTGCTGGCCGCCCTGCCGCTCTTCGCGGTCCACGACCATCTGCCCGACGTGATCCTGGTCAACGACTTCTACCGGAGCGCCGTGGTCTCCCGGGCGGTCGAGGGCGCGCTCTTCGCGGTGCACGCCGCCCGCCCCGACGACCCGATGCTCGCGCACGTACGCCATCTCCTGATCCTCTTCCTGGTCCGTTCGGAGCGCTGGGCCGAGGCGGTCAAGCAGATCGCGGCGGTGGACGGCTACGTGGGCGCCCTCCCCTGGACCCTCGACCCGGACCCGGCCGCCGACTACACGCTGCACCGCAACCTCGCGGTGGCCGGGTACGAGGCGAACGGCGGAAACCCGGCGACGCTGCGCGGCTGACCCGTGGCGGGGGCGCGGGCTCGCGACCGGGGGCGGGAGGGCTCGCGACCCGGGGCGGGGGTGGTGGGCAATCCCCGACGCGGCAATCCCCGCCGCGGGAATCCCCGCCGCCCCCGCTCTGTTGTACGGACGACTTACCAGTTGTCCCTGGAGGAACCATGCTCTTCGGCCGTACGCCGCAGCTCCCGACCCCCGAGCAGGCCCTGAAGGGCCGCGTGACCCCGGAATTCGAGGTCCCGTCCCGGCACACGGTCCTCGGCAACCCCCTCTCCGGCCCCTACCCCTCGCACCTGGAGGTCGCGGACTTCGGTCTCGGCTGCTTCTGGGGCGCCGAGCGGAAGTTCTGGCAGACCGAGGGCGTCTGGACGACGCTGGCCGGCTACCAGGGCGGTACGACCCCCAACCCCGCCTACGAGGAGGTCTGTTCCGGCCTCACGGGTCATACGGAGGTCGTCCGGGTCGTCTTCGACCCCACGGTCGTCTCCTACCCCACCCTGCTCAAGCTGTTCTGGGAGTCCCACAACCCCACCCAGGGCTTCCGCCAGGGCAATGACGTGGGTACCCAGTACCGCTCGGCGATCTACGCGCACTCCCCGGAGCGCCTGGCCGAGGCGGAGGCGTCGCGCGACGCGTACCAGGAGGTGCTGACGCGCTCCAACTTCGGGAAGATCACGACGGAGATCCTGCCCGCCGTCGACAACCCGTTCTGGCCCGCGGAGCCGTACCACCAGCAGTACCTCGACAAGAACCCGGACGGCTACTGCGGCATCGGCGGCACGGGCGTCACCCTGAGCGCCCCCTCCGAGACCAACTGGGGCCGGTCCTGCCCGACGGGCATCGCCCCCGCGGAGAGCTGACGGCCGACGCGAACGCACCAGACCCCGGCACCGGTGTGCCGGGGTCTTCGCATGGCGCCGGCGGGTCCGGCCCGCCCCCGCCGATGTGGGCCCATGTAAAGGGGGCGTGAAGGCCGACATAGCATGTGACCAGCTATTTCAGCTTTTTCAGCAAGTGGGGGAAGCACGTGAAGTTCACACGCGTATCGACGCTCGTCGTATCGGCGGCCATCGCGCCGGCCGTTCTGCTCGCCTCTCCGGCGTTCGCCGCCGAGGTCAGGGCGCCCGCCGTCTCCGTACCGGGAGCCGGGGCGAAGGCGCCCGCGCAGCAGGAGGAGGACGACCGGGCCGAGATTCTGCGGCTGATGGCGGCTAAGGACGCCGGGTGGGGGATCAAGGAGGCCGGCAGCAAGGCCATCGACGACGGCCCGGCCGCCATGCGCGAGTTCCTTGAGGTGGGCCAGTACGAGGCCCGCGCCACCGACAACCGGGTGCTCGTCGGCAGGATCGTCAGCGAAGGCGGCCCGGGTGTGCGGGAGGCCGGCAAGAAGGCTCTCAAGGGCACGCCCGAGGACGTCCAGGCCTTCCTCGACAAGGGCCAGTACGAGGCCCGTGACATGGACAACCGGGTACTCGTCAGCAAGATCGTCAACGACGGCGGCCCGCATGTGCGGGAGGCCGGCAAGAAGGCTCTGGAGGGCACACCCGAGGAGGTCCGGGCCTTCCTCGACAAGGGCCAGTACGACGCCCGCAAGAGGGACGAGGCCGACGCCGCGGGCGACAAGGACAACGGCAAGGGCGAGGGCGGCAACGGGAGCGGGGGCGGGGGGAACGGCGCCGACTCCGGCGGCCAGGACAAGCCTGGGCCCGGCCCCTCCAAGGACACCGACAAGGACACCGAAGCCGACCAGGGCGCCGGGAGCGGTGACGGCACGGACGGCGCGAAGGACCAGTCAGGGTCCGCGACCGCTACCTCCACCGGGCCGGGCAAGGACTCGGCCGGCCCCGGTACCGCCACCGCCGACCGGGGCGGCAAGCCGGTGACCGACGGGAACGCGCCCGCCCCCGCCGCCGACGGTGCCCCCCTCGCCTCGACCGGAGCCGGTTCCGCTCTGCCGTGGGCGGCCGGCGGCACCGCCGTCGCGCTCGCCGCAGGCACGGCGCTGCTCGTGGCCACACGCCGGCGGCGGTCCGCGGAGCGCTGACGGGGCTGCCCCACCTGGCCCAGGGGGCAGGGGCCTTCGGCGGACGGTCCAAGGCACGGTGCGGCCGTTCCCGCAGCCCTCGCCCAAGCCCGTCCGCTCCCTGCCCCTCATCCCCGCGCCGACGCCGGCTTCCCGCCGGTGGACGGTGCGGGGGGCCTGCGGTCGTGCAGCAGGGTGGCGACCAGTAGCGCTGCGGCCAGCATGACCACGGCTGCTCCTCCGGCCGCCCAGTTCAGCCCGTCCGTGAAGGCGTCGCGAGCCGTGGCGAGAAGTGGGTGTGCCTGTGCGGACGGGAGTTGCTGCGCGGTGGCGAGTGCGCCGCCCAGCGTCTCCCGCGCCTGGGAAGGTTCCACGCCGGTCATGCCCCGGAGGTAGACGGCCGCTCCGATGCTGCCCAGGACCGCCATGCCGAGCGCGCCGCCGAACTCCGTGCCCGACTCGGCAACCGCCGCCGCCGAGCCGGCCTGCTCCGGCGGGGCCGCGCCGAGGGCCATCTCGTTGGCGAGGGTCATCACGACGACGATGCCTCCCGCGTACAGTGCGCAGCCGGTCAGGACGTACCAGAGCGGTGAGTCCACCCGTACCTGGGTCAGCCAGAGGAAACCGCCCGCCGCGAGGGCGAACCCGCCGGTCATGACGTACGCGCGGTCGGCACGGGAGGCCAGTGCGGCCCCCGCAGGGGCGAGGACGAGGACGGCCGCGGAGGGCACGAGGCTCCAGAGGGCCGACTCCAGTGGGTGCATGCCGCGCACGGACTGGAGGTACTGCGTGAAGAAGACCGCGAAACCGACGGTGGCGAACATCGCGACGACGTTCGCCATGACCGCGCCGCCGAACATCCGGCGGCGGATCAGCGTGAGATCGATCATCGGGTCGGCGAGCGTGCGCTGGCGGCGGACGAAGAGCGCGCCGAACAGCAGGCCTGCGACGACTGCCAGGACTGCGGTCAACTCGGGCCCCTCTTTGGCGAGTTGCTTGACCCCTTGAACGACGGGGAGGACGGCGGCGAGCGAGAGCACCGCGCTCAGCACGTCGAAGCGTCCGGCCGTCGGCGCCTTGAACTCCGGGAGGAAGAAGGGGGCCAGGACCAGCAGAAGGAGCATCGCGGGGAGGTTGATCAGGAAGACCGAGCCCCACCAGAAATGCTCCAGGAGCACCCCGCTGAGGACCGGGCCGAGGGAGATTCCGGCCGTCATGACCGCCGTCCACAGCGTGACGGCCTTGGCGCGCTGGCCCGCGTCGCGGAAGAGGTTGCGGATCAGGGCGAGCGTGGAGGGCATCAGGGTCGCGCCACCGATGCCGAGCAACGCCCGTGCGGCGACGAGCATTTCGGGCGTCGTGGCGTACGCGGCGACCACCGACGCCGCACCGAACGCCGCCGCACCGCTCAGGAGCAGCTTGCGCCGCCCGACGCGGTCGCCGAGTGCGCCCATGGTGATGAGGAGCCCGGCGAGCACGAAGCCGTACACGTCCAGGATCCAGAGCTGCTCGGTGGCGGTCGGGGCCAGGTCGCGGCCGATGAAGGGAATCGCGAAGTAGAGGACGGAGACGTCCATGGAGACGAGGAGGAGGGGCAGCATCAGGACGCCGAGGGCGGTCCATTCGCGGCGGCCCGCGAGGGGGGCCGGGGCCGACGAGGGTGCGGTGGTGGTCACTGCGGGCTCCAGGGGGGGCATAGGGTGTCTGTACGTCGTACGCGAGGACGCTGCGTACGAGGTAAACACCGCCCCTTGGGCCCGGCAATCAGCGATCTAGTGCACCTTGCAGTAGGGCGCCTTGCCCGCAGGCGCATCAGCGAGTGCACTAGCGAGGTGCACTAGTACGCTGTCGCCGTGACCCGTGAGACGCCCTCCGCCCGCATCGCCGACGCCCTACGCCGCCGGATCGCCTCCGGCGACCTGTCCCCGGGCGACCGCGTGCCCTCGACCCGGCAGATCACTCGGGAGTGGGGCGTCGCCATGGCCACCGCGAGCAAGGCCCTCACCGCCCTCGCCCAGGAGGGGCTGGTCCGCGCGGTGCCCGGCGTCGGCACGGTCGTCGCCGCCCCGTCCGCGCCGGGCCGTCCCGACGTGCGCGTTCCGGGCGGCCTCACCCGGGAGCGCGTCGTGCGCACCGCCGTGGTCCTCGCCGACGCGGAGGGCCTCGCCGCTCTCACCATGCGCCGGGTCGCCACCGAGCTCGGCACCTCGACGATGGCCCTGTACCGGCACGTTCCCGGCAAGGCCGACCTCGTCCACCTCATGTCGGAGGTCGCCTTCGCGGAGCAGCCGCTCGACGCACCCGGGCTGCACGGCTGGCGGCCCCGACTCGCGCACGCGGCACGGTGGTTGTGGCGGATGTACGGCCGGCACCCGTGGATGGCGCAGGCCATGGCCGCGCTCACCCGCCCGCAGGCGGCCCCGCACGCGATGCGCTACACCGAGTGGGTGTTGCACTCGCTGAGCGGCCAGGGACTCACCGCACACGAGGCGATGCACGCCCACCTCACCCTCTTCGCGCACGTCCAGGGCCTGGCCGGAACCCTGGAACTGGAGAAGCGGGCCCGGCAGGACACCGGGATGAGCTCGACGGAGTGGATGGCCATGCAGGAGGCACGCACGGAGGAGGTGCAGGCGTCGGGCAGCTTTCCGCTACTGGGTACGTACTTCGTGCGGGACGACTTCGAACTGGACCTGGACAGCCTGTTCGTGTTCGGGGTGGATCGCGTCCTGGACGGGCTGGAGGTGCTCATCTCCCGTAAGAGGCAATCGACTTGAGGGCACGAAGGAGGGCGGGCGCCACCCCTGCCGGGTGGCGCCCGCCCTTGTCCGTACCGTCCGGGGCCGTCAGGCCTCCGAGCCCGCCGTCCACTGCGACCAGTCCAGGTTCCAGCCGTTGAGGCCGTTGTCCGGCTTGATGGTCTTGTCCGGGGAGTTCTTCACGACGACGACGTCGCCGACCATCGAGTTGTTGAAGAACCACGCGCCGGGCGTGTTCGGGTCGTTGGCGCCCTTGGCGTCCGACAGGCCCACGCAGCCGTGGCTGGTGTTGGCGCTGCCGAAGATGCCCTTGCCCCAGTAGTTGCCGTGGATGAAGGTGCCCGACGTGGACAGCCGCATGGCGTGCGGGACGTCCTTGATGTCGTACTCGCCCTTGCCGTCGTCGTCCGTGAAGCCGACGGTCGAGCCGTCCATGCGGGTCTCCTTGAACTTCTCGGAGATCACCATCTTGCCGTTGTACGTGGGGTTGTCGGGCGAACCGGCGGAGATCGGGATCGTCTTGATCACCTTGCCGTCCTGGGTGACGGTCATCTGCTTCGTCTTGGCGTCGACCGTGGAGACCTGGTTGCGGCCCACGGTGAACTTGACCGTCTTGTCCTGGACGCCCGTCACGCCGTCCGCACCCTCGACGCCGTCCAGCGCCAGCTTCATGGTGACGGTGGAGTTGCCCTTCCAGTACTCCTGGGGGCGGAAGTCGAGGCGCTGCGAGTCGAACCAGTGCCCGACCACCTCCTGGCCGCTGCTGGAGGTGACGGTGATGCCGTCCTGGACGGCCTTCTTGTTGGTGATCGCCTTGTCGAAGCGGAGCGAGACCGGCATTCCGACGCCGACCGTGGAGCCGTCCTCGGGCGTGAAGTTGCCGATGAAGCTGTTCTTCGGGGAGACGGTGGTGAAGGAGCGGTTCTCGTGGGCGCTGCGCTTCTCCGCGTCCTGGGCGGTGGCGCTGATCTTGTAGACGGTGGCGCGCTCCAGGCGGCCGTCGGGCTGCCAGCTCCTGCCGTCGGCGGAGATGGTGCCCTTGACCTCCTCGCCGGCCGCGTCGGTGAGCTTGACCTCGGTCAGCTTGCCGTCGGCGACGGTGACCTTGGCGTCGTTGTTGATCCCGACGTTGGTGGCACCGGCCTTGGGAGTGATCTCTATTCGGGCCTTGGAGGTGTCCTTGGCGGCTGCCGCGTCGGACTGCTCCTGCGACTTCTTCGAACCGTCGGCAGCACCGGTGCCGCCGCCGTCGCTCTTGGCGTCGTCACTGCAGCCCGAGAGGACCAGTACGCCGCCGAGCAGCACGGAAGCGGCTGTCAGGCCTTTGCGCCGCTTGCTGTTCGTGATCACACGCTTCTCCATCGTTGCCGCTTCCCACGCGTTCTTCCCGGCCCCGCCGGGGCTTGCCCGGGTCGCACCGGGCAGCACATCCCCGTCAATGCAGTAACAACCCTCGAACCGGCGCCTCCGTTCCAACTTCGCGGAAAGTGTGGGCAACGCCACTCGCGGACGGGGTCACTCGACACCTGTTCGCTTCTGACGCTACGCCGCCCCTTTTGCCCCTGCTCGGGCGGGGTCATGCATGGGAACGTGAGGTTCCGCGAGGGAGGGAAGTCCGTTTCCGCACCGTTTCAGGGGGCGGAACGCAGAGTTCCACCCCCACATCCCTTTCCCTGGGCCCGCTGCTTTCATTAACATCGGCGCGCACGACCAATTCGCGAGTGCCTCAAGGGGGATCGATACCGTGGCAGCACTCCGACCGCTGCTGACCGCCACCGCCGCAGGCGGCCTGCTGGCCGCACTGTGGTTCGTACCGTCTGCCAACGCGACAGTGGAGGCTCCGGAGCGGACGGGCCGGACGACCGGCGGGGCCCAGGCCCAGCAGGTTTCCGGGACCGCCGACACCACCGGGCCCGACACCACCGGGCTCGCCCGTACGACCCAGGTCTCCGACCCCGCCGAGGCCGCGGCCGGGTCACCGGACGCGAGCCTCGCGCTCGCCGACACCGGCAGCGTCGACACCACCCCGTACGTCATCGGCGGCACGGCGTTCCTGGGGATCGGTGCGGGCTTCGTGACGTACTCGGTACGGCGCAAGGGCGCGGACGGCCCGGCGCCGGCCTGAACCGGCCGGCCGCCCCGCCGCGCCCCACTGATCGCGCCGGGGCGGGCTGCCGCTAGGCCAGCTTCCCGGTGACCGGCTCGACGGCCGCGACGAGTGCGCCGCTGCGCACGAACGCGTCCGCGGCGGCCAGGTCGGGGGCCAGGAACCGGTCGGGGCCGGGCCCCTGCACGCCCGCGGCCCGTACCGCGGTGATGGCCGCCTGCGAGGCGGGCGCCGGGGTCAGCCCGTGCCGCAGCTCGATGCCGCGGGTGGCCGCGTACAGCTCCACCGCCACGATCCGCGTCAGGTTGTCGATGGTGGTACGCAGCTTGCGCGCCGCCGACCAGCCCATGGAGACGTGGTCCTCCTGCATCGCGGAGGACGGGATGGAGTCGACGGAGGCCGGGTTCGCGAGCCGCTTCATCTCGCTGACCAGGGCGGCCTGCGTGTACTGGGCGATCATCAGGCCCGAGTCCACGCCTGCGTCGTCCGCGAGGAAGGCGGGCAGCCCGTGGCTGCGGTTCTTGTCGAGCAGCCGGTCGGTGCGCCGCTCGGCGATCGAACCGAGGTCGGCGGCGGCGATGGCGAGGAAGTCCAGGACGTAGGCGACCGGTGCGCCGTGGAAGTTCCCGTTGGACTCCACCCGGCCGTCCGGCAGTACCACCGGGTTGTCGACGGCGGCGGCCAGCTCGCGCTCCGCGACGGTGATCGCGTACGAGATGGTGTCCCGGCCCGCCCCCGCGACCTGCGGCGCGCACCGCACCGAGTACGCGTCCTGGACGCGCGGCGCGTCCCCCGCGATCCCCGAGTGCCTGCCGGTCAGCCCTGAACCCTCCAGCACCCGCAGCATGTTGTCGGCCGAGGCGCCCTGCCCGGGGTGCGGACGGATCACGTGCAGCTCGGGCGCGAGCACCTTCTCGGTGCCCAGCAGCGCCTCCAGGGTGAGCGCGGCGGTGATGTCGGCCGAGGTGTACAACCGCTGGAGGTCGGCGATCGCCATGATCAGCATGCCGAGCATCCCGTCGGTGCCGTTGAGCAGGGCGAGGCCCTCCTTCTCCTTCAGCTCGACGGGGGCGATGCCGTGCGCGGCGAGCAGCTCGCCCGCCGGACGGACGACTCCGTCCGGGCCCTCCGCGTCCCCCTCCCCCATCAGCGTCAGCGCGCAGTGCGAGAGCGGCGCGAGGTCACCCGAGCACCCCAGCGAGCCGTACTCGTGGACCACCGGGGTGATGCCGGCGTTCAGCACGTCCGCCATGGTCTGCGCGACCTGCGGACGTACGCCGGTGTGCCCGGACGCGACGGTCTTCAGCCGCAGGAACATCAGCGCCCGCACGACCTCACGCTCGACCCGCGGCCCCATGCCCGCCGCGTGCGAGCGCACGATGTTGCGCTGGAGCTGCGCCCGCTGCTCGTGGCTGATGTGCCGGCTCGCCAGGGCGCCGAACCCGGTCGACACCCCGTACACCGGCTCGGGCTTGGCGGCCAGCGCGTCCACGATCTCGCGGGACGCGGCGAGCGCCGCGACGGCGTCGGCCGACAGCTCGATCCGGGCGTTGCCCCGGGCCACCGCGATGACGTCTTCGACGGTGGTCCCGGAGGTGCTGAGCACGACGGTGGCGGGGTTGGCGGGCGTTACCAGGGTGTGCATATCCATATTCAGGAGCCTACGTTTTGAATGTCTGCCTGTCACTAGTGAAGCGGCGGCGGGCCCCTTACCGAATCCGCGCGACCCCCGTTCGATCCCCGTTGATCTTCGGGCGGTCCCCGCGCGCGGCAGCGGGTAGGTTCGCCTCGCCGGATCCCGATCACCGAAGGGAAGAGCCAGTGCAGCACTTCGTACGCCCGGAGGGGGCCCCGCCCGTCAAGGGCTACAGCCTCGCCGTCTCGTTCACCGGCGAGATGGTCGCCGTCTCCGGGCAGGTGCCGTTGGACCGCGAGGGCCGGCTGGTGGGCGAGGCGGACGCCGAGGCCCAGGTACGGCAGGTCTACGCGAACCTGGCGGCGGCGCTGAAAGCCGCGGGCTCGGGCCTCGAACACGTCGTCAAGCTGACCGTGTACCTGACCGACCTGGACGATCTGCCGGCCTTCCGCAGGGTCAGGGACGAACACCAGGATGCGGTGCGCCCGCCGGCGTGCTCGCTGGTGCGGGTGGCCGGCCTGGTCGACCCGGCGTTCCGGGTCGAGATCGACGCGCTCGCGGTGGTCCCGGTCTCCGGGGACTGAACCGGGCCCGCCCCCTCGCCCCTGCCCGTCCCTCAGGGACGAGCAGGTCCCCTGCCTCAGCCGCGCTGCTCCCGGCGGAACAGCGCGGCCCACAGGAAGGGCTCGCCGAAGTGCGGGGAGTCGGCGGGCTCGTCGGTCATGCGGCGGAGTTCGCGTACGGCGAGCCCGGGGAGCGTTTCGAAGATGCGCCGGAGCGCCTGCGGGGTGTAGGCGAGGCCGCCGTGCAGCTGCGGGCGGGCGGCGCCGTACAGCTCCGCGTCCGGGAGTTCGCATCCCGACCCGCCCTCACCCGCCGCGAAACAGGTGAGCGTGAAGTGGCCGCCGGGGGCCAACAGGCGGTCGAGCAGCGCGAGATGGCTGACGCGGCGGTGCGGCGGCAGGTGGTGGAAGCAGCCCGAGTCGTTGATCAGGTCGTACGGGCCCTCCAGTTGCGCCGCGCCGGGTGCGAACGCGTCGGCGCAGTGGAACCGGACCCGGGAGGCGATCCGCGGACCGGCTTCGCGGGCCCGCTCCGCCGCCCAGCCGATCGCCGCGGGAGAGAGGTCCACGGCGTCCACGTCGAAGCCGGCGGCGGCCAGGTGAAGGGCGTTGCGGCCGGGGCCGCAGCCGAGGTCGAGGGCCCGGCCGCCCGACGGGACCAGTCCGCTGTCGAGCCAGGACACCAGGTTCTCGTCGGGCTTCGCGGCGAAGAAGGGAACGGACTTGCCGCGGTCCGCGTAGAAGCCGTCCCACCAGTCCCCCGCTCCCTCGGTCCAACGGTCACCAGCCGCCCCGAACAGGCCGTCCAGCAGCGTCAGCACGTCGTCGAAGGTCGCCACGGAACGCGGCTCACCACCGTGTCGCGCGGGCGGACTTCCCTGGTGCGTCGCGTGATCCATCAAGCCCCCAGTCGCGTGATCCATCAAGCCCCCAAGTGGTCTTTCGCGTACGGGAAATTTTACCGAGGGAGCGGGTGGAAGCCCAGGCCGGAGGGGGTTTGGGGGTACGCCGCCGAGGCCACGGACGGCCCTGGGACGGGCTCCGGGCGGGCGGGTCACCCCCACCGCATCCCGGGGCGGGCGGGTCGCCGCCCTGCCCCCGCCAGGCCCCGGGAAGGGGCGTCGCGGGGCACGGCGGGGGCGACTTCTCTGACGAGACCTGGCGCCGGGCAACTGCCCCTGACGTGAGCTCCCGAGGCGACTTCCCTGGCGAGGCCTCGACCGGGCGACTCCCCCCTACCCCGCCCCCCTGAATCTCCTGCGGTCGCCCGTTCGGGGCGGAAGGTTGTGTGGGGACTCCGCCAGCGGGAGGACCTCTTCGTCGCGGCCGGCGACGACCGGTTTGTTGGCGCGGGCTGCTTTCGCCCGGTACTGGGCCGCGTCCGCCAGGCGGAACAGGCGGCGGGCCGAGGTGATCTCGCCGATCGGGTCGCCGGTGGAGGCGACCCCGCAGGCAACCCCGGCCCCGTACTCCAACTCCGCGGCGCGCGCGCAGAGTTCGTCGGCGGCACGGACCACCTCGTCCGCCGTGGGGCCCACCGACAGCAGGCAGAACTCGTCGCCGCCGAGGCGGGCGGCCAATGTCCCGGGCAGTATGGCGCCGCAGCGCGAGAGGACGCAGCCGAAGCGTTCCAGGAGGCGGTCGCCGGTGGCGTGGCCGTGGGTGTCGTTGACCTGCTTGAGGCCGTTCACGTCACAGACGACCAGGCTGACGACCGCCTCCGACACCCGGTGCGCCTCCAGCGCCTCGTCGAGGCGTATGTCGACCAGGCGGCGGTTCGCGAGGCCGGTGAGCGGATCGGTGAAGGCGAGGGCGCGGGCCTCTTCGAGGCGCTCGGTCTGGACGATCCCGGCGGCGACGACGGAGGCCAGTACCGTCGCGAAGTCGGCGTCCGCCCGATCGAAGACCGGCTGCCCCTGCGCCCTGGCCACGTACAGCTCGCCCCAGGCCCTGCCGTGCAGCACGATCGGCGCGACCACGCAGCAGCCACGGCCCCGGCGGCGCAGTGCGGCGACCCTCTGGTGGCAGTAGCCCGGACGGGGCGACGCCGGCCCTTCGGCCGTCTCCACCCAGGCGTCCGGTTCGCCGCCGCCGGCCCACCTCTCGTGCAGGAACTCGGTGATCTCGGGGAACTGGTGGACGGGATAGGACTCGTCGTCCGGGAACTGGGCCTCGCCCGGCACCCGGTCGCCCTCGTTGACGAGGACGCGCAGCCGGCCCGCCTCCCGCTCCCACACCGAGAGCGCGGCGAAGCTGCCGCCGAGCGCGTCCCGCGCGCCCAGCGCCGCCGCCCGCCAGGTCCCGCGCGGATCGGGCGCGGCCGCCATCGCCTGTGCCAGCGCGACCACGGCCCGCACTCGTACGTCCTCACCCATTCGTACAGGTTAGGCAGGTTTCGTACGAAGTTTCGCCCGCAGGCCCCCGGGCCTCACCCGCAGGTGACCGGCCTCACCGGCAGGTGCCCGGCCCTCACCCGCAGGTGACCGGCCTCACCGGCAGGTGCCCGGCCCTCACCCGCAGGTGCCCGCCCTCACTCACCGGTGCCCGACCTCACTCGCCGGGCCACTGCGGTTTGCGCTTCTCGTTGAACGCGGCGACGCCCTCGGCCCGGTCCCCGGAGAAGGCCACCGCCCGCCAGGCCGCGTCCTCCACCTCCAGCCCGGCCCGCAGGTCCAGTCCCTGCCCCAGGCGCAGTGCCTTCTTCGCGGCGCGCAGGCCGACCGGGGAGTTGGCGGCGATCCGGGCCGCCAGCGCGAGGGCGTCCTGCCTGGCGTCCGCCGCCAGTACGTCCACCAGGCCCAGCTCGGCGGCCTCCGCGGCCTCCACCCGGCGGGCCGTGAAGACCAGCTCGGCCGCCCGCGCCGCCCCCACCCGGCGGGGCAGCAGCTGGGTGCCGCCGCCGCCCGGAATGACGCCCACGGAGACCTCGGGCAGGCCGACCACGGCCGTCGCGTCGGCGACGATCACGTCGCAGGCCAGAGCCAGCTCGTAACCGCCACCGAGTGCGAAGCCGTGGACGGCGGCGACCGCCGGCATCGGAAGGTCGAGGACGCCGGTGTACGCCGCCCGGGAGGCAGGCCGCTGGCGCACCATGTCGGCGTCGGTGAAGGAGTTGCGCTCCTTGAGGTCGGCGCCGACGCAGAAGGCGCGCTCGTTCGACGAGGTGAGGACGGTCGTACGGACGCCGGCGTCGGCGGCGAGGGCCGCGCAGGCCGCCTCGATGGAGGCGGCCATCGACAGCGACACCGCGTTCATCGCCTTGGGGCGGTCCAGGACCAACTCGGCGACGTGACCGCTCTCGCCGTGGCGCCGTACCGCCACGAATTCCCCGTACCGCTGCTCGTCCATGTCTGCCACGGCTGCACCCTCCCGGTTAACGATCGTTTCCGGAAGGATCCTAGGCAGGAGGTCAAGGGGGCGGGAAGGGGCGCGGGGGCAGCGCAGGGCTCGTGCAGGGTCCAACCGGGCCCCGGGCCGGACCCGGGCGGGACCCGGGCAGGACTCAGGCGGAGTCGGGCTTTGTGCGGCGGCCCAGCATCCAGGGTTCCACTATGCCGAGGCCGCGCACCGGGCGCTGCCACATCGGCTGGAGGCCGAAGCGGTAGGTGGGGGCCTGGGTGCCCTCCTTCGCCGCCTGTTCCGCCTCGGCCGCCGCCTCCGCCTCGGAGACCGGGGCGTCGCCGGTACGGGACAGCTCTTCGGCGAGCGCCCCGTCGACCAGGACGGTGTCCTTGGGAGCTATCGAGGTGAGCCGGCTGGCCAGGTTCACCGTCGTGCCGAAGACGTCGCCCATCCGGGTCGTGACGGTGCCGAAGGCGATGCCGACGCGCAGGGCGGGCATCGTCTGGTCGTGCGAGAGGGTCTCGATGAGGCGCAGCGCGATCTCGGCGGCCGTACCGGCGTCGTCGGCGCAGTAGAGGACCTCGTCGCCGAGGGTCTTGATGAGCCTGCCGCCGTGCGCGGCGACCAGGTCGGCGCAGGTGGTCTCGAAGGCCTCCACCAGTTCGCCGAGCTCCTCCTCCTCCAGCCGGCGGGTGAGGCGGGTGAAGCCGACCAGGTCCGCGAAGCCGACGGCGAGCCGGCGGTCGACCATCTCGTCGTCGTCGGCCGCCTGGACGACGCGGCCGGTCGCCGCCGCGAGCTGGCGCCGCCACACGTAGACGAGGAACTCCTCCAGCTCGGGCAGCAGCAGCTCGACGAGGGGGTACGTCACCTCGGTGCGCGTCATCCCCGGCTCGGGGGGCTCGGTGAGTCCCTCCAGGAAACTGTCGATCTGCCATTCCGCCAGCCGGGCGGTGGTCTGCCCGGTGGACCGGGCGACCTGGACCGCCATCGGCTCGCTGAGCAGACCCGCCTCGACCAGGCCCGCGAGCCGGCGCAGGGCGAGGACGTCGGCCTCGGTGAGGGCCTTGGCCTGGCCGATGTCGGGGAAGCCCATGGCGCGCCAGAAGCGGGAGGCGAGGTCCATCGACACACCGGCCGTACGGGCCGCCTGGAAGGCGGTGTAGCGGCGCTCGGCGCCGAGGATCAGCTGCTCCAGGCGGATGGCGAGCGGGTCGTCGGAGGGTTCGGCGGTGTGGTCGACCTCGTGGAAAACGGGGGCGGCCGGGGCCTGGTGCGGGCTCTTGGGGGTCTCCGGCGTCGCCGGAGTAGAGGGGCGGGGGTCCGAGTCCCCGTCGGACGTGGTGTCGTCGACGGTCACGTGCCGCCTCCTGCCCGTTCCCTGCGCACTGCCCTGCCGCCCTGTCGGTCTTCTCGCGCGTCCTGCGCGGTCCGCCCGTCACGGACCGCGTGCCGCGGGTCGCCCCAACGATACGGCAGATGTGCGCTGGCTCACTCCCTGTCCCGGGGGACACATCACCACGATCCCCCGCCCGGCCCTCCACCCAGCCTCGGGCGGCCCTCCCGGGCCCGTGGGGGAACGGGTGGACAGCGCTTTCCGGATCGGACGGCACATTCCCGGCGCGGCAGGCACCCGCCCTCACCCTCCGAACGGCGCCGTCCGGAGCCAGGGAGCCTCCCGGCGGCGCCGTCCCGCGCCCGGCCGGCTCAGCCCGCCGGGCGCAGGTGGACGATGTCGCCCGCGCCCACCGGCTGCTGCACGCCGTCCGCCGTGCCGATGACCAGGCGGCCGTCCCCGTCGACGGCGACCGCCTCGCCGGTCAGGACGTGGCCGCCCGGGAGCTCGGCCCTGACCGTGCGGCCCAGCGTCGAGCAGCCCGCCGCGTAGGCCGCCTGGAGCCTGCTGCCCGCCGGGTCGCCCGCGGCCCCGCGCCAGTCCTCGTACCACTCCTCGACGGAACGCAGGACGGCCCGCAGCAGCGGGTCCCGGTCGAGGGTGGTCGCGCCCGCGAGGGCGAGCGAGCCGGCCGTCGGGACGGGGAGCTCGTCGGCGCGCAGGGAGACGTTGAGGCCGACGCCGACCACGACGCCGTCGGGCACCCGCTCGGCCAGGATGCCGCCCGCCTTGCGTTCCTCGCCTTCGACGGTGAGCAGCAGGTCGTTGGGCCACTTGAGGGCGGTGTCGACCCCGGCCGCCTTGGACAGCGCGGTCGCGACCGCGACGCCGGTCAGCAGGGGGAGCCAGCCCCAGCGCTCCACCGGGACGGCGTCGCCCGGCTTGAGGAGCACGGAGAAGAACAGCCCCGAGCGGGCGGGCGCCGACCAGCGCCGGTCCAGGCGGCCGCGGCCCTGCGTCTGCTCCTCGGCGACGAGCACCGTGCCCTCCGGCGCGGAGTCCGCCCGTCCGGCGAGGTCGCTGTTGGTCGAGCCGGTGGCGTCGACGACGTCGAGCGACTTCCACAGCCCGCCCTCGCGGACCAGCGCGCGGCGCAGTCCCGCGACGTTGAGCGGTGGCCGGTCGAGGTTGTTCCAGCGGCTGCCGGAGGGACTGTCTGGAGCATCGGGAGGCGTCATGCAAGCCAGCGTAGGTGTGGCAAACGACGCACTGCCGCCCGGCGGTCCCGCCGTTACGCTACGGACCAGTAGCCGTCCGTACTGTCGCCGTTGACACCGTGCGTGCCGTTGACGCAGTCGAAGCAGGGAGCCGCAGCCCCGTGTCCGCAGAATCCGCAGAGCCCGCAGCAATTGACATCCGTACGACGTCCGGCAAGATCGCCGATTTGCAGCGCCGCATCGAGGAAGCCACCCACGCGGGTTCCGAGCGCGCGGTCGAGAAGCAGCACGCCAAGGGCAAGCTGACGGCGCGCGAGCGGATCGAACTCCTCATGGACGAAGGCTCCTTCGTGGAGCTGGACGAGTTCGCCAGGCACCGCTCGACGAACTTCGGCATCGAGAAGAACCGCCCCTACGGCGACGGCGTCGTCACCGGCTACGGCACCGTCGACGGCCGCCCCGTCTGCGTGTACTCGCAGGACTTCACCATCTTCGGCGGCTCCCTCGGCGAGGTGTACGGCGAGAAGATCGTCAAGGTCATGGACTTCGCGCTGAAGACCGGCTGTCCGGTCATCGGCATCAACGACGGCGGTGGCGCCCGCATCCAGGAGGGTGTGGTCGCGCTCGGCCTGTTCGCGGAGATCTTCCGGCGGAACGTGCACGCGTCGGGCGTGGTCCCGCAGATCTCGCTGATCGTCGGGCCGTGCGCGGGCGGCGCCGTCTACTCGCCCGCCATCACCGACTTCACCGTGATGGTGGACCGGACCTCGCACATGTTCATCACGGGTCCCGACGTCATCAAGACGGTGACGGGCGAGGACGTCGGCTTCGAGGAGCTCGGCGGCGCGCGCACGCACAACACCACCTCCGGTGTCGCGCACCACATGGCGGGCGACGAGAAGGACGCCATCGAGTACGTCAAGTCGCTGCTGTCCTACCTGCCTTCGAACAACCTCAGCGAGCCGCCCGCCTTCCCCGAGGAGGCGGACCTGGAGACCGGCGACGAGGACCGGGAGCTGGACACCCTCATCCCGGACAGCGCCAACCAGCCGTACGACATGCACACGGCGATCGAGCACGTCCTGGACGACGGTGAGTTCCTGGAGACCCAGGCGCTGTTCGCGCCGAACATCCTCACCGGTTTCGGCCGCGTCGAGGGCCACCCGGTCGGCATCGTGGCCAACCAGCCCATGCAGTTCGCGGGCTGCCTCGACATCGACGCGAGCGAGAAGGCCGCGCGGTTCGTCCGCACCTGCGACGCCTTCAACGTGCCCGTCCTCACCTTCGTGGACGTCCCCGGCTTCCTGCCGGGCGTCGACCAGGAGTACGGCGGGATCATCCGGCGCGGCGCCAAGCTCATCTACGCGTACGCGGAGGCGACCGTCCCGCTGATCACGGTCATCACCCGCAAGGCGTTCGGCGGGGCGTACGACGTGATGGGATCCAAGCACCTCGGCGCCGACCTCAACCTGGCCTGGCCGACGGCCCAGATCGCCGTGATGGGCGCCCAGGGCGCGGTCAACATCCTGCACCGCCGCACGATCGCCGCCGCACAGGACCAGGAGGCCACCCGCGCGGAACTGATCGCGGACTACGAGGACACCCTCCTCAACCCGTACGTGGCGGCCGAGCGCGGCTACGTCGACGCGGTGATCATGCCGGCCGAGACCCGCCGCCACATCGTTCGCGGGCTGCGCCAGCTGCGTACCAAGCGGGCCTCCCTGCCGCCGAAGAAGCACGGCAACATCCCCCTCTAGGAAGGGACCTGGTGATCCTCATGAACGCGATGAACGACATGATCCGAGTGGTACGGGGAAATCCGACCCCGGAGGAGCTGGCCGCCGCACTGGCGGTGGTCCAGGCCCGCGCCGCGGCCTCGGGCACCGCGGCGGAGGGTCCTTCCGCGCCACGCCCCGCCTGGTCCGACCCGGCCCGGGTCGCCGCCGACCGGCTGCCGCACCCGGGGCCGACCGCGTGGGGACGCACCTACTGGCCGTCCTGAGGGCCCGGTAGCGAAATTAGTCATTCCGTGCGGTGGCGCCTGAGTACGTGTACTCAGGCGCCATGGCCGCACCGGCAGCACTATCGAAGTCATGTTGTGGTCCGACCCGAAGGACGAGCCCCCCAAGGACCTGCGTGACGTGCAGATCATGATGCGCCGCGCGGGAGTGCTGCTGGCGCTGGCGATGGTGGTGGCGATGTTCGTGGCGGGGGTGCGCTGACCCGGGTGCGGGTGGGCGGCGGTACTGGCTACTCTGCCCGTATGACTGCCAGCTCTCCCGCCCTTCCCGCCCCGGCGCCTGCCCGCCGCCTCGTTCTCGGCTCCGCCTCCCCCGCCAGGCTCGGCCTGTTGCGGCAGGCCGGGCTCGCGCCCGAGGTGATCGTCAGCGGGGTCGACGAGGACGCGCTGAGCGCGCCGACCCCGGGCGAACTGGCGCTCGTGCTGGCCACGGCGAAGGCGGACGTGGTGGCCGCGCTCCCCGAGACCGCGGGCGCGCTGGTCATCGGCTGCGACTCGGTACTGGAACTCGACGGTCAGGCGCTCGGCAAGCCCGACGACGCCGAGGACGCGACGGCCCGCTGGAAGGCGATGCGCGGGCGGTCCGGGGTCCTGCGGACCGGGCACTGTGTGATCGACACGGCGGACGGGCGGCGTGCGAGCGCGACCGCCTCGACGACCGTCCACTTCGCGCACCCCTCGGACACCGAGATCGCGGCGTACGTGGCGAGCGGCGAACCGCTGCACGTGGCAGGGGCGTTCACCCTCGACGGCCGTTCGGCGCCCTTCGTGCGCGGCATCGAGGGCGACCCCGGCAACGTCATCGGGCTCTCGCTGCCCCTGCTGCGCGACCTGCTCGCCGAACTGGACGTGGCGATCACGGACCTGTGGGCCTGAGCTCCCCTCCGGCGGCCGGCGGGCCCGGCGGCGGACCCGCCGGCTTCGCGGGCACCGCGGTGTCCCGCGGCAGACGCTCCCGCGTCCCGTACAGCAGCAGGCTCAGTACGAGCAGCCCGAGCACCACCATCATCCAGGCGAACGCCCACCAGCTGACCAGACCGACCGCCGCCGCGCCCAGCACGCCGTGCAGCACCGCGCAGACGATCAGCAGGATGCGTACGAGCCGGGCGGGCGCCCGGTCCTGGACCGCGGTGATCAGCAGGAACACCCCGCAGACCGCGAGGAAGAGACCGGCGACGCCGCCCAGTGCCCAGGCGCCGGTGGCCATCGCACCCGGGTCGAGACCCGCGAGCGACATCGACTGTCCGTCCACGACGCGGCCCAGCACGTAGTTGACGAAGACGACGCCGACCGCCTCCACGAACAGCACCACGGCGGTCACCGCTGCTATCGGCCTGCGCGCCACGGCGCCCACCCACTTCCGTACCGGAGTTGCGGTTCTCGTCAACGGCGCACGCTACTAACCGGTAATGCTCACGACAAGGGGTCCCGCACAACCGCCGGGCCGGGCCCCGCGTACGGCAAGGAACGGCACGCTCCTTCGTGGGGACCCGACAAAAAAACCCCTCGTCCCCCTGGCCACCAGGACAGAGACCTTGACCACACCACGGGGCTACTGTGCGATGAGGTAACCCGTCGTACCGTGGTGCGACAAGGGATTTCGCGACTCGAGCACGCCTCGAATCACGCTCCGTGTGGGCAAGCTCACCATTGGGGACGGGTCGTTTGGCCGTGTAGGCAGTCCCTAAACTCAGCTTGTTTCAGAAGGAGGGAGCCATCGTGCGCAAGGTGCTCATCGCCAACCGAGGCGAAATCGCTGTCCGCGTCGCCCGGGCCTGTCGGGACGCCGGGATCGGGAGCGTAGCCGTCTACGCCGATCCGGACCGGGACGCGTTGCACGTCCGCGCGGCCGACGAGGCGTTCGCCCTGGGCGGTGACACCCCGGCCGCCAGTTACCTGGACATGGCCAAGGTGCTGCAGGCCGCGAAGGACTCCGGCGCGGACGCCATCCACCCGGGCTACGGATTCCTCTCCGAGAACGCGGAGTTCGCCCAGGCGGTGCTGGACGCGGGGCTGACCTGGATCGGTCCGCCGCCGCAGGCCATCCGCGACCTCGGCGACAAGGTGGCCGCCCGCCACATCGCGCAGCGCGCGGGCGCCCCGCTGGTCGCGGGCACCCCCGACCCGGTCTCCGGCTCGGACGAGGTCGTCGCGTTCGCCCGCGAGCACGGACTGCCGATCGCGATCAAGGCCGCCTTCGGTGGCGGCGGTCGTGGCCTCAAGGTCGCCCGCACCCTCGAAGAGGTCCCCGAGCTCTACGACTCCGCGGTCCGCGAGGCGGTCGCCGCCTTCGGCCGTGGCGAGTGCTTCGTCGAGCGCTACCTGGACAAGCCGCGGCACGTCGAGACGCAGTGCCTGGCCGACAGCCACGGCAACGTCGTCGTCGTGTCGACGCGTGACTGCTCCCTGCAGCGCCGGCACCAGAAGCTGGTCGAGGAGGCTCCGGCGCCGTTCCTGAGCGACGCTCAGAACGCCGAGCTGTACGCCTCGTCGAAGGCGATCCTGAAGGAAGCCGGCTACGTCGGCGCGGGCACCGTCGAGTTCCTGGTCGGCGCGGACGGCACGATCTCCTTCCTGGAGGTCAACACCCGCCTCCAGGTCGAGCACCCGGTCACCGAGGAGGTCTCCGGCATCGACCTGGTCCGCGAGATGTTCCGCATCGCGGACGGCGAGGAGCTGGGGTACGACGACCCGGCCTCGCGTGGTCACTCCTTCGAGTTCCGTATCAACGGCGAGGACCCGGGCCGCGGCTTCCTCCCCGCTCCCGGTACGGTCACGGCCTTCGCCCCGCCGACCGGTCCCGGTGTCCGGCTGGACGCGGGCGTCGAGTCCGGCTCGGTCATCGGCCCGGCGTGGGACTCCCTCCTCGCCAAGCTGATCGTGACGGGCGCGACCCGTGAGCAGGCGCTCCAGCGGGCGGCGCGTGCGCTGGCGGAGTTCAACGTCGAGGGCATGGCCACCGCCATCCCCTTCCACCGCGCCGTGGTGGTGGACCCGGCGTTCACCTCGGACCCCTTCACGGTCCACACCCGGTGGATCGAGACCGAGTTCGTCAACGAGATCCCGGCCTTCACGGTGCCGGGCGCGGAGGGCGACGAGGACGAGTCGGGCCGCGAGACGATCGTCGTCGAGGTCGGCGGCAAGCGGCTTGAGGTCTCCCTGCCGTCCTCGCTGGGCATGTCGCTCGCCCGTACCGGCCTGGCTGCGGGCGCGAAGCCGAAGCGCCGCGCCGCGAAGAAGTCCGGCTCGGCCGCCTCGGGCGACAGCCTCGCCTCGCCCATGCAGGGCACGATCGTCAAGGTCGCGGTCGAGGAGGGCCAGGAGGTCAACGAGGGTGACCTCATCGTCGTCCTGGAAGCCATGAAGATGGAACAGCCGCTGAACGCGCACCGCGCGGGGACGGTGAAGGGGCTCACGGCGGAGGTGGGCGGCTCCGTCACCTCCGGAGCCCTAATCTGCGAAATCAAGGACTGACCCCCTTCCCCACCCTGCACAGCTCCGGGCGACCCCGCTCGGGCCCTGGCCCCGCGCCGGGCCCTGCTCCCTCCGGGCCCTGCTCGCTCCGGGCCCTGCTCGCTCCGGGCCCTGCTCGCTCCGGGCCCTGGCCCCGCTCCCAAGCTCCCTTGGGCAGCGGGGCCGCTCTCTTCCCCTCCCCCCTAGCCTCCTTGGGCAGCGGGGCCGCCTGTCCCCTTCCCCACCCCCCAGCCCTCTTGGGCAGCGGGGCCGCCCCCCGGGGGCGGGACGGGTGGGCAAGGGGGCGGCCCCTCGCGCGGAGCGCCCCCTCTTGCGCCGGGCCGACCTTGCGGGGTGCGTTTCCTTCGCGCGGGCGCGTCGTGGCTGGTCGCGCAGTTCCCCGCGCCCCTGGGAGGTGCCCCCTGGGCGTAGGTGGGGACTGTGCGGGCGCGTCGTGGCTGATCGCGCAGTTCCCCGCGCCCCTACGGGGGCGCGCCCCCCTGGGCGAGGGGCAGGCAGGTTGGGGCTGGGCGCGTGAGGGGCCCGGGGCCCAGTGGCATGCTGGGGGCATGGCGACCACCAGTCCCCCCACCGTCCCCGCTCCCCGCCCCGCGCGGGCCGCGCGGGCCATGCGGGCCGATGCCCGTCGTAACTACGACAGGCTGCTGGCCGAGGCCAGCGACGCGTTTGCCGCGCACGGCACGGATGCCTCGCTGGAGGAGGTCGCCCGCCGCGCAGGCGTCGGCATCGGCACCCTGTACCGGCACTTCCCCAGCCGCCACGCCCTGATGAGCGCGGTGTTCCAGGACGCCGTCGACGAACTTCTCTCCCGCGCCCAGGAGTTGGCCGAAGCCCCGGCACCCTGCGAGGCCCTGGTCGGCTGGCTGCGCGCCATCATCACCCATGCGAGTGAGTACCGGGGCCTGGCCCGCGCGCTCATGTCGGCGTCCGGCACCGACGCTGACACCGACACCAGCACCGGCACCGGCACCGACGCCGTCAAGAACACCGCCGCCTCGGCAATGTCCGCCTGCAGCATCCCGATGCGCGAGGCCGGCACGGTTCTGCTCGTACGCGCCCAGCATTCCGGCGCCGTACGGCCGGACGTGTCCATCCGGGACCTGATGCAGCTCACCAACGCGATCGCGCTGGCCGCCGAACAGTCCCCGGACGACCCGGAGCTGGCCGACCGGCTGCTCTCCCTCGCGGTACGAGGACTCCGCCCCCGTACCGACGAGACGTGCACCGGCTGAGGGCCGACGTCAGCGACGGCGCATATCGGCCACCCGGGCCCGCTCCCCGGACGACTGCGCCTGCTGCTCGGCGATCGAGGCCGCACTGCGCAACTGCGAACCGGGGCCGCCCGGGTGCTGCCTGCGCTGGCCGGGCAGTGGCATGTCCCGGCGGGGCTGCGGACGCCCCGTCGGGACGCCCTCACCCGCGGAGCCGGACGCTCCGGCCCCGGGTCCCGCGACGGTGATCTGCACGCCCTGGTCGGCGAGCGCCTGCAACTCCGTCGCGGCACGCTCGTCGTGGGGCGGCGGCTCGTCGGTGACGAGCCGGGTGATCACGTCGGTCGGCACCGTCTGGAACATGGTGTCGGTGCCGAGCTTGGTGTGGTCGGCGAGGACCACCACCTCGGCGGCGGCCTGCACCAGGGCCCGGTCGACGCTCGCGGAGAGCATGTTGGAGGTGGAGAGGCCTCGTTCGGCGGTGAGACCACTGCCGGACAGGAAGGCGCGGGTCACCCGCAGCCCCTGGAGGGACTGTTCGGCGCCGCTTCCCACCAGGGCGTAGTTGGAACCGCGCAGGGTTCCACCGGTCATGACGACTTCGACACGGTTGGCGTGCGCCAACGCCTGGGCGACCAGCAGGGAGTTGGTGACGACGGTCAGCCCGGGGACCCGGGCCAGCCGTCTCGCCAGCTCCTGCGTGGTCGTACCGGCGCCGACGACGATGGCCTCCCCCTCCTCCACGAGCCCCGCGGCGAGGTCGGCGATGGCCGTCTTCTCCGCGGTCGCGAGGTGGGATTTCTGCGGAAAGCCGGATTCACGGGTGAACCCGCCCGGCAGTACCGCACCGCCGTGCCGGCGGTCGAGGAGTCCTTCTGCCTCCAGCGCCCGCACGTCCCGCCGTACGGTCACTTCGGAGGTCTGGACGACGCGGGCGAGCTCACGGAGCGAAACCGCCCCGTTGGCCCGCACCATTTCGAGGATCAATTGACGACGTTCTGCAGCGAACACGAAACTGACAGTAACCTGACCGGCCGATAGTTTTCAGCAGTTTGCGCCGAATAACAGAAGTTGGTCGCAAACAGTACTCAGGAGTGGTATACGGCCCCGGCCGGTGGCGAGTTCACGCCCCGGCCGGGTGACTCCCGGGGCCGTGACGTCAGTTGTCGCCCGTCTTGCGCGTGTGCAGCTGGCGCGCCACCTCGGCGAGCGAACCCGACAGCGAGGGATAGACCGTGAACGCCTTCGCGATCTGCTCCACCGTCAGGCTGTTGTCGACGGCGATCGAGATCGGGTGGATCAGCTCGCTCGCGCGCGGCGCGACGACCACGCCGCCCACCACGATGCCCGTGCCGGGCCGGCAGAACAGCTTCACGAAGCCGTCCCTGATGCCCTGCATCTTGGCGCGCGGGTTGCGCAGCAGCGGCAGCTTGACGCCGCGGGCGTCGATCCGGCCCGCGTCGACGTCCGCCTGGGTGTAGCCGACGGTCGCGATCTCGGGGTCGGTGAAGACGTTGGAGGAGACCGTCTTGAGGTCCAGCGGGGCGACCGCGTCACCGAGGAAGTGGTACATGGCGATACGTCCCTGCATCGCCGCCACGGACGCGAGGGCGAAGACGCCGGTGACGTCTCCCGCCGCGTACACCCCGGGCGCCGAGGTCCTGGAGACCCGGTCGGTCCAGATGTGACCGCTGTCCTTGACCTTGACCCCGGCCTCCTCCAGGCCCATGCCCGCGGAGTTGGGGATGGCGCCGACGGCCATCAGGCAGTGCGACCCTGAGATGACGCGGCCGTCCGCGAGGGTGACCTCCACCCGGTCGCCGACGCGCTTGGCGGACGCGGCGCGCGAGCGCGCCATGACGTTCATGCCACGGCGGCGGAAGACGTCCTCAAGGACGGCGGCGGCGTCCGGGTCCTCGCCCGGCAGCACCCGGTCACGCGACGACACGAGCGTGACGCGCGAGCCCAGCGCCTGGTAGGCGCCCGCGAACTCGGCGCCGGTCACACCCGACCCGACCACGATCAGCTCCTCGGGGAGCTCGTCGAGGTCGTACACCTGGGTCCAGTTGAGGATCCGCTCGCCGTCCGGCTGGGCGTCCGGGATCTCCCGCGGGTGGCCGCCGGTGGCGATCAGCACGGCGTCGGCGGTCAGCCGCTCCTCGGTCCCGTCGGCGGCGGTCACGACCACGGTCCGCGAGCCGTCGTTGGCCTGCTGCCCCTCCAGCCGGCCCCGGCCGCGCAGCACGCGCGCACCGGCCCGGGTCACGGAGGCGGCGATGTCGTGCGACTGGGCGAGCGCGAGGCGCTTCACCCGCCGGTTGACCTTGCCCAGGTCCACGCCCACGACACGCGCGGACTGCTCCTCGGGCGGGGTGTCGTCGGCCACGAGGATGCCCAGCTCCTCGTACGAGGAGTCGAAGGTCGTCATCACCTCGGCCGTGGCGATCAGGGTCTTGGACGGTACGCAGTCGGTCAGCACCGACGCCCCGCCGAGTCCGTCGCAGTCGACGACGGTCACCTCTGCGCCGAGCTGGGTGCCCACCAGGGCCGCCTCGTACCCGCCGGGTCCGCCACCGATGATCACGATCCGGGTCACGAAAAGTCCGCCTCGCGTTCGCTTGAGCTGAGTCTGGGTCGTTCGCTTGGTGCGCTGCGACTGTGCCCGGCCCGTCCTGCCTGCCCCGGCCGGGGTTCCGGAGGATCGCCCCGGAGGAGTGCAGTACGTACTTCATTGTCCCGCACGCGGGCACGGGCTTCGCCCCGGGGCCCTCCATACGGGAACCGATCTCCGCCGGTACGAGATCCCTGCCGTCCGTACGGGATCGGCGGGCCTCCCGTACCCTCGGAGCCATGTCGCTCTACGCCGCGTACGCCGGCAACCTCGACGCGCGGCTGATGTCCCGCCGCGCACCGCACTCGCCGCTGCGCGGCACGGGCTGGCTCAACGACTGGAGGCTGACCTTCGGCGGCGAGCAGATGGGCTGGGAGGGCTCGCTCGCCACGGTGGTCGAGGCCCCGCGCTCCCAGGTCTTCGTGGCGCTGTACGACATCGCTCCGATGGACGAGGACTCCATGGACCGGTGGGAGGGTGTCGGCCTGGACATCTACCGCCGGATGCGGGTCCGGGTGCACACCCTGGACGGCGAGGAAGCCACCTGGATGTACGTGCTCAACGGGTACGAGGGAGGCCTGCCGTCCGCCCGCTACCTGGGTGAGATCGCGGACGCGGCCGAGTCGGCGGGCGCCCCGCACGACTATGTGATGGAACTCCGCAAGCGCCCCTGCTGAGCCTTCCGGGGGCCTTCCGGGGCCGCCCGGGGACCGTCCGGGGGCCGCCCGGGGGCCGCCCGGGGATCGTCCGGGGCGGGGTCCACGGCCGGCCCGTGGTGGGTTCGTCGCATCCTCCAAGGCAACAATCGCGTTGCCGTCCGCCGTGACATCTACGCGCGTAGGGCGGAAGCGGCTACCCTCTTCCGCGTGAACGCATCTGTTATTTCGGACCCCCAGGCCGCCGCCGACGCCGCGGCCGCTCGCCTGCGCGAGCTGACCGGCGCCGAGACCCATGACGTGGCCCTCGTAATGGGCTCCGGCTGGGCTCCCGCCGTCGACGCCCTCGGAGAGGCCGAGGCCGAGTTCCCGGTCACGGAACTGCCCGGCTTCCCGCCGCCCGCCGTCGAGGGTCACGGCGGCAAGGTCCGCTCGTACAAGATCGGCGACAAGCGCGCGCTGGTCTTCCTCGGGCGTACGCACTACTACGAGGGCCGCGGCGTGGCCGCCGTCGCGCACGGCGTCCGCACGGCCGTCGCCGCCGGCTGCAAGACCGTGGTCCTCACCAACGGCTGCGGCGGGCTGCGCGACGGCATGCGCCCCGGCCAGCCGGTCCTGATCAGCGACCACCTGAACCTGACGGCCGCGTCGCCGATCATCGGCGCGAACTTCGTCGACCTGACCGACCTCTACTCGCCGCGCCTGCGTGCCCTGTGCAAGGAGGTGGACGAGACCCTGGAGGAGGGCGTCTACGTCCAGTTCCCCGGCCCGCACTACGAGACCCCGGCCGAGATCAACATGGTCCGTGTCATGGGCGGCGACCTGGTGGGCATGTCCACCGTGCTGGAGGCCATCGCGGCGCGTGAGGCGGGGGCCGAGGTGCTCGGCATCTCCCTCGTCACCAACCTCGCGGCGGGCCTCTCGGGCGAGCCGCTGAACCACGAGGAGGTCCTCCAGGCGGGCCGCGACAGCGCGGCCCGGATGGGCAGCCTGCTGGCGCGGGTGCTGGAGCGGATCTAGCGGTTGGGGTCGCGGGGGGGGGGCGGCGGGGGGCGGGCGTCGCTTGTCGGCGTGCTCCCCGGCTGCCGCCACTCGGCCTGCCGCCGCCTGGCTGCTGCTCCCGGTTGTTCGGGTCTCCCGGACGGACGGAGGTGTCCGGTGGCTTGCTCCTCCCGGAGGGGGTGGGCGGGTGGTACGTGCGGGTGTGTGGGGGGCTGGTCGCGCAGTTCCCCGCGCCCCTGAGGAGCGCCCGCTTCGGGGCTGCTTCCGGGGCACCTGGCCCGTCCGGCGTTTGAGGACGCGCGGCGAAGCCGTGCACGGGGCCGAGGCCCCGGCCCGGCGGGCCACGCATCATCCGCCCTGCGGCGAGCAGTCTCGGGAAGGGGCGGGTAGGGGAATCCCGCCGCAGGCGAACCCGCACCACCCCCGTCCCGCACACAGCCCACCCGACACCACACCAGCTGCACCGCCCCGCAACGCACGCTCCACCCCGCAAAACGCACCGCCCCCCCCCGGCCCCGTCCCGCAGCGCAACGAACCGCACCGCACCGCATCGCCCGGGCCCGCACCGCACCGCAACGCACCACCCCGCAACGAACCGCCCCGCACCGCACCACCCGGCAACGAACCCCCGCGCCCCGCACCACCCCGCACCGCACAGCTCCACCCCGCAGCGTCACGCCGCGCACCGCACAACCCCGCAGCGTCACGCCGCGCACCGCACAACCCCGCAGCGCACCGCCCCCGCCCCCTCTCACCCCGAAAGGCGATCCGTGCCTCAGGAACCGGCCCTCCAGGACCCCACCCTCCTCGCCCGTGCCAGCGCCTGGCTCGCCGAGGACCCTGACCCCGAGACCCGCGAGGAGCTCGCCAAGCTCATCGAGGCCGAAGCCACCGCCGAGCTCGCGGAGCGCTTCTCCGGCACCCTCCAGTTCGGCACCGCCGGTCTCCGTGGCGAGCTCGGCGCCGGGCCGATGCGGATGAACCGCGCCGTCGTCATCCGCGCCGCCGCCGGCCTCGCCGCGTACCTCGCGAAGCAGCCGGGGCACCCGCGCTCGACCGACGACCTGGTCGTCATCGGCTACGACGCGCGCCACAAGTCCGCCGACTTCGCCCGTGACACGGCGGCGGTCATGACGGGCGCGGGCCTGCGCGCCGTCGTGCTCCCGCGCCCCCTCCCCACCCCGGTGCTCGCCTTCGCCATAAGGCACCTGGGCGCGGTCGCCGGCGTCGAGGTCACGGCCAGCCACAACCCGCCGCGCGACAACGGCTACAAGGTCTACCTGGGTGACGGCTCGCAGATCGTGCCGCCCGCCGACGCCGAGATCGCCGCCGAGATCGACGCGATCACCGCGCTCGCGGACGTACCGCGCCCCGAGGACGGCTGGACGGTCCTCGACGAGGAGGTCCTGGAGGCCTACCTCGCCCGTACGGACGCGGTCCTGACCCCGGGCTCCCCCCGTACCGCGCAGACCGTCTACACGGCCATGCACGGCGTCGGCAAGGACGTCCTGCTCGCCGCGTTCGCCCGCGCGGGCTTCCCCGCCCCGGCCCTGGTCGCCGAGCAGGCCGAGCCCGACCCGGACTTCCCGACGGTCGCCTTCCCCAACCCGGAGGAGCCGGGCGCGATGGACCTGGCGTTCGCGACGGCCCGCCGCACCGTCCCGGCCCCCGACCTGATCATCGCCAACGACCCGGACGCGGACCGCTGCGCGGTGGCGGTGCCGACGCCCGAAGGGGACTGGCGGATGCTCCGCGGCGACGAGGTCGGCGCGCTCCTCGCCGCCCACATCGCCCGCAAGGGCGGCCTCTCCCCCGACGCGGTCTTCGCGGAGTCGATCGTCTCCTCCTCGCTCCTCGGCCGCATCGCCGCACACGCGGGCGTCGGCTACCAGGAGACCCTCACGGGCTTCAAGTGGATCGCCCGCGTCGACAACCTCCGTTACGGGTACGAGGAGGCCCTCGGTTACTGCGTGGACCCCGAGGGCGTCCGCGACAAGGACGGCATCACCGCCGCCCTGGCCGTCACCGAGCTCGCCTCCGCGCTCAAGGCGGAGAACCGCACCCTGCTCGACCTGCTCGACGAGCTGGCCCTCACCCACGGTCTGCACGCCACGGACCAGCTCTCCGTCCGCGTCGAGGACCTGAGCGTGATCGCCGACGCGATGGCCCGCCTCCGTGCGACCCCTCCGGTCCAGCTGGCCGGCCTGCCGGTGACCTCCGCCGAGGACCTCACCCAGGGCACGGCCGCCCTTCCCCCGACGGACGGCCTGCGCTACCACCTGACGGGCGCCCGGGTGATCGTCCGCCCGTCCGGCACAGAGCCCAAGCTCAAGTGCTACCTGGAGGTGGTCGTCCCGGTCACGGACGCGTCCGCCCTCCCGGCGGCGCGCGCGACGGCCGCCGAAACCCTGGCCGCCATCAAGCGCGACCTGTCGGCGGCAGCAGGCATCTGACCCTGCCCCGCGAGATCAGCGGTGCGGCCCCGGAACCCTTTCGGTCCCGGGGCCGCACCGCGTCCACACACCGCGTCCCCGCACCGCGTCCACGCACCGCGCCCACGCCGAACAGGCCCTCCGCCGTCGCGCACTCACCTCCGCTCACCCAGCGAACGGCTGTGCGATCATGCAGAGGCGCCAGGCCCTGGGGAGGGGCCGGGGACAGCAGTGGACCACGGGTGGGGAGAACGGCGTGAGCGCGGGCGCTGGGCAGGACGGTTCGCCGTCCCTGTCCGACGAGGACTGGGAGCGGTTCCTGCGGGAGTCGGAGGCGGGGGCACCGGACGCCCCCAAGGAGCCGTCGGCGCGGGCCCGGATGGTGACGCGGCGGCTGCGCGAGGAGCCGGCGCGGGACACCGCGTGGCGTGCGCACACGCCGGCCCGTCGTGGGCGGCGCGGGTCGGGCTGGTTCGTCGCCGGGCTGCTGGTGGCGCTGGCCCTGGTGGTCGTCGCACTGGTGCCGGGGCTGCTGCCCGGATGGCTGGGCGGCGCGGGTGCGGCCTCGGGTCCGTTCGCTGCGGACCCGGTACGTCCGGACGCTGCGTCGTCCGCCCAGGCTGCCCAACGCCCCACCCTGGACGAGCCGTTCAGGGGCTCGCCCGCCACCCTGTGGGACGACGGCACGGCCGGGATCCCCGTACCGGAGGCCAGGGCGACCGGGTGGATGGGCAAGGCACAGGTGGCGGCCGCTCTCGCCCGCACACGGGACTTCCTCGCCGCGTCCAGCCTGGACAGTGCGGTGCTGCGGGGTGCGCGCCCCACGGAGGCGATCGCCCTGATCAACCCCCAACAGCAGGACACTCAGGAGTACTTGACGCGCTCACTGCGCACCCCGACCGAGGAGCAGGACCCGCTCTTGCTCTTCAGCCGGTTCGACCCTGCGCACACGCGGCTCGTCGGCGATGTGATCAAGACGCGGGGCGGGATGACGTTCCGGGAGGGCGAACACGGCGCCCTCCAGGTCTCCACCGACGTCACGTACGTGTACCCGGTGGTGCGGGCGGCGGCCGGCAGCACGGAGGTCGCCCGTACGATCGTGCGCCGCGAGATCGTCGTGAACTGGGACGACCCCTCGAAGGTACGCACCGAGAAGGGCACCCTCTCGCTCGTCTCGTACAAGGTCGACATGACGAACGGCGGCTGCCGCACGGGGAACGACCCCCACACCGGCTACTTCACCCCGGACCTCACCGCCGACCGGCAGACCGAGGGCCCCACCGACAGCTCAAGGGTCGACCCCTACGACCGCGACAGGCCGATGAGCGACCTGATGGGCGACGAGAGCACGGACAAGGGCTGCAGGACCGCGACCCGGACCTGAATCCCGGAACGTGCCGGCCGGATCGCCCGTGCCGGCGGGACCCGTACAGCCAGGGACTACTTCCGGCCCTTGAGCTTGTGGACCACGAAGATCACGGCCGCCACGATCAGGACCAGGAAGAGGAACAGATCCAGCAGGACCGTGACCAGCTTCCCCGTCCCTCCGGAACTCTCCGCCGCCGTCATGGCTCCCGAGTACCCGTGAGTGCTGGGCCGAACCCCCGACGCCCGGTGCGGCATCCCTGAGGAGGAGAAGGAGGCGGCGGACCACCAGGTCGTCATCCCTGCCCCAGCCGTGCGCCGTATCCTGACGGCATACGGGAAGGAGCCCGGCCATGAGCCTCGACTCGATCGCTCGCGCCACGTTCCCCGAGGGACACGTGGTCTTCTTCGGTATTGACGGAAAGATTATCTTGACGCCGCAGAGCTATGAGCACTCCAGCACGATCAAGTCGATGCAGTACGACACCGTGGTGTCCCTCGGCCGTCACGCAAAGACTCCCTCGGACGTCTACATCGACTTCCCGGCGGACGAGAACTCGGCTCCCGACCTGGCGATTCTTCGTGAGGACGCACGACGCGAAGGCAAGCGCCACACGTTCGAGGACGTGCTGCTGATCTCCGAGGTCGTCTCCGTTTCGTCGGCCCGTAAGGATTACGACGACTGCACGGCGAAGTACGGCCGGTACGGCATTCCCGTCTACTTGATCGTGGATCCCTACGCAGCCGAGGCGGTCCTCCACACCGAACCCACCGGCAACGGTTACGGCACCAGCCGGGTGCACTCCTACGGGACCGGAAAACTTCCCATCCCGCTCGCCGACGGCCGCACGTTCGTCCTCGATCTCGACGAGCTTCCCCTGCCGGAGGCGGACTCCGGCCGGTAGTCCTGCGGCCCGTCGCCCGCGGGGGCGGGTGGCGGGCCGCAGGACTGCCCGGTCCAGCTGGTTCGGGTCGGGCGGGTCAGTACGCCGAGCCCGACGCTCCCAGCGAGCCCGTCGGGTGCCAGACCGTCTTGGTCTCCAGGAAGGCGGTCAGGCGGTCCGTGCCCTGGGGGGCCGTCCAGTCCGGCGAGGCGGACGGGCGCAGGACGCGCTTGAGGTTGTCGGCCGCGGCGATCTCCAGGTCGCGGGCCAGGTCGGTGGCCGCGCCCGCTCCCGTGAGGTCGATCGCGTTGACGTCCTGGTGGGCGGCGAGGGAGGGGGCGATCTCCGAGGCCTTGCCGGTCAGGATGTTGACGACGCCGCCGGGGAGGTCGGAGGTGGCCAGCACCTCGCCCAGCGAGAGGGCGGGGAGCGGGGACTTCTCCGAGGCGATGACGACGGCCGTGTTGCCCGTCGCGATCACCGGGGCGATCGTCGAGATCAGCCCGAGGAAGGAGGACTCCTGGGGCGCCAGGACCGCGACCACGCCCGTCGGCTCCGGGGTGGAGAGGTTGAAGTACGGGCCCGCCACCGGGTTCCCGCCGCCCGCGATCTGGGCGATCTTGTCGGTCCAGCCCGCGTACCAGACCCAGCGGTCGACCGCCGCGTCGACGACGGCCGCCGCCTTGGACTTCGAGAGGCCCTCGGCGTCGGCGACCTCGCGCACGAACTGGTCGCGGCGGCCCTCCAGCATCTCCGCGACGCGGTAGAGGACCTGGCCGCGGTTGTACGCGGTCGCGCCAGCCCAGCCGCCGAACGCCTTGCGCGCCGCGACGACCGCGTCACGGGCGTCCTTGCGCGAGGCGAGGGGGGCGTTGGCCAGCCAGTTGTTCTTCGCGTCCTGCACCTCGTACACCCGGCCGCTCTCGGAACGCGGGAACTTGCCCCCCACGTACAGCTTGTAGGTCTTGAGGACGCTCAGTCGCGCCACAGTTGAGGTCTCAGACATCGAGGTACGCCTCCAGGCCGTGACGGCCGCCCTCGCGGCCGTAACCCGACTCCTTGTAGCCGCCGAAGGGCGACGTGGGGTCGAACTTGTTGAATGTGTTGGCCCAGACGACGCCCGCCCGGAGCTTGTTGGCGACCGCGAGGATGCGCGAGCCCTTCTCCGTCCAGATGCCGGCGGAGAGGCCGTACTGGGTGTTGTTGGCCTTGGCCACGGCCTCGTCCGGGGTGCGGAAGGACAGGACCGAGAGGACCGGGCCGAAGATCTCGTCGCGCGCGACCGTGTGCGCCTGGGTGACGTTCGTGAAGAGCGTGGGCGCGAACCAGTAGCCGGAGGAGGGGAGTTCGCACGGGGCGGACCAGCGCTCGGCGCCCTCCGCCTCGCCCGTGTCGGCCACCGCCTTGATCCGGGCCAGCTGCTCGGCGGAGTTGATCGCGCCGATGTCGGTGTTCTTGTCGAGCGGGTCGCCCAGGCGCAGGGTGGAGAGGCGGCGCTTGAGGGCGTCGAGCAGCTCGTCCTGGACCGACTCCTGGACGAGGAGGCGCGAGCCCGCGCAGCAGACCTGGCCCTGGTTGAAGAAGATGCCGGTGACGATGCCCTCGACGGCCTGGTCGATCGGGGCGTCGTCGAAGACGATGTTCGCGCCCTTGCCGCCCAGTTCGAGGGTGACCTTCTTCGAGGTGCCCGCCACCGAGCGGGCGATGGCCTTGCCGACGGCGGTGGAGCCGGTGAAGGCGACCTTGTTGACGTCCGGGTGGTTGACCAGGGCGGAGCCCGTCTCGCCGTACCCGGGAAGGATGTTGACGACACCGCGCGGCAGACCCGCCTGGCGGCAGATGTCCGCGAAGAACAGCGCCGACAGCGGGGTGGTCTCGGCGGGCTTCAGGACGACCGTGTTGCCGGTGGCGAGCGCCGGGGCGATCTTCCAGGCCAGCATCAGGAGCGGGAAGTTCCAGGGGATGACCTGGCCCGCGACACCGAGGGGGCGGGGGTTGGCGCCGTAGCCCGCGTGGTCGAGCTTGTCCGCCCAGCCCGCGTAGTAGAAGAAGTGCGCGGCGACCAGGGGGAGGTCGGCGTCCCGCGTCTCCTTGATCGGCTTGCCGTTGTCGAGCGTTTCGAGAACGGCGAGTTCGCGCGAGCGCTCCTGGATGATGCGGGCGATGCGGAAGAGGTACTTGGCGCGCTCGGCGCCCGGCAGTGCCGACCACGTGCCGAAGGCCTTGCGGGCCGCCCGCACCGCACGGTCCACGTCCTCCTGGCCCGCGAGGGCCACCTCGGACAGGACCTCCTCGGTGGACGGGGACACGGTCTTGAAGACCTTGCCGTCCGCGGCCTCGGTGAACTCACCGTCGATGAAGAGGCCGTACGAGGGCGCGATGTCGACGACCGCACGCGACTCCGGCGCGGGTGCGTACTCGAAAGGGGTACCAGTCATGCGGATCAGTCCACCGTCACGTAGTCGGGGCCGGAGTAGCGGCCCGTGCTGAGCTTCTGCCGCTGCATCAGCAGGTCGTTGAGCAGGCTGGAGGCGCCGAAGCGGAACCAGTGGTTGTCCAGCCAGTCCTCGCCCACGGTCTCGTTGACCAGCACCAGGAACTTGATCGCGTCCTTGGTGGAGCGGATGCCGCCGGCCGGCTTCACGCCGATCTGCACGCCGGTCTGCGCACGGTAGTCCCGTACGGCTTCCAGCATCAGGAGCGTGTTGGGCGGGGTGGCGTTGACCGCGACCTTGCCCGTGGAGGTCTTGATGAAGTCCGCGCCGGCCAGCATGCCGAGCCAGGAGGCGCGACGGATGTTGTCGTACGTGGACAGTTCGCCGGTCTCGAAGATCACCTTGAGGCGGGCCTTGTCCCCGCACTCCGCCTTCACGGCGACGATCTCCTCGTAGACCTTGAGGTAGTGCCCGGCGAGGAAGGCCCCCCGGTCGATCACCATGTCGATCTCGTCCGCGCCCGCGGCGACGGCGTCACGCACGTCCGCCAGCTTGACGGGGAGGGCGGCGCGGCCGGCCGGGAAGGCGGTGGCCACGGAAGCCACCTTGATCCCGGTCCCGGCAAGTGCCTCCTTGGCGGTGGCCGCCATGTCCGGGTAGACGCAGATCGCGGCGACCCTGGGGGTCGTACGGTCGGTGGGGTCCGGATGGGCGCCCTTGGCGCACAGCGCCCGGACCTTGCCGGGGGTGTCCGCGCCTTCGAGCGTGGTCAGGTCGATCATCGAGATGGCCAGGTCGATGGCGTACGCCTTGGCCGTGGTCTTGATCGAGCGCGTGCCGAGCGCGGCGGCGCGGGCCTCCAGGCCGACGGCGTCGACGCCGGGCAGCCCGTGCAGGAAGCGGCGCAGTGCGCTGTCGGACGCGGTCGCGTCGACAAATGCGGATGCGGGAGCGGATGCAGAGGTGGGCATGGTCACCACTGGAGCATATCTACGCGCGTAGCGGCCTGTACACCCCGGGGGACGACCGGCCTGCGCGGGGGCGAAATCCGCGTCAGGCAGAATCGGCCCCATGACAAGCACAGGCCCCACTTCCTCCTCGGGCTCCTCGGGCACCTCGGGCTCATCCGGCTCCGGCGGGCCGACGGTTTACGCCGACCGCGTCTTCCGTAACGGCGCCAACGTCTTCTGGGGCTGTCTGATGCTCGCGATCTGTGCCTGGCTCGGCATCGACGCGGTGCGCAAGGGCGAGGCCATGACCGCCTGGAAGGTGCTGGCCGGGCTGCTGTTCGTGGTCCCGCTGGTGGTGGCCTTCATGCTGCGGCCCGCGGTGTACGCGGGCGCGGACCGCCTCCGGATCCGCAACCCGTTCCGTACGGTCGTGCTGCCCTGGGCGTCGGTCGGGGCGATCCGTACCGGTTACTCCAGCGAGGTCCTCAGCAACGGCGGTACGAAGTACCAGATGTGGGCCGTGCCGGTGTCGCTGCGGCAGCGCAAGAAGGCCGTCCGCAACCAGTCGCGGGCGGCGGCGGCGGACGACCCGAGGTCGAGCCGCACCGCGTTCGGCCGGCCGTCGACGGACCGGCCCCAGGTGGCCGCGAGCGACCAGATCGTACGGGACCTCCAGAACCTGGCCGAGACGTCGTCCACCAGGCCGGGCGCACAGGGTGAGCCGTCGGTCCGATGGGCGTACGAGATCCTCGTGCCGTGCGGGGTGGGCCTCGTGACACTGATCGTGCTGCTCGCACGCTGAGGCACGGGGACCGCGCGCCCGGCCACGACGCGCCCGCACATTCCGCTCCCTCGGACGGAGCGCCCCCATAGGGGCGCGGGGAACTGCGCGCCCAGCCCCCACCCACCCGCACGAAGTGAGACGGCCCCTCCAGGGGCGCGGGGAACTGCGCGCCCAGCCACGACGCGCCCGCACACTCCACCCCCTCGCCGAGGGGGCGCCCCATAGGGGCGCGGGGAACTGCGCGACCAGCCACGACGCGCCCGCGCGAAGGAAACGCACCCCGCAAGGTCAGCCCGACGAAGAGGGTGCGCTCCGCGCGAGGGGCCGCCCCCTTGCCCACCCGTCCCGCCCCCGGGGGGGCGGCCCCGCTGCCCAAGAGGGCTGGGGGTGGGGAGGGAGTGGGGGAATGGGCGCCCCGCCGCCCAAGAGGGCTGGGGTGGAGTGCGGAGGGAAAGGACCGGCCCCGTCGTCCAAGCAGGCCGGGGGCGGGCCCGCTGCCCAAGGGGGCTGAGGTTGGGAGGGAGTGGGGTCAGGGGGACGCTCGGCCTCCTGAGCGGTCAAGCTCTCAGCCGGGGAGGATGTTCGTGATCGCGCCCGCCACCGGAAGATCCTTCAGGGCCGCGCCCTCGGTGAGCGGTGCCGTCGCCGCCCCCGTACTGATCGGCTTGAAGTCGGCGATCTGCGTGCCGACCGTGTTGCTCAGCGGGTCGGCGGCCGTGCCCGCCAGCGGGTCGAGCCGCAGGTTCTGCACCGGGGCGAGTCCGCCCGCCGCCGCGCGCCCGACGGCGCCCAGCAGCACCTCGCCCGGGGTGGTGGTGACCTCTTCGAGGGCGGTACCGACTCCGGGCACCGGGGCGGCAGGGGCCCCGGCCGCCTGGGCCGCGCCCGCGCCGGCCGCCAGTGCGGCGCCGACCGCCGTCACCGTCAGGCCGGCGCGGAACAGGCCGCGGCTCGGGGTCTTGGGGGCTACGTGACGTGCCATGAAGTGCTACCCATCTGCGTCATGGAGCATGGATCGGATTATCGTCATCGGGTGATCGAGGGTGTACGCAGCGTAGTTGAAGGGGTCGGGCCGGGACGAACAGCCTCGCCCGGGACGAACACGAAGCGGCTTGGAGTGACCCTGGGGAAGACCCGGGCGGGGTCCATGCCGCACACTTGTCTCCCGTGAGCTCTCCTTCCGTACGCGCCCGCGTCGTCCTCCTCGCAGGCCCCTCCGGCTCCGGCAAGTCGTCCCTCGCCGCACGCGCCCAGCTGCCCGTGCTGCGTCTCGACGACTTCTACAAGGAGGGCAACGACCCGACCCTCCCGCAGGTGCCGGGCAGTACGGACATCGACTGGGACTCGCCGTTGTCCTGGGACGCGGACGTGGCGGTCGCCGCGGTCGAGCAGCTGTGCAGGACCGGGCGCACGACTGTTCCCGTGTACGACCTCGCCACCAGCTCACGGGTGGACGAGGAGGCGCTCGACATCGAGCGCACGCCCCTGTTCGTGGCCGAGGGGATCTTCGCGGCGGACATCGTGTCGCGGTGCCGGGAGTTGGGCCTGCTGGCGGACGCCCTGTGCCTGCGAGGGCGCCCCTTCACCACGTTCAGGCGACGGCTGCTGCGCGACCTGCGCGAGGGCCGGAAGTCGGTGCCCTTCCTGCTGCGGCGGGGGTGGCGGCTGATGCGCGCCGAACGCGGCATCGTGGCACGGCAGGTGGCGCTGGGTGCGTACGCCTGCGCCAAGGACGAGGCGCTGGGCAGGCTGGCCGCCGCGGCGGCGGGCCGCTGCCCCGGGGCCGCGCGGACGGTGGTACGGCCTTCGCCCGCAACCACCGCCGCAACCACCGCCGCACCGGCCACGGAACCGGCTCTCTGAGCGACGCGACGCAAGCCGGAAGCCGGAAGTCGGAAGCCGGAAGCGTAGACGTGAGCCGGCCGCTGAACCCGACCGCTGAACCACGAGCCGGCGGCAGAACCGGGCCGCACACGAAAGTCGCACACGAAAACGGGACCCCGCCGGCCCCCCGGCCGACGTGGTCCCGTCCCGTGTTTCCCCCCGCGACTCCCCCGAGTCCCAGGTTCCCCCCGTGGGGCGACTCCCCCGAGCCCCCAGGTTCCCCCCGCGGATCCCCCCGGATCCCCGGCCCCCCGACCCTCCTGCCCTGGGCCCCCCGGCCCCTGGCTCTCACTGGGTCCCCCCGGATCCTCCCCTCACCGCCGTCTCCCCCGAAACAGCGGTCCCCGTCCCCCCGTTGCCCGTGGCCGACCGGTTGACCGGCCGCGGGCGCCCCCTGCCCCTCAGGCGACCAGTTCGCCGAAGGACTCCTCCTCGTCACGGCCGAAGCTGAGGACCTCGTCCTCGCGCAGCCGGCGCAGGGAGCGCCAGATGCTGGACTTCACCGTGCCGACACTGATGCCGAGGATGTCCGCGATCTCCGGATCGGTGCGGCCCTCGTAGTAGCGCAGGACGAGCATCGTGCGCTGGAGTTCGGGGAGCCTGGCCAGGGCCTGCCACAGGACCGCGCGCAGTTCCGTGCCGCGCATGGCGTCCGTGTCGCCGACCGTCTCCGGCAGCTCCTCCGTCGGGTACTCGTTCAGCTTGCGGCGGCGCCACGCGCTGATGTGCAGGTTGGTCATGGTGCGGCGGAGGTAGCCCCCGACCGCCGCCTTGTCACTGATCCTGTCCCAGGCGCGGTACGTCGAGAAGAGGGCGCTCTGCAGCAGGTCCTCCGCCTCGAAGCGGTCCCCGGTCAGGTGGTAGGCGGTCGCGTACAGGGAGGCGCGGCGCTCCTGGACGTAGGCGGTGAATTCCGCCTCCGCCGCAGTCGCGTGCGACCGCTCCCCCGAGCCCTCCCCGTACGCCACCGGCGGTGCCACGGGCGCTCCCCCGAGCGTCCCCGCGGCGACTTCGCCGTTCCCCCCGGTGTTCCCCCCACCGGGCCCCCCCGGCACGTCCACGACCGTCATGTACTGGCTGTACGACGACGACCTCTGACGCCCGACTCCGCGACCGCACCCCCGTGCGGTCACTGCTCCGGACTTCTCGATGTTCCGCACGACGTCGTGGAGACGCGTGACAACTGCGCTTGAGTTGGTGCTGTGCAGTGCGTTCATCTCGCGCCCCCCGTCGGTGGAATCCGTAGCGTGCCGTGTGCCAACGAGACTGCCCGAGCAGTTTCATCACGAGGTCCGGCGACTGTCACAGAGCTGTCACAGGGCACCTCCCGGGGGGTGTCACACCGGACGTGACGGCAGGTCGGATCGGATGGGAGCGCTCCAACTGTCGAACTCGTACGCCCCCATGGGCCAGAATGGCCGGGTGCCATTCCTGTTGCTGATCGAGGACGACGACGCCATCCGTACGGCGCTTGAGCTGTCACTCACGCGTCAAGGGCACCGTGTTGCCACGGCAGCCACGGGTGAGGACGGACTGAAACTGCTGCGCGAACAGCGGCCTGATCTGATCGTGCTGGATGTGATGCTGCCCGGGATCGACGGATTCGAGGTGTGCAGACGCATCAGACGCACCGATCAGCTGCCGATCATCCTGCTGACGGCCAGGAGCGACGACATCGACGTCGTGGTCGGTCTGGAGTCGGGGGCCGACGACTACGTCGTCAAACCCGTGCAGGGCCGGGTGCTCGACGCCCGGATCAGGGCCGTGCTGCGCCGTGGTGAGCGGGAGGCCAACGACGCGGCCTCGTTCGGCTCGCTGGTGATCGACCGCTCGGCGATGACCGTGACGAAGAACGGTGAGGACCTCCAGCTCACCCCCACCGAGCTCCGGCTGCTCCTGGAGCTCAGCCGACGACCGGGACAGGCGCTGTCCCGGCAGCAGTTGCTGCGGCTGGTGTGGGAGCACGACTATCTGGGCGACTCCCGGCTGGTGGACGCCTGTGTGCAGCGGCTGCGGGCGAAGGTCGAGGACGTCCCCTCGTCGCCGACGCTGATCCGTACGGTCCGTGGTGTGGGCTACCGGCTGGACACGCCTTCGTGAGTACGGTCGCCAAGCGTGCCCTGCTCGCGGGGCTGCGCTGGACCAGTCTGCGGCTGCGGCTCGTGGTGGTGTTCGCCCTGGTGGCGCTGACCGCTGCCGTCTCGGTGGCGGGGATCGCGTACTGGCTCAACCGTGAGGCCGTGCTGACCCGCACCCAGGACAGCGCGCTCAACGACTTCCGGCAGGCCATGCAGAGCCGGGTCGCCACCCTGCCGCTGCAACCCACCCAGACCGAACTCCAGAGCGCCGCCGAGCAGATGTCCGCGACCAGCGCCAGCCCCGGCTACAGCGTGCTCCTGGTGGACAGCCGCGACGGCGGCAAGCCCGTCGTCGGCTACTCCGACCTGGACGCCTTCACCCTCGACGACGTACCGCCGAAGCTGCGGGAGCAGGTGAACCGGGAGCAGCCGGTCACCTCGGGGAACGCGCATCCGTACCACCTGTTCTGGGTACGGGCGAACCTGCGCGGCACGCCGTACCTGGTGGGCGGGGCCAAGGTGATCGGGGGCGGGGCGACCGGGTACATGCTGACCTCGCTCAAGCAGGAGCGGGACGATCTGAACTCGCTGGCCTGGTCGTTGGGGATCGCGACCGGGCTCGCACTGCTGGGTTCCGCGCTGCTGGCGCAGGCCGCCGCCACGACCGTGCTGAAACCGGTGCAGCGGCTGGGGGACGCGGCGCGGCGCCTCGGTGAGGGGAAGCTGGAGACCCGGCTGCGGGTGTCGGGGACCGATGAACTCGCGGATCTCTCCCGTACGTTCAACAGGACAGCGGCCCAACTGGAGAAGAAGGTCGCGGACATGAGCGCGCGGGAGGAGGCGAGCCGCCGGTTCGTGGCCGACATGTCGCACGAGCTGCGGACCCCGCTGACCGCGATCACCGCCGTCGCCGAGGTCCTTGAGGACGAGGCGGACAGCCTCGACCCCATGATCGCGCCCGCCGTGCACCTGGTGGTCAGCGAGACGCGGCGGCTGAACGACCTGGTCGAGAATCTGATGGAGGTCACCCGGTTCGACGCGGGGACCGCCCGTCTGGTGCTGGACGACGTGGACGTCGTCGACCAGGTGACCGCCTGTCTCGACGCACGGGCCTGGCTGGACGCGGTCGAGCTGGACGCGACGCGCGGGCTGATGGTGCGGCTGGACCCTCGACGCCTCGACGTGATCCTGGCGAACCTGGTGGGCAACGCGCTCAAGCACGGCGGTTCGCCGGTCGGGGTGTCCGTACGGGCGGACGACGGCGAGCTGGTGATCGAGGTACGGGACCACGGCCCCGGCATCCCGGACGACGTCCTGCCGCACGTCTTCGACCGGTTCTACAAGGCGAGCGCGTCCCGGCCCCGCTCGGAGGGCAGCGGGCTCGGCCTCTCGATCGCCATGGAGAACACACTCATCCACGGGGGCGGCATCACGGCCGCCAACTCGCCTGACGGCGGCGCCGTGTTCACCCTGCGGCTGCCCCGGGACCTGGAGCCCGAGGAGCAGAGCGACGACGGCCAGGTACGGGGGCAGAGCTGATGGCAGCGAGGGTACGCAGGGGTGCGGGACTCGTGGGCGCCGCGCTCGCCGTCGTCGCGGCCACCGCCGGGTGCGGCATCCGTACCACCCAGGTGCCCGTCGACGCGGGGGCCGCGCCGTCCCGGGTGTCCTGCGACGCACCGGCGAAGTCGGCCGGGGACCGGTCGCAGGCGGGCTCCACGGTGCGGGTGTACCTGGTGTGCGGCGCGGGGCTGGTGTCCGTGCCGCGCGCGGTGGCGGTGCCCGAGGAGACCATGGCGGCGGACCGGATGCGGGCCGCCCAGGCGCTGCTGGACGAGCTCCAGCGGGAGCCGTCGGACGAGGAGGAGCGGGCCGGGTTCAGCACCGACGTGCGCGGTTCACTGACCGTTTCGGGGCCCCGGGCGGGGGACCCGCCGGGGACGCTGCGGCTCAGCCGGCCCCCCGCCGACCTGCCCACGCACGCGCTGGCCCAGATCGTCTGTACGTATTCGGGGAGCGCGGCGGACGACGGCGTCGGCTCGGTGGAGCTGGGCGGGCCCTCGGAGGACCCGCCAGGGAGGTACCGCTGCACGGCGGCGCTGAAGGCGCGCCCGGAGGCGGTGCCGACGGTGACCGACGCACCTCGGACGCCGACGGTGACCGACGCACCTCGGACGCCGACCGTGACCGGGGGACCGCGGACGCCGTCCGTGACCGACGCAGCTCGGACGCCGACCGTGGCCGACGCACCTCCGACGACTGGATGACTCGTAAACAAACCTTTTCCGGGGTCCGGATCGAACCTTTCCGGTCCTCTTGTCCCGGCCGGGGAACCGATCCGAGTGGCCGCCGCGTCTTGTGGGGCGTGCGTCCAGGTCTGAGCGGCAGTGCCGTCATCCGCTTCCGCGTGACGGGGAGTCTTCTCCTCCTCGCGCATCTGCTGTTCGTTGCATGGGTGAGTCTGCGCCCCCTCGACGACGTGCTGTGGGTGACCGCCCCCAATCTCCGGCCGCTGGCCGGCATCCGGGCGGACCTGGCACTGGGGCCCGTGGAGGCGGCCCGCCGGATCGGCGAGGGGCTGCTGCTGCTCGCGCCGCTGGGGGTGCTGCTGCCGATGGCGGGCGGCCGGCTGCGGGTGGCCCCGTTCGTCTCCCTCGTACGCACCGTGATGGCCGGGGTCCTGCTGTCGCTCGGCATCGAGCTCTGGCAGACCGGGGTGCCTGGGCAGGTCGTGGACGTGGACGCGGTCCTGCTGAACGCCGTGGGGGTCGCCCTGGCCCACCTGGTCGTCGTACCGCTGACACGGGCGCGGCTGCGGCGCAGGTGGGAGGGGAGTCGTACTCGGGTAGGGGGTGCGACCCCGAGCGAGGAGGAGGCGGGGCCGGGGATGACCCCGAGGATTTCCAGGGTCGGGGTCGCCCCGTAGAGCGATGCCCCTACCGGGCCCCGGGGGCAGTATTGAGTACATCGGGAGCCGACGAGGAGCTCCCCCACTTGAGCTCGCGAAGGAGCCCGCCATGACCGCACTTGTCCGCCCCCGCGACGGCCGTGTGATCGGCGGAGTGTGCGCAGCGCTGGCCCGGCGCTTCGGCACCTCCGCGACCACGATGCGCGTGATCTTCCTGGCCTCCTGCCTGCTGCCGGGGCCGCAGTTCCTGATCTACCTGGGCCTGTGGATCTTCCTGCCGGCCGAGCGGACCTCGAAGACCGCCTGGTAGCCGCGTCGGGGCCGGGGGCCTGGGGCCCAGAGCAGGGGGCCCGTACCGACCGTATGACCGTACGAAGAAGGGGCGCACCTCCCACGTGGAGGTGCGCCCCTTCGCCTGTCCACTTCGTGGACTACGGCAGATCAGCCACCGAGGCCGGGGACCGCACCGGTGGGCAGGCCGCCGAGGAGACCGCTGACCGGGTCCTGGCCCTCGCCGGCGGGCGAGAGGGCCGTCGGGGCGGTGGCGGCGCTCATGCCGAGCGCGTCCGTGCCCGCCTTCAGGGCCTCGGGGCCGCCGGGGGGCAGCATCTCCCCGACCTGTCCGAGCGGCAGGGCGCCGGTCACGGTGCCGGTGACGGTGCCCAGCACGTTGGCGGCGTCCGGGAGGGCGACCGGGGCGGCGGTGGCGGAGCCGGCCGCAGCGGCGACGAAGACGGCGCCGAGAGCGGCGGCACCGAGGGACTTGCCAGCAGACTGCTTCATGGAAACTACGTCCTCAGAAATGGGGGAGTGAGCGGCTCTGCAAGCTAGTCAGACCCGTCCACGCCCCGCAAACACCACCGGCCGACGGGGTGTTGAGTTTCCCCGCCGGCCGTGCGGCATCCGGCAGAGGACGCCCTCAGCGGAATAACCGCTGGTCAAAGCCGCTCAGTGGAACAGCCACTCCGACTTCAGCTCGGCATAACCGGGCTTGATCACCTCGCTGATCATGGCGAGACGTTCATCGAAAGGAATGAAGGCGCTCTTCATCGCATTGACCGTGGTCCACAGCATGTCGTCGAGCGTGTAGCCGAACGCACCGATCAGGTGCTCGAATTCGCGACTCATGCTGGTGCCGGACATCAGGCGGTTGTCGGTGTTCACGGTGACCCGGAACTGGAGCCTGCGCAGCAGTCCGAAGGGGTGCTCGGCGTACGAGGCGGCCGCACCGGTCTGGAGGTTGGAGGTGGGGCACATCTCCAGCGGGATGCGCTTGTCCCGTACGTAGGCGGCGAGGCGGCCCAGCTTCACGGAGCCGTCCTTCTCGTCGACCTCGATGTCGTCGATGATGCGGACGCCGTGGCCGAGGCGGTCGGCGCCGCACCACTGCAGGGCCTGCCAGATGGACGGAAGTCCGAAGGCCTCGCCCGCGTGGATCGTGAAGTGGTTGTTCTCGCGCTTGAGGTACTCGAAGGCGTCGAGGTGGCGGGTGGGCGGGAAGCCCGCCTCCGCGCCGGCGATGTCGAAGCCGACGACGCCCAGGTCGCGGTAGCGGTTGGCGAGTTCGGCGATCTCCAGGGCGCGGGCGGCGTGCCGCATCGCGGTGAGGAGGGCGCCGACACGGATCCGGTGGCCGTTCTCGCGGGCCCGCTTCTCGCCCTCGCGGAATCCGTCGTTGACCGCTTCGACGACCTCTTCCAGCGAGAGCCCCTTTTCGAGGTGCTGCTCGGGGGCGTAACGGATCTCGGCGTAGACGACGCCGTCCTCGGCGAGGTCCTCGGCGCACTCCGCGGCGACCCGGAAGAGGGCTTCGCGGGTCTGCATGACGCCACACGTGTGCGCGAAGGTCTCCAGGTAGCGCTCCAGCGAACCGGAGTCGGCCGCCTCGCGGAACCAGACGCCGAGCTTGTCGGCGTCGGTCTCGGGGAGGTTCTCGTAACCGCTCTCGCGGGCGAGGTCGACGATCGTGCCGGGGCGCAGGCCGCCGTCGAGGTGGTCGTGCAGCAGCACCTTCGGCGCGCGGCGGATCTGGTCCACCGTGGGCGTGTTGAGCGGCTGTCCCGGGTTCTGCTTCGTGGTCTGGCTCGTCATTGAGGCACTGTAGCCCCTACGCGCGTAGATCGGGCCGGTCGATACGTAACAGTGACCGTGCGGGAGGGTGGCGCCCCCTTGGGGTTCTGAGACTGTTCTGTCATGACACAGCAAGTCGAGCCGGGCCCGACCGCCCGACTGGGGCGGGCCGTTGGGGCGAGCGGCGCGGTGGCGGGCGTCGTACTCGTCCTGCCCCCCGGAGAACCGGAGTCCGCACGCGGCCCTTCCGCGCTGGCCCACGCGTCGGTGCGCCCGCTCACCCGGGGGCTGGCCGGCGCGGGGGGTGCCGAGGGTCTCGTCGCCCATGTCGTCCGCTACCGGGGGCGCGGCTGGAACGGGGACGCGGCGCGGCTCGCGGCGGACGCGCAGTGGGCGGTGACGGAGGCCGTCCGGCGGTACGGGGACGTGCCGGTGTGCCTGGCCGGGGTCGGCATGGGCGGCCGGGCCGCGCTGCGGGCGGCGGGCGCGACGGCGGTCAACTCGGTTGTGGCGCAGGCACCTTGGCTTCCCGAGGGGACGGAGGACCCGGTGCGGCAGCTGGCCGGACGGCGGGTGCTGATCGTGCACGGCACCGACGACGAACGGGCGGACCCCGAAATGTCGTTCCGGCTGGCGGCGCGCGCGAAGAAGTCGAACCGGGACGTGTGCAGGTTCGAGGTGCACTCGGACGGGCACGGGATGCGGCAGCACCGGGCGGAGGTACGGGCCCTCTCGGTGGACTTCGTCCTGGGCTCCCTCTTCGACCGGCCCTATGCGCGCCCCCTGGCGGACGCGTTCGCGGCACCGCCGCCGCTGGGCCTCCGCATGCCCTTAGCCACAGGCTTCGGCAGGGGCTAGCCCCCTACGCCCTGGGCGGCGGGACCGCCCTTCTCCTCCCTACTCCCCCAGCCCCCTGGGCGGCGGGACCGCCCCTCGCTCCCCGCCGCTCCCTACTCCCCCAGCCCCCTTGGGCACCGGGGCTGTCCTCACCCCAGCCCCCTTGGGCAGCGGGGCCGCCCCCCGGGGGCGGGACGGGTGGGCAAGGGGGCGGCCCCCACGCGGAGCGCGCCCTCTCGCTCCGGCCCGGCCTCGCGTCCGGCCCGTGCCCGGGGCCCCGTACCCGGCCCCGCGCCCGCGTCCGCGCGGCCATGTGGGCCGCTTCGCGGGTTCGGCCCCTCCCCACCCCTTCCCGAAACCGCTCGCCGCGGGGCGGGTGGGGGCTGAGGTTCGGGGCTCCGCCCCGTGCCCGGCTGCGCCGCGCGTCCTCAAACGCCGGACGGGCTGAAGTGCCGGCCCGCCCCCTCACCCCCGCCCCGGCGAAGATGCCGCACCCCCACCCCTCTGCCACCCTCAGTGGCATGAGCACCAGCGTGGATCGTGTCAGGCTCACCCACTGGGCCACCCTCGTGCCCGTTCTCGCCGTCGTGCTGCTCGGGTTCTCCTGGGGGCGGGAGATGCCCGGGGCCGTGGTGGCGCTGCTGGCGTGTTTCCTCGGTGGGGCCGTGCTCGCCGCCGTGCACCACGCGGAGGTGGTCGCGCACCGGGTGGGTGAACCGTTCGGGTCGCTCGTGCTGGCCGTCGCCGTGACGATCATCGAGGTCGCCCTGATCGTCACCCTCATGGCCGACGGCGGTGACAAGAGCGCGTCCCTGGCCCGTGACACCGTCTTCGCCGCCGTCATGATCACGACGAACGGAATCGTCGGCATCTCCCTGCTGGTCGGCTCGCTCAAGCGGCGGGTGGCCGTGTTCAACCCGGAGGGTTCGGTGGCCGCCTTCGGGGCGATCGCCACGCTGGCCGGGCTCAGCCTCGCGCTGCCGACGTTCACGACGAGCACCCCCGAGGCCGAGTTCACGCCGACCCAGCTCGTCTTCGCGGCCGTGGCCGCCGTGTTCCTGTACGGAATGTTCGTCGTGACGCAGACCGTCAGGCACCGGGACTACTTCCTGCCGGTCACCCAGCAGGGCAAGGTCATCGACGAGGACGAGCACGCCGACCCGCCGCCGGCGAAGGTCGCTCTGATCAGCCTGGCGCTGCTCGCCGTCTCGTTGGTCGCGGTGGTCGGTCTGGCGAAGGGGGTGTCGCCGACCATCGAGGCCGGGGTGGACGCCGCCGGACTGCCCGCGTCCGTCGTCGGTGTGGTCATCGCGCTGCTCGTGCTGCTGCCGGAGAGCATCGCGGCCGTACGGGCGGCCAGGCGGGACCGGGTACAGACCAGTCTGAACCTGGGGCTGGGTTCGGCCATGGCCAGTATCGGGCTGACGATCCCGGCCGTGGCGCTGGCGTCCGTGTGGATGGAGGGGCCACTGCTGCTGGGGCTCGGGGCGACGCACATGGTGCTGCTGGCGCTGACCGTGGCGGTCGGCACACTGACCTTCGTACCGGGGCGGGCGACCCCGTTGCAGGGCGGTGTGCACCTGTCACTGTTCGCGGCGTACCTGGTGCTGGCGGTCAGCCCGTAGCGGTCCGGAGCCCGATGGCGGCGGTCAGCCCGTAGCGGGCCGGAGCCCGATGGCGGCGGTCAGCCCGTAGCGGTCCGGAGCCTGGTACTGGCGGTCCGCCCGTAGCGGTCCGGGAGCCAGGTGCCGGCGGTCAGCCCGTAGCGTCCGGAGCCTCGTCCCGAGGGGCGCGTGTCCCCTGTTCCCGTACGTCCAGCAGCGCCGTCTGCGGAAGGATGTGGCCGCGGCGGGCGAGCAGGAAGCGTTTGAAGGCGGCGACCGGGGGTGTGTCCGGGTGGCCGTCCAGCCAGGCCACCCCGATCTCGCGGGCCGCGCGCGGGGCCGTCACGGTCAGTTCCACGACACCCGGGCGGGCCACCGCGGGCGGCGGCAGCAGTGCGACGCCGAGCCCCGCCGCGACCAGGCCGCGGAGGGTCTCCGCCTCCTCCCCCTCGAAGGCGACCTTGGGCTTGAAGCCCGCCTCCGCGCACAGGTCGTCGGTGATGCGGCGCAGTCCGTAGCCGGGTTCCAGGGTGACGAAGGTTTCCTCGGCGGCCTCGGCGAGACGGACCCTTTTGCGGGTGGCCAGGCGGTGGTCGTCCGGCACGACCAGCCGCAGGCGCTGCTCGTCGAGGCGGCGGGCGACCAGGTCGGGAGCCTCGGGGACGGGCGAGGTGAGGCAGAGGTCGAGGTCCCCGGCGCGCAGGCGCTCCAGCATCGCCTCGCCGTAGTTCTGGATCAGCTGGAAGCGGATGTGCGGGTGGTCGGCGCGGAAGGCCCGGATCAGGGCGGGGACGGTCTCCGAGCCCATCGTGTGCAGGAAACCGAAGGCGATCCTGCCGGTGGTGGGGTCGGCGTCCGCCCTGACCAGCTCGGCGGCCTTCTCGACCTCGGCGAGGGCGCGTTCGACGGCGGTCAGGAACGCGCGGCCCGCGGGGGTGAGCGAGACGGTGCGGCCCTTGCGCGCGAAGAGGCCGACGTCCAGGTCGTGTTCGAGGCGGACCATCGCGCGCGAGAGCGTCGACTGGGGGACGCCCAGCTCCTGCGCGGCCCGGGTCACGTGCTCGTGCCGGGCCACCGCGGCGAACTGGGCGAGGCGCGGCGCGAGCACCTGGGAGATGTCTTCTTCGTAACTGCCCGGTGACAGCCGACGCTGTGAGCTTTGCTTATGCAGCATGGGATGGATTATCGCTGCTTTGCGCATTGGACGCATGAGAAGGCGGGGTCTAGGTTCTGGGCATGCCTTCCGCCAGTACCACGGCGTCCACACCTGTGATTGTGGGCGCCGCGAACCCTGTTTCCCTTGCTTCTCTTGATTCCTCTGGTGCCGCAGAGACTCCTGATCCCCGGCTGGCGCCCTCGTCCCCGGGCTTCCGCCGGATGAGCTTCGCGCTCTTCGCGGCCGGCATGGCGACCTTCGCCCTCCTCTACTCGACGCAGGCCCTGCTGCCCGCGATCTCCGCCGGTCTCGGTGTGAGCGCCGCGCAGGCCAGTTGGACGGTGTCGGCGTCGACCGGGGCGCTGGCCCTGTTCGTCCTGCCGTTGAGCGCGCTGTCCGAGCGCTTCGGGCGCCGGACCCTGATGACGTACTCCCTGGTGGTGGCGGTCGTCCTGGCGCTGCTGATCCCGTTCGCGCCCGACGTGGGCTGGCTGATCGCGCTGCGTGCCGTGCAGGGTGCTGCGCTGGCCGGGCTGCCCGCGTCGGCGATGGCCTACCTCGCGGAAGAGGTACGGCCCAAGGCCCTCGTGGCGGCGATCGGGCTGTTCGTGGCGGGCAACTCGATCGGTGGTATGAGCGGCCGCATCGTCACCGGGTGGGTCGCGCAGCTGTGGGGCTGGCGGGTCTCGCTGGGCGCAGTGGCACTCATGGCGCTGCTGTGCGCGGCGGTGTTCCGGCTGATGCTCCCGAAGGCACGCAACTTCCGGCCGGGGACGCTGAGTCCGCGGGTCCTGGCGAAGACCGTGGGCACCCACCTGGCCGACCCGCTGCTGCGGCGGCTGTACGCGATCGGCGCCCTCTTCATGACCGTCTTCGGCGCGGTCTACACGGTGATCGGCTACCGGCTCGTCGAGGCGCCCTTCAGCCTGCCGCAGGGCGTGGTCGGCTCGATCTTCCTGGTGTACCTGGTGGGGACGGTGTCCTCGGCGGGGGCCGGCAAGCTGGTCGCCAGGACCGGGCGGCGCGGGGCGCTGTACCTGGCCGTGACGACCACCGCCGCGGGACTGCTGCTCTCCCTGTCCCACTCGCTGGCGGGCGTACTGGCCGGCCTCGTGCTCATCACGGCCGGCTTCTTCGCCGGGCACGCGGTCGCCTCGTCGTCGGTCAGCCACACGGCGAGGACCGGGCGGGCGCAGGCCTCCGCGCTGTACCAGTCGTCGTACTACCTCGGCTCCAGCGTCGGCGGCACCCTCGGCGCGACGGCGTTCCACGCGGGCGGCTGGAACGGGGTCGTCGCCCTCGGCCTGCTGGCCGTCGTCGGCGTCACCGCGATCACCCTGTACGGGACGCGGTGCGCGCGGGCGGAGCGCCGTACCTCCCTCGTTGTCGCGAATTCGTGACACTTCACCTCCCTTGTCCGTACAACCGGATGGATTGCCCGGCCGTCTAGCTGGACAGAACCGTGCGGCACGGCACGCACGCGCGTGCCGCACGGCAGGGGAAGGGACAAGTCCATGGGGGACTCGAAGAGAGCGCGCGCCGCGCGCCACGCCCGTACCGGCATAGCCGTCTCACTCACCGCGCTGGTGGTTCCGGCGGCGCTCACGGTGGGGGCCGCCGCGCCCGCCGCCGCGGCCTCGTGCTCGACCAGCACCGGGCCGTACCAGAAGCAGGTGGAGAAGTTCCTCGGGCGCAAGGCAGACGGCCGCCAGTCAGCCGCCGACTGCACGGCGATACGCGCGTTCCAGGGCAAGCACGGCATCACCCCGACCATCGGCTACGCGGGGGCGATCACCTGGCGGACGATGGACACGATGAACAAGCAGAAGGCCGCCGGGAAGAACCCGAACGCGGCCGGGAAGTGCCCGGTCAACAAGGGCCGCGTCGCGTGTGTGGACCTGACCAGGCAACTGACCTGGATCCAGGACGGCAGGAAGCTGAAGTACGGCCCGGTGCCGATCCGTTCGGGGCGCGACGGCTACGAGACCAGGACCGGTCTGAAGAAGGTCTACCAGCGCAGCGTCAACCACTGGTCGACGCTCTACCACGTGCGGATGCCGTACTCGCAGTTCTTCGACGGCGGCATCGCCTTCCACTCTGTGGGCGTCTCCATGTGGAACCCGCCGGGCTCGCACGGCTGCGTGAACATGCGGACCGCGGACGCCAAGCAGTACTGGGGGCTGCTCAAGAAGGGCAGCAACGTCTTCGTGTACGGGCGCAAGCCCGGGACGTGAGGGGGCGGGGACGGTGGCGCGACCGGGCCGGGCCCCGTGTGCGACAGGGCAGTTCACGGCTTTGCACCCCGCGTTGTCGGACCCCTCCCGTAGAGTTCCTCGGCATAGGAGCTACGGGTGGATGAGCGGGTGGGGTGGACCCTGTGAGTGATGTCGCGACACCAGGTGTGGATGCACAACTGGAGGACTACCGGACCGAGTTGACCGGGTTCTGCTACCGGATGCTCGGCTCCGCCTTCGAGGCGGAGGACGCCGTGCAGGACACGATGGTGCGCGCCTGGCGCAGCCAGGACCGCTTCGAGGGCCGCTCGTCGCTGCGGTCCTGGCTGTACCGCATCGCGACCAACGTCTGTCTGGACATGCTGGGCAGCAGCAAGAAGCGGGCCAGGCCGATGGACTTCACCGACCCCAAGCCGCTCGCGCAGGCGCAGCTGAACCCGCTGCCGGAGGCGTCCTGGCTGGAGCCGGTGCCCGACGGGCGGGTGCTGACCGCCGTCGCCGACCCGGCCGAGACCGCGGTGGCGCGCGAGTCGGTGCGCCTGGCGTTCGTGGCCGCGCTGCAGCACCTGCCGCCGAAGCAGCGGGCGGTGCTCATCCTGCGCGAGGTGCTCGCCTGGAAGGCGAGCGAGGTGGCCGAGCTCCTGGAGACGAGCGTCGCCTCGGTCAACTCGGCGCTCCAGCGGGCGCGCGCGACGCTCGCCGAGACGAAGACGTCCGATTCGGACACGGCGAAACCGATGGACGAGGAGCAGCAGAAGCTCCTTGAGCGCTATGTGGCGGCCTTCGAGGGCTACGACATGAAGACCCTCACCGCGTTGCTCCACGAGGACGCCGTGCTCTCCATGCCCCCGTTCGACCTGTGGCTGGTCGGTGCGCCGGACATCACGGGCTTCATGCTCACGCACGGCGCCGCCTGCAACGGCTCGCGGATGCTGGCGACCGTGGCCAACGGGACGCCCGCGTTCGCCCAGTACCACCCGACGGCCGACGGGCACTTCGAGCCGTGGGCGCTCCAGGTCGTCGAGATCTCAGACGGCCGGATCTCGCACATCAACACGTTCCTCGACACCAAGCGGTGGTTCCCGCTGTTCGAGCTGCCGGCCAGGATCGAGGCCGACGGCTCTCCGGGGCCGCTCGCCGTCCCCGGGGGGGTCTCCGGATTCGAGGCCGCCGCCGCGGCCGCCGCGGCTGCCGGAGCCGCCGCTGCCGGCCCCGGTGTCGAAGGGCAGTCCGACCAGGTCGAGTAGGGCGCGCAATTCCTGGCTGGGGTGCCAGAGCAGGAGCCGGCATCCCAGCCTGCGGGCGGTCAGCCGCATCCGGGCCAGCGCCTCCACGGCGGGCAGGCCGGGTTCGGTGAGGGCGGAGACGTCACAGGCGAGCTCCGTCGCACCGGTGGCCAGGATGCGTGCGTGCAGCCGCTCGCACAGGTGCGGTGCGTCGGCCCTGGTCACGGGGCCGACGATCGCCATGGGGTGGTACGTCGCTGAATCTTCCACAGGAGTGGAGACCGGCCGTACGACCGAAACTCATCGGTGGGCACGGATCCGGCGCCTGGGCACCGGCCGCCTTCAGCCGGTCCAGCGGCCCGAAAGGAACGACACCGCGAAGACCACCATGAGCGGCGCGGCCACCGCCAGGTACGCCGTCTTGACCCGGGGCCTGCGCATGCTCCACGCGGCGAGCAGCGTCCACAGCGGCCACCACAGGAGCGTCGCGCGCGGCACCGAGGTGAACCAGTACGAGGTGCCCAGGGCCCACAGGCTGAGTCCCAGGTACACCGCCTCGGGCCAGCGGCGCAGCCGGACCAGTACGCACAGGAGCACGACGCCGACGACCATGGCGAGCAGTTCCGCCTGCCACATGTACGCGTAGCCGGTGGAGTAGCCGCCGTCGAAGGCGGCCCGCCAGGTGGTCTGCCAGGCCTCCCAGGGGGTGTGGAACTCGCGGTACCAGCCGCGTTCCTGGGCGTGCTTCCAGGCCATCCAGTCGCCGGTGTGGGCGTGCAGGTAGGCGCTGTGGAGCAGGGCGGGCAGCGCGGGCAGGACGGTCCAGGGCAGCGGGCGCCAGGCGCGGGCGGAGCGGGCCCGCCAGGCGGTGATCAGGAAGTGCACGCCGATGGCGGCGGCGACGAAGAGGCCGCTGATGCGGACGGTGGTGGCGAGGGCGGTGAGGACTCCGGCCAGCAGCCACTGGTGTTTCTGCGCGGCCAGCCAGGCGGGCAGCGCGAACGCGAGGAAGAGCGCCTCGGTGTAACCGGCGGCAAGGAAGACCGCGCACGGCGAGAGCACCAGAAACAGAACGGATCGCTGCCCCACGCCCGGAGCAGTGCTCTCCCCGGGCAGGTGCAGCCTGGCTATTCGGGCCAGGGCGAGTACCGCCGCCGCGCCCGCCACGAAGGAGATCAGCAGTCCGGCGAGCGTCCAGTTCGGGACGATCAGGTGCACGGCCCGCAGCGCCAGCGGGAAGCCGGGGAAGAACGCCTCGCGGTTGTCCCAGTCCGGGGTGCCGGGGCCCGCCCCCGCCGGGAAGTACCCGGCCTGCGCGATGTGCAGGAAGTGCGTCCAGTCCCACTGTTCCCAGCGCGAGAGCGCCGTCGGCGCGCTCTTGGTCCCGCCGTCCGGCGGGAAGATCCAGGCCACGCTGTACGAGGTGACCCAGAGCCCCACCCGGGTGAGCAGATAGAGCCACAGCACGTCCCGGTCGGCGCCGCTCAGCGGCAGCCGGGCCCGGAGCCGGGACAACCCCGGGACGCGCGGGGACCGCCCGTCCCGGGCCGTGCCTCCGTCCGCGTCGGCGGGGGCGGGGCGCGTGGCGGTCCGCTGCTGCGGGGGCGCGACGGTCATGGTCCGGCTCTCCTGGGCGACGTCGACGTGGGGCAGGCGTGCGGTGCGTACCCGGCACCTGTGCGCGCGGGTACCGGGGCCCGGCACCTGTACAGCGGGTGCCGGGGCCCGGCACCCGTGCACGCGGGTACCGCGGGACACGCGCGTACCCGGACACGTGGAGGCGCGAGTACACGAGTACTCGCGTACGTGGGCACGCGCGTACGGAAGCGGGTGTCGTACGGAGAGAGGGCAGGAGGCCCGCATTCCGTTCCCCACCACCGCCGAAAGCTTTCTGCACGGTGCCCGCGGTACACACGAGAGGGCCGGCCGGACTCCCCCAGGAATCCCACCGGCCCCGTGTGTCACACGGGCAGCACCACAAGAGTGCCCCGAGTCAGGCGATCCGGTCCAGCACGATCGGCGCCGGTACGAAGTCGGTGCCCTCCGGAGCGGTCAGGACCCCGCCGTCCAGCGCCTCCAGCGCGTAGGCGAACTTCTCCGGGGTGTCCGTGTGCAGCGTCATCAGCGGCTGGCCCGCGACGACCTTGTCACCGGGCTTGGCGTGCAGTTCGATGCCCGCGCCCGCCTGCACCGCGTCCTCCTTGCGGGCCCGGCCGGCGCCGAGCCGCCAGGCTGCGACGCCCACCGCGTACGCGTCGAGCGTGGTCAGCACGCCCGAGCTGGAGGCGTTGATCACATGCTGCTCGCGTGCCACCGGCAGCGCCGCGTCCGGGTCGCCGCCCTGCGCCTGGATCATGCGCCGCCACACGTCCATCGCGGAGCCGTCGCGCAGCGCCTTCTCCGGGTCGGCGTCGCCGAGTCCGGCCGCGTCCAGCATCTCGCGGGCCAGCGCGAGGGTCAGCTCGACGACGTCGGAGGGACCGCCGCCCGCGAGTACCTCCACCGACTCCCGCACCTCCAGGGCGTTGCCGGCCGTCAGCCCCAGCGGGGTGGCCATGTCCGTCAGCAGCGCAACCGTCCTGACCCCGTGGTCGGTGCCGAGGCCGACCATGGTGGACGCCAGCTCACGCGCGTCCTCCAGGTTCTTCATGAAGGCGCCGGAGCCGACCTTCACGTCCAGGACCAGCGAGCCGGTGCCCTCCGCGATCTTCTTCGACATGATGGAGGAGGCGATCAGCGGGATCGCCTCGACCGTCCCGGTCACGTCGCGCAGCGCGTAGAGCTTCTTGTCGGCGGGGGCGAGCCCGTCGCCGGCCGCGCAGATCACGGCGCCCGTGGAGTGAAGGACGTCCAGCATCTCGGCGTTGGAGAGCAGCGCGCGCCAGCCCGGGACGGACTCCAGCTTGTCGAGCGTGCCGCCGGTGTGCCCCAGGCCCCGGCCGGAGAGCTGCGGGACGGCCGCGCCGCACGCCGCCACCAGGGGCGCCAGCGGCAGCGTGATCTTGTCGCCGACACCGCCCGTGGAGTGCTTGTCGGCGGTCGGGCGCGAGAGCTGGTCGAAGTTCATCCGCTCGCCGGACGCGATCATCGCCGCGGTCCAGCGGGCGATCTCGGTGCGGTTCATGCCGTTCAGCAGGATCGCCATGGCCAGCGCAGACATCTGCTCGTCGGCGACCGCACCGTGCGTGTACGCGTCGATGACCCAGTCGATCTGCTCGGGGCTCAGCTCGCCTCGGTCGCGCTTGGTGCGGATGACGGAGATGACGTCCATGGGGTTCCTTCCGGTCGTACGGATGCGTACGTCTTCGTATACATCTACGCGCGTTGCGCGGGTGACGGGCCGCGGCCCCGCCACCAGGGTGACAGGGCCGCGAACGTACTACTTCAGGTGCTGCGGTCCAAAGGCGTCCGGCAGCATCTCGCCAAGGGTGCGCACCCCGGACGAGGTCTCCAACAGGAGCTCGGGGCCGCCGAATTCGTACAGCAGCTGCCGGCAGCGCCCGCACGGCATCAGGGTCTCACCCTGCCCGTCCACGCACGTGAAGTGCGTGAGCCGGCCGCCGCCGCCGGTGTGCAGCGCGGAGACAAGACCGCACTCCGCGCACAGCGACAGGCCGTACGACGCGTTCTCGACGTTGCAGCCGACGACGGTACGGACGGTGCCGCTGCCGTCGTCGACGAGCGCCGCCGCGCCGACCGGGTACTTCGAGTACGGCACGTACGCCCGGGACATGGCGTCCCGCGCGGCCTCCCGCAGCGCCTCCCAGTCGACGGGGGTGCTCACTTGCCCTGCCCCTTGCGGTAGCGCATGCCGTCCGCCTTGGGCATCCGCAGCCGCTGCGCGGACAGCGACAGCACGAGCAGCGTCACGACGTACGGGGTGGCGCTCACGAACTCGGTGGGCACGGTGTCCGTACCGAGGTACCAGACCAGCATGCCCGCGGCGATGACGGCGGAGATCGCGGCCGCGATGTACGCCTTCTTGTACGCCTTCCAGAGCGCGAGGCCGGCCAGGAGCACCACCAGGAGCAGCAGCAGCGCGTGCACGGAGCTGCCGCCGTTGCGCAGCTGGAGCGCGTCGGCGAAGCCGAACAGGCCCGCGCCCATGGCGAGTCCGCCGGGCCGCCAGTTGCCGAAGATCATCGCCGCCAGACCGATGTAGCCGCGGCCGCCGGTCTGGCCCTCGTTGTAGATGTGCGAGGTGACCAGGGAGAGGAAGGCGCCGCCGAGTCCGGCCATGCCGCCGGAGACGATGACGGCGATGTACTTGTACTTGTAGACGTTGACACCGAGCGACTCGGCGGCGATCGGGTTCTCGCCGCAGGAGCGCAGCCGCAGGCCGAACGAGGTCTTCCACAGCACCCAGAAGGTCAGCACGAAGAGCAGCACCGCGACGATCGTCAGCAGCGAGACGTTGCTGACCAGGCCGCCGAGGATGCCCGCGAGGTCGGAGACGAAGAACCAGTGGTGCTTCTCGATGCCCGACAGCCAGTCGGAGACCCCGGGCAGGGTCACCGTGCCGATGTCCTCGGCGGGCGGCGACTGCTTGGGGCTGCCGCCCTTGGCCGCGGCCTCGCCGCTGTTGAACCAGAGCTTCGCGAAGTACGTCGTGACGCCGAGCGCCAGGATGTTGATCGCGATGCCGGAGATGATGTGGTCGACGCCGAAGGTGACGGTGGCCACCGCGTGCAGCAGGCCGCCGAACATGCCGCCCAGCACACCGGCGAGCACACCGAGCCAGGGGCTGGTCTGCCAGCCGGCCCAGGCGCCGAAGAAGGTGCCCAGGATCATCATGCCTTCGAGGCCGATGTTGACGACGCCCGCGCGCTCGGCCCACAGGCCGCCGAGTCCGGCGAGGCCGATCGGGACGGCCATGGAGAGCGCGGCGCCGATCTGGCCGGCGGCGGTGATGTCCTGCGCGCCGGTGATGGCGCGTACCGCCGAGAGCGCGACGAGCGCGCCCGCGATGATCAGCAGCACCATCGGGAAGGAGAGGCGGGACCTGACCGCCCCGCCCGTCCCCTGCTTCTTGGGGGCCCGGGTGGAAGTCGCCGTACTCACGCCGACACCTCCTGCTTCTCGGAGTTGTTGGCGTTCTGGGCGGCGAGCTTCTCGCCGACCTGCCGCTGCTGGCGCTTGAGGCCGTAGCGGCGGACGACTTCGTAGGCGATGACGACGCACAGGACGATGACGCCCTGGATGACGCCGACGATCTCCTTGTCGTAACCCTCGAATTCGAGCTTGCCGGTGCCGCGCTCCAGGAAGCCCCACAGGAGGGCGCCCAGTGCGATGCCGACCGGGTGGTTACGGCCCAGGAGGGCGATGGCGATGCCGGTGAAGCCGATGCCGGTGGGGAAGTCGCCGCCGTACTCGTAACTGTCGTTGAGCAGCGTCGGCATGCCGATCAGGCCGGCCACCAGGCCGGAGACCAGCATCGAGGTGACGACCATCTTCTTGACGTTCACCCCGCTCGCGTCGGCGGCGGACTCGGACTGGCCGACCGTGCGCAGGTCGAAGCCGAAGCGGGTGCGCGAGAGGATGTACCAGTACGCGACGCCCGCGATCGCGGCGATCACGATGAAGCCCCAGATGGGCTCCGCCTGGGTCGGGAACGAGAAGAAGTGCGAGGACTCCGGCAGCGGCTTGGTGGCGACCTTGGTGCCCGCGCTGTCCAGGTGGCCGAGGCGGCCCTGCTGGAGGAGGTAGCCGATGATCGCGGTGGCGATCATGTTCAGCATGATCGTCGAGACGACCTCGGAGACGCCCCGGGTGACCTTGAGGACACCGGCGATGCCGGCCCACATCGCGCCGACGATCATCGCGGTGAGGATGATCAGCGGGATCTGCAGGAAGCCGGGCAGCGTCAGCGCGCCGCCGACCGCCGCGGCGAAGAAGGCGGCGAGGCGGTACTGGCCGTCGACGCCGATGTTGAAGAGGTTCATCCGGAAGCCGATGGCGACCGCGAGACCTGCGAGGTAGTACGTGGTGGCCTTGTTCAGGATGTAGACCTGGCTGTCGGACTTGACGCCGTAGTCGAACATGATCCCGAAGGCGCTGAACGGCTCCTTGCCGGTGGCGAGCAGGACCACGGCGGTGACCAGGAACGCGGCCACGATCGCGAGCAGCGGGGCCGCGATGCCCAGGAGCAACCGCTCCTTGTCGAACTTCTTCATCGGTCCTCTCCCCCGGTCCGGGGGTCGGTGCCGGCGGCGGGACCCGGGCCGGCAGTGGGGTCGGGGCCGGCGACGGGGGCCGGGCCGGCGGTGGGGGCGGGGCCGGCGGTGGGGGCGGGGCCGGTGACGGGGCCGGACGGGGCGTCGGACAGGGCCTCGGCCGGTGCTTCCAGGTGGCCGGTGGCGGCGCCCGTCATGGCCGAGCCGAGTTCCTCCGGTGTGATGGTCGCGGGGTCGGCGTCGGCGACCAGCCGGCCGCGGTACATGACCCGCAGGGTGTCGGAGAGTCCGATCAGTTCGTCCAGGTCGGCCGAGATCAGCAGGACGGCCAGGCCCTCGCGGCGCGCCTCGCGGATCTGGTCCCAGATCTGCGCCTGCGCGCCGACGTCCACACCACGGGTGGGGTGGGCGGCGATCAGCAGCTTGGGCGCGTGGCTCATCTCACGGCCGACGATCAGCTTCTGCTGGTTGCCGCCGGAGAGCGAGGCCGCGGTGACGTCGATGCCCGGGGTACGGACGTCGTACTCGCGCACGATCCGCTGGGTGTCGGCGCGGGCCGCCTTGAGGTCGAGGATGCCCTTGCTGCTGTTGGGCTTCTCCGTGACGTGTCCCAGGATGCGGTTCTCCCACAGCGGGGACTCCAGCAACAGGCCGTGCTTGTGGCGGTCCTCGGGGATGTACCCGATGCCGTCCTCGCGCCGCTTGCGGGTGGGGGTGGCCGAGATGTCGGCGCCGTCCAGGGTGAGCACCCCGCTGTCCGGGTCGCGCATCCCCATGATGGCCTCGACCAGTTCGGCCTGGCCGTTGCCCTCGACGCCCGCGATGCCGAGGACCTCGCCCTTGTGGATGGTGAACGCGATGCCGTCCAGCACGGACCGCACCACCCCGTCCGGGTCGGTCGCGCTCAGCGTCAGGTCCGCGACGCTCAGCAGGGGCACGTCGGTGACGGTCGACTCGCGGGTCTCGGGGGACGGCAGCTCGCTGCCGACCATGAGCTCGGCGAGCTGCTTGGGGGTGGTGCTCGCCGGGTCGGCGGTACCGACCGTGGTGCCGCGCCGGATGACGGTGATGTCGTCGGCGACCGAGAGGACCTCGCCCAGCTTGTGCGAGATGAAGATGACGGTGAGTCCCTCGGCCTTGAGCTCCCGCAGGTTCGCGAAGAGCGCGTCGACCTCCTGCGGTACGAGCACGGCGGTCGGCTCGTCGAGGATCAGGGTGCGGGCACCCCGGTAGAGGACCTTGAGGATCTCGACGCGCTGGCGGTCCGCGACACCGAGGTCCTCGACGACGGCGTCCGGGCGGACGTTCAGCCCGTAGGCGTCGGAGATCTCCTTGATCCTGGCGCGGGCCCTGTCCCCGATGCCGTGCAGCTTCTCCGAGCCGAGCACGACGTTTTCGAGGACCGTGAGGTAGTCCGCGAGCATGAAGTGCTGGTGCACCATGCCGATGCCGCGGGCGATGGCGTCGCCCGGACTGTTGAAGGCCACCTGGGTGCCGTCGACGGTGATGGTCCCCTCGTCCGGCTTCTGCATGCCGTAGAGGATCTTCATCAGGGTGGACTTGCCCGCGCCGTTCTCACCGACGAGGGCGTGCACGGTGCCGCGGCGCACGGTGAAGGCGATGTCGTGGTTGGCCACGACACCGGGGAACCGCTTGGTGATGCCGTGCAGTTCGACGGCGGGAGTGCCGGATGTGGCGTTGGGGGCGGCATGGGGACTGCTGGACGCTTTGATGGCGCACTCTCCTAGGCAGGAGGCGAGGAAGCTGAGGCGAGGGTTCGGCGGTACGGCGGGCGGATACGGGGAGCTGCGGTACGGCCGGGGCCGTGCGGGGCGAAGGGTGTGGCGAAAAAGTACCGCGCACCGGATGAGCTACGCGCGTAGCTACGCCAAATTGTGAGGCAGCCCCGCCGAAATGTGAAGGGCGGAAGGCCCAGTTCCGGACGGCGCCGGGGGCCCGTCCGGAGAGTTGCAGGGGCCCGTCCGGACAGCGCAAGGGGTCCGTCCGGACAGTGAAGGGGGGCCCGGCGAGCAGCCGAAGCTTCTCGCCGGGCCCCCTCCCCAAGAGGTGGCTCAGAGGGTGGACTTGACCTTGATGGAGCCGTCCACGATCTTCTTCTTCGCCTCGTCCAGCTTGGACTGGATGTCCTTGAGGTGGTCACCCGTGGTGGTCAGCGTGACGCCGTTCTCCGCGAGGGAGTACGTGGAGGTGCCGGTCTTCGGCTTGCCGTCCTTGACGGACTTCGCCAGTTCGAAGACACCGGCGTCGACGTTCTTCACGACGGAGGTGAGGATCGACGCCTTGTACTTCGACAGCGACGGGTCGAGGGCCTGGTCGGAGTCGACACCGATGGCCCAGGCGCCCTTCTTGCCCGCGACGGCCTCGATGGAGCCGGCGCCGGAGCCGCCCGCCGCGGCGAAGACGACGTCGATGCCCTTGTCGAGCATGCCCTTGGCGGCGGCCTTGCCCTTGTCGGGGCTGCCGAAACCGGACAGGTCCGAGCCGGAGGAGAGGTACTGGATCTGCACCGTCGCCTTCGGGTTCGTCTCCGTGACGCCCTGCTGGAAGCCGGCCGCGAACTTCTTGATCAGCGGGATGTCGACGCCGCCGACGAAGCCGATCTTGCCGTCCTTGGACTTCGTCGCCGCGGCGACGCCCGCCAGGTAGGAGCCCTGCTCCTCGGTGAAGACGATGTTGTTGATGTTCTTCGCCTCGGCGACCGAGTCGACCAGGCCGAAGTTCACCTTGGGGTGCTTCTTGGCGACCTTGTCGAGGGCGTCCTTGTACGCGAAGCCGACGGCGACGACCGGGTTGTAGCCGCCCTCGGCGAGGGACGCGAGGCGCTGCTCGCGGTCGGCCGGGGTCTCGCCGGTCTTGGCGGTGAGCTCCTTGGTCTCGGCGCCGAGCTCCTTCTTGGCCTTGTCCAGGCCGCGCGCGGCGGAGTCGTTGAACGAGTTGTCACCACGGCCGCCGACGTCGTAGGCCATGCCGATCTTCAGCTTGCCGCCACTCTCGGAGCTGGAGCTCCCGGTGGAGGACTCGCCACACGCGGTGGCGGTGAACGCGAGAGCCGCGGTGGCGATGCTCGCAGCAGCGATCTTGGATACCCGGCGCACGGGACGCTCCTTCAACCTGACCGAAGCGCCTCTGAGCGGCGCTGGTTTCGCGGCGATCGTAACGCGCGTAGATGTCGCGTAAAGACCCGTTCATCAGTCGTTACCGGATCGTCGCGCGTTCGATTCGCCGAGGGGGTGACGCACATAAGCAATGTACATACTCACAACGGACATAGGGATTCACTCGGAGGAACCTACGAAAGGGCGCTCCCGGGGCCGCTCGACCGGCGGGAACGCCCTTCCGTGAGGTGCGCCTGCCGAGGGGCTGCACCTCGCCAGGCGTGTCGCTACGCGCCGGACCGGCTGCGGGCGTCCAGCAGTGCGGCGGCGGTGAACAGCTCGACCCCGACCGTGATGGCGCTCTCGTCGGCGTCGAAGTCGCCCCGGTGCAGGTCCCGCTTGGTGGCGTCGCCGGGGGTGCGCACTCCGAGGCGGGCCATCGCACCGGGGACGTGTTCGAGGTACCAGGAGAAGTCCTCGCCGCCGAGGCTCTGCTCGGTGTCCTCCACCGAGTACGGCCCGCGACGCGCCGCCATCGAGTTGACCAGCAGGTCGACGACCGTGCCGTCGTTGACCACGGGCGGCACCCCGCGGATGTAGTTGATCTGCGACTTGGCGCCGTGCAGGTCGGCGATGTCGGCGATGGCCGCGTGGATGAGGTCCGGGGCGTCGCGCCAGGTGTCCAGGTCCAGGCAGCGCACGGTGCCGCCCAGCTCCGCGTGCATCGGGATGACGTTGCAGGCGTGGCCGGACTCGATGCGGCCCCAGGTGACGGAGAGCCCGGAGCGGGCGTCGACCCGGCGCGAGATGACGGCCGGGACCTCGGTCGCCACCTTCGCCACGGCGGTCACGAGGTCCGTGGTCAGGTGCGGGCGGGCGGTATGTCCGCCGGGTCCGTCAAGGGCGATTTCCAGCCGGTCACAGGCAGACGTGATGGGCCCGGTACGGAGGCCGATTTTCCCCGCGTCGACCTTGGGGTCGCAGTGCACCGCGATCATCCTGCCGACACCTTCCAGCACCCCGCTCTTGATCGCGTCGGCGGCGCCACCGGGCAGTACCTCCTCGGCGGGCTGGAACAACAGCCGTACCGGTCGAGGCAGTTGTCCCCTGCGGTGCAGCTCGGCGAGGACGAGACCGGCCCCCAGGGCCACGGTGGTGTGCACGTCGTGCCCGCACGCGTGCGCCCGGTCCGGGACGGTCGAACGGTAGGCCACGCCGACCTTCGCGTCCGGAATGGGCAGCGCGTCGATGTCCGCCCGGATGGCGAGCATCGGAGTGCCCCCGTCCCACTCGCCGATGTCACAGACGAGCCCGGTGCCGGTGGCGAGCACGCGCGGGGCGAGTCCCGCCCGCTCCAGGCGCGCCTTGATCGCGGCAGTGGTGCGGAACTCCTGGTTGCCGAGCTCGGGGTGCATGTGCAGGTCCCGACGGAATGCGATCAGTTCGGCACGCAGCGCATCGGGCAGCGTGCCGGGGAGATCGTCTCCGGTGTCGGGACCGGCTTCGGACACGAGGGAGATCAACTGGTTCACCCAGTCAACGGTAGGCCCACCCGGCCCCCAACTGCCTACCGATCAACAAAACTTCAGCCCGATAGGCGTAAGAAAAAGGACGGGTAGAGGTGTGCCCAGGATGTGAGACGGGTATCAAGGCCTGTTACGCCGCGGGCATGACCCGGAGTTTCCGCACGTCACGGGCGGTCTCGGCGACCCCGGTGAGGAACCCGCGGGCGCGCGGCGACGCGTCGACGGCGAGCCAATCGGGATCTACGTCACATACCGCCACTTTCACGTCCGTCCCCACGAGTGCCCTGGGGAGCGTGTGTACGACCGTGGACGGAAAACTCAGGATCGTACGCCCGATCGGGCCACGCCGGGCGATCAGCTCCAGCGGCAGATCCGGACGGACGATCTCCAGTCCGGTCTCCCGGGCGAGCAGGTGCAGCTTGTCGGTGCTCTCGCGGCGGTGAGCGAAGTAGCGGGTGGCGCCGTGGTCGAGGGTGAGGGAACGGACCGCCCTGAGGTAGTGCTCCAGAGCGACCACACCCGTCTCCACCAGGGACGTACCGACCAGGTCCGCGGTACGGGTGAGGCGCGGCGGGCCGAACCTGGCACGGGTCCAGGTGAGGTCGTTCGAGGTGACGGTGATGCCGGGCAGCGACTCGGCGACCGGCATGGCGGTGAAGAGTTCCACGGTGCGCCGGGGCCCGGGAGCGAGCCGGCGGCGCGCGGAGGTGGTGACGGGCGCGAGCAGCAGCTCCCGCGCCCCCGGCCGGCTGCCGCGCCGGTGCCAGCGCACCAGTCGCTCGCCGCGGGCGAGCTGTCCCGCGAACTCCATGGTCGCGGTCCCGTCGTCCACGACCACCAGGGCCGATGCCCGTACGAGCGTGAGGAGCAGCTGTACGTACCGGGAGAAGGGGTCCCCGATGACGACCCGCTCGGCCCGCCGCAGGGCGGTGGCGAGCCCGCCGACGGTGCGCAGCGGCGCCCCGGCGCCCTCCCTGGCGTCCTCCCAGCGGACCGCGCAGCCCTCGTCCCGGGCCAGCTCGGCCATCCGGCGGAGCTGGCCGCGGGACATCGGGTCGCGCGGGGAGAGGACGACGACGGTCACGTCCGTCATGTCGTGCGCGGCGACATGGGCCCACTCCAGGACGTTGAGGAGCTGGACGGGGCTCTCGACGAAGGCGAGGGTGCCGCTGCTGGCCGGCGCCATGGCGATCAGACTCCTACGGACTGCTGCTCGGCGAGGACGCCCGGGACCCGGCGCAGCTTGCGCATCGGGGCGAGCTCGGACTCGTACACCTTCTTGACGCCGTCGCCGAGCGAGGCCTCGATGGTGCGGATGTCGCGGACGAGACGGCTGAGACCGCCGGGCTCGACCGACGCGGCCTGGTCGGAGCCCCACATGGCGCGGTCGAGGGTGATGTGCCGCTCGACGAACGCGGCGCCGAGCGCGACGGCGGCGAGGGTGGTCTGCAGGCCGGTCTCGTGGCCGCTGTAACCGATCGGGACGTTGGGGTACTCGGCCTGGAGGGTGTTGATCACCCGCAGGTTCAGCTCCTCGGCGACGGCCGGGTAGGTCGAGGTGGCGTGGCAGAGCAGGATGTTGGCGCTGCCGAGGACCTCGACGGCGTGCCGGATCTGCGCCGGGGTGGACATCCCGGTGGAGAGGATGACGGTACGGCCGGTGGAACGCAGCTCGCGGAGCAGTTCGTCGTCGGTGAGCGAGGCGGAGGCGACCTTGTGCGCGGGGACGTCGAACTTCTCCAGGAAGGCGACGGCCTCGGTGTCCCACGGGGAGGCGAACCAGTCGATGCCGCGCTTGCGGCAGTGCGCGTCGATGACCCGGTACTCGTCCTCGCCGAACTCGACGCGGTGGCGGTAGTCGATGTAGGTCATGCGGCCCCAGGGGGTGTCGCGCTCGATGTCCCACTGGTCGCGCGGGGTGCAGATCTCCGGGGTGCGCTTCTGGAACTTCACGGCGTCGCAGCCGGCCTCGGCGGCGGCGTCGACCAGGGCGAGGGCCTTGTCGAGGTCGCCGTTGTGGTTGATGCCGATCTCACCGGTGATGTAGACGGGGTGGCCGGGGCCTGCCGTCTTGCTGCCGAGGGTGCGCAGGCGGGCGGAGTGCTGGGTGGTGTTCGGGGTGGTGTTCGGGGTGGTGCTGCTCATCTTGCGTGTCCTTAAGGGGTGTTGGGGTGTGCGGGGGGGTGGGGTGTGGTGGTGCGGGGTGTTGAGGCTCGGGCCAAGGAGCCAGGTGGCGATCTCGCGGATGGCTCCGCTGCCGCCGGGTCTGGTGGTCACGGTGCGGGCGGCGGCGCGGACGCTGCCGTGGGCGTCGGCCACGGCGACCGGCCAGCCCGCGAGGGAGAAACAGGGGAGGTCGTTGACGTCGTTGCCGACGTAGAGGACCCGGCCCGGGTCGATGGACCGCTCCTCGCACCACTCCTTGAGGGCGAGGTCCTTGCGGTCGATGCCGTGCAGGACGGGGATGCGGAGCTTGCGGGCACGGGCTGCGACGACGGGGTTCTGCTCGGTGGAGAGGGTGAGCAGCGGGATTCCGGCGTTGCGGAGTGCGGCGATGCCGAGCCCGTCGCCGCGGTGCACGGACACGGTCTCCCGCCCGTCCGCGTCGACCTGCACCCGGTCGTCGGTCTGGGTGCCGTCGAAGTCCATGACGACGGCGTCGACGTCACGGAGGGTGGGGTGGGCGGGCGCGTCGAGCAGGGGCGCGAGGGCACGGGCCCGCGCGAGGTCGTGCGGATCGTCGACCTCCAGCACCCTCGCGGGGTCGGTGTGCACGAGGGCGGTGTGCCCGAAGAAACGGTGCCGGTGCGCCCGGAACCCCTGGACGTCCATGGCGTAGGCGGACCCGGTCTCCAGGAGATCCTGCGGCCGGTCCTGCCGACGGGGCCGGGTGGCCTTGTCGTGATTGACACCGACACCGGCGCGACCTGCGGCGCGAACCGGCGCGGCACCGCCCTCCGGGGCGTCGGCGCGAACCAGGCCCGCGCCGCCCGTCCCGGCGTCGGCGTGAACCAGGCCCGCGCCGCCCGTCCCGGCGTCGGCGCGAGCCGGCACCGCGCCGCCCGCGCCGGCCCCTTCGGGCAACGGGGGCGTTGCAGCCGTATCCGTCGCCGTCGCCGGCTGCTCGACCACGCCGCCTGCCGCCTCGGAGGCGCCTTCCCCCTCCCTCCACACGAATCCGTGGAACGGAGCCACCGTGAGCGCCGAGTCCGCGCCTCCCAGGACCGCCGCCGCGACCCCCGCCACGTCCTCGCCCGTGAGGAAGGGGCTCGTGCACTGCACCAGCAGCACCACGTCCGGCTCGTGGTCCAGCGCGTCCAGCGTGTGCAGCACGGCCGCCTCGCTCGTCGCGGTATCGCCCGCGAGGTCCCCCGGCCGTACGACCACCTCGGCCCCGGCCGCCAGCGCCGCCGCCGCGATCGCGTCGTCGTCCGTCGAGACGACCACCTCGCTCACGTGCCGGGCCGCCAGGCACGCCCGTACCGCCCGTACCAGCAGCGGCACTCCCCCCACCTCGGCGAGGTTCTTGCCTGGCACGCCCTTGGAGCCGCCCCTGGCGGGGATCACCGCCAGGACCCTGCGGGGCAACGCGTCCATCACAGCTCTCCCATACGTCGGATGACGGGCGCCACGCGCTGCACCCCGTGCCGGTAGGCCCCCCGCGCCACGTCCCGCACGGCGTCGCGCACCGCCCGCCGCAGACCGCTCAGCTCCGCGGGCGGCGCCTCGTCGAGGCGATGGCGGGCGAGGATCCCCGGGAGGTAGCCGGGGGCGGTCGTGGGGGTGTAGTACGGCGCGGGCGGCGGGAGTTGGGGCTGCCGGAGGAGGCCGTCGATCCTCTCGCGCACCGTTGCGTACGGATCGCCCCGCCCCGCGACCCCGTGCCGCACCAGCCACCGCGGGTCCGCCGTCGGCCGGTGGCCGGCGTCGATGCGGTCCCACGAGGTCAGACAGCCGGAACCGAGGAAGTGGTGGTTGCCGAGTGGTTCGCGTACTCCCAGGTCGGTCAGTACCGCCGTCGGGATGCCCCGGTGGAGCGATTCCAGCGCGGCGGTGGAACTGACCGTGACCAGCAGGCCCGTCCGGTCGAGCACCTCGCCCATGTGCCCGTACGCGAGACGGAAGTTGGGCGGCGGCGCGAGGTCGCGTACGAGCCGTTGGTAGGGCAGTTCCTCGATGTGCGTGGTGTGCTCGCCGGGCTTGCTGCGCAGCTTCAGCACCACCTCGCGTCCGGGGTGCAGCCGTGCGTGCCCGACCAGCCGTCGCAGCAGGTACGCCCGCGCGGCCCGGCTCTCCGGCACGGAGGGCTGCGCGGCGAAGACGACCGTGTCGGCCACCCCGTCGTAGGGCTCCCCGCCGAGGAAGGGCAGCGCCGCGCCGGTCACCGCCGACGCGTCGGCGCCCACGCCCTCGTACACCTCCCTGAACCGCTCCTCGTCGTGCGGCGAGTTGGCCAGTACGAGGTCCGCCCCGTGCCGCAGCAGCAGCCCGTCGGCGAGCTTTTCGTAGACGACTCCGACGTAGCCGGTGACGAGGACCGGGCGGCGGGCCGGGCCCGGCCAGAGGCGGGCGAGGCCGTGCAGCAGCGCCTGGACGGAGCCGCCGACGAGCGCCAGGACGATCACGTCGTACCGTTCACGGCCCATGGCGTCGATGAATTCGGCGCCGGTGACCTCACGCGGAACGGGCAGTCCGCCCGCCGCGCCGCCCCCTGCACCACCCACCTCGCCGAGCTGTCGCGGCGTCGGGGTGGCGCGCCCCCGCAGCAGGAATCCGCTGACGTCGGGGACGGTTTCGCAGACGGTTCCGGGGATGGTTCCCGGACCGATTTCGGGGTCGCCGTTCCCGGAAATCCGACGGGCGGTGAGCGCACCCCATTTCCAACGAGTGTCCGAATCGGCGAGTACGGCAACTCGCGGTGCGTTACGTCGGTTTGTTCTTGCTGGCACGACGATTAAGCTAGAGAACGGTTCCGTTTCCCGGCCCAACGCGACGGCAACAGCCGGTTAACAGCAATCGACACGCGGATTCGAGAACCGGGAAATTTCGCGATTCACCTTTGCGACATGCCCGGTTCACTCTTCCTCCGCCCGCACGCCCTAATGTCCCCCACGTGGTCAAGCTCTCCGTCGTCGTGCCGTTCTACAACGTGCAGACATACGCCCCAGATGCCCTGAGAAGTCTGCGTGCGAACGCGCGCGAGGACTTCGAATTCCTTCTCGTCGACGACTGCTCGACGGACGAGACCCCGGAGATTCTCAGCCGCGCGGAACGTGATCTTCCGGGCGCTGTCCTGCTCAGAAACGAACGCAACGGCGGTCTGGCGACCGCCCGCAACACCGGCCTGGACGCGGCGCGCGGCGAGTATCTGACCTTCCTGGACGGAGACGACTGGCTCGCACCCGGCCATCTGACCCAACTCCTCTCCTCCATAGAGCAGTTGGGTTGTGACTTCGTCCGCACGGACCATGTGCAGTGCACCGGGGCCGCCCGCTCGGTGCAGCGCGTCCCGCACGGCAGGCGCGGCGAGTCCATGTCGCCGCGCGAGGCGATCCTGCCCGCCGACAGGTCGACGTCCGTCGACTACGCGTTCGCCTGGGCAGGCATCTACCACCGCCGGCTGCTGGACCGGGGGCTGCTGCACTTCACGGACGGGCTGCGCACCGCGGAGGACCGGCCGTGGATCTGGCGGCTGCACCGGGAGGCGGAGTCCTTCGGGGTGGTGGGACTGCTCGGAGTGTTCTATCGCCGGGGAATTTCCTCCTCACTCACCCAGATCGGCGATGTCCGCCAGCTGGATTTCATCCGCGCATTCGACCAGGTCCTGGACGAAACGGCCCGTGATCCGAATGCGCGCACCCTTCTTCCGAAGGCGGTACGGACGTACTGCGCGATCATTTCCCACCATCTGGGAAGTACGGAAAGGTTCGAACCTGCGGTGGCGAGGAAATTGCGCGCGATGAGCGCGGCGGCGCTGCGGCGAATGCCGCAGCGGGTACTGACGGAGGCGCTGAACTCGATGGACGCGGACCGAGCCAACAGGCTGCGGAGACTGCGCCGTACGCCGGGTCCCGCACTGGGCCGGGCCCGCGGACGCGTGCTCACCCCGGCGGGCGGCGGCCCCGCGCCGGGCGGCCCGTCCGGACCCGCCACGGCCGCCCCGTCCGATCCCGCCCCGTCCGATCCCGCACCGGGCGCTCCCGCACCGGGCGCTCCCTCGGGGCAGAAGCCGGCGGGGGCTGCGCGCTGATGCCCTCGACACAGATCTTCCTGGCCTCCACCCTGTACGGGACGGCCACGCTCGCCGCTGCGATCGACAGCGGCCTCTTCCCGCCCGCCACCCGCCGCATCCTGCTGACCAGCAACAACGCGGCCACCCCCGAGACGTCCCGCGCGCTGGCCGAGGCGCCGGGCTTCGAGACGCTGCGGGCCAGGTTCGACGAGGTACGCCACTGGAACGAGTCGATCTCCCCGCTGCACCCGACGGGCTGGACGCCCCGCGCCGACGACGTTCCTCTGTGGGAACGGCAGTTGAGACGGGACTGGGACCTCGGTGACTCCCGGATCTCCCTCGCCCTGGAGTCGATCCAGGTCGCCCCGGCGCAGGCGGTCGCGCAGTGCTTCCCCGACGCGCCGATCGACGTCTACGCGGACGGCCTGATGAGCTACGGCCCGACCCGCAACAAGCTGGATCCGCTGGTCGGCGGCCGGGTGCGACGGCTCCTGCACCTGGACCTGGTGCCGGGGCTGCGACCGCTGCTGCTGAGCGAGTTCGGTGTGCAGCCCGGGATCGTCCCGTCCGAGGCCTTCCGCAAGGTCCTGACCGAACTGGCCGACAACGCACCGCACCCGGCCACGGACGCCGAGGCTCCCGCGCTCCTCCTGGGCCAGTACCTCTCGGCGCTCTCCATCCTCACCCCGGAGGAGGAGGAGAACCTGCACGTCAGGATGGTGCGCGGCGCGGTCGCACGCGGCCACCGGCACGTGGTGTTCAAACCGCACCCGTCGGCGCCTGAGCGGTGGTCGCGACTGCTGGAGCGGGAGGCGGACCGGCTCGGCGCCCAACTCACCGTCCTGGACGCACCTCTGCTCGCGGAGGTCCTGTTCCAGCAACTGCGCCCCGCGCTGGTCGTCGGCTGCTTCTCCACGGCCCTGCTCACCGCGCACACCTTCTTCGGGATCCCGGTGGCCCGCGTGGGCACCGATCTGCTCCTCGAACGCCTCACCCCGTACGAGAACAGCAACCGCATCCCGGTGACGCTCGTCGACGCTCTCCTCCCGGACCTGGAGGCGACGGAAACCGTCACACCCCCGCCCACCGGCGAACTGAGCGCACTCCTCGCGGCGGTCGGCTTCGCCATGCAGCCACAGGTCCTGAGCGCCCAACGCACGCGCGCCGAAGGCTACTTGCTCTCCCACCTCTCCCCCGGCACCCGCCGCTACTTCAAACGCCGCCGCCTGACCTCACTCGCCCTACCGGGCGGCCTGCCCCAGCGCCTGGCCTTCGTACCGCGCAACGCGACGGTACGGCGGCTGGCACGACGGGTACGCAGAATCGCGGCCTGACAAGGACGGGACACGAACGGGTGCGCAGACCCACAACCTGACAAGGCCGGGCCACGCGCACGCCGTCCGGGGCGGTGGGGGTTCGGACAGCAACCGCCGCCCGCCCGGGGCCCCCACCCCTCACACCTGCTGCCAGTATTCGAAGTCCCCCCGGAACTGCGTCGGCACCACCACGCTCCGCGTCCTGCCCAGGCCGTCCGGCAGCATCACCCGGCCTCCTTGCAGGGCCGCCCCTGCGCTGCCCGTGCTCCACAGCGGCAGCACCGCGTCCGGCCCATTCCTGTCGTACGAGAACACCACGACCGTACGGTCCGAGAGGGCGAGCCAGAGCCTGCGCCTCAGCAGGGCGTACGGCAGCGATCCTTCCGCCTCCCGCACCGGGACCACCAGCTTCAGCCGCTCCCCCGGCGCCAGCAGCTCGCGCCGGTAGGCCGCGGCGGCCTCGGCCGGTTCCACCGGCGGCCCGTAGACCTTCCACCGCACCACTCCCAGCAGCAGGAGGCCCCCGAGCATCCCCAGGGACGCGAGGAGTTTCGTCGGCATCGCGGTGCTCGCCCCCCAGATGAGATGACTCAGCACGAACAGCGAAAGCAACGGCAGGAACAGCGCGACCGACCGGTAGAGCCCTTTGAAGTAAGCCATCTTCCGGGCCTCCAACCGCCGTACTGAATAGCGCAGTTCGGGCCGACCGTACCGGCCGCGGTGCTGCCGCGCCTGCTGTTGTCGTCGGGTACCCCGATTTTCCTCGTACCTGTCCGGCCCGCGTCGGCGGCGGAATCCGTCGACGGAGCCTTACGTTGCGGGGAGAAAGCACTCGACACCAGGCGAAGGAGTTCGCGTGAGCGAGCAGATCGAGATCAGCCCCACCGGGTGGGTGGCCAAGCAGGCCGAGCTGTACGAGTCGTCGGGCGGCACCAAGGGCGCCACCATCGAGGGCGTGCCCTGCCTGTTGATCGACTACCGGGGGCGCCGCAGCGGCACTCTGCGCCGGACCGTCCTCATCTACGGGCGCGACGGCGACGACTACCTGATCGTCGCCTCGAAGGGCGGGGCCGACGAGCACCCGCTGTGGTACCTGAACCTCCAGGAGCACCCCGACGTCGAACTCCGCGTCGGGTCCGAGCGGTTCCCGGCGCGGGCGGAGACGCTGTCGGCGCAGGAGAAGGCACGGGTGTGGCCCGGCCTCGTGGAGCTCTTCCCGCAGTACGCGCAGTACGCCAAGAAGACCGAGCGGGACATTCCAGTGGTGCGGCTGCGGCGTACGGGGAACTGAGCCGGACGCCGACGGAGCCGGCACGCCCCTGGCACTCGCCCCGGCTCTCGTCCCGGCTCCCGCGCGAGGCCCTCGCGAGCCGATGCGAAGCCTGCGCTTGACAATTTAACACTGTTAAGCGCAGGCTTCGAGGCATGGAACTTAACGATGTTAAGGGAGCTGTCGGGGTCGACGTCGAGGTGCTGGTCGTCGGGGCCGGGCCCACCGGTCTCGCCCTGGCCTGCGATCTCACCCGGCGGGGCGTGTCCGCCCTTGTCGCCGAGCGGGCCGGTCACCTCTTCCCCGGTTCGCGCGGCAAGGGCATCCAGCCCCGGACCATGGAGGTCTTCGACGACCTCGGGGTCGTCGGCGCGGTGCTCGTGAGCGGGGGGCCCGCCCCCGTGGGAATGGCATGGCGGGGAGACGGGGAGCGGATCGGCGCGTACGACATGTTCCGGTCGGCGGCCCCCACCGAGGAGCAGTTGTACAGCGGACGTCCGTGGCTGCTACCGCAGTGGAGGACGCAGGAGATCCTGCGTGAGCGGCTGGAGGAGCTGGGCGGGGACGTACAACTCCGGTGCGAGGTAGCGGGGTTGACCCAGGACGCCGACGGGGTGAGCGTGCGGTTCGGGGACGGCAGCTCGGTCCGCGCCGCGTACGTCGTCGGGGCTGACGGCGGACGCAGCACCGTGCGGGCCGCGCTCGGCATCCGGATGGACGGCGAGCGCGTCGATCCCGCGCCCATGCTCGTCGCCGACGTACGCGTGCGGCCCGAGGCCCTCGACCGTGACAACTGGCACCTGTTCACGGAGGCCCCCGACGGCCTGCTCACCCTCTGCCCGCTGCCCGGGACCGACGACTTCCAGCTGCTGGCACGGTACGCCGACGAGCGCTCGGCCCCGGACACATCGGCCGCCGGGGTGCGCGAACTCGTCGCGAGCCGCAGCCACTTGAAGGCCGAGGACGTCACCGAGGTGCTGTGGGCCTCGGACTTCCGGCCGCGTACCGCACTCGCCGAGCACTTCCGCTCCGGCCGCGTGTTCCTCGCCGGGGACGCCGCACACCTTCACTCCCCGGCGGGCGGCCAGGGGCTCAACACCTCCGTTCAGGACGCCTACAACCTGGGCTGGAAGCTCGGACAGGTGCTGCGGTACGGCGCCGCTCCCGCGCTCCTCGACACCTACGAGGCGGAACGCAGGCCGGTCGCCGCCGAGATGCTGGAACTCAGCACACGCGTGCACCACGGCAAGCAGCAACGGGGGCCGGAGACACAGCAGTTGGGTATCGGGTATCGGGCGGGACCGCTTGCCGTCGGCGCCGCCGGGGTACTGGTCGCGGGCGACCGGGCACCCGACGCGGTACTGCCCGGCGGTGGCCGGCTCTTCGACGCGTTCCGGGGGCCGCACTTCACGCTGCTGGCGGTGGGGCACGCGGGGACCGGTGCGCACGAGGCACGCTCGGCACAGGAGACGTGCGCGGCCTGCGCGGCCTGCGCCGCGTACGAGAGCGACTGGCTGCGCACCCTGCACGTGCCCGCCCTGGCGGCGTACGGCGACGGGCTGTTCCTCGTACGTCCGGACGGCTGTCTGGCGTGGGCCGGCGAGGAGGCCGACGGCGAACTCGACGTGCTGCTGGGCAGGTTCGCCGCCGACGTCGCGGTCAGGAGTTAGCCGGAGGCGGGCCGTCGGGCAGCGGGACACCGGACAGGATCGGGAGGATCACCGCCTCCTCGTAGTCCATGTGGGCGGTCAGCTCGTCGGACATCCGGCGGAGTTCGGCGAGGAAGACGCCCGGGTCGGCGTATCGGAAGTCGCCGATGTGGGCGCTGAGCCGGGTCTTGAGTGCGGCCACCTTCCGGTGCTCCTCGCGCAGTCGCGCGAGTGCGTCGGCCAACTGCGGTTGGTGGTGCTCGATCTGCGGGAAGACCGCCGCGTCCTCGCTCCTGTGGTGGAAGTCGAGGGTCTCGCAGAAGGCCAGGCAGTGCTGGCGGATCTGCAGGCCGAGGCCCGGGAGGGTCGGGGCGCCCGGCACCGACGAGGCCGCCGCGAAGTGGGCCTCGGCGTCGTCGAGCACCCGGGCCAACTGGCCGCGCAGCCAGGTATGGATCTCCAGGAGCTTGTCGCCGACCGTGCGGACGGGAAGTGGGGCGCTGCCCTCCGCAGACCCGTACTCGGCGCGTTCGAGGACGACGACCGGGAGGGTGCGGGGGGTCTGCCGCTGATAGTCGGCGTAGCCGGGGGCGGCGCTGATGATTCGCTCGAAGAGGCGGTCACGGCGGGCACCTTCCGCCGGTACGGCGACCGCGCCGAACGACGACGTGTCGATCTCCACCTCGACGGAGGGGTGGGCGAGGACGTTGTGGTACCAGTCGGGGTGCTCCGGCGCGCCCATGTTCGAGCCGCAGACCAGGAGCACACCGTCCTCGGTGCGGGCGTACCCGAGCGGAACGGTGTGCCGGCTGCCGGACCGCGCTCCGGTGGTGGTGAGGAGCAGCAGGTCACCACCCTCGAAGGGGCCGCCCACCTTTCCCTCGTGGGCGCGGAACTCGTCGATGATCCTTTGGTTGAACATGCGGTGCCGTCATCTCCTGGGGCAGGTGTGGGTGCCTCCGTGGCAGGCGAGGCGCCACAGGGCGCGCTCGTGCGGCGCGGAGGAGAAGGAAGGGTGGTGCGAGGGAAGTCGCGGGACGCGGGACGGCGTCAGGTACGAGAGAAGTCACCTGACTGGTACGACGTCAGATGCGGGGAAGTCGCCTGACCGGCACGGCGTCAGGTGCGGGGTGCGGAGTACTTGCTCATCGCGTTGGCCCCTTGCAAAAAGGTGCTGGCTCGGATTGCCGGCCTGCCCACTGCTCCGTGGCCGGCACCGCGCTGCACGTCGGTCATTAGAGACCGCGCGGGCGGCGACTGTCAACGGCGGAACCGTCCACGACAGAAGAAGAAGAGGCGCGGACGGGATCGGGGGAACGAATCCCGCCCGCGCCAGGTGCGCAGAGCCGTAGGTACGGGGGGAACCCCGGCTCGTGCGCGGCCGATGACCAGTCGGCTCACTCTCTTCAGCGCCGCCGCCCCGAAAAACGTCACACCCTGGTCGCGCGCGTGAGCGCCCGGCCGTCGAGCGCGGGACGGAGGGTCCGGGCGGTGCTCTGCCGGGCGCCGCCGGCCTCGCCTGTCCGGCCCTTCCCGACATTGACGCCGCGGCCTTCGCCGCCGTTGCCCGTACCGCCGGCCCTGCCGTCGTTTCCGTCGCTTCCGTCGTTTCCGTCGCTCTGGCCCTTGCCGCCGGACGAGCTTCCGCTTCCGCTTCCGCTTCCACCTCCGGACCCGGTTCCGCTTCCGGTTCCGCCCGTGGAGCCCTTACCGCCGGCGGCATCGTCGCCGTGCCCCCGGCCCGGCTCGGGCGCGGCGACACCTCCCAGCAGGCGGTCGCAGTAGCGGTTGATGCCGTCGGAGCCCTTTGCCTGGGACTCCAGGTACTTCTTGAGGTGCGCGGGGAGCCGGTTGGCCCGGTAGTCGCGGCAGGCGTTCGTCGTACGGCGCCGCCAGTCGCCGGACGGCTTGCCCTGCTCACCGGCGCCCTCGGCCGTGTCCTTGCCGGAGGATGCCGATCCCGGTGCGTCCGCGGAGCCGGAGTCGGAGCCGGGCGTCTCCTGCTCCTGGTCCGGTGACCCGGCGCCGCCGCCCGCGTCGTCGCTCCGGCCCCTGCCGCTGTTCTTGTCCTCGCCCGTGTCCCCGCCGCTCATGTCCGTGTGCGGGGCGCTGTCGCCGGAGCCGGGGCCGGACGCGCCGCCGTCCGCCGGGGTCTCGGGGTGTCCGCGGCGTTCCGGATCCGCGTCCGCCTCCGCGTCCTGGCCGGCCTCCCCTTCCGGGCCCGCCGCCGACGACACCGAGGAGGCCGGCTCCGGGCCCGAGTGGCCGAACGGGAACGGCGAGGGGATCACCCCCGTGCCGGCGGCCACGGCCACCCCGCCGAGCGTGCCCGCCGCGAGCACGCTCACCAGGCCGAGACGCAGCGGCCTGCCCCAGCGGGAGTGCCGACGCGCCGGGCGGGCGGACCTGGACTGCCGGAACGCCGACAACGCGGCTGCTTCTCCAGGGAGTTCACCTGTCCCCGCGCCCGCTCGAAGGTCGGGCCCCACGCCCACCCGGAGGCCGGCCGACGCCGCCTCCGTACGCAACCCGTCCAGCGCGGCAGCGAGCCGCTCGGCCTCAAAGGCGTCCGCACGGCCGGTCCCGGAGACGGCTCCCGAAATGGTCCCTGCCGCAGATTCCGGCGCCCGCCGGGGCTCCGACGCGGCCCCGGGGCCACCCGGGACAGCTTCGCCGTGGGCCTCCCCGCGCAGCAGCCGTTCCGCCGCTTCCTCGTCAAGCCACTCGTAGCGCTCGTCGGCCATCACGTTTCCCTCTGCGTCCGCGCGCGCGATTGCGTCACACCGTGCGATGCGCGCAGCCTCCCGCGCACCGGTCCTGCCGCCCCGGCCGTCCGCCGGTCCCGCTGCGGGGGTACGGCGTCCAGTTCGCCGCCCGCGGCCCACTCGGCGCGCACCGCGAAGTCCGCATGGTCCGCGTACTCCGGGCGGCCACCGTGCCCGCCGGACTCCCCGCGTTCCCCGCGCTCCCCACGTTCCCCGTGCGCCCGCTGTTCCCCGTACTCCGCGTGCTCCCCCGCGCCCCGGTTCTCCAGCAGTTCCGCCAGCCGCTTCAGACCACGGTGGGCGGCGGTCCGTACCGCGCCGGGCCGTTTGCCCAGCGTCCTGGCCGCGCTCTTGGCGTCGAGTCCGACCACCACGCGCAGCACCACCGCCTCCGCCTGGTCCTGCGGGAGCTGTGCGATGAGGGCCATGGTCCGGTGGGTCGCCAGCGACTCCATCGCCTCGCCCGCGGTGTCCGACTCGGCGGCCTCCTCGGTGAGTTCGGCGTCGTCGCCGCCCACGGCGGGGCGCCTGCCCCGCATCCGGATGTGGTCGAGCGCGCGGTTGCGGCCTATCCGCGCCGCCCACCCCCGGAACCGGTCCGCGTCCCCGCTGAACCGGTCGAGGTCACGCGCTATCTGCAACCACGCCTCGGAGGCGACGTCCTCCGCGTCGAGCTCGCCGACAAGCGTGCGTATGTAGCCCAACAGCCGTGGATGCACGGCGCGGTACACAGTCCGGAACGCCTGCTCGTTCCCGTCCTGCGCCGCGAGCACCGCGGCGGTCAGCTCCGCGTCGTCCCCCAGCACTATCTCAACCTGTCCCCAGTCGATGCTGGCTGTCCCCAGTCGATGCTGGTCCCTGATGTGCCGGCTCGCCCCGGGCGCGCACCGCACGCCCCACCCCAGCGCGAATGTGCACGCTACGACGTCAACGGGCGATTAGTCCATGACCAGTACAACCTGCAACGACCTGCTGACAGACCGGGGTGTGACAGAAAACGCACTCATGGCGCTGAGAGGAGTACGGGCTCGTCGCACAGCCCGTGCGGATTGACGGCCGGGGTCACTCCTGTGGGGGGTGGCGGCCCCGGCCGTCCTTCCGGCCCGCCTACGCCCGCCTCGCCCGGCGCGCCGCCGCCGCGCGGAGGACTCGTTTGCCCTCCGTGGACTGTACGAACGCCGCCCGCAGGCCGTCGCCGTCGCCGGCGAGGAGGTCGAGCAGGCGCTCCTGGCGGCGCAGTTCGCCCGTGGCGAGCGGGCCGCCGTCGCGGTCCCCGTCCAACTGCCGGTGCACGGCGAGGGCCGCCGCCGAGCACTCCGCGGCCCAGGCCCGCAGTTCCTCCGCCTCGTACCTGCGCGGTACCGCGGCCGCCCGCCGCAGCACCTCCGCGAGTCCGGAGCCCCGGTCCGCGTGGTCCGCCGCCCGGACGACCGCGGCGGCGGCCAGCCGCAGCCGGCCGAGCCATTCCTCGCCGCCCTCGGCCGCCTCCCAGAGCGGGCGCAGCGCGGCATCCGCGGCGGCGGCGCCGACCGTGACCCCTTCGACGTACTCCAGGAGGGGCAGGCAGCGGTCCAGGCAGGCGAGTGCGCTCACCGCGAGGGCGCGCTCGTCGGCCCGGCCGAGCCGTCCGTCCGGTCCGGCCGGTTCCACCAGTGACAGGCTCACGCGTCCTCCTCCACACCACGACGGCACAACCCGACACGTCACCTTGGCAACGTCACCGCCCGCCGGGAGGTTCCCCGGCGGAACGTCACTGCGGTGCGCCACGGCCCTGGTTACGGCTGTCGCGCCTGCTGCCGTTCCAGGCCCAGCACGTCCAGGAAGTACGCGAACAGCTCCTCGGCCAGCGGATCCGCCTCCGCCTTCAGCACCGCGACGAGCGGTTCCAGTTCCACGGTCCGGCCGGCCTCCGCCGCCCAGGACACCGCCTTCTCCGCCGCGTCCTCGGCGGACAGGAACAGGTCCTCCAGGAGCAGTCCGTCCGCCTGGAGGTATCCGGCCATCGCCTCACGGCCCAGGCACGCGAACCACGACCCGCCCTCGGGCGCCGCCGCTTCCAGGACCACGCAGTCGCTGCCCATCACGAACGCGAACAGCGCCGGTGCCCCGGTGTCCCGGCACACCCCGCGCGCCAGCGCCCCCATGTCGCCGACCTCCGGCTCGCTCGGGCGCTCCCAGACCTGCCAGCCGCCGACGCGCTCGTCGTACAGCGCCAGATCGTCCCTGACCTCGGCCAATGCCTCCAGCTCCGAGAGCGGCCCGGCGTTCTTCCCCACGACGAAGTAACCCCAGAAACCCATGTTTCCCACTCCCCCCACGCGTTGACCTCAAGTGGCTCAAGACTCACCCGGACCGGGCCGGAACGGCAGGTTGCACACGTATCCGCCACAGCCCTGGCACATTGTGCCCACATGACGGGGGGTCATGGCCATCCGATGCGACTGCGGCCGTCGTCACACGTGCCGCCCGCCGCCCCGATCCGGTCCTGGCGGGGGGCCTAGTCCAGCTCTCCCGCCAGCGTCTTGAACTGCTCCCAGCCGAGGGACGGCTTGCGTGGGTCCCAGAGCTTCTGGGCCGTCGCGCGCAACGGCAGCCGTACGCCCTTCGCGATCTGGTCCTGCGTCTGCGCGTTGTGGTAGTCGCACCACACCGCGAACTGCCCGCCGGTGATCTGCGCGTCGTAGCGGGCGGGCACCGACTCGCTGCCGCGCAGGACCCTCGGGGTCCACTCGTCGTAGATGCGGCGGCCGGTCGGGTACTGGAAGGTGTTGGGCTCACCCAGGACGTAGTAGAGGTACTCGTCGTTGACGTTGAGTACCTTGCGGCCCTCCGCCAGGTACTCCTGGGGGCCGCGGGCGCCGATCTCCTTGCCCGTCCAGTACGCCACCTCGCGGGACTTGGGCGCGTCCACGACGCCGCCCGCGAAGTAGCCGTCGTTCCAGGCGCGGACGTCCGTCTTGCCGTGGGCCGCGACCGTCTTCGCCCGGTCGTTCAGCCAGCCCGTCGCGAGGTCCTGGACGCGGGCCTTCGCGCCGTACCTGCGCTGTGCCTCGCGGGCCAGCTGCGGGTATGTGGCCTCCGGGTCGGAGACGGTGAGCGCGCGGTACTCGTCGCCGCCCAGGTGCCAGTACGCACCGGGGAAGAGCTTCGCGTACTCGGTGAGCAGCTCGTCGACGATCTTCGCCGCCGCCGGGTCCGAGATGTCGACCGCACCCCGCGACGCCTTGCCCGCCGCGCTGCGCAGCTGGAGGCCGGGGTGCGCGGCGATCACCGCACCCAGGTGGCCCGGCATGTCGATCTCGGGGATCACCTTGATGTGCCGGGAGGCGGCGAGCGCGACGATGCGGCGCACCTCGTCCTGGCCGAGGTGGTCCTCGGAGACGACCTCCGGGTGCGAGGTGGAGGCGATCCGGAAGCCCTGGTCGTCCGAGAAGTGCAGACCCAGCTCGTTGAGCTTGAGGTCGCCCATCTCGCGGATCCGGTCCTCGATGAAGGACGCGTCGAAGTGCTTGCGGGCGGTGTCGAGGCCGAACCCGCGCCTGGGCTTGGCCGGGGCGTCCCGCAGCACCCCGTCGGCGAGGCCGCCGCCTGAGCGGGCCGCCTGCTTGACGGTACGGGTGCCGTAAAAGACGCCCGACTGGTCGCCGCCGGTGATCCTGACCCGCCCGCCCGTGGTGGTCACGGTGTACGACTCGGGGCCGCCGGTCGAGCCGGGCGCGCCCATCGCCAGCTCGACGTCGCCGGGCCTGGCCGGCTCGCCCTGCGCGTACCCCTTGCCCAGCTCGTCCGCGAGCAGCCGTCCCTCGTCGGCGAGTGCCTGCTCGCTGCCCGCCGCCACGACGACGCGGGTGCCCGCCGCGGGCCGCCAGCCGGTCCCCTTGGCCGGCCGCACCTCCCGTACGAAGGGGATGGTGCGGGGCGCCCCCGAGACGGCGCGGGTCGGCGAGGCGGCGGGGGACGGCGGCGCGCTGTCCGCGCTCTTGGCATCGCCGCTGCCGGTCCTGGCGGGCTGCGAGGCGGACGAGGACGGTGGGGAGCCGCCCTGGTCGGGCCAGGCGACCACCGTGACCGCACCGACCGCGGCGACGGCCACGACGGCCCCGGCCACCAGCGCCCCGCGCGGCACCCGGCCTCCGCCGCCCGCGGTCCGGTGTCCGGCCCGGTGCGACCTTCGGGGATTGTTCATCCGTCGTTCCCAACTTTCGCGTTTGGTGCAAAATGCGCTGTTCTCACCCAAAAGTACGAGTTTCTGGCGGCGAAGGCGTCGATCCCGCGCACGTAAACCCTCCCGTTCGGATGAAATTCGTGCATTCGTCGGACAGTTCCTTCCGGCCGTCGCTAGCGTTTACGACCCCGCCACCGTCCCACCAGCACACCGCCGCCCGTCGGCCTCGACGTAGGAGCCACGCTGCACCCCTCCGCCTCCCTGACAACGAGCGGCCGTGGCGGCCCGCCTCTCCCGGCTCCCCCGTCTTCCCCGGCTCCGTATCACCCGTCCTCCCTCGACCGGTTCAACGAGGCCCCCGCACACACCGCCGAGACCGTGCTGATCGGCTGCTGCGCCAACCGGCGCTGGGCCGCGCGGCTGGCCGCACACCGCCCCTACCCCGATCCGGACGCCCTGCTCGCGGCGGCCGACGAGGCCTCGTACGACCTCTCCGGCAGCGAGGTCGCGGACGCGCTGGCCCACGAGGAGCCGTCGGGCCCCGGGGCGGGCGTGCCGCCCGCCGCGCAGACCGCGCTGCTCGCCGCCCACGACACGTACGAGGGTCGCTTCGGACATCCGTTCGTGATCTGCCTGGACGCGTACGCCCCGGAGGAGCACCTCGACCAGGTGCTCGCCGGGATCCGCTTCCGGCTGGGCAACGAGCCCGACGAGGAGCGCGCCGTGGCCGCGGACGAACTGCGCCGACTGGCCCGCGGGCGGCTCGCCCGGCTGGTGCGGGACTCCTGGACGCGGCCCGCGCCCCGTCCCGCGAGCCCTTCCGTGGCGGTATGACCGGCGGTGCCCGCGGGCCGTCCCACTGGGCCGTTCGATTGCCTGTTTGATCACACCGGAGGCCCCCGGGCGAGGGAACCGACAACTCGTCGCTACGATGACCGGGGCCGGTGGACCGTACCCGGCCGGGTCAGACCGACATAACCAAGCCGGCCGACCCCAATCCCCGCTCCCGGAGGGTATTTCCGTGCCGGCTGGAACGCTGTATCGCGGCCGGGAAGGCATGTGGTCATGGGTGGCTCATCGAGTCACCGGCGTCCTCATCTTCTTCTTCCTGTTCGTACACGTCCTCGACACCGCTCTCGTCCGCGTCTCTCCCGAGGCGTACGACGATGTCGTGGCCACCTACAAGACCCCGCTCGTGGCCTGCCTCGAGTACGGGCTTGTCGCCGCCATCCTGTTCCACGCGCTGAACGGCCTTCGGGTCATCGCCGTGGACTTCTGGTCCAAGGGCGCCCGCTACCAGAAGCAGATGCTCTGGACCGTGCTGGGCATCTGGATCGTGCTGATGGTCGGCGCCCTGTACCCCGTGCTCGGTCACGCCGTACGCGAAGTCTTCGGGAGCTGAGTCAAGAACATGTCCGCTGAGACCTCTTCCGCAGTCGGCCCCGTCGAGGGCGTAGAGCCTGTGCGCCTGTACGACGTGGACAACCCGGCTCCCGTCATCGAGCCCCCGCGCACGCGCACCTCGAAGACGCCCCGCACCACCCGCACCAACTTCGAGCTGTACGGCTGGCTGTTCATGCGCCTGTCCGGCGTGGTGCTCGTCGTGCTCGTCCTCGGCCACCTCCTGATCCAGCTGGTGCTGGACGGCGGCGTCAGCAAGATCGGTTTCGCCTTCGTGGCGGGCCGCTGGGCCTCGCCGTTCTGGCAGGTCTGGGACCTCGCCATGCTGTGGCTGGCGATGCTGCACGGCGCCAACGGCCTGCGTACCGTCATCAACGACTACGCGGAGAAGCCGAAGACGCGCTTCTGGCTGAAGAACCTGCTGTACACCGCCACGGTGTTCACCGTCCTTCTGGGCACGCTGGTGATCTTCACCTTCGACCCGAACATCCGCTAGGCCCGGGGCTGAGGCAACCAAGATGAAGATTCACAAGTACGACACCGTCATCGTCGGCGCCGGTGGCGCGGGCATGCGCGCGGCCATCGAGTCGACCAAGCGCAGCCGCACCGCCGTGCTGACGAAGCTCTACCCCACCAGGTCCCACACGGGCGCCGCGCAGGGCGGCATGGCCGCCGCGCTGGCGAACGTGGAGGAGGACAACTGGGAGTGGCACACCTTCGACACGATCAAGGGCGGCGACTACCTGGTCGACCAGGACGCCGCCGAGATCCTGGCGAAGGAGGCCATCGACTCGGTCCTCGACCTGGAGAAGATGGGCCTGCCGTTCAACCGCACCCCGGACGGCACCATCGACCAGCGCCGCTTCGGCGGCCACTCGCGCAACCACGGCGAGGCCCCGGTCCGCCGGTCCTGCTACGCCTCGGACCGCACCGGCCACATGATCCTCCAGACGCTCTACCAGAACTGCGTCAAGGAGGGCGTGGAGTTCTTCAACGAGTTCTACGTCCTGGACCTGCTGATGCAGGACGACCCCGAGACCGGGGTGAAGAAGTCGGCCGGCGTCGTCGCCTACGAACTGGCCACCGGCGAGATCCACGTCTTCCAGGCGAAGTCGATCATCTTCGCCTCTGGCGGCACCGGCAAGTTCTTCAAGGTGACCTCCAACGCGCACACCCTGACCGGAGACGGCCAGGCCGCCGCGTACCGGCGCGGGCTGCCGTTGGAGGACATGGAGTTCTTCCAGTTCCACCCGACCGGCATCTGGCGCATGGGCATCCTGCTGACGGAGGGCGCCCGCGGTGAGGGCGGCATCCTCCGCAACAAGGACGGCGAGCGCTTCATGGAGAAGTACGCGCCGGTCATGAAGGACCTCGCGTCCCGTGACGTCGTCTCCCGCTCCATCTACACGGAGATCCGGGAGGGCCGCGGCTGCGGTCCCGAGGGCGACCACGTCTACCTCGACCTCACGCACCTGCCGCCGGAGCAGCTCGACGCCAAGCTGCCGGACATCACCGAGTTCGCCCGTACGTACCTCGGCATCGAGCCGTACACGGACCCGATCCCGATCCAGCCGACCGCGCACTACGCCATGGGCGGCATCCCGACGAACGTCAAGGGTGAGGTCCTCAGCGACAACACCACCGTCGTCCCCGGCCTGTACGCCGCCGGCGAGGTCGCCTGCGTCTCGGTGCACGGCGCCAACCGCCTCGGCACCAACTCGCTGCTCGACATCAACGTCTTCGGCAAGCGGGCCGGCATCGCCGCCGCCGAGTACAGCCACGCGAACGAGTTCGTCGAGCTGCCCGAGGACCCGGCCTCCCTGGTGGTCGAGCAGGTCGAGCGGCTGCGGAACTCCACCGGTACGGAGCGCGTCGCCGCGCTGCGCCTGGAGCTCCAGGAGTGCATGGACGCCAACGTGATGGTGTTCCGCACCGAGCAGACGATCAAGACGGCCGTCGAGAAGATCGGCGAGCTGCGCGCCCGCTACAAGAACGTGTCCATCCAGGACAAGGGCAAGCGCTTCAACACGGACCTGCTGGAGGCCGTCGAGCTGGGCAACCTGCTCGACCTGGCCGAGGTCATGGCCGTGTCCGCGCTGGCGCGCAAGGAGTCCCGCGGCGGTCACTACCGCGAGGACTTCCCGACCCGCGACGACGTCAACTTCATGCGCCACACCATGGCGTACCGCGAGGTCGCGGCCGACGGCACCGAGTCGATCCGGCTCGACTACAAGCCGGTCGTCCAGACCCGCTACCAGCCGATGGAGCGTAAGTACTGATGGCTACCCCGATCATGGACAAGGTCGAGAAGGACGGCAAGGGCGCGCCCGAGCCCGGCTTCGCCGACACTCCGTACATCACGGTCACCTTCCGGATCCGCCGCTTCAACCCCGAGGTCTCGGAAGAGGCCGTGTGGCAGGACTTCGAGCTGGAGATCGACCCGAAGGAGCGTGTCCTCGACGCCCTTCACAAGATCAAGTGGGACCAGGACGGCACGCTGACGTTCCGCCGTTCCTGCGCGCACGGCATCTGCGGTTCGGACGCCATGCGGATCAACGGCAAGAACAGGCTCGCCTGCAAGACGCTGATCAAGGACATCAACCCGCAGAAGCCGATCACGGTCGAGGCCATCAAGGGCCTGACGGTCCTCAAGGACCTGATCGTGGACATGGACCCGTTCTTCCAGGCCTACCGCGACGTGATGCCCTTCCTGATCACCAAGGGCAACGAGCCGACCCGCGAGCGCCTGCAGACCGCCGAGGACCGCGAGCGCTTCGACGACACCACCAAGTGCATCCTGTGCGCCGCGTGCACGTCCTCGTGCCCGGTGTTCTGGAACGACGGCCAGTACTTCGGCCCGGCGGCGATCGTCAACGCGCACCGCTTCATCTTCGACAGCCGTGACGAGGGTGGCGAGCAGCGGCTCGAAATCCTCAACGACAAGGACGGTGTGTGGCGCTGCCGCACCACGTTCAACTGCACGGACGCCTGCCCGCGTGGCATCGAGGTCACCAAGGCGATCCAGGAAGTGAAGCGTGCGCTGATCACGCGCCGCTTCTGATCCCGCGCGGTCGCCGCAGCGAAGGAAGGGCCCCACCCCCGGTCTCCCGGGGGCGGGGCCCTTCCCGTGTCCCGTGTGCCTGCCGTGTCGCGTGTCGTGCCGTGCCGTGCCGCTCTACAGCCTGCCCAGCTCCCACAGCCGCCAGATGCCCGTGCCGTCCGAGAGGTACTCCACGCCGCCGACCTCGCCGTTGCTCAGCACGTAGTCCTTGGTCTGCCAGAGCGGTACCAGCGGGACGTCCTTCGCGACGATCTTCTGCAGCGCCTTGAAGTCGTCGACCGTGTTCTCCCGCGCGGAAGTGCTCTGGGTGCGGACGATCAGCTTCTCGATCTCCGGGTTGACGTAGGTGTTCGCGTTGCTGTTGTCCCGGCCGACGAGCGGCTGGCTGTAGTTGTCGGGGTCGGGGAAGTCGGCGACCCAGCCGATGTTGTACGCGTCGAACTGCCCGGCCTTGTAACCCGTCTGGAAGTCCTCCCACTCCTTCTTCTCGACGAGCTTCACCGCGAACAGGCCCGAGCCGTCCAGCTGCTTCTTCAGCTCCTCGGCCTCCGGCTTGGTGGCGCCGCCGGCCGCGTAGCCCAGGGTGAACGTCACCGGAACCTGCACGCCGGCGTTCTCCAGCTCCGCCTTCGCCTTCTCGACGCTGGGCCTGGAGGTGAGGTCGAAGAAGGGGGTGCCGTGGCCGACGATGCCCTTGGGGATGGCGTCGTAGAGCGGCTCGACGGTGTTGAAGTACACGTCGTGCGCCAGCTTCGGGCGGTCCACGAGGTACGAGGCTGCGCGGCGCACGGCGGCGTCGGCGAAGGGGGAGTTCTTGCGGACGTTGAAGACCATGTTGCGGATCTCGGTCGCGTCGACCTCGCTGACCCGTACGTTCTCGTCGCCGGGCTTCAGCTTGGAGAGCATCTCCGGCGGCAGCTGGCGGTGCGCGACGTCGAGCTCCTTGCCCTCCCACGCCTTCTCCAGGTCCTCGGAGGCCTCGTAGTAGTGCACGTCGACGGGCTTGCCGGTCTTCGGCACCGCGCCCTTGTAGGAGGGGTTCGGGGCCAGGCGGGCGAGCTTGCCCTTCTCGTAGGAGGTGATGACGTACGGGCCGGAGCCGTCGACCACCTCGTCCTCGCGCTCGCCCTGCGCCGGGTACTTCGCGCTGTCGACGATCGCGCCGGCGCCCGACGCCACCTTGAACGGGAAGGTGGCGTCACCGGTGTGGAGGTTGAAGGTGACCTGGTTCCCGTCGGCCCGGACCGACTTCAGCGAGGTGAAGAGGGAACGCGGCCCCTCGTCCGGCTTGTTGCGCAGGATGCGGTCGAAGCTGAACTTGACGTCCTGTGCGGTGATCTTCTTCCCGTTGGAGAAGACCAGGTCGTTCCTGAGCTCGCACTGGTAGGTCGTGAGCTTCTGCCCGACGAAGTGGCACTCCTTGGCCGCGTCCGGGGTGGGCTTGGCCGCACCGGTCTTGAGCGTCAGCAGGGACTGGAACACATTGCTGTACAGCGCCCAGGAACCGACGTCGTACGCCCAGGCCGGGTCCAGCGAGGACGCCTTGTCCGTGGTTCCGACGTTGATCGCGGCAACGTTGTCGCCGTCCGAGGGGAGGAGTTGCCACCCTCCGACTGCGGCGGCTGCCACTACTGCCGCCGTGACGACGACACGCAGGCGGATGGATCCCGTCGACCGCATATTGACTTGCTCTCCTCGCACTACCCCACCCAGGGGGCAGCCGGAAGATCCACACGCCCACCCCACGATTCGTTCACCTAATCACACGAATTAGGGCCACGGAAGGGGCAATTCTTTCGCAACGGGCACATGCGGCCCGGGTGGCGTGCACCCCGGACACACCTCGGATCCGGGCCCTCGCGGGCGGCGCCAGGGGCCGTGGCGAGGAACTGCGTTCAGCGCACGGCGAGTTGGACGACGGTGATGTCGGAGGGGGCTCCCACGCGGACCGGAGGGCCCCAGGCGCCAGCGCCGCGCGAGACGTAGAGCTGGGTGTCGCCGTAGCGTTCCAGCCCCGCGACGGTGGGGTTGGCGAGTTCGGCGACGAGGTTGCCCGGCCAGAGCTGGCCGCCGTGGGTGTGCCCGGAGAGCTGGAGACCGACGCCGTGCCGGACCGCTTCGTCGATCTGCACGGGCTGGTGGGCCAGGAGCACCGAGGCACGACTGCGGTCGCGGTCGCCCAGCGCCTTCGCGAAGTCGGGCCCCTGGCCGAACGCCTCGCCGCCGACGTCGTTGACCCCCGCGAGGTCGAAGCCTGCCATCTCGACGCGGGCGTTCTCCAGCGGGTGCAGGCCCAGTTCACGGACATGGGCGAGCCAGGGGGCGGCGCCCGCGTAGTACTCGTGGTTGCCGGTCACGAAGAAGCTGCCGTGCCGGGAGCGGAGGCCTGCCAGTGGCTCGGCGGCCCTGCCGAGGTCTTCGACGCTGCCGTCGACGAGGTCACCGACGACCGCCACCAGGTCGGGCTGGGTGGAGTTGATGGCGTCGACGATGCGCTCGGTGTGGGCGCGGCCGAGGATCGGCCCGAGGTGGATGTCGCTGACCACGGCGATACGGAAGCCCTGGGCCGCGCGGGGAAGCCCGGCCAGCGGCACGGTGACCCGCTTGACGCGCGGCCCGCCGAGCACGCCGTACGCGCCGTACCCCACGGTCGCGGTACCGGCCACGGCCGCGGCGGCGCCGACGGTACGGGAGATGAACAGCCGCCGGGACGGGCTCCCCGAAGGACTGCCCTGCTCGGGCGGGGCCGCCTGGAGCTCGGTGGCGGGCACGGCCCCGGCGCGGGACCCGCCCTCGGCGCCGCGGTCCGGTCCGGCCACGCCCTGCGCGCCGCCGTCCGGTCCCGCCACGCCCTGCGCGCCGCCGTCCGGTCCCGTCGCGTCTCGCGTTCCGGTTCGGCTTCGGCTCCACCGCATGAGCAGCGGGCGTACCGCCTCCCCCACCAGCAGCGCCAGCGTCACGTACAGCAGCAGCGCCAGCCAGAGGAAACCCGGCCAGGCGAGGACCTGTTGCAGCCAGAAGGGGGCGCCGATCCGGCCCGAGGTCGCCGCGCCGACCGACAGCAGCGGCAGGACCACGACGGCCACCGCTCCCGCCCGCCGCAGGCGCCGTCCCCGTACGGACGCCGTCGTGGTGTCGCGGACCAGCCGCACCCACACGTACCTGTGCACCCCGGCGAGCAGCGCGATCACGCACAGGACCACCAGGCCGGTCACCACCGCGGTCACAGTCGTCCCCTACGCCTTCTCGCGGCGCAGCGTCCGCACCGAACGGAACCCGATCACGCCGACAGCCGTCCCCAGGAGAAAGGACGTCACGGCGAGCAGCAGGTGCACCCAGAAGTAGGCGGTCGGGTCGCCGGCGTCGTCGAAGGCGAGCCCGCTTCCGTCCTTGATCAGGTTTTTGACGAAAGTGATCCAGATGAACCAGCTCCACACCCCGAAGGCGAGCAGGAACCAGGACACGGAGCGGTTGAGCTTCATGGGGCCAGTATCGCCGTCGGCCACCCTGCCGGGTCGGCGGGGTGCGGTGCGAGGCGGCGGGGCGGCGGCCCTTGGGCTGTACCGGCGGCTGTTGCGGCGGGTCACCCCCGCTATGGCCGCGAGCACAGACTCGCCCTGTACGTTCACGTCCGTGTCTGCCGTGAACAGGACCGCTCTCGCGGTCGCCTCCGCCGCCCTGCTGGTGCCCTCGATCCTCGTCGTACCGGCGGCCCACGCCGCCGGTCCTGACCCGAAGTCGGACGACAAGCCCAAGCCTCCCGCCGTGATGTCCTCGGTGGGCGGCGAGAAGCTGGGCGAGTCGGGGACGCAGGTGAATCTGCTGCCGGGAGCGCCCGTGCTGCCCAAGGAGCTGTCGGGGCGTTCGTGGATCGTCGCGGACGCGGAGAGCGGCGAGGTGCTGGCCTCGCACAACGCGCACTGGCGGCTCGCCCCCGCGTCCACCCTGAAGATGCTGTTCGCGGACACGGTGCTGCCGCGGCTGCCCAAGGAGCAGGTCTACAAGGTGCGCCCGGCCGACCTGGAGGGTCTGGGCGACGGCAGCAGCCTGGTGGGGGTCAAGGAGGACCTCGAATACAAGGTCCTCGACCTCTGGCGCGGGGTGTTCCTCAAGTCGGGCAACGACGCCGTGCACGTGCTGACGGCGATGAACGGCGGCCTGGGCAAGACCGTCGCCGACATGAACGCGCACGCGCGTGAGCTCCAGGCCGTCGACACCCATGTCGTCTCCCCCGACGGCTACGACTCACCCGGTCAGGTCAGCAGCGCGTACGACCTCACGCTGATCGCCCGCTCCGGCATGCAGAAGAAGGACTTCCGGGAGTACGCGGCGACCGCGCGTGCCAGGTTCCCCGGCGAGCAGCTGCCGGACGGCACGCGCGACACCTTCGAGATCCAGTCCACCAACCGGCTGATGACGGGGGCGGACGGGGTCAGCCCGTACCCGGGGATCGCGGGCGTCAAGAACGGCAACACCACGCATGCGGGGGCCACCTTCACGGGCATCGCGCAGCGCGGCGACAAGGTCCTTCTCGTCACGGTGATGAACCCGCAGTCGGACGAGAGCCAGGCGGTCTACCAGGAGACCGCCCGGCTGCTGGACTGGGGTTTCCTGGCGGCCGGGCGGGTGAAGCCGGTCGGGGAGCTGGTCGCGCCGCGTTCGGCGGACGGCGGGACGTCCAGGGGCGCGCCGCCGGTCGCGAAGGCCTCGAAGTCCGCGGCGGCGGCCCGGCAGGCCGCCGCGGACGACGGGTCCAGCGGGGCCGGTATCGCGCTCGCGGTGGCGGGCGGCCTGCTCGTGCTGCTGGCGGGTGCGGTGTTCCTGGTCAACCGGAAGTGGCCGGTGGCTGTGCTGTCGCGCCGCCGCCCGTAGCCGCGGGCCGGCCCTCGGCCTCCTCGCCGCTGCGGGCCGCCTCCCCGTTCGCGTGCGGCGCCGCGGTCCAGGCGGCGCAGCACAGCAGCAGCTTCGCCGTGAAGTTGATCCACAGCAGCAGGGCGACGGGCACGCCGAACGCCCCGTACATGCTCTTGGACGCGACGCCGCTCATGTAGCCGCCGAGCAGCATCTTGAGCAGTTCGAAGCCGACCGCGCCGATCAGCGCGGCGGTGATCAGCCGGTGCCGTTCGGGGTGCACGCCGGGCAGCAGCGTCAGCACGTACAGCAGGAGCAGGAAGTCGGCGGCGACGGCGACCAGCAGGGCGGCGATCCGCAGCAGGACGCCGCCGGCGCCGCCCTCGGGGATGTCGAGGGCGCGGGCGGTCCAGCCGACCGCCGTGGAGCCGACGGCGGATGCGGCCAGCGAGCCCAGGCCCGCGAGGCCGAGGCCGGCGAGGACGAGGGCGTCCTTGGCCTTGCGCAGGACCGGGTTCTCCTCGTCGGCGTCGTCCAGCTGCCACACGGTGCGCAGGCATTCGCGCATCGAGCCGACCCAGCCGATGCCGGTGAACAGGAGCAGCGCACCCGCGACGAGGCCGACGGTGCCCGCGTTGGCGATGAGCGCGTCGATGTCGAGCTGGTCGGAGATGCCGGGGATCTGCTCGGCGACCTTGTTCTTGATGTCGCCGACCTGCTCGTCGCTGAGCAGGGCCGCGCCGACCGCGGCGGCGACGGTGATCAGCGGGAAGAGCGCCAGGAAGCTGATGAAGGTGATCGCCGCGGCGAGCCTGCTCCACTTCGCCCGGTCGAGCGTCTCGTAGGTGCGCCAGGCGTGGGTGCCCATCAGCCGCACCACGAGCGGTCCGACGACCGGGAGTTTCTTCAGCCAGTCCATGTTCCTTGTGTACCTGCCTGCCCATTCGTACGGGTTCGCCCTGTCGGGCCGAATACCAGCGTGCGTGTACCCCAGAAACGCAGGCAGGTAGCGAGTGCCATGCCGATGACGGAGCCGGAGACGGTGTCGGCGTGCGGGGAGGTCAGGCCGAGGCCGTGGTGCGAGAACGCCAGGCAGAGCAACTGCACCAGTGCACCTGCCGCGTTGACGGCGAAGAAGACCCCGTAACGGCGCAGTCGCGTCAGCTGTGCGGCCTGGGCGGTCTCCGGGTGCGTACAGGTGTTCCGGTAGGTGCCGAGGGCGTTGCCCGCGTAGGCGACCGTGCAACCGGCGAGGAAGGAGACGGCTTTCGCGGTGAGCGGGTCCCAGCCGAGTGCGCCGCGCAGCTGGACGAAGAGGGCCAGGTCGACGAGGTAGGCGCAGCCGCCGACGGCGGCGAACGAGCTGACCTCCGACCAGTTCGGCCTGGCACTCCCGGCGGGCGCGCCGGCCGGGTCGGCGGACCCGCTCAGGGTCTTGGCGGGTGCGTTCACAGGTCGGCGACCGCCAGTCCGTACATCGCCATCCAGACGATCCCGATGAGCGCCAGGCCGCGGTCGCGCAGGACGACGTCCTCGGGGGCCCCGGCGGTGCCGCGGTCGGCGAAGACCGCGTACCGCAGGATTCCCGCGATGAAGGCGACCATGGACAGTTCGCGCCAGGGCAGCAGTCCGCCGTCGGTGGCGGCGCCGTGTTCCATGGCCCACAGGCAGTAGCCGAGTACGGAGACCCCGGCGGCGAGCTGCCAGACGAAGCGCAGGTAGCCGGTGGTGTACTCGCCGAGCAGGGCCCTGGTCCTGCCCTTGAGCGGGCTGTCGGCCAGCTGGACCGCCTCGGAGTAGCGCTTGGCGGAGACCATGAACAGCGCGCCGAAGCCGCTGGTGATCAGGAACCAGCGGGAGAGCGTGATGTCGAGCGCGACCCCGCCGATCATGGCGCGCATCAGGAAGCCGGCGGTGACGACGAGCAGGTCGAGGACCAGTACGTGCTTCAGACGCAGGCAGTACGCCATCTGCAGGACCACGTAGCCGGTGAGCAGGGTGGCCGTCATCGCGTTGCAGAGCAGGGCTGCGGCGGTCGGGGCGAGGACGGCGAGCAGGGCGCCGGTGGCGTACGCGACGGGTACGGGGACCTGTCCCGCGGCGACGGGGCGCAGGCACTTGGTGGGATGGGCCCGGTCGGCCTCGGCGTCGACGGCGTCGTTGATCAGGTAGACGGCCGCCGCTGCGGCGGTGAACAGTACGAACACCAGGGCCAGTTGGAGCGCCGAGCGGGTGGTGAACAGCTGTCCCGCGGCGGCCGGGGCGGCCACCACGAGACTGTTCTTGATCCACTGGCGCGGGCGGGCGGTGCGCAGCAGTCCCAGGGGGAGACCGAGCGGACGCAGGGTGCGGCGCTGCGGGGGCAGCGTGGCGGCGGCCGGGTCGCGCCGGTCCTGCTGCTTGTCCAGGAGCGGGATCACGATGCGGTCAGACACCGGGCGCCTCCCGCCTGCTGGGGGTCCGGGCGTGCGGGCCCTTGCTGCCGGACCCGGTGTGCGGCTCCCTGGCGCCGAGCCGGGCGTCCAGCCACGTGCCGCCGAGTGCCGCGGTGAGGCCGCCGAGCAGGGCCCCGGCGGCGACGTCGCTCGGGTAGTGGACGCCGGCGACGAGCCGGGACACGCACATCGCGGCGGCCAGCGGTGGTACGACCTGCCCGGCGAAGGGGCCGAGCGCGCCGAGGGCGACCGCCGCCGCCGCGGCCGACGTGGCGTGTGAGCTGGGGAAGGAGTGCCGGCCCAGGGTCTTCACCAGCGGCGCGTGCGCGGGCAGTCGCGGGCGCGGGCGGCGCACCACGTGCTTGACGACCGTGCTCGCCAGGTGCGCCGCACCGACCAGTGCCGTGCCGCGTAGCCAGGCGCCGCGTCTGTCGCCGTCGACGGCCGCCCCGAGGAGTCCGGCGGCGAGCCAGAGTGCGCCGTGCTCCCCGCTGAGGGAGAGGGCGCGGGCGGCGGCGGCCACCCGTGGGTCCGTGCCGCAGTCACGCATCGCGGACAGCAGGCGGTGGTCCACTTCTCGCATCCGTCATCCCCTGGGTTCGGCGTGCGTGGCCCGGCGGGGCGCACCTCAGGGGAGACTCTTATCGGTAAAACGCCAATATTCATGACATTTCGATATGACACTCAATCAACCACCCGTTCCGCCGAAACGTTGCTTGCTTGGACATAGCGGGACGCTTTCAGCGATACCGTCGCGCCCATGTCTGCCAACACGCCCGTGCCCGAGCACCCCGCGCTCTCCGCCGACGCCTTCGCCTCCGTGACCGGCTGGGGGCGTACCGCCCCGACGACCGCGCTGGTGGTCCGTCCCCGCACGTACGAGGAGGCGGCGGCGGCGGTACGCGGCTGCGGAGCGCGCGGCGGCATCGCCAGGGGGCTGGGCAGGGCGTACGGCGACGCGGCGCAGAACGCGGGCGGTTCGGTCCTCGACATGACGGGCCTGGACCGCATCCGCAGCATCGACGCGGAGTCCGGGCTCGTGGTGTGCGACGCGGGCGTGAGTCTGCACCGGCTGATGCAGGTGCTGCTGCCGCTTGGCTGGTTCGTGCCGGTGACGCCCGGGACGCGGTACGTCACGGTGGGCGGGGCGATCGGCGCCGACATCCACGGCAAGAACCACCATGTCTCGGGCGGCTTCTCGCGGCACGTCCGCGCGCTGCGGCTGCTGGGCGCCGACGGCGAGGTGCGGACGGTCGAGCCCGGCAGCGCCCTCTTCGACGCGACGGCCGGCGGCATGGGCCTGACCGGGGTGATCCTCTCGGCGACCGTCCAGCTGCTGCCCGTCGAGACCTCCCTGATGTCGGTGGACACGGAGCGGGCCAAGGACCTGGACGACCTGATGGCCCGGCTGACCTGCACCGATCAGCTCTACCGTTACTCCGTCGCCTGGATCGACCTGCTGGCCCGCGGCGCCTCGACGGGGCGCTCCGTGCTCACCCGCGGCGACCACGCCCCGCTGGACGTGCTGCCCGCGCGGGCACGCAGGCAGCCGCTGACGTTCCGTCCGGGACAGCTGCCCGGCGCGCCCTCCTTCGTGCCGGAGGGACTGCTGGGGCGCAGGTCGGTCGGCCTCTTCAACGAGCTCTGGTACCGCCGGGCGCCGCGCGCCCGGGTGGGCGAGCTGCAGAAGATCTCGACCTTCTTCCACCCGCTGGACGGCGTCCCGCACTGGAACCGGATCTACGGCCGCGGCGGCTTCGTCCAGTACCAGTTCGTCGTCCCGTACGGGCAGGAGGAGGCGCTGCGGCGGATCGTGGGCCGCATCTCGCGGCGCGGCTGCCCGTCCTTCCTGGCCGTCCTCAAGCGCTTCGGCGACCGGGATCCCGGCTGGCTCTCGTTCCCGGTGCCCGGCTGGACGCTCGCCCTGGACATCCCGGCGGGCCTGCCGGGCCTGGGCGCCTTCCTCGACGGGCTCGACGAGGAGGTGGCCGGCGCGGGCGGGCGGATCTACCTGGCCAAGGACTCGCGGGTGCGGCCCGAGACGCTCGCCGCGATGTACCCGAAGCTGGCCGACTTCCGCGCGCTGCGGGCCGAGCTCGACCCGCGCGGGGTCTTCACCTCGGACCTGTCCCGCCGCCTCGCACTCTGACCACCCACCTCTTCTCCAGGAGCACAGTCATGAAGGACGCCTTCGGCACCCCGCAGTCCCTGCTCGTCCTCGGCGGCACGTCCGAGATCGGGCTGGCCACCGCACGCCGGCTGGTGGCCCGCCGCACCCGCACGGTGTGGCTGGCCGGCCGCCCTTCGCCCGCCCTGGACGCCGCGGCCGCGCAGCTGCGCGGACTCGGCGCGGAGGTCCGCACGGTCGCCTTCGACGCGCTGGACAGCGCGTCCCACGAGGAGGCGCTCGGCAAGGTCTTCACCGAGGGCGATATCGACATGGTGCTGATGGCCTTCGGAGTGCTCGGCGACCAGTCCCACGACGAGGCCGAACCGATGGCGGCGGTACGGGTCGCCCAGACCAACTACACGGGCTCGGTCTCCGCGGGCCTGGTCTGCGCGAACGCCCTCCAGGGGCAGGGGCACGGCTCCCTGGTGGTCCTCTCCTCGGTCGCCGGCGAACGGGCCCGCCGCGCGAACTTCATCTACGGCTCCAGCAAGGCGGGGCTCGACGCCTTCACCCAGGGCCTGGGCGACGCGCTGCACGGCACGGGCGTGCACGTGATGGTCGTACGGCCCGGCTTCGTCCGGACGAAGATGACACGGGGGCTGGAGGAGGCACCGCTCGCGACGACGCCGCAGGCGGTCGCGGTGGCCATCGAGGCGGGTCTGCGCAGGCGGGCCGAGGTCGTCTGGGTGCCGGGCGCCCTGCGCGCCGTCATGTCGGCCCTGCGGCACGTCCCCCGCCCGCTCTTCCGCAGGCTCCCGGTCTGAGCTGCCCCGCCGCGCGGGGCGCCCGGTCTCCTCAGTGCAGCGCCGGCGCGTCGTGCGGCAGGCCCGGCCGCGGCAGGTCGCCCTCCGTGCCGCCGCCGAAGGCGTAGTCGCACAGCTTGCGCCAGACGCCGTCCGCGCCCTGTTCGTAGAGGGCGAAGGAGACGCAGGACCACTCGGCGGTGTACGTGGCGAGCTCCTCGTACGCCCGGTCCATGCCCTCCTCGGTGATCCCGTGGGCCACGGTCACGTGCGGGTGGTACGGGAACTGGAGCTCCCGCACCAGCGGGCCGGACGCGTCGCGCACCCGCTTCTGGAGCCAGGCGCACGCCGACGCGCCCTCGACGACCTTCACGAAGACGACCGGGGACAGCGGCCGGAAGGTCCCCGTGCCCGACAGCCGCATCGGGAACGGCTGGACCGAGTCGGCGAGCGCCGCCAGGTGGGCCTCCACCGCCGGCAGCGCCGCCGCGTCGATCTCCGTCGGCGGGAGCAGGGTGACGTGCGTAGGAATGCCGTGTGCGGCAGGGTCCCCGAAGGCCGCGCGCCGCTCCTGGAGCAGGCTGCCGTACGGCTCCGGGACCGCGATCGAAACGCCGAGCGTTACGGTCCCCACGTCGTTCTCCTCCGTCGTCGGTGCGGTGCGGTGCGGGTCGGTGAATGAAACTGTCGCAGTGCAGTGTGGCGCGCACAGGGGCCCCGGGGCCAGAGTCCAAGGTCCGCGGCCTGCGGAAGGGGCGTCCGCCCCCGCGCGCGCCGGGTGCCTCAGTGCTTGGCCGGCAGGAAACCGATCCTGTCGTAGGCCTGGGCGAGGGTCTCGGCGGCGACCGCGCGGGCCTTCTCCGCGCCCTTGGCGAGGATCGAGTCCAGCGTCTCGGGGTCGTCCAGGTACTCCTGGGTGCGGGTCCTGAACGGCGTCACGAACTCGACCATCTGCTCGGCGAGGTCCGTCTTCAGCGCGCCGTACATCTTGCCCTCGTAACTCCTCTCCAGCTCGGCGACCGGCGTGCCGGTGAGCGTGGAGGAGATCGACAGGAGGTTGGAGACGCCCGGCTTGCTGACCGGGTCGAAGCGGATGACGGTCTCGGTGTCGGTGACCGCGCTCCTGACCTTCTTCGCGGTGGCCTTCGGCTCGTCCAGGAGGTTGATGAGGCCCTTCGGCGTGGACGCCGACTTGCTCATCTTGATGCTCGGGTCCTGGAGGTCGTAGATCTTCGACGTCTCCTTGAGGATGTACGGCTCGGGGACGGTGAAGGTCTGGCCGAGCCGCGCGTTGAAGCGCTCCGCGAGGTCGCGGGTCAGTTCGATGTGCTGGCGCTGGTCCTCGCCGACCGGGACCTGGTTCGCCTGGTACAGCAGGATGTCGGCGACCTGGAGCACCGGGTAGGTGAAGAGGCCGACGGTGGTGCGGTCCGATCCCTGCTTCGCGGACTTGTCCTTGAACTGCGTCATCCGGGAGGCCTCGCCGAAGCCGGTGAGGCAGTTCATCACCCAGGCGAGCTGGGCGTGCTCGGGCACGTGGCTCTGCACGAAGAGGGTGCAGCGGTCCGGGTCGAGCCCGGCCGCGAGGAGCTGGGCGGCGGCGAGGCGGGTGTTGGCGCGCAGGTCCGCCGGGTCCTGGGGAATCGTGATGGCGTGCAGGTCCACGACCATGTAGAAGGCGTCGTGCGTCTCCTGCAGGTCCACCCACTGGCGCACGGCGCCGAGGTAGTTGCCGAGGTGGAACGAGCCTGCGGTGGGCTGGATGCCGGAGAGCACACGGGGTCGAGAGGCCATGTTCATCATTCTCTCAGGTGGCCGTCGTGTACTCGCCCCCGGTCGGCCCCGGCAGGTCGGCCGCGTCCCGCCGCAAGGTTTCCGGGCGGGCCCGGCTGCCGACGATAGGAAGGAGCACCGTTCGCACCTTTTGCCGGACGGTCCATCTCGTACCCCCCTGACGATCGGAGTTCCCGTGCCGACACCCGACGCCACGAACGCTGCGACCACCTCCGACGCGATCGCCTCCGTGGAGGCACACAGCGCGCACAACTACCACCCGCTGCCCGTCGTCGTCGCCGAGGCGCAGGGTGCCTGGATGACCGACGTCGAGGGGCGCCGCTTCCTCGACATGCTCGCCGGGTACTCGGCGCTCAACTTCGGGCACGGCAACCGCAGGCTGATCGAGGCGGCCAAGGCACAGCTGGACCGGGTGACGCTCACCTCGCGGGCCTTCCACCACGACCGGTTCGCCGCGTTCTGCGAGGAGCTGGCGGCACTGTGCGGCATGGAGATGGTGCTGCCGATGAACACCGGTGCGGAGGCCGTCGAGACGGCCGTGAAGACCGCCAGGAAGTGGGGTTACCGGGTCAAGGGCGTACCGGACGGGAGGGCCAGGATCGTCGTCGCCTCGGACAACTTCCACGGCCGTACCACCACGATCGTCAGCTTCTCCACGGATCCGGAGGCCCGCGCGGACTACGGCCCCTACACGCCGGGCTTCGACATCGTCCCGTACGGCGACCTGGCGGCCCTGGAGCGGGCGCTGAGCGACGACACCGTGGCGGTGCTGCTCGAACCGATCCAGGGCGAGGCGGGGGTGCTGGTGCCGCCGGCCGGGTACCTCGCCGGTGTGCGGGAGCTGACCCGCGCGCGGAACGTGCTGTTCGTCGCGGACGAGATCCAGTCGGGGCTCGGCAGGACGGGGCGGACCTTCGCCTGCGAGCACGAGGGCGTGGTGCCCGACGTGTACGTGCTGGGCAAGGCGCTCGGCGGCGGGGTGGTGCCGGTGTCGGCGGTGGTCTCGTCGGCCGAGGTGCTGGGGGTGTTCCGGCCGGGCGAGCACGGGTCGACGTTCGGCGGCAACCCGCTCGCCTGCGCGGTCGCGCTCGAAGTGATCGCGATGCTGCGCGGCGGCGAGTTCCAGCAGCGGGCCGCCGAGCTCGGCGACCATCTGCACCGCGAGCTGAACCTCCTCGTCGGCGAGGGCGCGGTGCGGGCGGTGCGCGGGCGCGGGCTGTGGGCCGGGGTCGACATCGACCCGGCGCTCGGCACCGGACGGCAGATCTCCGAGCGGCTGATGGAGAAGGGGGTGCTGGTGAAGGACACCCACGGCTCGACCGTCCGGCTCGCCCCGCCGCTGGTGATCAGCAAGGAGGACCTGGACTGGGGCCTCGACCAGCTCCGGGCCGTGCTGGCGGGCTAGCCGCGGTGGACGTCGCCGTGCCGGCGGGCCAGCCGCGGTGGACGTCGCCGTGCCGGCGGGCCGGGCGCGGCAGCCGTCAGAGTATGACGTGCGGCAGGAAGCGGGCGTACTCGTCGGTGACCAGGCCCGCGGACTCCCTGATGCCGAGCCCGGCCGCCTCGTCCTCGACGACCCAGGCACCGAGCACCGTGCGGTTGCCTTCGAAGTCGGGCAGCGGGGCCAACTCCTGGTAGCAGACCGCCTCTTCGGTCGGCGCGGGGGCCGGGGAGCCGGGCCCGTGGACGGTGACCCCGGCGCCCTCGCGGCCCAGCAGGGGCTTGGCGACGTAACCGGGCCCGTCCGGGGCGGCCAGCTCGCGGGGGCCGTCGAGGTAGGCGGCGAGCAGGTTGGGGTGGCCGGGGTAGAGCTCCCAGAGGATGGCGAGGAGCGCCTTGTTGGAGAGGAGCATCTTCCAGGCGGGCTCGATCCAGCAGGTGGTGCCGGTGCCGCCGCCGTTGTCGAGGGTGGACAGCACGTGCGGGCCGAAGCGGTCGGTGGCCAGCCACTCCCACGGGTAGAGCTTGAAGCAGCTGCGGATGAAGCGGAGCTTCTCGTCGACGAAGCGGCGGGAGAGCCGGTCCCAGCCGATCTGCTCGACGGATATCGCCTCGGTGCGGATACCGGCCTGTTCGGCGGTCTCCCGGAGGTAGGCGACCGTCATCAGGTCCTCGCCGAGTTCGTCGCCCTCGGAGTGCGCGAAGTGCAGCGGGCCGGGCGGCAGGAGGCGGGCCTGGCGCTTCCAGGCGTCGACGAGGCGTTCGTGGAGCGAGTTCCACTGGTCGGCGCCGGGAAAGAGCTCCTCCATCCAGAACCACTGCGGGCTGGCCGCCTCCACCAGGGAGGTCGGGGTGTCCGCGTTGTACTCCAGCATCTTGGCGGGGCCCCCGCCGTCGTAACGCAGGTCGAACCGGCCGTACAGGGACGGCAGTTCGGCGCGCCGCCGCCAGGACTCGGCTATCAGCCCCGCCAGCCTGGGGTCGGTGATGCCGAGGTCGGCGAAGCGGTCGTGGACCACGATGTGCTCGGCGGCGGCCAGGCACATGGTGTGCAGTTCCTCGACGACCTCTTCGAGGGCCTCCACCTCGGGCAGCGTGAAGGAGTAGTAGGCGCTCTCGTCCCAGTACGGGCGCAGGGTGTCGTCGGGATAGCGGGTCAGGGGGTAGATGACCCCCTGCTCCTCGACGATCCGCTGCCAGTCGGGGCGGGGCCGGGCCGTGTGGCGCTTCATCTGCTCTCGCTGCTCTCGGTGCCTGCGGTCGGTTCTGGCACCCGGCCGCGGCGCGCGTTCTGGTTCGAGGGGCCGGGCCTGGCCGGGTCTCAGCCGCCGCCGGAGCCCGAGCAGCCGAAGCCGCCGCGGTCCACGGCCTGCTTGTCGAAGCTGCCGCCGCTAACCTTCCGGTTGCTGCTCGTGCCGCCGTAGTAGTAGGCGCCGTGGTGGCCCGCGCTGCTGCCCCCGCCGTCGTCGTCGTCGCACTCGTAGTTGGGCAGCTCTTCCTGGGTGACCGGATCGACACACCGCTTGTCGGGTTCGTCACCGCAGGAGGTGAGGGTGAGGGCGAGCATCCCCATGCCGCCGAGCACCACCGTGCTGGACCTCAATTTGCGCCGTCGCGCTGCCATGCCCGGCCACTCCCCCGTGTCGCTGCACCGATTGCTCTGCCACCTCTGGACCGTCGACACATTAGAGGGACAAGCGGCCCTGAGGAACTTCCTGGCGCCAACTGACGGCAACTGGGGTGATTTGCCCGGTGGGGGAGAACCGAGAGGGATGGTTTATCCTTCATCTATGCGCGGGTGTTCCACCCGCCTCCCAGTACCGCCCCGGCCGGTCTCCCCCGTCCGGCCGGGGCTTCTGCGTCCACCGCCGCGCGGAGCGGTCCCCCCGTCGGAGCGCTGACCGGCCAGGAGCGGGTTGGCGCGGCCGGGTGATCCCCGGCGCCGGGCAGTGCCCGAGGGGATCGGGGCTCGTTGCAGACGGCGTGAACACCACTGCAAGCCCCTCCCACATACTGCCGACCTCGATCCGGTCCGGCCGAGGCGTCGCCGCGCAGCCGCCGCTCCCCGTGGTCGCCGCCTGCCGCACCGAGGGCACGACCCTCCAGATCGCCGTCCAGGGCGAGATCGACCACTTCACGGTCGCCCCGCTGAGCGCGCTGCTCGCCTCCGCCGCCGCCTTCGGCCACACCCGCCTCGTGGTCGACGCCTCCCGGGTCACCTTCTGCGACTCGGGTTTCGTCAACGCGCTGCTGGCCTGGCGGCGCGGCGGCCGTCGGCTGGAGCTGGCCGGCGCGTCCGCCGCGGTGGACCGCCTGCTCGCCGCGAGCCGGAGCGGCGCGCTGCTGGCCGGGACGGCCCGGGAGGTGACCCGCCGGGGCTGACGCGAAGGACATTCGAACAATCTCTTACGGAAGCGCCCTGATCAAGGCCGCCAGCGCGCCCGCCCAGGCGCTGTCGGTCGGGGTCGCGTAGCCCACCATCAGGCCGTCCTTTCCCCGGCCCGGCAGCTGCGGGTGCCGGAATTCCGACAGGCCCTGCACCGCGAGGCCCTGCCAGTGCGCCGCACGCATGACGGACTGCTCGGTGCCGGGCGGCAGCTCCAGGATGGCGTTCAGCCCCGCCGCGATGCCGCTGATCCGCACACCGGGCGCGCCCGCCGCGAGCGCGGCGACCAGCTCGTCGCGCCGCCGCCGGTAACGCAGCCGCATGGAGCGCACATGGCGGTCGTACGCGCCGGAGGCCATGAACTCCGCGAGGGTGAGCTGTTCCAGCGCGCTGGAGGTGTTGTCGTGCGGGGAGAGCTCACCGGTCAGCTCGTCCGGGAGCACCATCCACGAGAGCCGCAGCCCGGGGGCGAGCGCCTTGCTTGCCGTGCCGAGGTAGACGACCCGGTCCGGGTCGAGTCCCTGGAGGGCGCCGACCGGCTGACGGTCGTAGCGGAACTCGCCGTCGTAGTCGTCCTCCAGGATCAGGGCGCGGGTCCCACGCGCCCAGTCGACGGCCGCCGCCCGCCGGTCGGGGTGCAGGGCGGCGCCGGTCGGGAACTGGTGCGCGGCGGTGAGCAGCACCGCCCCGACGCCGCTCATCCCGGCCAACTCCCCGGTACGCGCGCCGAGTTCGTCCACCTCCAGCGGTGGAATGCGCAGCCCCGCTGCGGTGAAGCAGTCGCGGTGGTGGTCCAGCCCGTACGACTCGACGGCCACCGCCTTCACCGCCGGGGTGCGGCGGCGGAGCGCCCCGGCCAGGAAGGTCAGCGCGTTCACGTACCCGGAGCGGATCACGATGCGCTCCGGGTCGGCGTGCACGCCGCGGGCCCGTGCCAGGTACTCGGCGAGGACGGTGCGCAGTTCGATCCTGCCGCGCGGATCGCCGTACCCGAAGGCTTCGTTGGGGGCGGCGGCGAGTGCCTTGCGGGAGGCCTTGAGCCACTCGGTGCGGGGGAAGGTCGAGAGGTCGGGGGCGCCGGGCAGCAGGCTGTGGGCAGGTGCGGCACGGGCCCGGCGGCGGGGTGTCGCAGGCGTGCGGGGCTTTCGCGGGCCGGCCGCGTCCACCCGCTCGGCGACCCGGGTCCCGGAGCCCTGCCGGGCGGTGAGCCACCCCTCGGCCACCAGCTCGGCGTACGCGTCGGCGACGGTGTTGCGCGCCATGCCGAGGTCGGCGGCGAGGGTACGGGAGGACGGCAGCCGGGTGCCCGGGGCGAGCCGGCCGGTGCGGGCGGCCTCGCGCAGTGCGTCGCGCAGTCCTGCGCGCAGACTCGTTCCGCCGAGGTCCAGATGCAGGTCGCTGCCGGCCCCGGCGCTGATTCCCGCACTGATCCCCGCACTGATCCCCGCGCTGATCCCCGCGCTGATCTCCGCCTGGAAAGTGGCCCATGAATCTGTCACGGTAATGGACCATACCGGTGGGCCGCCGGGTGCGTAGCGTGGTGCACATGACGACGAACGAGAACAACACGGCCACCACCCCCTACGTCCCCGAGCACACCCCCCGTACCAACTGGTCCGAGCACGCTCCCGAGGTCTTCAAGGCCATGCTCCAGCTGGACAAGGCCGCCAGGAAGCACCTCGACCCGGTGATCGGGGAACTGGTGAAGATCCGCTCCTCGCAGATCAACCACTGCGCGTTCTGCCTGGACATGCACACCAAGGACGCCCTCGCGGCGGGCGAGAGCGTCGAGCGGATCGTCCAGCTCTCCGCGTGGGAGGAGTCGCAGCACTTCTACACGGCGAAGGAGATCGCCGCGATCGAGCTGACCGAGGCGATCACGGTCCTCACCGACGGATTCGTCCCGGACGAGGTGTTCGAGAAGGCGGCGAAGCACTTCGACGAGGTGGAGCTGGCGCACCTGATCGCGGCGATCAACACGATCAACGTGTGGAACAGGTTCGCCGTCTCGACCCGGATGGTGCCGGGGCACTACGTGGCGGGATCGCACTGACCCTTCCCGTCGGGGGCAGGCCGCGTCCCGGCGCTGCCCCCTCGGGCGGTCCCCTCACGGGAGCCAGCGCACCGGTGTCACCTCCCGGACGTGGATGAGCAGGTCGAACGCGTCGGCCGCGGAGGCGACGGCCAGATGGTGGTCGGCGTCGTGGGCGGGGTCGTAGACACCGCTGATGACACGGGCCCTGACCGGCCCGTCCCAGTTGTCGCGCACCTCGTCCTGCCGCAGGTCGAGCCAGTGGGCGGCCCGCGCCTGCTCCCCGTGCTCCGGCGCCTCGGCGAGCCGCGCGTCGAGCTGGCCCGCGGCCGGCTCGGGGACGCGGACGATGCCGAGGTCGCCGTGGTGGAAACCGATCGCCACGGACAGGTACCCGGCCTCGCCGTACGCCCGACGCAGCTCGCTGCCGACGGTGGGCGCGGGGGCCTGGCCGGGCAGGGTGCTGAAGGTGATCGGGGCGGCCGACGTGTGGGCGATGCCGTCCCAGTAGGCGATCCGCAGGCCGGTCTCGCGCTGGTGGGCGGCCACCACCTCCGCGGTGGCCGTTACGTCGCTGGAGAAGCTTCCGCTGCCGGCGACGCTGCGTTCGTGGAAGTCGACGATCAGCCGCATCCGCGCCAGCGCCCCGCCGTCCTTTCGCCCGCCGGGCAGCGCGCGGACCAGCGCGAGGGCGTCACGGGCGTGCTCGGCGAACGGACGGCCGGGGTGGGTGCCGTGCGCACGCTGCACGTGTTCGTCGGTGCGGTGGGCGGTCTTGATCGGTTCGAGGTGGGCGGCCACCTCCGCGAGCCTCTCCGGGGCCACCTCGCGGACCCGTTCCAGGACGGCGTCGTAGTCCGCGGTGGTGGCCTTCACGGGCTGTACGCCGAAGATCCGTACGGGGTCGCCGGGGTGCTCCTCGTTGTAGCCGCGCAGCCATTCCAGTGCGGCGACCGTCTCGGCGGAACGCCAGGGCTGCCAGGCGTCGGCGAGCGCGGACACGGCGTCGCCCTCGCCGAGCCGCACGTACCGGTCGAGCCGTTCGGCGACGCCGGCGCCGTCCTGCCAGGCGAGCGCCCGGAACCCGTGCCGCCGCACGAGCCGGCGGAAGATCTGGTCCCGGATCCCGAAGGTCTCGCGGGAGAACCGGGTGGACTCGCCGATCCCGACGACGGTCGCACCGCCGAGGCTGTCGGCGATCTGGTCGAGGGCGGAGTCGGGGAGCGGGAGCGACCCGGACGGCGCGGACGCGGAAGGGGCGGGCGCGGCGGGGGCAGGCGCGGCGGGGCCAGGTGTTGAAGGGGCGGACGCGGAAGGGGCAGGCGTGGAAGGGGCGGACGCGGAAGGGGCAGGGGTCGTGGTGGTGGAGCGCTGCTGTGTCATGCCGTTCACCCTGATACCCCAACTCCACTTGAGGTCAAGGCCCCGCGGCCCCGGAACGAGCCCGCGCCGGGGGCGGCGGACATCGTCCGTCGCCCCCGGCGCGTGGTGGGGAAGCCGTGTGCCGCCTACTTCGGCAACCACGCCTTCCACGTCGCCTCGTTGTCCGCGACCCACTTCTCCGCCGCCGCCTCCGGCGACATCTTCTGGTCCGCGATCATCAGCGACACCGCGTTCTGCTGCTCCGCGTTCCACTTGAAGTTCTTGAGGAACTGGGCCGCCTTGCCGCCCTTCTTCGCGAAGTCGGCGTTCATGTACTTCGCGAGGGGGGTGGTCGGGTACTCGCAGTCGATGGCCTCCGGGGCCTTCGCCGCGCACTCGTCGCTGTACTTGGGGAGCTTGACCTCGACCATCGGGACCTGCTCGAACAGCCACTGCGGCTTGTACCAGTAGGTGAGGAAGGGCTTCTTCTCCTTGGCGAACCGCTGGATCTGGGTGATCTGTGCGGCCTCGGAGCCCGAGAAGACCACCTGGTAGTTGAGCTTGAGGTTGTCGACCAGGGCCTTGTCGTTGGTGACGTACGACGGGGAGCCGTCCAGGAGCTGGCCCTTGCCGCCGCTCTCCGGGGTCTTGAACTGGTCCGCGTACTTGTTGAGGTTGCGCCAGTCGGTGACGTCCGGGTGCTTGTCCGCGAAGTACTTCGGGACCCACCAGCCGATGTGGCCGATCACGCCGACCTCGCCCGCCGGGACGATCGTCTTCTTGTCCTTGACGTAGCGGGCCTCCTGCTCGGGGTGGCCCCAGTCCTCCATGATCATGTCGACGCGGCCCTGGCTGAGCGCGTCCCAGGCGGGGACCTCGTCGACCTGGACGGTGTCGACGCGGTAGCCGAGCTCGCGTTCCAGGACGAGCTTGGCGACGGCGACGTCCGCCTGCGCGCCGACCCACGACTGGACGGAGAGCGTCACCGTCTTCGCGCCCTGGGCGTTGGCGTACGGGGACGCCTGCTGGGTCATGTCGGCGGCGCCGCAGCCGGTGAGGACGAGTGCGGACAGGCCGAGGGCCGCCGCCTTGAGTGTCGTACGGCGGTTCATCACACGTCCTCCTTGCGGGCGGCCCGCGAGGGCTGTGTCACCCGGTCGAGCATCAGGCCCAGGCACACGATCGCCGCGCCCGCCTTGAGGCCGGTGGCCAGGTCGCCCTGGGCGAGGCCGAAGACGACGTCGTAACCGAGTGCGCCACCGCCGACCAGGCCGCCGATGATGACGACGGCGAGGACCAGAACGACGCCCTGGTTGACGGCGAGCAGCAGCGAGGGCCTGGCGAGCGGCAGCTGGACCTGGCGGAGCTGCTGGCCGCTGGTGGCGCCGAGCGAGCGCGCCGATTCGAGCGCGGCCGGGCTGACCTGCTGGAGGCCCTGGGTGGTGATGCGTACGACGGCGGGCAGCGCGTAGACCACCGCTGCCGCTGCCGCCGGGGCGCGGCCGACGCCGAACAGGGCGACGACCGGGATCAGGTAGACGAACTGCGGCATCGTCTGCATCACGTCCAGCACCGGGCGCAGGATCCGCTCCAGGCGGCCCGAGCGGGAGGCGGCGATGCCGACGGCGAAACCGATGACCAGGGTCACGGCGACGGCCGCGAGGACCTGCGAGAGCGTGTCCATGGACGGCTTCCAGACGCCCAGGACACCGATCGCGGCCATGGCGAGCGTGGCGGTCAGGGCGGACTTCCAGGTGCCGATCACCCAGGCGAGGGCGGCGACCAGGAGCAGCACCGCGTACCAGGGCAGGGAGGTCAGGCCCGAGCGCACCGGGTCGAGGATCCACGAGGTGAAGTGGCCCGCCCAGTCGGCGGTGCCACCGACGACAGGCACCCCGGAGTACAGGTGGTCGGTCATCCAGCCGACGGCCTTGTTGACGGCGGGGGCGATCTCGACCGACCAGGAGGCGGGCCACAGGAGCGCGTCGGTGAGGCGGGTGACGACCGCCACCACGGCCACGACGGCCAGGCCGACGAGCGCCGGAACCCAGGAGCGGCCGTGTTCGCGGTCGCCCGATCCGGCGGCGGCGGTCACCCGGTCGAGCACGATCGCCATCAGGACGATGGGAAGGCCTGCGGCCAGTGCCTGGCCCACGTCGACCGAGGCCAGTGCCTGGTAGACGCGGTCGCCGAGGCCGGCGGCGCCGATGACGGACGCGATGACGGCCATGGACAGCGCCATCATGATCGTCTGGTTCAGGCCGAGCAGGAGCTGCTTCCTGGCCAGCGGGAGCCTGGCCGTGAGCAGGCGCTGGCGGGCGGTGGCGCCCAGGGACTCCACCGCTTCGAGCACCCCCTTGTCGGCGCCGCGCAGGCCGAGCGCGGTGAGCCTGGCCATCGGCGGGGCCGCGTACACGACGGTCGCCAGGACGGCGGCCGGGACACCGATGCCGAAGATCAGGACGACCGGGAGCAGGTACGCGAAAGCCGGGAGCACCTGCATCGTGTCCAGGACGGGGCGCAGGAACCGGAAGGTGCGGTCCGAGAGGCCGGCGGCGAGACCGAGCAGCCCGCCGAGCACCACGGACGCGGCGACGGCCACCGCCATCAACGCGAGCGTCTGCATGGTCGGCACCCACATGCCCAGCAGCCCGCAGGTGGCGAGCGCGGCGAGGGTGCCGACGGCGAGCTTCACGCCCGCCGCGCGCCAGGCGACCAGCGCGGCGAGGACGGTGGTGCCGGCCCAGCCGAGGGCGAGCAGGACCAGGTAGACGGCCCGGACGGACAGGACGACGGCGTTGGAGATGTGGCCGAAGAAGTACAGGAAGAGCGGGTGGCCGTCGCGGTTGTCGATGATCCAGTCGCTGACCTTGCCCAGGGGCTCGGTCACGTCGACGGTCAGCGCGCCCGGCCAGCTGCCGGACGCCCAGCGCGCGTGCGCGAGCGGTACGAGGATCACGGCGGCGACGAGGAGGGCGGCGAGCTTGAGGAGGGCGGGGCGGCGGGTGAGGGTGGCTCGCCAACCGCCCTCCTTTTCCAAGGAATTGGGCGCGACGGAGGTGGCGGTCATGCGGTCACCTCGCAGGCCGGGCAGGGGTGGGCCGGGGCCGGGGAGCGGAGCTCCGCGTGGGGGGCCGCCCCCTTGCCCGCCCGTTCCGCCCCCGGGGGGCGGCCCCGCCGCCCAAGGCGGCTCGGGCGGCGGGCCTCCAGGGGCGCGGGGAACTGCGCGTCCAGCCACGATGAACCCGCGGGATGTCGGAAGGTCGTACTCGCACACCTCATCAGACGCTCACCGCCACGGCCGGAGCTCCCGCTACCACGCCCAGCAGGCACGCCCGGTCGACCATGCCCAGCAGGCGACCGTCAGTCATCACGCGGGCGGTGGGCTCCCCGGTGCGGACCAGGGCCTCGATCGCTTCGGAGACAGGTGCTCCGGGCGCGATCGCCGGACCACCGGACTCCGCGTCGCCCGGCTCAGGGGCCCGCATCGCGGTGGCCACAGTGAGGACCTGCTCGCGCGGGACGTCACGGACGAAGTCACGCACGTAGTCGTCGGCCGGGGAGCCGACGATCTCCTCCGGGGTGCCGAGCTGGACGATCTCACCGTCGCGCATCAGCGCGATGCGGTCACCCAGGCGCAGCGCCTCGTTGAGGTCGTGCGTGATGAAGACCATCGTGCGGCCCTCCTCCTGGTGGAGGCGGATGACCTCTTCCTGCATGTCGCGCCGGATCAGCGGGTCGAGTGCGCTGAACGGCTCGTCGAAGAGCAGTACCTCGGGGTCGACGGCGAGTGCGCGGGCCAGGCCGACGCGCTGTTGCTGGCCGCCGGAGAGCTGGCCGGGGCGGCGGTCCTCCAGTCCGTCGAGGCCGACCTTGGCGACGACCTCGGCGGCCTTCGCGCGGCGCTCGGCCTTGCTCATGCCCTGCACCTCAAGGCCGTACGCGACGTTGTCGAGCACGGTGCGGTGCGGCAGCAGCCCGAAGTGCTGGAAGACCATGGCGGCGCGGTGCCGGCGCAGTTGGCGCAGGCGTGCCTTGTCCATGGAGAGGACGTCCTCGCCGTCGATGGCGAGGCTGCCCGAGGTCGGCTCGATGAGCCGGGTCAGGCAGCGCACCAGGGTCGACTTGCCGGACCCGGAAAGGCCCATGACGACGAAGACCTCGCCCTTGCGGACGTCGAAGGACACGTCGCGCACGGCGGCGGTGCAGCCGGTACGGGCACGCAGTTCGGCGACGGAAAGACCGGCGAGGTCCTTGTCCCCCGGGATCTTCTCCGCCTTGGGGCCGAAGACCTTCCAGAGGTTCCGCACGGAGAAGACGGGCTCGGAGCCGCCCGTGCCCTCGGGGCTCTCGGCGCTGTCCGTGCTTGCAGTGGTCGTCGTACTCATTACGCGGCACCTCCGGAATTGGTGGGTTTCTTCTGGAGCAGCTCTGCGCACTTCTCGCCGACCATCAGGACCCCGATCATCGGGTTGACGGCGGGCATGGTCGGGAAGACCGAGGCGTCCGCGATGCGGATTCCGTCGAGTCCCTTGATCCTCAAGTCAGGCGTGACGACGGACAGTTGGTCGTCGGCGGCACCCATCTTGCACGTACCCGCAGGGTGGTACACCGTGTGCGCGACCTTGCGTGCGTACTCGCTGATGTCCTCGTCGGACGTGACCTCGGGGCCGGGGCACACCTCGCGCTTCAGCCAGCCGGCCAGCGGGGCGGCCTTGGCGATCTCGCGGGCGAGCTTGATGCCGTCGACGAGGGTGCGGCCGTCGTGGTCGTCCTCGTCGGTGAAGTACCGGAAGTCGAGGGCGGGTTTCACGGCCGGGTCCGCGCTGGTGAGGTAGAGCCGGCCGCGGCTGCGCGGCTTGGGGATGTTCGGGGTCATCGACACGCCGTGCGCGGGGCGTTCGTAGCCGAGGCGCTCCGGGTTGTCGGTGAACGGTATTTGGTAGAAGTGGAACATCAGGTCGGGGCCCGCGTGCTGCGGGTCGCGCCGTACGAACAGACCGGCGTCGGAGTCCATCGCCGAGTTCTCGGGGATCGGCCCGTCCGTCTCCCAGACGATGACCGACTCGGGGTGGTCCAGCAGGTTCTCGCCGACGCCCGGCAGGTCGACGGCCACGGGTATGCCGAGCGCTTCGAGGTCGGCGGCCGGGCCTATGCCGGAGTGCATCAGCAGTCGCGGGGTGTCCACCGCGCCCGCGCAGACGAGGACTTCGCGGGTGGCGCGTACGAGGATCTCCTCGCCGTCCTTGGTACGGACGTGCACACCGCGGGCGCGGGCGCCCTCCAGCTCCAGCCGGTACGCCCAGGTCTCCAGCAGGAGGTGGAGGTTGGGGCGGTCCAGGAACGGGTGCAGGTACGCGACCGACGCGGACGAGCGCTTGTTGTTCTCCGGGTGGTACGCGAGGTCGAAGAAGCCGACGCCGTCGTCGAAGGGCTTCTTGTTGAAGCCCTCCACGCGCGGCACGCCGAGCGCGGTCTGCGCCGCGTCGACGAAGTCGCGGGCGATGGCGTTACGGTCCTTCTCGTCGACCGGGACGATGTTGTTGCGCAGCTTGGAGAAGTACGGGTCCATGGCCGCACTCCCCCAGCCTTCGGCGCCGCCCGCCTCCCACTCGTCCCAGTCGGACGGCAGGGGCTTGAACGCGATGAGGGTGTTGTGCGAGGAGCAGCCGCCGAGCACGCGGGCCCTGCTGTGCCGGATGTGGGAGTTGCCGCGGGGCTGCTCGGTGGTCGGGTAGTCGTAGTCGAGGTCACCGCCGAGCAGGCCCATCCAGCGGCGCAGGGTGAGGACGTCGGGGCGGTCGACGTCCGAGGGCCCGCCCTCGATGACGGCGACGGTGACGCCGGGGTCCTCGGTGAGACGGGACGCGATCACGGATCCGGCGGTGCCGCCGCCGATGACGACGTAGTCGTACTGGTGGGGGGTTTCGGGCATGGATGCTGACTCCTGTTCTGGAGGAGGGAAGGTGAAGGTGCGGGGCGTGAGTGAGGGGGGCGGGGAGCGGGGGGGCAGGGGGCGGGCGAGTGGCGGGTGGTCGCGGGGCGGGCCGGTCGCGGAGGACGTGGCGCTCCGCGCGAGGGCCCGCCCCCTTGCCCACCCGTCCCGCCCCCGGGGGGCGGCCCCGCTGCCCAAGGAGGCTGGGGTGTGGTGAGGGGGAGGTCCCGGGGGGGCAGGGGTACTGCGGGCCGGAGCTATCGGTGGGCCGGAACTATCCGGGGCCTAAGGGCTCCGGGGGCAGGCAGTTAGGGGCGCGGGGAACTGCGCGACCAGCCACGACGCACCGGCACGATGACCACCCGCCACACCCCGCAGGCCGGCCGCCCGGCTTGCGGCCGGGGGGCGCGCCCCGTGGGCCGCGCCCCGGCCGCAAGCCGCGCCCCCCGGCCCGCAAGCCGAAAGCACACCCCCAGCCCCCGCCAGGAACCCCCTAGCCCGAGAACCACCGCACCGCCGCCGGCGCCAGGTTCTGGTAGATGTGCTTGGACTCGCGGTACTCGGCCAGCCCCGCAGGTCCCAGCTCCCGGCCGATGCCGGACTTGCCGAAGCCGCCCCACTCCGCCTGCGGCAGGTAGGGGTGGAAGTCGTTGATCCAGACCGTGCCGTGCCGCAGCTTCGCGGCGACCCGGCGCGCGCGACCCGCGTCGGCGGACCAGACGCCGCCCGCGAGTCCGTACTCGGTGTCGTTGGCGAGGGTGATCGCCTCCGCCTCCGTCGTGAACGTCTCGACGGTGACGATCGGCCCGAAGGTCTCCTCCCGCACGACCCGCATCCCGCGGTGGCAGCCGTCGAGAACCGTCGGGCGGTAGAAGTAGCCCTCGTAGCCGGGGCCTTCGGGGCGCCTGCCGCCGGCCCGCAGGACCGCGCCCTCCTCCAGGGCGGCCGCGACGTAGTACTCCGTCTTCTCCAACTGCTGCGCGGAGACCAGCGGACCGCACTCGACGTCCTTCTCCGTGCCGCGACCGATGCGTATCTTCTCGGCGCGGCGCGCGAGTTCGGCGACGAAGCGCTCGCGGACGGACTCCTCGACGATGAGCCGCGAACCGGCCGAGCAGACCTGGCCGCTGTGGATGAACGCGGCGTTCAGCGCCTGGTCGACGGCGGTGTCGAAACCTTCCTCGGTCGCGCACGCGTCGGCGAAGACGACGTTGGGGTTCTTGCCGCCGAGTTCGAGGGCGACCTTCTTCACCGTCTCGGCGGCCGCCTGCATCACCTTCGTACCGCTGATCAGGCCGCCGGTGAAGGACACCAGGTCGACGTCGGGGTGCTCGGACATCCGGGCGCCGACGGAGACACCGGGCCCGGTGACCACGTTCGCCACACCCGCGGGCAGTCCCGCCTCGGCGAGCAGGCCGACCAGGGCGACGGTCGTCATGGGAGTGATCTCACTGGGCTTGATCACGAAGGTGTTGCCCGCGGCGAGCGCCGGGGCGATCTTCCAACTCGCCTGGAGCAGCGGGTAGTTCCACGGTGTGATCAGCGCGCACACGCCGACCGGCTCGTGCACGACGACGCTGTGGATCTCGGGGGAGCCCGCGTCGACGACCCGGCCGCCGCTCTCGTTCATCACGAGGTCCGCGAAGTAGCGGAAGGCGTCGGTGACGCAGTCGATGTCGACGCGGCCCTCCTCGACGGTCTTGCCCGCGTCCTGCGCCTCCAGCCGGCCCAGCTCCTCGCGGTCCCGCTGGAGCAGGTCGGCGACGCGGCGCAGGAGGGCGGCCCGGTCGGCGGTCGGGGTCAGCGGCCAGACGCCCTGCCCGCCCGCGAAGGCCTCGCTCGCGGCTGCGACGGCTGCGTCGACGTCCGCCGCGTCGCCCTCGGCGACCACGGCGAACGGCTTCGCGTCCGCGGGGTCGAGGACGTCGCGCGTGGCACCGGACATGGCTGCCCGCCACTCCCCGCCCACATGGATGGTCTTTTCAGCCGACACGTCGTTTACGCCTTCCGTTACCCGAGATGGTTCCGCCAGCAGAACTGGCGGCGGAACCCCTCCCCCGGCGCGCGCAAACCATGCCGCTTACGTAACCGAAAGTGCCATGAGTCACTTACATAGGAGACATAAGGCCTGATCGAGCCCGATATTCCCTCAGCGCGGCGGGGTCGCCGCAGCCTCCTTGGCGAGCGCGACGGCCTGGGCCAGGCTCAGTCCGGGCTCGGCCTTGCGCAGCGCCTTGATCGCGACGATCGAGTCCGCCTTGGGCTCGATGCCGGCCGCTTCGATACGTTCGCGGGCCCAGCGGCCGCGCAGCTCGGCGGGGTCGCGGGCGGGCGTGGCCTCGACGACCGCGAGGGCGCGGGCGAGGCCCGCCCGCTCGGCCTCGTCTGCGCCGTCCGCCGCCCGGCGCAGGGCGTCGAGGATCTCGGCGCGGTCACTCACCGCGACGACCTGCACTTCGGGCCTGCTGAAGAAGCCGGGCACGGGGACCTCCCAGGGGTTCGTACGTCCGTCCTGGCAGCCTGCACTCCGGCGCGTGCGGCGAACCCCGAATTGATCAACATCTGAGGTAGGTCCTACGGAATCTCCCCGCCCGGCGCGGTGAACTGGTCCAGGGCCGTGGCGAGCGGGCCGAGCTGCCGGGGCCAGTCGGCCTCGGGCCCCACGGCGAGGAACGCGTACTGCTTGCCGTTCGCGGCGCGGAACACCCACTCGACGGCCCGCAGCCGCTCTCCGGCCTGCCTGCTGTCGTACTCGTAGACCAGCTCCATCGCCTCGGCCTGCCCGGCCTCCGGCACCTCCCGCACCGAGATCTGCTCGAAGCCGGAGCTTCGGGCGTGGGACTGGGCGGTGATGTCCAGGAGTTCGCGTGAGCCGAGGTACTGCTCGGTGATCGGCCAGAACTGGAGGTAGTCGGTACCCGGCGCGTCCGGGTTCCGGTAGAAGACGCTCGCGCCGGTGTTGTCGCTCTCGCTCCAGCCCGACGGCACGGAGAAGGCCACGCCGCCGGGGCCGGTGACTTGCGCACCGGCGGAGGTGTCCGGCGCCGTCCGGCCGTCGGACGGCGTTGGCGCGCTGCCGGTGGGTGCGGAGGTGGGCCCTGGGGCGGGCGCGCCGGTGCTCCCCGGGACCGGCGGCGCTGGGGTGCTCCGTGCCGGCGCCGCCCCGTCGTCCCGCAGCGCGAGCCAGGTGCCGCCCGCACCGGCGACCAGGGCGAACGCGATCACGGCGACGTTGACGGGAGTAACCCACCGGCGCAGGCGGTCACCGGCGTGTCCCGGCGGGGGTGCGGGCACGGGATGCGCGACGCCCGGCGGGGGCGCGGGCACGGGATGCGTGACGCCCGGCGGGGGTGCGGGCACGGGACGCACGGCGCCCGGCGGTGGTGGGGGCGGGCCTGCGGGATCCGCGGCGCCCGGCGGTGGTGGGGGCGGGCCCGGCTCCCATTGCTGCGTCTCCCCGTTCCAGTGCCGTGCGACGCCCTCTTCCCCGTGCCTCATCGCTCAGGCCCCCGGCCCCTGCGGCAGCGCGGCGACGAGCTCGCTGACGGTCGTCCCCAGATTCGTCGCGGACGAGAACAACGCCAGCATGCTCTCGACGGGTGCGAACGCGGCCAGGAGCCGGCCGAGCCGGGAGGGGGTCGCAGCCCCGGTGGCGGTGATCTCGTTCTCGGTCTCGACGAGCTCGGCGTCCAGCACCTCCAACGGCGCTGTCCGGTTGAGCCGTTCCAGATCCGCCCGCAGCTCCCGTACCTCGATGAGGAGTTGCTGCTGTGCGGGGTCGGGCTCGCGGCCCGCGTAGTTGTTCGTGGTCGCGGAGGAGTGGGCGCCGAAGGTGAGCGCGCTGCCGGTCACCACCCCGAGACGCACGCTCTGCCCGGGAACGGCGGGGCTCCCGGAGCCACCAGGACTGCCGGGGATCCCGGAGCCACCGGGGCTCCCAATGCCACGACCGCTGCCCCCGCCACTCTCGCTCTCGCTGTCACTCTCGCTGCCGCCGCCGAGCTCAGTTCCTGCCATTGCCGTTCCCTCCCTGTGCGGGACCCGCGGGCCCCGTCGCCGTCGGGCTGTGTCCGCCCGGATTCCCGTGCTGCCCGGCCGTGTTGGTGGTGGCGGCGTGCGCGCCCGCCCCCACGCCCACCGCGCTGTTGGTCACGGACCCGATGACGACCCCGCCGTTGGACACGTTGATGACCTTCTGCTCGAACTCGCCGGTCTGCCAGCCGGCCGCGTGCAGCGCTTCCTTCACCCCGCCCGCGACCCGGTCCTGCATGCTCTTGAGGTACCGGCTGACGTCCATGTCCTGGAAGAGGGAGAAGTGCGGGGCCGCGCCCAGCTCCCGTACCGACAGGTCGGGACCGTCCCTCAGCTCCTCGTCGTCGCGGTCGGTGAGGAGCTGCCAGCCGCCGATCAGCCCGCGCACCAGCGTGACGAGCGCCCGTACCGGGGTGGCCGGGGTCGAGGCGAGCGCCCCCGCGATCCGTCCCGGCACCCCGCTGTCCAGGTACCGCCTGGCGGAGCGCTCCGCGACGCGGAACTGGCGTCGCACCGGCGAGAGCACGTGCGGGGCGATCTCCAGCATCAGCATCCCGCCCTGCGTGTGCACCCGGACGAAGACGGTGACCACGACCTCCTCGCCCCAGCCGCCGACCCGGATCCGCAGGAAGTGGCGCCGGGTCTCACCGCCCTCCTCGACCGCCGCCGCCAGGCTGCCCCGTACGAAGCCGGGGTCGCCCTGGGTCTGCGCGCACGGTGGGGCGTCGACTGCGGGCATGAACACGCACTCGTCGACGGAGAGTTCGCGCAGCCGGTCGCGGACCGCGTCGCCGTGCGCCGACGGTACGCGCAGGGCCTCCAGCAGGGGGCGGATGCGGTCCAGGATCATCCGGTTGTCGACGGTCTGCTGGACGGCGTCCTCGCGGGGCCGCAGCTCGACCGCGAGTTCCCAGGTCTGAACCGGCCGGCCGGCTCCGCAGAAGGGGTCAGCCACCCCGTACATGATCAGCGGCGACTCCTGCTCGACGGCGACCAGTTGCCGCATCCGCTGCGCGCGCTGCCCGGTGAATCCCTCCGCGTCCTCCGCCCGGTCCTGGGCGCGGTCCTGGAACCGGGCCGGCTTCAGCTCCTCGGCCAGGACATACGCGAACTGCCTGCGCCGGGCGCCCACCGCGAAGGCGAGCATCGCGAAGAACACCAGGGACAGCCAGGCGAGCCGGGGCGGCTGGTAGCCGTCGAGGAGGTCAAGTCCGCCAAGGGGGTCGACGAGCCAGCCGAACACGCTTCGGAAGGGTTCCAGGACGGCGTCGAGCCAGCTCTGCTCCCCGTCGGAGCCGGCCTCCGGGTCGGCTGTGGCCCGCGCGACGAGCCACAGCAGCACATAGCCGAACATGCCGCGTCCGTACCAGCGCACGAGCAGTGCCGGCACCCGGCGCGCCCACTCGGGCCGTCGGGCCGAGCCCCGGATCAGCGGGGCCAGCGCCAGCAGTACGCACGGCACGAGCAGCGCCAGGAACAGCCCCTCGGAAAGCGTCACCGCCAGTGCCCAGAGCGCCAGCATGCCTGCCGCCCAGACGAGTTCGAGCCGCCGTGCCCGCAGCGCGTGCGCCAGGACGCGCGCGGCGTCGAAACCGTACGAAGGGGCGGTCACCCGCTCCTCGTGGACGTACAGCTCCTCGATCACCTCTTCGCGGAACCGCCCGTCCCGGTAGACCCCCACACAGAGCAGCCGGCACGCCTCGCTCAGGGCGGGGTCGACCGGCGCCCTGCCCCCGGGGCGCGCGTGCCTGCCGTCGGACGGCTGGTGGGGGACGGTTGCCTGGGTCACGGGCGGTCCTCGTTCTCCGTGAACTCCCGGGCGCGCACAGCTGCTTCACGTACCGGGTGGGGCGTGTGGGATGCGCCAGCCTAGGTCGCGAACCACACCCTGATGGACCTCTTTGATCCTGATCGGCACCGAACGAGTGGTTTTGTGGTCATACGTACGAAGCGCCGGCGCGCGGCACGCGAAGAGCCCCCGGCGGTCGTGCTGCCGGGGGCTCCTTGCGTGCTTCGGGTCAGATCAGGCCGAGCTCGCGCACCGCGTCGCGCTCTTCCTTGAGTTCCTGGACCGACGCGTCGATGCGCGTGCGGGAGAAGTCGTTGATCTCCAGGCCCTGGACGATCTCGTACTTGCCGTCCGTGCAGGTGACCGGGAAGGACGAGATGAGGCCCTCGGGGACGCCGTAGGAGCCGTCCGAGGGGATGCCCATCGAGGTCCAGTCGCCGGCGGCCGTGCCGTTGACCCAGGTGTGCACGTGGTCGATGGCGGCGTTGGCGGCGGAGGCGGCCGAGGACGCGCCACGGGCCTCGATGATGGCGGCGCCGCGCTTGGCGACGGTCGGGATGAAGGTGTCGGCCAGCCATGCCTCGTCGTTGACGACCTCGGCGGCGTTCTTGCCGGCGACCTCGGCGTGGAAGATGTCCGGGTACTGGGTGGCCGAGTGGTTGCCCCAGATCGTGAGCTTCTTCAGCTCGGAGACCGGCGTGCCGGTCTTCTTCGAGAGCTGCGAGAGCGCGCGGTTGTGGTCCAGGCGGGTCATCGCGGTGAAGCGCTCGGCCGGTACGTCAGGGGCGGCGGCCTGCGCGATGAGCGCGTTGGTGTTGGCCGGGTTGCCGACGACGAGGACGCGGATGTCGTCCGCGGCGTTGTCGTTGATGGCCTTGCCCTGGGGCTTGAAGATGCCGCCGTTGGCGGAGAGCAGGTCGCCGCGCTCCATGCCCTTGGTACGGGGGCGGGCGCCGACGAGCAGCGCGACGTTGGCGCCGTCGAAGCCGACGTTCGGGTCGTCGGTGATCTCGATGCCCTGGAGCAGCGGGAAGGCGCAGTCGTCGAGCTCCATGGCGGTGCCCTCAGCGGCCTTCAGGCCCTGCGGGATCTCCAGGAGACGCAGCTTGACCGGCACGTCCTGGCCGAGCAGGTGACCGGAGGCGATGCGGAAGAGCAGCGCGTAGCCGATCTGTCCGGCCGCGCCGGTGACGGTGACATTCACGGGAGTGCGGGTCATGGCGATCTCCGTAAGACAAGCGAAGTGGCGGGGGTCCCTGCCCCTTGTGCGGGATATCTCGATATGGAGAGATGTCCGTCCGTCAGGCTATCGCGCCGGGGACGGGCCCGATCCCCGGGTCCGTGTGGGACGGCGCACACCACGGCGGGCGCCCCGCGGGTCCCGGGACTCCGCGCGACCCGGGCCCGGACACGCCGATGGCCGCCCGCGCAGAGGGAGGAGAAGCGCGAACGGCCGTCTCGGGCTGGCGTACACCCGTGGGGGGATAGCTTCCGTCTGCCCCGGAGGGCGGCGGACATTCCCGTGACTTGCTCCGTGTCTTGCGGAATTTCCGGCCGGTCACCCTGCGCCGGTCACTCCGGACACCTCAAATGCTTCGGTTACTCCGGACGCTTCACGTACTTCGGTCACTCCGGACGCTTCACGTACTTCGGTCACTCCGGGACCGTGCAGCCCTTCGTGCCGGACGCCAGCGTCGCGCAGGCCTTCGCCTCGTCCGCCGTGGCCGCCTCCACCATCTCGGTGTAGGCGTCCGTGTCGGCGCCGACGACACCGTTCTGCCCGGCCGCCGACGCGTCCGACGAGACGGTCACCTTGTCGCCGGAACCTGCGCCGGTGATTCGGGCCCAGGCCGCGCCGCAGGTCTTGCTGTAGCGGACCTCGATGTTCGCGACGCCGACCTTCCCGCGGGCGGTCGTGGTGGCGTACTCGCCGCCGCAGCCCATCGCCTCGGGGTCCTTGCCGTCGCACGCCTTGCCGTTGCACTTGACCCCGGCGGGGAGCTTCGGCGCGGGGGCGTCGGACTGCGTCGCGGCCGGCGTCCTGCCCGCCTCGGGCTCCTTGTCCTTGTCGTCCCCGCCGGTCAGCAGGACCGCGGCGACGATCACCAGCAGCGCACCGACGACACCCGCCAGGAACATCGTCAGCTTCCGCCGCTGGCGCTGACGGTCCGGCGCGGAGTCGTGCGACGGCTGATGCGGCGACGGGGGCGAGGCGGGGCGGCCGTGACCGCCGCCCGACCCCGCCGGGGCGGAAGCGGAACGTCCGGAGGAAGCCGGGGCCGGCGGGTTGTTGTAGCTCTGGCCCTGACTGAAACCGCGCTCGAAGTCGCTCGCGAAGTCCCGCTCGTGCTCGGGGCGGCCCGGCGCGGGACGGCCCGCTGCCGGAGCACCCGTCGCGGGACGGCCGGCCCCGGGGCGGGCAGGGGCGGACGCGCCCGGTCCGGTGCGCTGCGTCAGCTCGCTCGGGATCTTCAGGTTGGTGGTCATGTCGAACGCGTCGTTGCTCGCGGGCCTCGCGGCACGCCGCTGCTGACCGGTGTCGGTCAGCTCCGGATCCGCGCCCCGCGACGCCGCGCCGGGCCCGGAAGCGGAACCGGGACGCGAGGGCGCGGCGGCGGCGCTGCCCTGCTTGCGCGGCGCCTTCGCGTTCTTCCCCGCGGGCTGCCCGAACTCACCGAGCGCGGCGCGCGCCTGGGAGATCCGGATGGCCTCCATCGTCATGTCGTGGCGCATCTCGGAACGGCTCCAGGCGCGCTCCGCGAGTTCCCACATGGTGGTGAGGTGGACGGGGTTGGTCCCGGTCACCTCGGACAGCGCGACGACCGCACCCTTGGGCGCGAGCAGCCGTCCATTGAGATAGCGCTCCCAGGACGTCTTGCTGTACCCGGTGCGGTCCGCGACGGCCGCGACGCTCAGGCCGCTGCGGTCCACGAGCCTGCGCAGCTGGTTGGCGAACTCCCTGACCTGCGGGTCGAGTCCCTCCGGCAGCGCTTTCCAACGAGGCATTGCTTCCCCCTTGTCCCCCCGTACGTTCCTGATGTGCCCCGCGCTCTTTTTCCTGCCCCCTGCCCATTCCCCCTTCGGTCCCATGCCCTTGCGGAGCAGGCGTACCCAGAGGGAAGCGCGAAGCCAGGATCTCGGTTCCTGGAGCGGGAGCGCACGGGAGCAATTCGGACCCGCGGCGCACTCCGTTGCGCGCTCCCGTTCCGATCGCCCGTACCAGTGTCCCATCGTTGCTGTGTGCGGATTGCCGAGCCCTGGTCGTTCGGTCCGGCGGCACCGCAGCGCAAGACGGTGCCACACCCGGAATAGTTCCCTCCGGCCCCTTTCTGTGGCACGGCACACATCGGCCCGTCAGCGCACCAGGCGGACCGCCGACTCCAGGACCGGGAGATTCAGCCAGGGATCCGGCTGCGTCATCATCGCCAGCATCGTGATGGACAGGCCGAGAATCCCGTACGTCACGATGTCGGTGAAGCGTGAGCGGACGGCGAGCATGCCGACCGAGGGCAGCACCCAGCGCATGACCGCGCCCGCCAGCAGCGCGAGCCCGATCAGGACCGTGCCGAGCCGGAAACCGATGCTGAACGCGTCGACCGCGACCAGCACCAGTCCGAGTCCGGTCGCCGCCAGGACGGTGAGTAGCGGCCACTGCCTGGCGGGCGCGGGTGCGTCCCCGCCCGCCGCCCGGCCGCCGCCCTCGGGGCGGGCGGTGTCCCGGGTGAAGAGAGGGAAGCGACGGGTGGTGCGCACGGGGCCGTCGGGTCCGGGCGCACTGACCACCCCCTTGGCGACGGGCTCCCCGCTGGCGTCCACCGGGAGGGACGTCCCGAACTCGGGCTCCGGCGAGGGCTCCGGCTCGGGCGAGGGGGTGGGCACCGGCGAGGGGGTGGGCTCCGGCGAGGGCGAGGCGGTGGGCACCGGCGTCGGCGAGAGCTCCGGCTCGGGCGAGGCAGTGGGCTCCGGCTTCGGCGCGAGCTCGGGCCCGCGACCCCGCTCCCCCGAGGTCTCCGGCTCCCCCGAGGGCTCCGCCTCCTGCGCAGGGCCGCGCCCCGGCTCCGTGGTGACAGGCTTCACGTCCGCCTCCACGCCCGCGTCCGCCTCCGCGCCCGCGGCCGGCGCCCCGGCCCGTCCCTGCTGGGCGTCCCGCAGGTACGGCTCGGGGCCCGTGCCCGCGCCCGTACGGTCGTCCGCTGCCTTGCCGCCCATGGTGTCGCTCCCTCTTCCCTACGAATCCCGGCCGGATCGCCCGGTCAGCCCGCGTCGACGTCGGCCGCGCGCTCGGCGGCCTCAACGACGTTGACCAGGAGCTGGGCACGGGTCATCGGCCCCACCCCGCCGGGGTTGGGGGCGACCCAGCCCGCGATCTCGGCCACACCGGGGTGCACGTCGCCGACGATCTTGCCGTTCTCGTCACGGCTGACGCCGACGTCCAGGACGGCCGCACCGGGCTTGACGTCCTCGGGCTTGATCAGGTGCGGGACGCCGGCCGCGGCCACGATGATGTCGGCCTGGCGCAGGTGGGAGGAGAGGTCCCGGGTGCCGGTGTGGCACTGGGTGACGGTCGCGTTCTCGGACTTGCGGGTGAGGACCAGCGGCATCGGACGGCCGATGGTGATGCCGCGGCCGACGACGACCACGTGGGCGCCCGCGATCTCCACCCCGTGGTGGCGGAGCAGCTGCACGATGCCGTACGGGGTGCAGGGCAGCGGGCCCGGCTCGCCGATGACCAGGCGGCCCAGGCTCATCGGGTGCAGGCCGTCGGCGTCCTTGGCCGGGTCCATCAGTTCCAGGACGCGGTTGGTGTCGATGCCCTTGGGGAGCGGGAGTTGGACGATGTAGCCGGTGCAGGCGGGGTCCTCGTTGAGCTCCCGTACGACTGCCTCGATCTCCTCCTGGGAGGCGGTCCCGGGCAGTTCGCGCTGGAGCGAGGCGATGCCGACCTGGGCGCAGTCGCGGTGCTTGCCCGCGACGTACCACTTGCTGCCCGGGTCGTCGCCGACCAGCAGGGTGCCGAGCCCGGGAGTGATTCCCCGGCTCTTGAGGGCCGCCACGCGGCCGGTGAGTTCGGTCTTGATCGCGGCTGCGGTGGCCTTGCCGTCGAGAATCTGGGCAGTCATGACCCCATCCTCGCGGATGACGGGGGTGAGGTTCCACTTGGGCCGTTCCCGGCCGGACCGCGCTTTGTCACCGGCCGGAATCAAACGTTGCACCTTGACAACGCCTACTGAATCCGGCTGGACAAAAAGCCGACGGTAATACGACGATGTGGCGCGCAGTTCCGCGGCGGCGCAGGGGGGCACACCGCTCGTTACACGTAACTTCCTCCGCTCGGACCGCATCGTCCCCAGCACCACCAACGGAGGAATCGCACGTGAGCTTCGGCGACCCCAACAACCCGTACGGCCAGCCCCAGGGCCAGCCGCAGCAGCCCCCGCAGGGTCAGCCCGGTTACGGCTACCCGCAGCAGCCGCCGCAGGGCCAGCCCGGGTACGGCTACCCGCAGCAGGCCCCGCAGGGCGTGCCGCAGCAGGGCTACGGCTACCCGCAGCAGCCCGGCCAGATGCCCCCGGGCCCCGGTGGCACCCTTCAGGCCAACAACGGTTACATCAACGTCGCGGGTCTGGGCACCGTCGAACTCGCCACGATGGGACGCCGCTTGGGCGCGCGCCTGCTCGACGGCGTGGCGATCGGCATCGTCTACGGCATCTTCACCGCCATCGGCGTCGCGGGCATGTTCGGTGCCTCGAAGAGCGTCGACGAGTGCGGCACCTACATGGACCCGGGCTACGAGTCCTGCATCAACGACGCGAGCGCCGGCATCGTCGCCACGCTGTTCGCCGCGATGGCCGTCCTCTTCCTCATCACGCTGCTCTACGAATGGCTGATGGTCTCCATCTGGGGCGCGACCCTCGGCAAGATGGTCCTCGGTGTCAAGGTCGTCAAGGAGAACACCGGCCAGGCCCCCGGCCTCGGTGCGGGCTTCATCCGCTGGATCATTCCGATGGTCGGCGCTTTCCTCTGCTACATCGGCGCCATCCTGGTCTACCTCTCCCCGTTCTTCGACAACTCGGGCAAGCTCCAGGGCTGGCACGACCGCGCCGGCGGCACCATCGTCATCAAGAAGTAAACGCTCCGGCGCGCACTTCTTCCGAGGCCGTCAGTTCCCCACTCTTTCCGGGGAATTGGCGGCCTTACGCCTTTCTCGCGTACCGAATCTCTCCTTAATCTGGCGGAGGTTGGCAGGGGAGGGTGTGCAGCATGTACAGCATCATCGTGGTTCCCGCGCAATGTGCGGGTCCCGAGGGGCAGTTCAGACTCGCGCCTGGTGAGACCCTGCGCTTCGGCCGTACACCACCGCCGGACCCGGCCACCCGGCACCTCACCCTCCGGCACGACGGAATCTCCCGTACCGCGGGGGAGATCAGGGCGAGCGGCGCCTTCTGGACACTCAGCAACCTCAGCGCCCGGCAGACGTACGTGGTCGAGAACCCGGAGGGCGCCGGCGAGCACCTCAAGGTCGCACCCGGCAGGCTGGACGCCCCCGTGCCGTTCGAGTTCTCGCGGGTGGTACTGCCCGCCGCCGGAGAACTGCTCGGCTTCGAGGTGTGGGCGCCGCGCCACGACTACGTGTCGGGCGACTCCTCCCCTGAGGGCGCGCGCACCGCTCCTGCGTTCGCCCTGGACCGTACGAAGCGGTACTTCGCCGTCCTGGCGGCGCTGTGCGAGCCCCGGCTGCGCGGTGAGCCGCACGCGCCGCTGCCGACCACCGACCAGGTGGTGGAGCGGCTGCGGCCGGGCTGGCGCGCCGCGTCCCGTACCGCCGTGCAGTGGAACATCGACTACCTCGCGGTGAAGCTCCGCCTCAAGCAGCCCCCCGAAGCGGCGGACTGCGGGCCACGCCGCAACGGCAAGAAGGAGTCCCTGGTCTCGCTCGCGCTGCGCTTCGATCTCGTACGGGAATGCGATCTGGCGCTGCTGGAACGGGAGTTGGACCCGCGGTGAGCGCGCCGTTCGCCGTCCGGGTGCCGGCCGGTTACCGGGTCGGCTGCTGGCAGGTGCGTGAACCGCTCGCCGCCGGGGCGTTCGGCAGTGTGTACGCGGCCGTGCGGACGTCCGGGGCGCCGGCCGGGCTGCCCGCCGAGGCGGCGCTCAAGTTCCTGCCCACCGGCACCCGCACCCCGCGTCAGCTGAACCATCTGCGCGAGCTCTCCCAGCGTGAGCTGGCGATGCACCGCAAGCTGTCCCGGCCACGGCTGATCCGGATGTACGAGGCGCTGACGGTGGACGACCCGGCGCGGCCGGAGCTGGACGGCGCGACCGTCCTCGTACTGGAACGCGCGGAGGGCTCGCTGGACGCACTGCTCGCCAGGGAGCCGGTGCCCGCCGCGGGCCCGGTCCTCCTGGCGCAGGTCTGCGAGGGAATACACCAACTGCACCACGCGGGCTGGGTGCACGGTGACCTCAAGCCGGGCAACGTCCTGCTGATGGCGGACGGCACGGTCCGCCTCGGTGACTTCAACCTGGCCGCCGAGATGGACGGCACCCACGCCTACGCACCCGCCTTCGCCACCCCCGACTACACACCGCCCGAGCTGCTGTGGTCGGAGATCAGCGACCACGGGCGGCAGGTCAGACCGACCACGGACGTCTGGGCGTTCGGCGTGCTCGCCCATCTGGTGCTGACCGGGAAGGCGCCGCTGCCCGGCGGGGGCGGCAGCGGCGGCGGCCCGGCCGCCCGCTCGGAGGCCCTGCTGAGCTACGCGCGCGGGGACGCGGACCTGCACCTCGACCCCGGGCTCCCCGCACCGTGGCGCCCGATCGTCACCGACTGCCTGGCCCGTACGCACGAGGAACGCTCCGCGCACACCGCCGCCGCGCTCCTGCGCCGTATCGAGGCGGTGACCGACTCGTCGCCCTCGCCCAGGCTGCCCCGGCTGCGCCCCCGTTCGCGGCGTGCCGTGCGCACGCTGTGGGGGGCCGCGCTCGCGGTACTCCTGGCGGGAGCGTCACTGGGCTTCCTGGCTCTGCGCGGCGACGGGACGGTCCCGGCGGCGGAGTACGGGGCGGCGGAGCTGGCCACCGACAAGGACGTGCCGGTGGCGTACCGGAAGCTGATCGTCGACTCGGCGCACCAGTGCGGCGAGAAGGACGTCACGCCCGCGCAGATCGCGGCGATCCTGAAGGTGGAGAGCGACTTCGACCCCGATCTCTCCGACCCGGCCAACGACGAGTTCGGCATCGCCCGCTGGACGCCCCGGGTGGTGCGGTACTGGTTGCGCAGCAACGAACGCCCCGCGACCGGGAATCCGAAGCCGCCGTTCCCGCCGGAGCAGTCCATTCCGGCGCTGGGGCGCTATCTGTGCGCCATCACCCCGGAGCTGTGGCCCGGCCTGAACGTCTCCACCCAGGTCGCGGGCGCCCTCGCGCACCGGTCGTCAGCCCGCAGGGTCAACGAGTGGGGCGGAGCGCCGGCGAAGCTCCGCCCCCACGCGGACAAGGTCGCGCACTACCTCAAGGAGTACGCCGGGTCGGGCGGCCAGGCACCCTGAGTCTTCTGAGGTACCGGGGCGCGGGCCGCGGCGGGATGGTTCTGGTGTGCCGCCGAGAGCGGCGGCACGAGGACCAGCTCTCGTACCTCACAGGGGGATTCCATGCGCAGGACCCGTTCCACGTTCATCGCTTTCGGTGCCACGGTCGCGGGGGCCGCGGTACTGCTGGCGCCGGGCACCGCCCAGGCCGGCACCCCGGCCGAGGCAGCCCCGGCCGCCGCTTCCCGGTCCCTGGCCCAGCCGCATTCCCAGCCGCAGTCCCAGCCGCAGTCCCAGCCCCAGGTCCAGATCCAGGGGAAGTACTACTTCAACACCTGGCGCGACGCGTACAGCTACGCGTCCCCGACCACCGCCGCCGTCAAGAAGGGCGTCCTCTACGCGGGCAGCAACTACTTCTACTGCCAGGCGAAGGGCCAGCCGCACCAGGACGAGGCGAACAACAAGAACGACTGGTGGGCGAGGACCGACGACGACAAGGGCAACAAGAACGTCTGGGTGAGCGCCACCGCGTTCAGCAAGGGCGGCGACTGGGAGCCGATCCCGGGGCTGCCGCGCTGCTGACGGACCGCACCCGCACACCCGCACACCCGTACATGACGGAAGCCGTGCTCCTCGGGGGAGGGCACGGCTTCCGTCACACGTGCGGCGGGCACGGCGGCCGGGCACGAGCGGCCCGGCCGTCAGCGGTGTCAGTGGAAGAAGTGACGCGTACCGGTGAAGTACATGGTCGCGCCCGCCTTCTTCGCGGCCTCGACGACCAGCTCGTCACGTACCGAACCGCCCGGCTGGACCACGGCCTTGACGCCGGCCTCCAGCAGGATCTCCAGCCCGTCGGGGAACGGGAAGAAGGCGTCGGACGCGGCGTACGCGCCGCGGGCCCGCTCCTCGCCGGCCCGCTCCACGGCGAGCTTCGCGGAGTCGACGCGGTTGACCTGGCCCATGCCGACGCCGACGGATGCGCCGCCCTTGGCGAGCAGGATCGCGTTGGACTTCACGGCGCGCGAGGCCTTCCAGGCGAAGGCGAGCTCGGCCAGCTCCGCCTCGCCGAGCGCCTCTCCGGTGGCGAGCGTCCAGTTCCGCGGGTCGTCGCCGTCCGCCTGGAGGCGGTCGGTGACCTGGAGGAGCGCGCCGCCGTCGATCGGCTTGACCTCGACGCGGCCGGCCGGGGCGTCGGCACAGCGCAGCACGCGGATGTTCTTCTTGCCGGCGAGGATCTCGACGGCTCCGTCCTCGTAGGCCGGGGCGACGATGACCTCGGTGAAGATCTTCGCGACCTGCTCGGCCATGGCGACGGAGACCGGGCGGTTGACGGCGATCACGCCGCCGAAGGCCGAGAGCGGGTCGCAGTCGTGGGCCTTGCGGTGGGCCTCTGCCACGTCGTCCCCGACCGCGATGCCACACGGGTTGGCGTGCTTGATGATCGCGACGCAGGGCTCGGTGTGGTCGTAGGCGGCGCGGCGGGCGGCGTCCGTGTCGGTGAAGTTGTTGTAGCTCATCTCCTTGCCGTGCAGCTGCTCGGCCTCGGCGAGACCGCCGTTGCCGTTGACGTAGAGCGCGGCGCCCTGGTGCGGGTTCTCGCCGTACCGGAGCACGTTCTTACGGGTGTAGGTCTGCCCGATGAAGTCGGGAAAGCCGGAGTCGTCGGCGGCGGCGCCGTGCTCATCAGTGGCTCCGCCACGGGCTTCCGCGAACCAGCCCGCCACGGCCACGTCGTACGCGGCGGTGTGCTGGAAGGCCTCGCCGGCGAGGCGCGTGCGGGCGGTGAGGTCGAACCCGCCGTCCCGCACGGCGGCCAGGACGTCCGCGTACCGCGCCGGGCTGGTGACGACGGCGACCGACGGGTGGTTCTTGGCGGCGGCGCGAACCATCGAGGGGCCGCCGATGTCGATCTGCTCGACGCACTCGTCGGGCGACGCACCCGAGGCGACGGTCTGGCTGAACGGGTAGAGGTTGACGACCACCAGGTCGAAGGGCTGGATCTCCAGCTCGTCGAGCTGGCGGCGGTGGTCCTCAAGGCGCAGGTCGGCGAGGATGCCGGCGTGCACGCGCGGGTGCAGGGTCTTGACCCGGCCGTCCAGGCACTCGGGGAAGCCGGTGAGCTCCTCGACCTTGGTGACGGGCACCCCGGCGGCGGCGATCCTCGCGGCGGTGGAGCCGGTCGACACCAGCTCGACGCCCGCCGCGTGGAGGCCCTGGGCGAGCTCCTCAAGACCGGTCTTGTCGTAGACGCTGATCAGCGCGCGACGGATGGGCTTAAGCACCGTGCTCACGAATTCGTACCTTTCGTCCCTCTATGCGGTAGCCGTGTCGGGCCAGACGCCCCACGACCTCGACGAGCAGCGTGCGCTCGACTTCCTTGATCCGCTCATGGAGAGCGGATTCGTCGTCCTCATCGCGGACCTCGACCACGCCCTGGGCGATGATCGGGCCGGTGTCGACGCCGTCGTCGACGAAGTGGACCGTGCAACCGGTGACCTTCGCGCCGTACGCGAGGGCGTCACGGACGCCGTGGGCACCGGGAAAACTGGGCAGCAGAGCGGGGTGCGTGTTGACGCACCGGCCGCCGAACCGGGCGAGGAACTGCTCCCCCAGGATCTTCATGAACCCCGCGGACACCACGAGATCGGGCTCGTACGCGGCGATGGCCTCGGTCAGCGCCGCGTCCCACTCCTGCCGCGTCCCGTGGTCCTTCACCTTGCGGACGAAGGTGGGGATGCGGGCCCGCCCGGCCCGCTCCAGCCCGGCGATGGAGTCGCGATCGGCGCCGACCGCGACGATCTGTGCCCCGTAGCCGTCGTCCGCCGCGATGGCGTCGAGCAGCGCTTGGAGATTCGTACCAGAGCCCGAGACGAGGACCACCAGACGGGCGGGCCGCCCGTCGACGGGCGGGAGAACAGGCGGGAGAAGGGGTGCGGAGGGGGGCGGGGAGGCCACGGCGGGTCTCTTTCTCGCGGCTCGTGCGGTTTGTGTGGTCGTACGAACGAAGCACACCCCGCCGTACGGGGGACCCTACGAAGGCGCCGACCGCTCGCAACGATACCGGCACACCGGGCCGCCCCCACGGGACGGGTGCACGCGCGGAAGGTAGCGTCAGGGCAGGACTCCGCCCCGGCTCCGTACGGGGCCGACAACAGGTCGGCCACAGGCGCGGAATTCCACACGACATACGACCTTCCGCGCCGGAGGGTCCGAGGGGAAGACGTTCACCAGATGACGGACCGACGCCGCCGCGCGGCTCTCCTCCGCCGCCCGCTCCCACTGCTGCTGCCGCTCCCGGCCGACGGAGGGCCGGCGCGGGTGCCGCTGCCACTGCTGCGCGAACGCAAGGGCGGCGGGGACACGGAAGCGACCCCGGGCGCGGGAGGGGTCGGAGGCGGGGGCACGGGTGAGGGCTCGGATGCCGGCTCCGACGCGGGCCCGGAGAGCTCCGGCACCTCGGACCCCACGGGCACGTCCGGTGCCTCCGGTCCCTCCAGCACGTCCGGTGCCTCCAGCACGTCCGGTGCCTCCGGTGCCTCCAGCACGTCCGGTGCCTCCGGTGCCTCCGGTGATGACAACCCGTTCGCGGCGCCGCCGGAGGGTCGCCCGGACCAGCCCTGGACGCCGCGCAAGCCGGCGGGCGACAACGCCTCCGAACCCGACAACGCGGGTTCCGGCGGCGGCGGTTGGGGCAGCAGGTGGAGCGACCGCCAGCCCCCGGGACGCGGCAGCGGCTTCGGTGGCGCCGGTGGACCGGGCGACGCGAACGAGACCGGCCGCGGCCAGAAGGGCCCCGAGGGGGGCGAGGGCGGCGGTCCCGGCGCGGGCCTGCGCTGGGACCCGACGGACCCGGCACAGCGCCGCGCGAGGTACGCGCTGCTGGCGGGCATGTGGGCGTTCTTCTTCGCCCTGTTCACCCAGCGGGAGATCTCGCTGCTGCTGGGGGCGCTGGCCCTGTACTGGGGAATCAGCGCGCTGCGCAGCAAGCAGCCGAAGCCGGACGCGACGTCGGCCTTGACGGGCGGCCAGGCCAAGCCCGCGGCGGCCCCGGCCAACACCAGGCAGCAGACGACTGCTGCGGTGAGTGGTCTGGTGACGGCGGTACTGGCGCTGCTGATCGTGGCGACGACGTTCACGGTGCAACTGGTGTACCGGGATTACTACACGTGCGTCTCGGACTCCCTGACGAAGTCCGCCCAGGTGGCCTGCAACGATGAACTCCCGAAGTCGCTGGTTCCGGTGTTCGGGGTGAAGGAGTAGGGACGGGACCACGACGGTTGGACCACCTCAGCCCGTGCGGGCCACTTCAGCCCGTCCGGGCCACTTCAGCCCGTCCGGCGTTTGAGGACGCGCGGCGCAGCCGTGCACGGGCGCCGTCGGACCACCTCAGCCCGTCCGGCGTTTGAGGACGCGCGGCGCAGCCGTGCACCGGGCGTCCGGACCTACTTCAGCCCGTCCGGCGACTGAGGACGCGCAGCGTAGCCGTGCACGGGCGCCGTCGGACCACCTCAGCCCGTCCGGCGTTTGAGGACGCGCGGCGCAGCCGTGCACCGGGCACGGCCCGGGACGCCGGCCCCCACCGGCCTCCCGAGGTTCCCCCCGCCCCGCGGCCAGCGGTTTAGGGAAGGGGCGGGGAGGGGCACAGCCCGCCGCAGGCGCAAGCCCACCCGCACCTCACCTCTCCTCCCCTCCGTCCCCCTCCCCCAACTCCGCATCCCCGTCCGGCAGGACACCCCGCACCGGCGGAACAATCACCGCCGGAGGACCGTCCGCCCCACCGGGCAGAACCCCCACCGCAGCCGGCTGCGACAGTCCGGACGACGCCCCCGGCAACTGTGGCAACGGCGATGACTCCGCTGCATACGGCACCGGCCGCGCCGGCGACTGCGACTGCGACTGCGACGAACCCCCCGACCCCACCGTCGGCGCCCCCCAAGCCGCCTCCCTGAGCGCCGCCCGCCGCACCTCCCGGGCCCCGCTCTCATGCCACGCGGCCTGGGCCACACCCGACCCGGCCCCGTCCCGGACCGCCCCGCCCCGGGCCGCCCCACCCCGGGCACCCACACCCCGCGCACCCCCACCCCGGGTAGCCCGCTCTCGGACCACCTCCTCCCCCTCCTCGTCCCGCCACCCGCGGACCCACCAGATCGGTGACCTCTCCCGCACCCGCCACCCCCTCAGCAGCAAAGCCCCCGGCACCCCCACCCCGAGCAGCCACGCCAGCGCTCCCAGCCCCGCCCTCCACCACACGGGCCCGAACTCGGCCAGCCGTTCCGTGCCGAGGGGGCCGCCGGACGCCGCCGCCAGCAGGGCCGTCGCCACGGCACAGCCCAACGCCGCCAGTGCCGCCGTGCCCGCGGTTCTGCGCCGCCCCCACGCCTCTTCCCGTACGACGTACGCAGGTGCGGCCACCCGTACCGTGAACCAGGCGACCGTCAGCCCGGCGAGCAACGGGACGGCCACCACGGCCCAGTTGAGGGCCGTGCCCCGGCCCTGGCCCGGCATCGCGGCCAACAGCGGGAAGTGCGGCAGCACCGCGGGGCCCGCTCCCGTGAGCGGGGTCACCAGCGCGTCGGTACCCACCGCGAAGCCGGTGCCGATTCCGTACGAGGCGGCCCAGACGGCCGAGTTGGGGACCAGCGCCAGCGCCAGCAGCAGTACCGCCAACCGGCCCGACCACTCCCCCGCGAGCTGCAGGAACGACTCCTGCGCGAGGTCCGCGTGCCACACCAGTGAGGCCCCGACGGCCAGTGCCCCGCCACCCAGCAGAACCGCGGTTCCGGCGGCGGCCGCACGCGCCGCCGTGGTGAGCCGAGGGCGTACGAACTCACGCCGCACGCCCTCCGGAACCCAGCCGGGCAGCGGGCCGTGCGGTCGCCCGTACGCGGTCCACACCCCGGCGCCGGCGGCGAGAGCCACGACGACCGGCAGGTACAGCGCGACGCTCCAGGGCGTGGCGGGCAGCGGGCCCCCGGCCGCGTACAGGGTCGCCGCGCCTGCCACCGCGAGGTACCCGAGGGTCACGCCGCCGAAAGCGGCCCGGCCGGAGGGCGGGGTCCGCGGCTCGGCGCCGTCCTCGTCGCCGCCGTCCTCCACGGCGTCGCGCGCTGCCCGGTGCGCGAGCCAGAGCGGAAGCACGGCACACAGCATCGGGGTCAGCCCGACGGGCGCGGCGACACCGCTCAGCGTGTCGGACCGTACGAGGTCCGCGCCGTGCGCGAGCAGCCACAGCCCGGCGGCGACGCGCAGTGCGGCTCCGGCGCCGGCGTCCGGGTAGGGCGAGCTGATCCACAGCACCATGACGAGTACGGCGGACGCCGCGAGCCCCAGCCCGGCGGCCAGCCCACCGCGCACCAGGCACACGGCCAAGCCGGACGGCCGATTCCGCGCACCGACGGCCCCCATGGCGCCCACGGCCCCCGCGGCCCCTTCGGACTCCACGGACTCCACCGGCCCGGCAGCGCCGACACCCTCAGCAGCTCCGGGGCCCACCTGCGCCCCGGTCGCCCCGAGGACCCCGGCCGCCCCTGCGGCAGACCCGGCGCCGCCCTCGTACACAGCTTCGTACTCGACCTCGGACTCGCCCTCGGGCTCGTGCGGGTGGTCGGTCACTGGATTCGGGTTCACCCGGCCATGCTGCCCACGACACGCGCCAACTTCGCGTAACGGGGTAACAGCCGACGTGTCGCTCAATATACGTTTATGTACTTTTTCGACCGGTATACGACGACGGGAACCGCGGGGATCGCAGGAGTGACGGGGATCGCGGGAATCACGGAGGTGCTGCCATGAACCGCCGTACGAAGACCACGCCCCCTCCCTCACCCGCACCCACCCCCTCCCCCGCCACCCCCGGGCTGCCGCTCCCGAAGGATCGCCGCAGACTCCGCGAGGCGAAAGCACTGTCACAGAACCAGGTGGCGGCGATCGTCGGCGTGACGCGGGAGACGGTCCGTTCCTGGGAGACGGGCCGCACCAGCCCGCGGGGGCGTAAGCGTGAGGTCTACGCACGCCTGTTGGCCGGCATCGACGAGGAGATCGCCACCAGGGGCGAAGCCACCCCGGTTCGCACGGCGACACCCCACCCCCTGCTCCACGAACCGGCCGAACAGGCCGCACAGCCCCAACAGCCCCAACAGCCCCAACAGCCCGACTCGACCGCGCAAACGGAGCCGACCGACAGGGCCGCACAGACCGCACAGGCCGCACAGGCCGCACAGGCCGCACAAATCAAGCCGACCGCACCGGCCACACCGGCCACACACGCAAAGCCGACCGCCCCTGCCGACACCGCCGCCACCCCCACCGCCCCCACCGCCGCCGAGCTCGACGCCCTCGTGGCCGAGCCGTCCATCGGCCACGAGGCCACCCCCGCCCAGGCCTTCGACAGCCTCTACGCCCACACCGCCCCCTCCCTCGTCCGCCAGGCCTACCTGCTCACGGGCCGGCGCCGGCTCTCCCACGAGTCGGTGGAGCGCGCCTTCCACCTCGCCTGGCAACGCTGGCCCGAGGTGGCGACCGACCGCGATCCGGCGGGCTGGGTGCGCGCGGCGGCGTACGAGTACGCGATGTCCCCCTGGCACCGCCTGCGTCGCGGGCACAGACGCATCGACGCCCCGGGCGAGGGCACCGAGAAGGGCGGTCGGACCGGCACAACAGCCACCGACGGGGCAGCCGGCACCACCCCCCACCCCGCCGGCACCCAAGGCTCCGGGCCCGGCCACCGAGCCCTTCTCCACGCGCTCCTCGAACTCCCGCCTCCGTACCGCCGCACCCTCCTCCTCTACGACGGCCTCGGCCTGGACCTCCCCGAGACCGCCGCCGAGACCGAAGCCAGCACCCCCGCCGCCGCGAACCGCCTGGAGCACGCGCGTACCGTCGTCGCGCAGAGGCTCCCGGAACTGGCCGAGGTCCCCGCCCCCGCAGACCGGTCCGCCCTGCTGCAGGAACGTCTCGCCAACCTGGCCATGACCCAGCCGGCGGACAATCTGCCGCCGGGGGAGGCGGTCCGGAGGCGGAGCGAGCGCAGGACCCGCTTCTGGACCCGGGCGGCCATCGCGTTCACCACCCTGATCGTCGGCGCGACGGCGTTCACGCTCTCGACGGCCCCGACGCAGTACGAGGCGCCGCGTCCGCCGGGCGAACCGGTCGGCGGCGTACCGGCGCACAGTGGACCGCAGCGCCTGAGCGCGTACGACATGCAGCTGCGCGCCAGGCTCAACGCCGAACCCGAGAACGGCCCGCAGCGCCTGGTACCGCAGTCCCGCTGAACCGTACGGACATGCGGAAGGCCCGCACCCCTGGAGTTCGCCACTCCGGGGTGCGGGCCTTCCGCGCGAGCGTGTGCCCGACCGGCGCGAGCGCCGGCGTGCTGCTCGCTTTCAGCTGCCAGCTGTCAGCTGTGTACTGTCTGCTGTCAGCCCGCGAGGATCGCGCGCGCCAGCTTGGCGGTCTCGGTCGGCGTCTTGCCGACCTTGACGCCGGCGGCCTCAAGGGCCTCCTTCTTCGCCTGGGCGGTGCCCGACGAACCGGAGACGATCGCGCCCGCGTGACCCATCGTCTTGCCCTCGGGGGCGGTGAAGCCCGCGACGTAGCCGACGACCGGCTTGGTGACGTTCTTCGCGATGTAGTCGGCCGCGCGCTCCTCGGCGTCGCCGCCGATCTCGCCGATCATGACGATCAGGTCGGTGTCGGGGTCCGCCTCGAACGCGGCCAGCGCGTCGATGTGCGTCGTACCGATGACCGGGTCGCCACCGATGCCGACGGCCGTGGTGAAGCCGATGTCACGGAGCTCGTACATCATCTGGTACGTCAGCGTGCCGGACTTCGAGACCAGGCCGATGCGGCCCGGCTTCGTGATGTCGCCCGGGATGATGCCGGCGTTGGACTGGCCCGGGGTGATGAGGCCGGGGCAGTTCGGGCCGATGATGCGGGTCTTGTTGCCCTTGGCCGAGGCGTACGACCAGAAGGCGGCGGAGTCGTGCACCGCGATGCCCTCGGTGATGACGACGGCGAGGGGGATCTCGGCGTCGATCGCCTCGACGACGGCGGCCTTGGAGAAGGCCGGCGGCACGAAGAGGACGGACACGTCGGCGCCCGTCTTCTCCATGGCTTCCTTGACGGAGCCGAAGACCGGGACCTCTGTGCCGTCGAAGTCGACGGACGTGCCGGCCTTGCGCGGGTTCACGCCGCCGACGATGTTGGTGCCGTCGGCCAGCATGAGCTTGGTGTGCTTCATGCCCGTGGCACCGGTCATGCCCTGGACGATGACCTTGCTGTCCTTGGTGAGGAAGATAGCCATGGTGTTTGGAGTCCCTCTTCCTTACTTCGCAGCTGCGGCGAGCTCGGCGGCCTTGTCGGCCGCGCCGTCCATGGTGTCCACGCGCTGTACGAGCGGGTGGTTGGCGTCGGAGAGGATCTTGCGACCCAGCTCCGCGTTGTTGCCGTCGAGACGGACAACGAGGGGCTTGGTGACTTCCTCACCCTTCGACTTGAGCAGCTCCAGGGCCTGCACGATGCCGTTGGCGACCTCGTCACAGGCGGTGATGCCACCGAAGACGTTGACGAACACGGACTTGACGTCCGGGTCGCCGAGGATGATCTCCAGGCCGTTCGCCATGACCTCGGCGGAGGCGCCGCCACCGATGTCGAGGAAGTTGGCGGGCTTGACGTTGCCGTGGTTCTCACCGGCGTACGCGACCACGTCGAGGGTGCTCATGACGAGCCCCGCGCCGTTGCCGATGATGCCGACCTCGCCGTCCAGCTTGACGTAGTTGAGGTTCTTGGCCTTGGCGGCAGCCTCGAGCGGGTTGGCTGCGTCCTTGTCCTCAAGGGCCTCGTGGTCGGCCTGGCGGAAGTCGGCGTTCTCGTCGAGGGACACCTTTCCGTCCAGGGCGAGGATCCGGCCGTCCTTGGTCTTCACCAGCGGGTTGACCTCGACGAGGAGGGCGTCCTCGGCGACGAAGGTGTCCCACAGCGTCACCAGGACCTCGGCGACACCCTCGGCGACGTCGGCCGGGAACTTCGCCTGGGCGACGATCTCGCGGGCCTTCTCGATGGTGACGCCGTCGTTGGCGTTGACCGGGACCTTCGCGAGGTCCTCGGGGCTGTTGGCCGCGACCTCCTCGATGTCCATGCCGCCCTGCACCGAGGCCATGGCCAGGAAGGTGCGGTTGGTGCGGTCGAGGAGGTACGAGACGTAGTACTCGGCCTCGATCTCCGGGGACAGCTCGGCGATCATCACCTTGTGGACCGTGTGGCCCTTGATGTCCATGCCGAGGATGTCCGTCGCACGGGCGACGGCCTCGTCCGGGTTCGCGGCGAGCTTCACGCCGCCGGCCTTGCCACGGCCGCCGACCTTCACCTGAGCCTTGACGACGGACTTGCCGCCCATCTCCTCAGTGGCCTTGCGCGCCGCCTCAGGCGTGTCAATGACTTCACCGGCCAGCACCGGTACACCGTGCTTGGCGAAGAGGTCCCTCGCCTGGTACTCGAACAGGTCCACGCGCGTCCGTCCCTTTTCTGAAGATCGCGGGTTCTGGTGATCGCGTTGCGTTCAATGCGATGGGCGTGCCGCGAAGGCAACGTGACGGCGCTGTCACAAGGGAGGCGTACACGGTGTCCGGTACGCGGCATGTCCGTCTCGCAGGTTATCCCCGCCGGACGTGGGTCCCTAAATCGCAGGTCACACCTGAGCGGTGATACCTGTCACAGAGTGCCACGCAGAGCCATGATCGGTGTCACGCAGTGTCCGAACACGTCCGCTCCCGTCCGATCGCGCCGGGTTCAGGCGGCGTCCGGTACCGGGATCGGACGCTTTTCGATCGCGGCGGCCATGACCTCGGGAAAGAGGTCGGGGGTACAGGCGAAGGCGGGCGTGCCGAGGGCGGCGAGGGCGGCCGCGTGCTCCCGGTCGTAGGCCGGGGCTCCTTCGTCCGACAGCGCGAGCAGCGTGACGAACTGGACCCCGGAGGCCTTCATCGCGGCGACCCGCTTCAGCATCTCGTTGCGGATGCCTCCTTCGTACAGGTCGCTGATCAGCACGACGACCGTGTCGGCGGGCCGCGATATCTGGGACTGGCAGTAGGCCAGCGCCCGGTTGATGTCGGTGCCGCCGCCGAGCTGGGTGCCGAACAGCACGTCGACCGGGTCGTCCAGCTGGTCGGTGAGGTCGACGACCGCGGTGTCGAACACGACGAGTCTGGTCTCGATCGACCGCATCGAGGCGAGTACCGCGCCGAACACCGACGCGTAGACCACGGACGCCGCCATCGACCCCGACTGGTCGATGCAGAGGACGACCTCCTTCTTGACCGCCTGGGACGCCCTGCCGTAACCGATCAGCCGTTCCGGCACGATCGTGCCGTGCTCGGGGAGGTAGTTCTTCAGGTTGGCGCGAATAGTGCGGTCCCAGTCGATGTCGCGGTGCCGGGGCCTGTTGACCCGGGCGCTGCGGTCGAGAGCTCCGGTGAGCGTGGCCCTGGTACGGGTGGCGAGGCGCCTCTCCAGGTCCTCGACCACCTTGCGCACCAAGGCCCGCGCGGTCTCCTTGGTGGACTCGGGCATCGCCTTGTTCAGCGAGAGGAGGGTGCCGACCAGGTGGACGTCCGCCTCGACCGCCTCCAGCATCTCCGGCTCCAGGAGCAGCGCGGACAGGCCCAGCCGGTCGATCGCGTCGCGCTGCATGACCTGGACGACGGAGCTGGGGAAGTACGTCCTGATGTCCCCGAGCCAGCGGGCGACGGCCGGCGCGGAGGCGCCGAGTCCGGCGGACCGGTCACCGCCGCGCCCGGTGCGGGAGGCTCCGGTGCCGCCGTAGAGGGCGGTGAGGGCGCCGTCCATCGCGGCGTCCTGCCCGGTGAGTGAGCGGCCCGTGCCGTCGGCCGCGTCCCCGCCGAGCACCATGCGCCAGCGCCGCAGCCGCTCGTCGACCGCCGGGTCGGTACTGCCGGTGGTGGACGTCATGAGGTGATGGCTCCCGTCGGGTCGGCCTGGTGGTCTGTGTGCGGGTTGGCCCGTGGGTCGGCCTGGTGGTCGGTCTGCGGGTTGGCCGGGTGATCGGCCTGGTGGTGCGGTCGGTCGGTGCCGAGCAGCAGGCGCAGCACGGGCAGTACGGCGTCGGCGCGCTCCTCGTCCAGTACGGGGCCGAAGCCTGGCGGGCCCGCGGCCTCCCCCGCGCCCGATCCGTGGCCGGCGCCCGCCGGTGCGGGTCCGCGCCTGATCAGTTCGCCGAGGGTGCGGCGGACGCCCGGTTCGTACGCCGAGAACGTGCGCCGCAGCAGCGGCAGCACATCGGTGAACGCGTCCGGTGACACCGCGGTGAGCCAGCTGTCGACGAGGCCGAGGAGGCGTTCGTCGTGGATCAGGAGCATGCCCGAGCCGGCTGCTCCTCCGACGAAGCCCTCGATCCAGGCCGCGGCGTCGGCGGGCGGGGTGCCCGGTGAGAGGGCGAGCCCCATGAGCCGGGCCGCGTCCTCCTCGTCGAGCCGTCCGTCGTCGAGGAGGAGACGGACGGCCCGGCCGCGGACGACACCGGCGACGGTGTCCCGGTCGGCGAGGCGGCGAAGCACCGAGGCCCAGCGGACGCGCAGGTCGTGCCCCCGGCCGTCGCCGCCCGAGGGTTCGCCCGCGGGTTCGAGGAGGCCGATCGCGCCGTGGACCTCGTCGACGTGGGCGCGCATCTCGGCGGCGCCGTCCGCGTCGAGGCCCGTGCAGGCGGGCGGCAGGCCGACACATATCCGTTCGGCGAGGCCCGCCGCGACCTCCGCGAGTCCGGCGGTGCCGGTGCCGCGCACATCGCCGTAGCGCAGGGTGCGGGCGAGGGCGGGCAGCGCCTGCGCGAGGTGACCGACGTCGCTGTCCAGGGCGGCGCGGTCCGCGAGGGCACGCATCACCACCGGGAGCGCGCCGGACAGTTCGGCGAGCAGGCACTGCTCGGCGAGCGCGGTGATGTCGGCGAGGGCGGTCGCCGAGCCGGCCCTGGACTCCGCCTTCGCGGTGGCCGCGGTGAGGACGGTGGTGCCCCACACCCCGGCCTCGGCGACGCGCACGGACAACTCCGGCTCCCAGCACAGCCGCCAGCTCTCCCGGAAGGTGCCGGTGCTGCCCCGGGAAACGGCCGCCTCGCCCCAGCCGACGTCGAGCAGGCGCAGCCGGTGCAGGAGACGGCTGCGGTCGGCGTCGGTGTCCTTGCGCAGGTCGAGTTCCAGCTCGCGCTCCGTGGCCTCCGGTTTGAGGCGCAGGGCGCGCTGACGGCGGGTGAGGTCGCGTTGCAGCGGTACGGCGGGCGCGGAGTCCGGAACCTCGCCGAGCACATCGCCGACGATCAGCTTGTCGTGCACCAGCGAGAGCGGCACGTCGGAGCCCTCGCACATCACCGCCCTGATCGCGTCGGTCGTCTCGGAGAGCCCCGCCAGCGGCCGGCCGCGCATCACGGCGAGGGTCTCGGCGAGCCGGACGGCCTCGATGACGTGGGCGGAGGAGACAAAACGGTCCTCGTCGCGCAGCAGTCCTGCGACCTTGGTCATCCAGCGCACGACCGGCCGGTCCTTCGCCCCGAAGAGGTGCCCGTACCAGCCGGGCGAGTCGATACCCGCCCCGTACCCGCTGCGGCGGGCGAGGCGGCGGTGGGTCCAGGGCACCCAGGTCAGCTCGGCCTTGACCTTGGGCAGCCCCTTGAGGAGGGCCCGGTCGGCGGCGAGGGTCGGCGGCTTCCCCGCCAGCGCGGGAACGTGCCAGGCACCGCAGACCACGGCGGTCTCGTCCCCGAACTCCTTCCTCGCCGCGCGCAGTTGCAACCGCATGTGGGCCTCCCGCACGAGGTCCCGGCGGTGCCCTCCGTGCCCGTACTCCTGGCGCAGTGCCCCCATGGCCTCGGCGACGGCATCGAAGGGGGCGAGTGCGTCGCCTTCCCGGGCGCCGCGGTGCTCGACGACGTCCTCCCACCAGCGCTCCGGGTCGTCGTACCCGGCGGCCTCGGCAAGGACGGCGAGCGGATCCACCGCGAGGTCCGCGGCGTTGGGGACCTCGCCGCTGGGGTCCACGGCGTTGGGGACCTCGCCGCTGAGGTCCACGGCGTTGGGGACCTCGCCGCTGAGGTCCACGGCATTGGGGTCCACGGCGTTGGGGACCTCTTCGCCGCGGTCGCCGGTGTTGGGGTCCGCGCCCGGGGCCTCGCCGCCGGGGATCTCGCCGCCGGGAGCCGCGGTGTTGGGGTCCGCGTTCGGGACCTCCCCGCCGGGGCCCGCCGTGTGGGGCCGTGCGGCGTTCGGGGCCTCGTCGCCATGGCACCCTGCCGAGCCGGGCTCCTCGCGGGTCGCGAGCGAGTGGGCGGCCGGGAGGTCGATGAAGCGGACCGGCACCTCGTGTGCCAGCGCCCAGCGGATGGCCACCCACTCCGGCGAGAACTCGGCCAGCGGCCAGAACGACGCCCGGCCCGGGTCGTCCACCACGTGCCCGAGGAGGGCGACCGGCGGTCGCATCTGCGGGTCGGCGGCGAGCGGCAGCAACGCGTCCGCCTCCGGCGGCCCTTCGACCAGGACGACACGCGGCCGGGTGGCGTCGAGCGCGTCCCGCACCGCGCGTGCCGAGCCGGGCCCGTGGTGGCGGACCCCCAGCAGCCAGGGGCCGGGCGGCACCGAACCGCTTCGGCCCGCCCCGTCCCGCTCGGTGGTGTGCGGGCCGGGCCGCCCCGGGGGTTGCACGGTGGCGGCTGCCACAGCCGCGACGGTCGTCACGCGGTCACCTCGCGGCAGGCACGGTAGAAGTCCTTCCAGCCGTCCCGCTCGCGGACGACCGTCTCCAGGTACTCCTGCCAGATCACCCGGTCCGCCGCCGGGTCACGGACGACCGCGCCGAGGATGCCCGCGGCGACGTCACCGGACCGCAGCACCCCGTCACCGAAGTGGGCGGCCAGGGCGAGCCCGTTGGTGACGACGGAGATCGCCTCGGCCGTGGACAGCGTGCCGGACGGGGACTTGAGTTTCGTCCGCCCGTCGGCGGTGACTCCCGAGCGCAGCTCGCGGAAGACCGTGACGACGCGGCGGATCTCGTCGATGGCGTCGCCGCCGCCCGGCAGGTCGAGGGAGCGGCCCAGCTGCTCGACCCGACGCGACACGATGTCGACCTCGTCCTGCGGGGTCGCGGGAAGCGGCAGCACCACCGTGTTGAACCGGCGGCGCAGCGCGCTGGAGAGGTCGTTGACCCCGCGGTCGCGGTCGTTGGCGGTGGCGATCAGGTTGAAGCCGGAGACGGCCTGGCACTCCTGGCCCAGCTCGGGGACGGGCAGCGTCTTCTCCGACAGGATCGTGATCAGGGAGTCCTGCACGTCCGCCGGTATGCGGGTCAGCTCCTCGACCCGGGCGGTCATGCCCTCGGTCATGGCCCGCATGACGGGGCTCGGCACCAGGGCGTCGCGGCTGGGGCCGTGGGCAAGAAGCTGTGCGTAGTTCCACCCGTACCTGATGGCCTCCTCGGGCGTGCCGGCCGTGCCTTGTACGAGGAGGGTGGAGTCGCCGCTGACCGCGGCGGCCAGGTGCTCGGAGACCCAGGTCTTGGCGGTGCCCGGCACGCCGAGCAGCAGCAGGGCGCGGTCGGTGGCGAGCGTGCTGACGGCGACCTCGACGATGCGGCGCGGACCCACGTACTTCGGGGTGATCAGCGTGCCGTCGGGCAGGCTGCCGCCGAGCAGATAGGTGGCCACGGCCCACGGCGAGAGCCGCCAGCGGGCGGGCCGCGGCCGGTCGTCGGCCGCGGCGAGCGCCTTCAGCTCCTCGGCGAACGCGTCCTCGGCGTGCGGGCGAAGGGCCTCGGAGGCGTCCGCCGCACCGGTCTCGGAGATGTGGGCGGTGTCGGTTGCAGGCGTGGTCATGGAATCCCCCTCCAGATTTCCCGGATGTGGTTCCACCGTGCACCATGCCACTGACAATCAAGCCGCGCCGCAGGTCAGACCCCAATTGGTGGACCCGCGGCGCGACTTCGCCGTCACCTCTCCAGGGGGGCCATGGCGATGCAGCCGCCGCTCGCGGCCGCCACACCCTTGGCCTCCTTGAGCACCTTGCCCTGGTAGCTGACCTTGCAGGTGACGTCGGGGTCGGCCTTGAGCACGTCGACCATGTTCGGCATGACGGACGGCGGCGTCGCGCCGTTCAGCGTGACCGTCTTCTTCCACGGGAGTACGGGCTTCTTGTCCTTCGCCGTCGCGGCCGCGGGGTCCGTACCCGAACCGGCGGTGTAGTCGATGGTCTCGACGTCCTTGCCGGTGACCTCGTACGTCACCTCGTAGGGCTTGTCGAGCAGTTCGTCCGCGGCCTTCTCGGCCCCCTCGGACGCGCCGGCCTTGACGGCCTTCTCCACCTCGGAACAGGCGCCGAGGCCGAACACGAGACCGGTGACGGCTGCGGCACAAACAACGGAGCGGATGGTGCGGTTCATCTGACGGATCCCCCCGGATCAGGAAGTGTTGAGGACCGCACCAAAGCGCAAAGGGTAGGCAAAGTCAAGCGGTTACCCGGGCGGAGCCGCTGGTCAGAGCCATTGTCAGTGGGGGCCTCTACCTTCGGAGACATGAATCAGCTGGGGGTGCGCTGGACGGCGGATCAGGTGCTGGCACTGGCTCCTGACGCCGCCTCACGCAAAGCGGGAAGCAGGCTCGGCAGCGCCGGGCCGTGGTCGGACGCGGGGAGCGACGGCGCGGGCACGCTGTGGGGCCTGTGCAAGGGCAGCGGCAGCACGCCGTACCGGACCGCCGTCGATCTGGCGGGGGCCGCGGTGGCGTCCCGGTGCAGCTGTCCGAGCAGGAAGTTCCCCTGCAAGCACGCGTTGGGGCTGCTGCTGCTCTGGGCGGCGGACGACCCGGTGGTGGTGCGGGAGGCGGAGCCCTCGGACTGGGCGGCGCAGTGGCTGCTCGGTCGCAGGGAGCGGGCCGGGAAGCAGGAGGCGGGAGCAGCACAGGGGGACGCACCGGCCGCGAAGGCCGCCGACCCGGAGGCGGCCCGCCGCAGGGCCGGGCGCAGGGCCGCCCGCATCGGCGCGGGCGCCGCAGAGCTGGAGCAGCGCCTGGCCGACCTGCTGCACGGCGGCCTCGCGGCGGCCGAGCGGTCGGGGTACGGACTGTGGGAGGAGACCGCGGCCCGCATGGTCGACGCGCAGGCTCCCGGACTGGCCGCGCGGGTGCGGGAACTGGGGTCGATACCAGGCTCGGGCCCCGGCTGGCCGGTGCGGCTGTTGGAGGAGTGCGCGCTGCTGCACCTGCTCGACGGGGCCTGGCTCGGCCGGGACCGGCTGCCCGCCCCGCTGGCGACGACGGTACGGACGCGGGTCGGCCTGCCCTCGTCACCGGAAGGTCCGGCGGTCCGCGACCGCTGGCTGGTCCTCGCGCAGCACGACCAGGCGGACAGCAAGGTCACCACCCGCCGCATCTGGCTGTACGGACAGGAGTCGGGCCGCACCGCGCTGGTGCTGTCCTTCGGGGCGGCGGGGCGGGCACCGGAGATCACGCTGCCGACGGGTCTCGTGCTCGACGCCGAACTGCTGCCGCACGGCGGGGCGGGGCAGCTGCGGGCCACGCTGGGTGAGCAGTTCGGGCCCCCGGCCCTGCCCGCCACCCCGCCGGCGGGCGGCACCACGACCCAGGCCCTTCAGGCGTACTCCCGTGCGCTGTGCGAGGACCCGTGGCTGGAGTCCTGGCCGGTGACCCTCAGCTCGGCGATACCGGTGCCGACCGGCGAGGGCTGGCAACTCGCGGACGAGGACGGGGCTTCGGCCCTGCCCCTGACGCGGTCGGCTCAGGGCAGGTCGGCGCCGTGGAAGCTCGCCTCCCTCTCCGGCGGCGCCCCGCTGTCCGTCTTCGGCGAGTGCGGCCACCGGGGCTTTCTTCCGCTGGCCGCCTGGTCCGCCGCCTCGCCCGCCCTCGTCGCGCTCACCTGACCCGCCACACCGGCCACCCGGAGGGCCCCATGACCACCACCACCTGGGAAGACCTCGTCACCACCGCCCTGCTGGGCACCGACCGCCGTGCCGTGCCCCCGAGCCGAGGGCCCGCCACTCCGCGCGATCCTGCCGCCGACCTCCTGGACGCCGCCGCGCTCCACACCCTCCGCCGGCGTGCGGGGGCGACGCCTGCGGTGGCCGCCGCGCTCCCGCGGCCCGCCCCGCGCGATGCCCGGCCCACGCTGCCTGCCGCCGCCCACCAGCGGCTCGCCCTGCTGCTCGCCGACCGCGCCGCGCCCGCGCAGTCGGGTGGTCGCCGCGGCAGCGCGCCCGACCTGACCGAACTGCTCCCCCAGTGGCTCGCCGCCGCCAACCGCCACGGCTTCCAGGCACCCGCCGCCCTGCTGCCCGCACTGCTCGACGCGGCGCGCGCACGCACCGATCTGCGCCCCCAGGCACTGGAGTTCGCGGGCACGCGCGGGCTGTGGCTGGCCCGGCTCAACCCGGAGTGGAAGTTCGCCCTGCGCGGCACGTCGGCGGGCGCCGCCCTCCCGGAGGTGACGGACACCGAGGCGGTGCGGACACTCTGGGAGGAAGGCCTGTTCGCCGAGCGGGTGGCGCTGCTCGGCGCCGTGCGGTCGGCGGACCCGGCCGCCGCGCTCGCCCTGCTCACCACGGGCTGGGCCACGGAGCGTGCCGAGGACCGGCTGATGTTCCTGGACTCCCTGCGCACCGGGCTGGACGCTCGCGACGAGGACTTCCTCGAACAGGCCCTGTCGGACCGCAGCCGTAACGTCCGGGCGGTGGCCGCGGAGCTGCTGTCCGCGCTGCCCACCTCCGCGTTCGGTGCCCGGATGGCGGCGCGGGCCACCTCCTGTGTCGGCCTGGACCGCACGGGCGACGTCGGAGGCATCGCGGTGGAGGCACCGCACGAGTGCGACGCCTCCATGCAACGGGACGGCGTGGTCGCCAAGCCGCCGGCCGGGCGCGGGGAAAGGTCCTGGTGGCTCGGCCAGTTGGTGGAGTCCGCACCGCTCGACGCCTGGTCCGCGCGGCTCGGGGGCCGCACGGCACGGGAGATCGTCCAACTGCCCGTCGCCGACGGGTGGCGCGACGAGCTGCACGCGGCCTGGTGCCGGGCGGCGATACGGCAGAGCGACGCCGCCTGGGCGCGGGCCCTGCTCGGCGCGCCGTCCGTACCGCCCGAGGCCGGTACGGGCACGGCGTCGCTCGCCGAACGGGCAAAACTGCTGGCCACCCTGCCGGATGGGGAACGGGCCGACTGGGTCGCCGAGTTCGTCTCGGCGCACGGGCTCTCGGAGGCGTTCCAGCTGCTGGGGGTGTGCGTGGTGCCGTGGTCGGGGGCGCTGGGCCGCGCGGTCGTCGACGCTCTCGACATCGCCCGCGACGCGGGAAGTTACCCGTGGAGCTTCAGCGGCGTGATGGGCCTGGCGGAACGGTGCCTCGACCCGGCGGAAGCCGACCGCCTGGAGATCCTGACCACCACACCGGACGAGGCGGAGGGCGCGTCACCGGGCGCGGGGGGCTACTGGTCGGAGGCGTTCCAGCGACTGGTGGGGACGCTGAGGCTGCGGGCGGCGATGGTGGCGGAGCTGGCGGGACAGGGGGCTTGAGGGCCCCCCGCCCTGAACCGCTCGCCGCGGGGCGGGGCGGGGCGGGGGCCACGGCCCGCCGGACCGGGTGGGACGAGGGCCACGGCCCGCCGGACCGGGTGGGACGAGGGCCACGGCTCGCGCCGGTGGCGGCGGGCCTTCGGGGCTGCGCCCCGTGCACGGCTGCGCCGCGCGTCCTCAACGCCGGACGGGCTGACATGTCTGCCCAAGGTCGCAGCCTGATCAGCCAGGGCACGACCCAGCGCTCTCCTACGCTCCCGCCGGTTGCCGTACGTTCGCGCGTACCCAGTCCACGATCTCCGTCGTCGTCGCGCCCGGTGTGAAGATCGCTGCCACGCCCTTCTCCTTCAGCGGGACGATGTCGTCCTCCGGGATGATCCCGCCGCCGAAGACCTTGATGTCCGCCGCGTCGCGTTCCTTGAGCAGGTCGATGACCTTCACGAAGAGCGTGTTGTGCGCGCCGGACAGGATCGACATTCCGATCGCGTCCGCGTCCTCCTGGATCGCGGTGTCCACGATCTGCTCGGGCGTCTGGTGCAGGCCCGTGTAGATGACCTCCATACCGGCGTCCCGCAGCGCCCGTGCGATGACCTTCGCCCCGCGGTCGTGTCCGTCGAGCCCCGGCTTCGCCACCACCACGCGGATCGGTCCCGTAACACCCATCGCTGCTGCCTCCCAGTACGCACCGCGCCGCCGTTGGCGCAACGTCCCCCGCCCCAGGAGGGGCAGGGAAGTGAACGAACGTTATCCACAGCATCCCGCACACCACCGTTTCGCGGTGGCCGGAGAGGGGGAAATCACACGTTGGGACATGTTCGCTGCGCGTCGTACCCCCACCGGGCGGCACGGTCACAGGCTGCCGCCGCACCCGGGAGGGTCGCACGGGAGCCGCCACGAGGTCGCCGTACCACCGCGCCGTCAGCCGCGCGGCACGGTGGTACGGCCCGTTCCCCCGACCCAAGCGCGGGGGGTGCCGATGGGACAGGGCGGACGGGTCCCCGCGCGCCGTTCGGGAGGTTGACCGACGTGAGACTCCCCTCCCCTCCGCGCATCCCACTGCTGCGCGCCACCGCACTCGAAATGGCCGTCCTGTTCGGTCATTTGCTCCTGTACCCCTCGGGGATACGGGCCGAGCGCGGCGGAATACGGGCGGAGAGCGACGTCGGGACCGACCTGCCGACCGCCGACCGTGCCCGCCCGCCCGTCGTCCTGCTGCACGGATTCGTCGACAACCGCTCCGTGTTCGTCCTGTTGCGCCGCTCACTGGCCCGGCACGGCTGGCGCCATCTCCCCTCGCTCAACTACTCGCCGCTCACCTGCGACATCCGCACGGCCGCCGAACTGCTGGGCCGTCATGTCGAGGAGATCTGCGCCAGGACGGGACACGCCGAGGTCGACATCGTCGGGCACAGCCTGGGCGGTCTGATCGCCCGTTATTACACGCAGCGACTCGGCGGCGACACGCGCGTGAGGACACTTGTCACACTCGGAACTCCGCACGAGGGAACACGCGTAGCCCCGGCCATGAGTGCGCATCCTCTCGTACGGCAGATGCGTCCCGGTTCCTCGGTGATCGAAGAACTGGCGTGGCCCGCGCCGGGGTGCCGGACCCGATTCGTGAGTTTCTGGAGCGACCTTGATCAATTAATGCTGCCGACGGAAACGGCCCGAATCCGCCACCCCGATCTGATCGCCCAGAACGTGCAGGTCAGCGGGATCGGCCATCTGGCGCTGCCCGTTCACCCGGCCGTCGCGGCCGCAATCCGCGAGGCGCTCCAGGCACAGGAGGAGTCCGACGAGGGCTCACCGGGAGTATCCGTCGCGTGAGCGGAGAGGCAATCCGCACCCCTGGTGCACAAGGTGTGTAAGTGACGTGATCAAGACCTTGCATTCCTCGAACATTTGCCGAACGCAGCGCCAAGCCGACGCCCGGCGTCCACCAAAAGGCGGCCGAATGCCCGTTTCCTGAATGCCTAAAACCTGCCGGAGATTGTCGTCGCCGCATACCGCCGGGTACAGTCGCGCCACTGCTTTCACTCGGGGTCACCCGTACCCCCCGGGAAACCAGATCCTGCTGCCGAGGCGAGAGAGACGTTGGTGAACGACCAGCAACCCCACGCCGGGTACGACGCGTACCCCTCAGGTAGCTTCGACACCGATCCACTCTTCGGCGGGCTGCCTGGTACCACTACCCCCAGTGGTCAGTACGACACCACCCAGTGGGACACCGGCTCGACACAGCACATGGCGTACGACGCCTACACCGCGCACACGCAGCAGGGTTACGACACCACCGGCACCTGGGCCCATCTGGGCGGACACCCGCAGAGTGCGGACATCCCGGCCCAGGGCGGCCCCGTCCCGTACGACGGCAACACCTCGTACGACAGCACCGGGCAGTGGGACGCGAGCGCCTGGAACCAGGCGGACCAGGTCCACCAGGCGCATCAGGCGCATCAGGACCCCTTCGACAGCGGCCAGTTCGACGCGACGCAGTTCGCTTACGCGGCCGACTCCTCGTCCGGTCACCAGTGGCAGGCGTACGACCCGGGCTTCGAGTCCGGCGCGTTCGACGCCAACACCACCTTCGCGACCGGCAGCTTCGACACCGGTACCGCCTTCGAGACGGGCGCGTTCGACACCGGTACCGCCATCGAGGCCGGGCAGGACACCGACTTCAGCACCGCGGAGTTCGCCGTCGTCTCCCCGGACGACGTGCACCAGCACGCGACGGAAACAGACGACCGCGGCCCGGGGCCCGAGCCGGAACCCGTGGCGGCCGGCCCCCGCGCCGCCCGCCGAGCCCCCGCGAACCGCGGCCGCCGCCGTCCCCCCGCCAAGCGCTCCGCCCTCCTCACCATCGCCGTACCCTCCGCCTGCGTCATGGGCGTCGCAGGAATCGCCGCCGCCTCCGTGGGCGGTGTGGCCGGCGCCGACGAGGCGACGAAGAAGCCGACGACCATGGCCGCCGCCGACCCCGCGACCGTGCAGCCCGTCGCCGTCAACAACAAGCTCGACACCCAGCTCGCCGGACTGAGCGCCGACGCCCGTGACTTCGGCGACCGCGCCAGCCGTACGCAGGAGCGCATCGACCTCAAGGAACGCCAGGACGCCGAGAAGAAGCGCAAGGCCGAGGAGGCCGCGCGCAAGGAGGCGGCCCGGCCCAAGTTCGCCCTGCCCGTCTCCCAGCACGGACTCAGCGCGTACTACGGCCAGGCCGGCGTCAACTGGGCGGCCGTGCACACCGGCATCGACTTCCCCGTGGACATGGGCACGCCCGTGATGGCGGCCACCGACGGCCAGGTCAGCGCCGAGTACAACAGCGCGTACGGCAACATGATGAAGGTCGTCTCGGCGAGCGGTGTGGAGACCTGGTACTGCCACCTCTCCACCACCAAGATCCGCTCGGGTCCGGTGAAGGCGGGCGACGTCATCGGCTACTCCGGCAGCTCCGGCAACTCCACCGGACCGCACCTCCACTTCGAGGTGCGGCCGGGCGGCGAGTCCGCCGTCGACCCGCTGGCCTGGTACCGCGGCCACGGTCTCGACCCGACGTAACCCGCGAAGCCGCGTGGCCCGTGGCCCGTGGCTACAGCTTCTCGACCGGTGCGTACCTCAGCAGCAGCTTCTTCGGGCGCTCGCCGCCGAAGTCGATCGTGGCCTGTGCGTCCGAACCGGTGCCGGTCACCGTCATCACCGTGCCGAGGCCGAACTGGTCGTGGTTGACCCGGTCCCCCACGGTGAGCGAGATGACCGGCTTGTCGGAGGCCCGCCGGGTGGCGAAGCCGGAAGGGCCACCGCGCCCGCGGGAGTTGCTGAGCGAGGACGACAGCGAGGAGGCCACCGCACCTGCCTTCGAACCGGAGACCGGGCCCGCCAGAATCTGCGCGCCGGTGCGCTTCCAGTCCAGGTGGGCGTCCGGGATCTCCTCCAGGAAGCGGGAGGCCGGGTTGTACGAGGGCTGTCCCCAGGCGCTGCGCATGGTCGAGCGGGTGAGGTAGAGGCGCTCACGGGCACGGGTGATGCCGACGTACGCGAGGCGCCGCTCCTCCTCCAGCTCCTTGACGTTCCCCAGCGAGCGCATGTGCGGGAAGACGCCGTCCTCCATGCCGGTCAGGAAGACCACCGGGAATTCGAGGCCCTTGGCGGTGTGCAGCGTCATCAGTGTGATGACGCCGGAGCCGTCCTCGTCCTCGTCGGGGATCTGGTCGGAGTCGGCGACCAGCGCGACCTTCTCCAGGAAGTCGGAGAGGGTGCCGGGGTCCTCGTCGTTGTTCTCCTGCTCGAACTCGAGCGCGACGGCAGCGAGTTCCTGGAGGTTCTCGATGCGGGTCTCGTCCTGCGGGTCGGTGGACGCCTGCAGCTCGGCGAGATACCCCGTGCGCTCCAGTACGGCCTCCAGGACGGTGGCCGGTCCCGCTCCGGACTCGACGATCGTCCGGAGCTCCTCCATCAGCGTGTTGAACCGCTTGACGGCGTTGGCCGAGCGGGCGGCCATGCCGTACGCCTCGTCGACGCGGCGCAAGGCCTGCGGGAAGCTGATGCGCTCGCGCAGCGACAGCGCGTCGATCATGGCTTCGGCGCGGTCGCCGATGCCCCGCTTGGGCACGTTGAGGATCCGGCGCAGCGGGACGGTGTCCTCGGGGTTCGACAGGACGCGCAGGTAGGCCAGGATGTCCCGGACCTCCTTGCGCTCGTAGAAGCGGACGCCGCCGACGACCTTGTACGGCAGGCCGACCCGGATGAAGATCTCCTCGAAGACCCGGGACTGCGCGTTCGTACGGTAGAAGACGGCGACGTCGCCGGCCTTGGCGTCGCCCGCGTCGGTGAGGCGGTCGATCTCCTCGGCGATGAACTGGGCCTCGTCGTGCTCGGTGTCCGCGACATAACCGGTGATCCGGGACCCGGCACCGGCGTCGGTCCAGAGGTTCTTCGCACGACGGTTCTCGTTGCGCTCGATGACCGCGTTGGCGGCGGTGAGGATCGTCTGGGTGGAGCGGTAGTTCTGCTCCAGCAGGATCGTCTTCGCGTCCGGGTAGTCCTCCTCGAACTGGAGGATGTTGCGGATCGTGGCGCCGCGGAAGGCGTAGATCGACTGGTCCGCGTCGCCGACGACGCACAGCTCGCCGGGGGCCTTGTCCTCGCCGGACGGCCCGACCAGCTCCCGTACCAGTGTGTACTGGGCGTGGTTGGTGTCCTGGTACTCGTCGACCATGACGTGCCGGAAGCGCATCCGGTAGTGCTCGGCGACGTCGGGAAACGCCTGGAGCAGATGCACCGTGGTCATGATGATGTCGTCGAAGTCCAGCGCGTTCGCCTCGCGGAGGCGGGACTGGTACATGGCGTACGCCTGGGCGAGGGTCTTCTCGAAGCCGTCGACCGCCTGGCCCGCGAAGGTCTCCTCGTCCACCAGCTCGTTCTTGAGGTTGGAGACCTTGGCGCTGAAGGACTTCGGCGGGAACTTCTTCGGGTCGATGTCGAGGTCGCGGCAGACCAGGGCCATCAGCCGCTTGGAGTCGGCGGCGTCGTAGATCGAGAAGGAGGAGGTGAAGCCCAGCTTCTTGGACTCACGGCGCAGGATGCGGACGCAGGCGCTGTGGAAGGTGGACACCCACATCGCGTTGGCGCGCGGGCCGACGAGGGCCTCGACGCGCTCCTTCATCTCGGCCGCGGCCTTGTTGGTGAAGGTGATCGCGAGGATCTGGCCCGGGTGCACCCCGCGGGCGGCCAGCAGGTGCGCGATGCGGTGGGTGAGCACCCGGGTCTTGCCGGAACCGGCTCCGGCCACGATGAGCAGCGGCGAACCGGCGTGCACGACGGCGGCGCGCTGGTTGTCGTTCAGCCCGTCGAGCAGCGCCGCGGGGTCGACTACCGGGCGGGGGGCGCCGTCCCGGTAGTACCCGTCGCGGGGCGGCGGCGGGCCGTCGAACGCACCCTGGAAGAGGTCGTGCGGGACCTCCTCCGCGGGGGCACCTTCATCGGTGTCCTCCGGGGGAGGCGGGGCCGCGTCGTCCTTGTGCTGGAGGTCGGCCAGGAAGCTGTCGTCAAAGAGGCTGCTCATCGCCTACCGATTCTAGGCGGCCCCACTGACAGCGGGTCCCGGATTCCGCCACACCGGCCGGTGCCGGACACCGGCGCGACGTTCTGTGATCGCCTACTCACCCAAGCGTGAAGGTCACGAAAAGATACCGGGCATTCGCGCATCGGCCTCCCCGTCCGTCACAGCGGTTGGCTACGGTGCTGCGCCAGCGGTCCGTACCCCCCGCGTTCCGTACCCCCTCGGTGACACCCGCCGTAACGGTCCGCTCCTGCCGAGTCCGTGCCGCCCGGACCCGACAGCCGGCCCGGTAGGCGGTCAACGGAAGGACTGCTGGGATGGTGATCCACGCCCCGAAGCCGGGCGCGAACGTCCGCGAGGAATCGATCTTCTACATGCCGATCCACAGCAGCGTACGGCCGGCCTGACCGTTCGCCCGACGGCCTTAGCAGGGCGGTGGCGCCGGGGCGGCCCATTGGGTCCCATCGGTCGCACGGGGCACGGAAGTCGCGATTCCGTATCCCGGTCGGCGATCATCTGTGCCCAGACCTTTGCCTCTTCCCGTCATTAGCGCTCATTCGAAGGCCGTGCGGTACGGGTCAGGCCTAGCGTCCCTCCCCAGACGGCCGACTCCCCCACCGGCCGGACGGACCCGTGGAAGGACGTGAACGCCCTCGTGGCTGCGCACCGGAAGACCAAGTACCGCTTATTCGGCGGAAGTACCGCTCGCGCGGCTCGTACCGCCCGCACCACCGCGGTCACTCTCGCCCTGGCGGGAGCCGCGGGCACCACGGCGCTGGAAGGGACCGCACAGGCGGAGCCCGCGCTCACCGCGGCGCAGCTCAAGACCAAGATCGACAAGCTGTACCACGACGCCGAGGCCGCGACCGAGACGTACAACGGCGTACGGGAGAAGGCCGAGCGCACCAGGAAGTCGCTCGGCCGGCTCCGTGACGAAGCGGCACGCAGGACGGACCTGCTCAACTCTGCCCGCGGTTCGCTCGGTTCGCTGGCCACCTCCCAGTACCGCGCGGGCGGTGTCGAGCCGGCGCTCCAGGTCGCGCTGACCTCCGACCCCGACCAGTACCTGGAGCGGGCCGCGCTGGTCGGCCGGATCGGCGAGCGGCAGGCCGTCAAGGTGCAGGGCGTCCGGCGGCAGGTCGCCGAGATCGCCCGGCTGCGCGGCGCCGCCGGTCAGCGGTTCGCCGAACTCGACCAGCAGCGGGGCGAGCTGAAGGCGCAGAAGGCGAAGATCCAGCAGAAGATCGCCGGCGCCGAGCAGCTGCTCTCCCGGCTCTCCGCCGGCGACCGTGCCCGCTACGCGGCCCAGGACGGGCACGGCGAGGCCGGTGGCCGTGCCGACCGCGGGGAGCGGGCCGAGCTGGCGCGCGGCAGCGTCCGGGCGCCCAACGCCCGCGCCTCGCAAGCCGTCTCGTTCGCGTACTCCGCGTTGGGCAAGCCCTATGTCTGGGGTGCCACGGGCCCCTCCTCCTTCGACTGCTCGGGCCTGACGCAGGCCGCCTGGCGCTCCGCCGGGGTGTCGCTCCCGCGCACCACGTACACCCAGATCAACGCGGGGGAACGGGTGGAGCGTTCCCGTCTCGCGCCGGGAGACCTGCTGTTCTTCTACTCCGGCATCAGCCATGTCGGGCTCTACATCGGCGACGGCAAGATGATCCACGCCCCTCGTCCTGGCGCCCCGGTGCGGATCGCACCGATCGATCAGATGCCGCTGACGGGGGCGACCCGCCCGGCCTGACCGGCCCGGCCGGCCCGAGGGCAAGGTCGTGTGACGGCCCGCCCTCGGGAGGGCGTTGGGCCGGGTTGTGTGATCGACAGGATTTCGGGCGCTTCCCGGGGTAGCCGCCTCCATGAGGCCGCGGCCGTCGCGGCCCCGCAAAGGGAGGGACTGTCATGCCGGGCATCATCAACAAGATCAAGAGTTTCGCACGAAGCCCGCAGGGCCGCCGCACCATCGCCCGGGGCCGCCGCGAGGCCGCGGACCCGCGCAGGCGCTCGCAGGCCAAGCAGCTCCTCGGCCGACTGCGCGGCGGACGGGGCCAGGGGGGCGCGGGCAGGTACTGACCGGGCGGACACCGCCACAAGCCCGTAGCGGCGCCGCGCGGTCGGCCGTCCGCTACTTGCCGAGCTGCTCCGACAGCCAGCGGAAGACCTCCGGCACCTGTTGCTTCCACACGCTGGTGCCGTGCGGACCTGCCTGGCGCACCACGCGTACCGTCGTCGGCGCCTGGGCCACGCCCTTCAGCGCCGTCCCGGCCTCGTAGCCGTCGCCCGCAGCTCCCGAGACGAACAGAGCGGTGCGCGGCGGCTTCCCGGCCTTGTTCGCGGCCTTCAGCATCAGATACGGGTTGTTGGCGCGCCGCAGCTCGGCGGTGGCGGCGGTGAGGGCGGCGGGCTCACCGCTCGGGTCGTTGAAGCCGGAGAGGCTGACGCCCGCGCGGTAGCGGTCGGGGTGCGCGACGGCGAGCTTGGCGGCGCAGTGCGCGCCTGCCGAATAGCCCCCGACGGCCCAGTCCGCGGCCCGGTCGGAGGCGCGGAAGGTGTCGGAGACCATCGTGCGCACGTCGACGCTCAGCCAGGTGTCCGCGTTGGCCTTGCCGGGGATGTTGGCGCAGCCGGTGTCGGTTCCGTCGCCGAGCAGGGTGGTGCGCGGCGAGACCAGGATGAACGGCTTGACCTTGCCCTGCTTCATCAGCGGTGCCAGCTGCCTGTTCACCTCCAGGGAGCCGAACCAGGCCTTCGCCGACCCCGGGTAGCCGGGCAGCAGCTGGACCACCGGGAACTTCTTGTCCCGGTACGCCGGGTCGTCGTACTGCGGCGGCAGCCATACGTACACCTCGCCCGTGACGCCGGATATCCGGCCCCTGAGTTCGGTGACCCGGACGCCGGGGCCCATCCTCGCGTCGTCCACCGGCCCGAACCGGGCGGCCTCCCTCGGCCGTCCGGCGAGCTTCTGGCCGCCGGTGCCGTCGGGGCCGAGGTCCACGGCCGCGCCCGCCCGGTCGGTCGTCCCGAGCAGGTCCTCCCAGCTGTCGTAGAGCCCGTTGGCGTTGTTCACCGCGACGAACACCACCGTGATCGCCGTGACCTGTGCGAACACCAGCATCAGCAGCCTCACGAGACCGCGCGCGACGGCAGGCCCGCGCACCCGGGCCCACAGGGCCAACGGCAGCACGACCGCGCCCGCGAGCAGGGCGATCGCGGTCACGAGGAAGGGGGTCCCGGTCAGACTCATCACGTGGGGACTAGATGGTCCGACCGCCACCGCGGTTGTCCGGCCGTACGGCTCTGTCGTCCGGCTCACATCCCGGCCCCCGGGTCGGTGCCGGGGGGCGGCCGGGCTCAGACCAGTCGGCGGGCCGTCGCCCAGCGGGTCAGCTCGTGCCGGTTGGAGAGCTGGAGCTTGCGCAGCACCGCCGAGACGTGCGACTCGACCGTCTTCACCGAGATGAAGAGCTGCTTGGCGATCTCCTTGTACGCGTACCCGCGCGCGATCAGCCGCAGCACCTCGCGCTCCCGCTGGGTGAGCCGGTCCATGTCCTCGTCCACCGGCGGCGCGTCCGTCGAGGCGAACGCGTCCAGGACGAAGCCGGCCAGCCGCGGCGAGAACACCGCGTCCCCGTCCTGCACCCGGAACACCGAGTTCACCAGGTCGGCGCCGGTGATCGTCTTGGTGACGTAGCCGCGCGCACCGCCCCGGATGACTCCGATGACGTCCTCCGCCGCGTCGGAGACCGACAGCGCCAGGAACCGCACGGGCCGCTCCGCGTCCGCCATCAGCGGTGCGCACCGGCGCAGCACCTCGACCCCGCCGCCGCCCGGCAGGTGCACGTCGAGGAGGACCACCTCGGGCCTGGTCGCCGTGATCACGGTGACCGCCTGGTCGACGTCGGCGGCCTCACCGACCACCTCGACGCCGGTCGTCGCGGTCTGGCCGATCTCGGCCTGCACCCCGGTGCGGAACATCCGGTGGTCGTCGACCAGCACCACCCGTACGTGCCGCTCCGGCCCCTGCCCCTGGTCCGTCTGTGCGCTCTGCTCGGTCATGCGTCCGCCGCCCTCTCCATCTCAAGCTCGACTTCCGTGCCCCCGTCGGGCGCGGAACGCAGCCGTGCCGTACCGCCGTGCCGTTCCATCCGGCCGATGATCGATTCTCGTACGCCCATCCGGTCGGCCGGAATCGCGTCGAGGTCGAACCCCGGTCCCCGGTCCCGTACGGAGACGAAGACCGTGCGGCCCTCGACCTCCGCGAAGACCTGCACCGCCCCGCCCTCGCCACCGTACTTCGCGGCATTCACCATCGCCTCGCGTGCGGCCTGCATCTGTGCGGACAGCTTGTCGTCCAGCGGGCAGTCGCCGACCACCACCACCTCAAGGGGCACGCCGTGCTTGTCCTCGACCTCCGCCGCCGCGCGCTTCACCGCGTCCGCGAGGGTGGCCGGTTCCTGGTCCTCGTCCTTGCCGGTGCCCGCCGGTTTGTAGAGCCAGTTGCGCAGCTCGCGCTCCTGCGCGCGGGCCAGCCTGCGCACCTCGGAGCCGTCGTCCGCGTTGCGCTGGATCAGGGTGAGGGTGTGCAGTACGGAGTCGTGGACGTGGGCGGCGACCTCGGCCCGCTCCTGGGCCCGGATCCGCATCAGCCGCTCCTCGGACAGGTCCTGCGTCATACGGACCAGGTACGGGCCGGCGAGCAGGCCGATGCCCGCGATCACGGCGAGCGCGGCCGTCAGTACGTTGCCGAGCTGGGCGGCCGAGCCGCGGACCACCAGGAAGACCGTGAGCCCCACGCCGACCAGGGCGACACCCGCGAGACCGCGCAGCACCTGGAGCATCCGGCGGCGGCTGCCGCCCTCCGTCCAGTGCGCGCGCCGCGCGTTGTCCGTCTGCCGCCAGACCATGACGACACCCGCGCCGGTCAGCAGCAGCGGCCAAACGTACCGGCCGGAACCGGCCGTGTCCACGTTGCCGACGAAGATCGCGGCGCCGACGCACAGCGCGATCAGCGCGGCGATCTGTCCCTTGTCGGGCACCCGCAGCCTGCGCCGCCCGTCGGGGAGGGTCTCGAAGGGGCTGCGCGGCTCGGTGCCGACACCGCCGACGCCCAGCGGCACGAAGAACCAGAACACCGCGTACAGCAGCGCGCCGAGGCCCTGCATCAGGAACAGTGCGAAGAACGCGATCCGCACCCACACGACCGGCAGCCCCAGATGACCCGCGAGACCCCGGGCGACCCCGCCGAGCATCCGCCCGTCCGCGCTGCGGTAGAGCTTGCGCGGCGTCGGCGCGGCCGGGTCCTGCTCGGCGGCGGGCGTGCGGGCCGCTCGGCGGCTCGGGGCGGTGGACGACATGACTTGATGGTCACACGCGCGCGGGGCCCGGCACATGGGGGAAACCCCCACCCTCCCCCGGGGAAACCGCGGGGCAGGGGTCCCGGAAATCAGGGATCAGCCAGGGTCGTCCCAGGTGCCGCGGGCGCCAGATGTTGGTCACCATGGGGCGTATGACAGAAGTCCACGACGAACCGGTGAGCACCGCGTTCCCGAACCCGGCAGGTCCGGCGGCCGCCGCCGACGGGCCGGGGCCCCAGCTGCGCCGCAGCCGCCGGCACCGGACGGTCGGCGGCGTCTGCGGCGGCCTCGGTCAGTACTTCGACGTCGACCCGGTGATCTTCCGCGTCGTCCTCGCCGTGACCTCCGTGACCGGCGGCATCGGACTGATCGCGTACGGCTTCGCCTGGCTGCTCGTACCGCAGGAGGGTGACGAGGAGAACGAGGCGAAGCGGCTGCTGACCGGCCGCGTCGACGGCCCTGCCCTGATCGCGGTGCTGCTCGCCCTGGTCGGCTGCGGCATGTTCCTGTCGATGCTGCACAACGGCGGCGTCTTCGGCTTCTCCGTCATGCTCATCCTGGCCGTCGGCGCCAGCGCCGTGTGGTCCCGGCAGCGCCGCACCGCCGTCGCGTCACCGGACGTGCCGGGGGCGACCCAGGTCGCGGACGTGGCGGCGCCCCCGGAGACCAAGGCCCCGCCGGTCCCCGGCGCCCCGTCCTGGTGGCGCGACCCGATCGTCAAGGACGGTACGACGGGGCCCGTTCCGCACAGCTACCTCTGGGGGCCTTCCGACGAGCACGAACCCCTCGCCGACGGCTCCTCGAAGAAGGACGGCCGTGCGGCGCGCGGTGGTACGCGTCCGCGTTCCTTCGGCGGGGCGACCTTCTTCGTCGCCCTGCTGGCGGGCGCCGCGGGCACGGCCGCGACCTGGCGCACGGAACCCCTGGGGGCCAGCCTGACGACCGGCCTGGCGTGCGCACTCGCCGTCTTCGCGGTGGGCCTGGTGCTCGCGTCGTTCCTCGGCCGCGTCGGCGCGGGCACGATCTTCCTGGCCCTGCTCACGGCCGGCCTGCTGACGGCCGCCTCCACCATTCCCAGGGAGGTCAGCACCGACTGGATCCGCAGCGACTGGCGTCCGGCGACGGCGGGCGGCGTCCAGCAGGTGTACGAACTCGGCGCGGGCGAGGGCGTCCTCGACCTCAGCGCGGTGGCCGTGCCGAGGGGCAGCACCGTGACCACCAGGGCCGAGGTCGCCGCGGGCACCCTGCGTGTCGTCGTCCCCAGGGACGTGACCGTGGAGGTCGACGCGGAGGTGGGGGTGGGCGACATCGAGCTGCCGAGCGAGAGTCGGCAGGACATCGACATCCGCACCGACCAGCAGCAGGTCCGCACCCTGGACCCGCCGCCCGGCGCGAAACCCGCGGGCACGGTCGACCTGCACCTCGAAGTCGGCGTCGGACGGGTGGTGGTGGAACGTGCCGCGTCATGACTTCCTTCCCGGGCGCGCGGTCCTGGGAGTCACCTTCCTCACCGCCGCCGCGCTGTACGCCGCCGACGCGAGCGGCAGCTGGGACACCCCGTGGTGGACGCTGATCGCGGTGGTCTGCGGCGGACTCTGCGTGGCGGCGGTCGCCGGCTGGATCGGTTACGGCATCCGTCGCCGGCGCAGGGCACGCATCGCGTCGAGGGAGAACACGGTCGGTCCCGCGAGCACCAGCGGCAGCCACGCCATGAGATAGGCGAGGTCGTTGCCGTAGTAGTACGGCGTGCTCTGCCAGCTGACGGTGAGCCACAGGCTGAGCGAGATGAGCGCGCCGCCGACGGCGGCGACGCGTCCGAAGAGACCGATCAGCGTGGCGACGCCGACGAGCAGTTCCCCGATCGCGATCGCGTAGCCGAAACCGGCCGGGGCCTTCAGTGCGAGGTCGACGAGCCAGGGCACCGCGGAGCTGTCGCGCACCGAGGTCATCAGCTCGCCGATCGAGCCGGTGCCGCTCGCGGAGAGGAACGCGCTGTCGGTGAGCTTGTCGAGACCGGCGTAGCTGAAGGTGATGCCGAGGAAGATCCGCAGGGGCAGCAGGGCGAAACGGTTCGCCGTGTGCTTCCAGCCCCGCGGTTCGTTGGTCCCGTACGCGCGTGTGCCGCCCGTCCCGTACCCGTATGCCATCAGCCGGCCCTGCCTTCCTCGCGCCTCACGTCCCGTCACTTGACCATACGTTCGACGGACGGCGGGAGCTCAGCGGGAGGGCGGGGTCAGTCGGTGACGTCGATCCGGCAGACGTTCGTCTCCACCCCGGCCGCCGTCACCACCTGCACGTCGACCCGGCCCGGTTCCACCTCGACGGGCACCGGCAGGATCAGCGAGCTGTCGGTCGGATTGGCGAAACCGCCGGGCACCGGCACCAGCGGGACGTGCACATGGACCGTCCCGATCCGCACCACCATGCGGGCCAGCCGGTCCGGGGCCTGCGCACCGGGCGGCACGAAGCCCGCGCCCCGGATCTCGATGTCGTCCCCGGTACGGATCGGGCCGTCGAGGTCGCCCGCCTCCCTGGCCCGGACGACGGACAGCACGACCGGGCGCCCGCCCTCCGCGAACTTCCCCGCGAGGTACGTCGCCGCCGACACCACCACGAGGAGGGCGAGCCCCCACGGCAGGTCCGGCAACTGCTCGGGACGCCTGGCGAGTCGGACGGCGGAGAAGACGACGGCCACGCTCGACACCAGAACGAACTGGACGTCGCCGAAGTTCCCCCGGCCCGAGTCGTCCGTCAGCAGATCGGCGGCGCGCGGCCGGTCCGCCCGTACCTTCTGCAGGGACTGCCTGAGCACCCGGGCACCCACCACGCGCCGTACGGTCACGGCGATCGCGCAGGTCAGCGCGAGCACGGACAACACACCGGCGGCCCTGGTCAGTTCGAGGCCCGCGATCAGCGCGTCGCGACGCACCGGGTCCGAGGCCCCCGCGAGCTGCACGGCGAGCACCAGTACCGCGAAGACCACGAGCAGCACCCAGGACGCGGCGACGGCGCGCGAGGTGGAGAGCCTGTTGTCCTCGCCGATCAGCGGGGCGAGCAGCCCGCCGCGCGCGCGGTGCACCCTGGCCGCGCCCGTCAGCAGGGCTGCGGTGACGAGGGCCGCGACCAGGCCCGCGGTACGGGCGGGGGTCCAGCCGGCGCCGATGGCGGTGAACGCCTCGGCCAGTGCGAGAACCACCACGGCGCCCCACACCACGAACAGCGTTCCGCGCCACAGCAGCCGCAGCCAGACCTCGCCGGCCTCGCGCGAGCGCTCGGCGACGTCCCTGGCGGACCGGTTCAGTTCGTCGGAGACCCACTGCCGCGAAGCTCCGGCGGAGTGCGCGACGGCGGACGGCAGCCCCTCCCCTGCCGCCAGTTCGTCACGTCTGGCCAGGAACGCCGCCACCGCACGCCGGTGGCCCTCGCGGGCGCCGTTCGGGCAGTCGCCGCAGACACAGCCCCCGCCGTGCCCGCCGCCGTGCGTGCTCCGCCCCGCCTCTTGCACCGCCACGGCAGCTGCCGCCCTTTCCCCGCCCGACCCACTGTCCACCTGTGAACCCCCATGTGCTGCAAGGGAATTGTGCCGTACGGGCCGGGCGGCCCGGCCCGCGGGGAGGTGGGAGGGGGTGACGCGCGGCTCAGCAGGTTGACGACGGCGCACCGGGCTGACGCACGGCGCACCACGAGCGGGCGGTGCGGCTCCGGCATCGGCACCGGTGCCGGCACCGGCACCGGCACCGGGCCGGTCCAGCGGCTCAGTCCAGCAGTTCCGGTTCCGCCCTGCTGATCCGGCGCCACATCGACTGGTAGTTGATCCACGCGACGAGGTCGCTGCCGATCTGGTCGCGCGTCCCGACGGCGTCCTTGTGGCCGATCAGCACCGGCTCCCCGGCCGCCCGCGCCGCCAGCTGCACCTGGCAGGAGCGCTCCAGCGTGTGGAACCACCAGGCCGCCGCGTCCACCGAGTCCCCGACGGTGAGCAGGCCGTGGTTGCGCAGCACGACCGCCTTGTTGCCGCCGAGCGCCCCGGCGATCCAGCGGCCCTCGGTCGGGTCGACGGCGACACCGGTGTACGCGTCGTACAGCGCGTGCGACTCGTAGAAGGCGCACGACTCCTGGGTGATCGGGTCGAGGAGCTCACCGAGCGCCGCGAAGGCCCGGCCGTGCAGCGAGTGGGTGTGCGCGACGGCGACGACGTCGGGGCGCGCCTTGTGCACCTGGGCGTGCACGGTGAAGGCCGCCTGGTTGACGTGCCGGCCCCCCTGCACGACCTGGCCGTCGCCGTTGACCAGGATCAGGTCGCTCACGCACACGTCGGCGAAGGCAAGCCCGAAGGGGTTCACCCAGTAGCAGTCGGCGTACTCGGGGTCGCGGGCGGTGATGTGGCCGGAGACGCCCTCCTCGTACCCGAAGGAGGCGAACACCCGCAGCGCGCCCGCCAGCCGCTCCTTGCGGTACCTGCGCTCGTCCGCGGGCCGTTCGTGGACGGGCGGCATCGCGAAGTCGAGCTGGTCGAGGGGGACGGGCGGGGGCGCGGGTGTCTCGGCGGTCATGGGGCGGAAGCTACCGCGTGGTACGGACGGAATCCAGGGGTACGCACACGGCGCCGCCGCCACCTCCGCGAGGAGGCGACGGCGGCGCCGGCACGGTGCGACGGGTGGGGACTACTCCCACTCGATGGTGCCCGGGGGCTTGCTCGTCACGTCGAGCACGACCCGGTTGACGTCCGCCACCTCGTTGGTGATCCGCGTCGAGATCTTCGCCAGCACGTCGTACGGCATCCGGGTCCAGTCCGCCGTCATGGCGTCCTCGGAGCTGACGGGGCGCAGCACGATCGGGTGGCCGTAGGTGCGGCCGTCGCCCTGCACGCCCACCGAGCGCACGTCGGCGAGCAGCACCACGGGGCACTGCCAGATCTCCCGGTCGAGACCAGCCGCCGTCAGCTCCTCGCGGGCGATGGCGTCCGCCTCGCGCAGCAGGTCCAGACGCTCCTTGGTCACGTCACCGACGATGCGGATGCCCAGGCCGGGGCCGGGGAACGGCTGGCGCTGGACGATCTCCTCCGGCAGGCCGAGCTCCTGGCCGACCATCCGGACCTCGTCCTTGAACAGCTGGCGCAGCGGCTCGACGAGCTCGAACTCGATGTCGTCGGGGAGCCCGCCCACGTTGTGGTGGGACTTGATGTTGGCGGTGCCGCTGCCGCCGCCGGACTCGACGACGTCCGGGTACAGGGTGCCCTGCACCAGGAACGCGACCGCGGGGCCCTCCTCCTGGAGGATCTCCAGCTGGGCCTGCTCGAAGACCCGGATGAACTCGCGGCCGATGATCTTCCGCTTGGTCTCCGGGTCGCTGACGCCCGCCAGCGCGTCGAGGAAGCGCTTCTGCGCGTCCACGACCACCAGCCGTGCGCCCGTCGCCTCGACGAAGTCCTTCTCGACCTGTTCGGTCTCGCCCTTGCGCATCAGGCCGTGGTCGACGTAGACGCAGGTGAGCTGGTCGCCGACGGCCTTCTGGACGAGGGCGGCGGCGACCGCGGAGTCCACGCCGCCGGACAGGCCGCAGATGGCGCGCTTGTCGCCGACCTGCTCGCGGATCAGGGCGACCTGCTCCTCGATGACGTTGCCGGTCGTCCAGGTGGGCTCGATGCCGGCGCCGCGGTACAGGAAGTGCTCCAGGACCTGCTGGCCGTGCGTGGTGTGCAGCACCTCGGGGTGGTACTGGACGCCGTACAGCTTCTTCTCGTCGTTCTCGAAGGCGGCGACCGGCACGACGTCCGTGGACGCGGTGACGGTGAAGCCCTCGGGGGCGGCCGAGCAGGCGTCGCCGTGCGACATCCACACCGACTGCTCGTCGGGGGTGCCCTCGAAGAGCGTGGAGCCCGACCTGGAGACCTTCAGCGGCGTACGTCCGTACTCACGGGCGCCGTTGTCGTCGACGGTGCCGCCGAGCGTGGTGGCCATGATCTGGAAGCCGTAGCACATGCCGAAGACCGGCACGCCGGCCTCGAACAGCGCGCGGTCGAGGGACGGGGCGCCCTCGGCGTACACCGAGGAAGGACCGCCGGAGAGGATGATCGCCTTCGGGTTCTTCGCGAGCATCTCGGCGACCGGCATGCTGTGCGGGACGATCTCGCTGTAGATCCGGGCCTCACGGACACGGCGGGCGATGAGCTGGGCGTACTGGGCGCCGAAGTCGACGACGAGGACGACGTCGGGGGCGGCGGGGGGCGCTGCGGGCACGGGCGGCCTTCCGGCGGTGAAGGGGGGTCGGGAATGTCGATTCTACCGGGAGTGGCCGATCGGCCTCGCGGTACCGCCGTCCGGGTCCGGTGCCCGGCCACTCGCGTCCCACCATCCGGGACTCCTGGGGGCCCGCGTTGGCCCCGGCGCGCCCGGGGGGCCATAATGCGTCCCATGCGCACGCACACGACCTTCGTCTTTACCTATGGCACCCGGCCCGTCCGGCTGCCACGGTCGTGCTGCTTGTAGCAACAGACAAGCGACTTCCCAGGCGCCCCGGGCCGACAGGCCCGGGGCGCTCTGTCGTTTCCGGACCTGGTGGTCCCCGGGGCGCCCCTCACCCCCAGGAGTACGGACATGAGCACCGCCCCCGCCACCGCGCAGCCCGCCCCCGCGACCGACGTCACGGGCGCCCGCACCGAGGACGCCGCCACCCTCATCACCGGCGCCCGTGAACGCGTCGACGCACTCGACGACCGCATCATCGGCCTCGTACAGGAACGGATGGCCGTCTCCGCGGTCATCCAGGAGGCCCGGATCACCTCCGGCGGCCGACGGGTCAACCTGTCCCGCGAGATGGATGTCCTCAGCCACTACAGGGACGCCCTGGGCAAGCCCGGCACCACCCTCGCGATGACCCTGCTGGAGCTGTGCAGGGGCCGCGTCTGAACCCTCGCCGAACCGAGGCGGACGGGGCCGCGTCCGACCCCTCGGAGCCGGGGCCAGGGGCTTCGCCCGGGGGCCTCCCGGACGGTCCGGGGGCGCGTGCGTTCCTGCGGTCACTCGTACGGCGCGTGACCGCGGTGAACGCCCCTTCGTTGGTCCCGGTGCCACGCGTGGCCCCGGCTGGGGCGTGTGACGTACGGGCCTCGGCCGGTACGTCGTGGGACCTCGCTCCAGCGTGTGCGACCGGACGGCAGGGGACAGCCGGCCCGGTCGCCCCAGACGGTCGGCTCCGGGGACGCCCGGAGCCGGTCGGCAGGGACCTTGCCGCTCCCTCGGGGCGCGGCGATACAGGGACCGCTCCCCCGGGGCGCGGCAATCCAAGGACCGCTCCCCCGGAACCCCTACGGCACCTTCTTCGGCGGCACCGCCGGAACCGCCAGCAGCGGGAGCGGCAGGCGCAGCGCGCCGAACGCGTCCGCGGGTACCGCCGGGGCCTTCGGCTCCACCGGCGTCAGCCGCCGGTAGGGCTCGCCCTGGGCGGGACGCGGGTCCTCGGCACCCTTGTTCGGCCACAGCGACATCGCGCGCTCGGCCTGCGCGGTGATGGTCAGCGAGGGGTTCACGCCGAGGTTCGCGGAGACCGCCGAGCCGTCGACGACCGAGATGCCGGGGTGCCCGTAGAGGCGGTGGTACGGATCGATGACGCCTTCCTCGGCCGTCGCACCGATCGGGCAGCCGCCCAGGAAGTGCGCGGTGAGCGGGGTGCCCATCAGCTCGCCGACGTTGCTGCCGGCGAAGCCGTTGATCTCCTTCGCGAGCAGCGACGCGGCACGGCCTGCCTCGGGTATCTGCTTGGGGTTGGGCGCACCGTGGCCCTGGCGAGCGGTGAGCAGGCCCTTCCCTATGCCGCCCGGTTTGCGGTACGTGGTCAGGGAGTTGTCGAGGGACTGCATGACCAGGCCGATGATGGTCTTCTCCGACCAGCGGTGGTTGGAGAAGGAGCGGACGGCGAGCGTCGGGTGGCGGAGCACGTTGACGGCCCAGCCGAGCCCGCGCGGGAACTTGTCCGCGTACGGCACCTGGAGGATGGACATCGCGCCCATCGCGTTGGAGCCCTTGCCGTAGCGGACCGGCTCGATGTGGGTGTGGGCGTCCGGGTGGATCGAGGACGTGATGGCGACGCCGCGCGTGAAGTCGACCTTCCCCGTGCCGCCCGACGTGCCCAGCTGCGCACCGTGCTTGCGGCGGTAGCGGCGGTCGGTGGTCTGCGAGCCCACCAGGGCCTCGGAGTTGGTACGGGTCAGCTCGCCCAGCTTCGCGGAGACGCGCGGCAGGTGGCCGCCGTCCTTCATGGCGTGCAGCAGGGTCTGGGTGCCGTAGGTGCCCGCGGCGACCACCACGCGGTGCGCACGCAGGATCTTGGCGGTGCCCTTGCGGCGGGCGTCGGTGGGGGCGGTGGCGACCCGGTAGCCGCCGCCCGGGTGCTCGGACAGGCCGATGACGGAGGTCATCGGGTGGATGACGGCGCCGGCCCGTTCGGCGAGGTGGAGGTAGTTCTCGTTGAGGGTGTTCTTCGCGCCGTGCCGGCAGCCCGTCATGCACTCGCCGCACTCGATGCAGGCCTTGCGGGACGGGCCCTTGCCTCCGAAGTACGGATCGGGAACTTCTTCGCCCGGCACGGCCGTTGAGGAAGTGGGGGCGGGGACGGCGTCGTCGTCACCGCCGGCGTCCCGTCCGTCGCCGTAGAAGACGCCCACCGGGGCAAGGTGGAAGGTGTCGCCCACCCCCATCGCCTCGGCGGTCGCCTTCAGGTGGACGTCGGACGGCGTCATGGTCGGGTTGAGGCGCACGCCCAGCATCCGCCTGGCCTGGTCGTAGTACGGGGCGAGTTCGTCCTGCCAGTCGGTGATGCCCGCCCACTGCTGGTCCTCGAAGAAGGGAGCGGGAGGTACGTAGAGGGTGTTGGCGTAGTTCAGCGAGCCGCCGCCGACGCCCGCACCTGCCAGGACCATGACATTTCCGAGCAGGTGCACGCGCTGGATCCCGAAGAGGCCGAGCGCGGGCGCCCACAGATAGTTCTTCAGGTCCCAGGAGTTCTTGGGCAGGGTGTCGCGGGTGAAGCGGCGCCCGGCCTCCAGGACGCCGACGCGGTACCCCTTCTCGGTGAGCCGGAGCGCGGAGACGGCGCCGCCGAAGCCGGAGCCGACGACGATGACGTCGTAGTCGAACTCCTCGGTGGGCGGCCGGTTTTGGGCAGAGCTCTCCTGGGGCACGGACACTCCTCGTTCTTTCCTCGGCTCGGTCGGTCCTTGACGGCTGAACTGCGGTCAGCGCAGGCGCAGCGCCTTCATCGCCTTGAGGCTGGTGGTCATGAAAGCGGCGTACTTCTCGTCGTCCATGCCGAAGGACGGCGCGAGCGGGACCAGCCGCTGGTGGGCGACGGTCTGCGCCTCGGTGTACTTGAGAATGCCCTCGGAGCCGTGCCTGCGGCTCAGACCGGACTCCTTCATGCCGCCCATCGGGGCGCGCACGCTGGCGTACGCCGGCCCGTAGCCCTCGTTGATGTTGACGGTGCCGGTGCGCAGCTTGGCGGCGACAGCGTGACCGCGCTTGGCGCTCTTGGTCCAGATGCTCGAATTCAGGCCGTACGGGGTGGCGTTGGCCTGCGCGACAACCTCGTCCTCGTCGCGGAACCGGTAGATCGAGACGACCGGGCCGAAGGTCTCCTCCGCGCAGACCGCCATCGGGGACCCGACGCCCTCCAGGATGGTCGGCTCGTAGAAGTAGGGGCCGACGTCGGGGCGGGCGGTGCCGCCGGCCAGGACGGTGGCACCCTTGGCGACGGCCTCCTCGACGTGCCGGGACACGGTCTCCAGCTGCCGCGGGCCCACGAGGGAGCCCAGGTCTGCGCCGTAGGCGAGGGAGTTGCCGAGCCGCATCGCCTTCGTGCGGGCGACGAAGCGCTGCACGAAGTCGTCGGCTATCGACTCGTGGACGTACAGCCGCTCGATGGAGATGCAGAGCTGTCCCGCGGAGGCGTAGCAGGCGCGGACGGCGCCGGCGGCGGCCTTCTCCACGTCGGCGTCGGCGAGGACCAGCATGGCGTTCTTGCCGCCGAGTTCGAGGGAGACCCCGACCAGGCGGGCCCCCGCGCTCCGGGCGATCTCACGGCCGGTGCGGGTGGAGCCGGTGAAGGAGACGTAGTCGGCGTGCTTGACGACCTCGGGGCCGACGACCGGGCCCTCCCCCAGCACGACCTGGAAGGCCTCCGGCGGCAGTCCCGCCTCGACCAGCAGGTCCCGGCCCCACAGGGCGGACAGCGCGGTCTCGGTGTCGGGCTTCATCACCAGGGCGTTGCCCGCGACGAGGGCGGGCAGGCAGTCCCCCACGGACAGCTCGAAGGGGTAGTTCCAGGGTGAGATCTGACCGACCACACCACGCGGCTGCCGGTGCTCGGTGACCTTGGTGAGGACCGGCACGGCCCCCGTGTGGCGCTTGGCTCTCAGATACGCGGGGGCCTGCCGGCCGTAGTGCCTGGCGGCCATCGCGACGGCCTGGACCTCCTCGTGCGCGTGCAGCCGGGCCTTGCCGGTCTCCAGCTGGATCAGGTCGAGGATCTCGCCCTGCCGCTGGAGCACCAGGTCGTGGAAGCGGAGCAGCACCGCGGCACGCTGCTTGACGGGCACGGCCGCCCACAGGGGCTGCGCGGCGCGGGCCCGCTCGAACGCGACGGCGACGTCCTCGGGCGTGGACTCGGGCAGGTCGGCCAGCTTCTCGCCGGTGAACGGCGCACGGCCGGCGGTCCGTCCGGAGCCGACCACCGCGCGGGTCAGCTGGGCGACCACTTCGGGAGTGATCACATCGGCCGCGGTGCGGGCGCCCGTGGGCGCTGGGACCACGGGGTTGGTGCCGAGGGGTGCCGTGAGGGCCTGCAAGTCGGTCATACGGGCGAGCGTATGGCCCGGCGGACACTTTTGGTACCCGTCGGTAACGGCTTTTCACCGGCCTCTTACGACCACGCCAGCAGCTGCTGGCACATAGCCCCTGATCAGCGGCGCTGTCGGGCGTCACAGACCTGCGAACCCCATCGGCACCGCCGCTTCACAGCACTGCCGACGCCGGCGCACCCGGGGCGCGTGCCAGCGGTCCAAAGGTGCTGCCGGCGCCGCTCAGCCCTCGGTGCGCCAGCCCCGCAGCACCGTCTTGAAGCGTTCGAGTGTCTGCACGCGGTCCTCCAGCGGCCCGGACACATAGAGGGCGTACTCGGTCCCCCCGGCGTCCTCGAAGTGCATCTGGTCCAGGGCGTACCGCTTGCCCGGGTTGTCCGTCTTCTCGGTGTACGTGAACTCCAGCAGGCCGCTGGGCCGGTCCCGGTAGACGCCCTCCTCCAACCGCAGCCGCTCGAACTCCGGGAGGGTCTTGGAGATGCCGGACTCCAGATCCACCAGGTGCTCGTAGGGGCTGGCGAAGTCAGGGTCCTCGTCGACGCTGACGCGGATGCGGTGCCGTCCGTTGTTGCGCGTGTAGTCGAGCTGGCCCCGCTTCTCGCTGCGCTCCCAGCCGTCCGGCACGGGCAGGCTGAAGCCGTTCTCCTTCTCCCGGTGCCAGCCGGCGGGCACACCGTTGCCCTTGCCGGCGTCCTGGCCCTGGTCCGGAGTCTTCTGCGGGTCCGTACCGCCGGTCCCCTGCGACTGCCCCCCGACGTCGGCCGGCTGCTCAAGGCTGCCGCCGGATCCATCCCGGTCCAGGTACTGCACGATCCCGAAGGCCGCCCCGCTCCCGATGACCGCCGCCACCAGTACCACGAGCACCGTCCTGCCACGCCTGCGGCCCTGCTTGCCCCGACGCGTGGGCGGTTCGGGGGCCCGCTCCCCGCCCTCCCGGAACGCGGGGCTGCGGGGCCCGGGGGCGGGTGTGGCCATGGCGGGCGCAGGACCCCGGGACAGACCGGAGGAAGGAAGCTGCACCGGTGTGGTGGGCGGTGCCTGGTCCGCGTCCCGCGGCTGCCCCACCACCTCCTGACGGGTCGGCGGCTGCGGCTGCGGCTGCCACTGCGCCCGCCCCGACCTCGCGTCCAGCAGCATCCGCTCCGTCTCGGCCGCCGTCGGCCGCCGCCCCGCCTGCTTCTGGAGCAGGGCGCCGATCACCGGGCCGAGGGCACCCGCGTTGTACGTCGGCGAGGGGTCCTCCGACACCACCGCCTGGAGCGTGGTGATCGGCGAGGTGCGGCGGAACGGCGAGCGCTCCTCGACCGCCGTGTACAGCGTGGCGCCGAGGGCCCACAGGTCGGACGCGGGCCCGGGATCCTCGCCGTGGATCCGCTCCGGGGCCAAGTAGTCGAGCGAGCCGACGAGTTCACCGGTCCTGGTGATGGTGGAGTCGCCCTCGATGGCGGCGATGCCGAAGTCCGTGAGCAGTACCCGGCCGTCCCTGGCCAGCATCACGTTGCCCGGCTTGACGTCCCGGTGCAGCACTCCGACGGCGTGCGCGGCGCGCAGGGCGCCGAGGACGTGCAGACCGATCCGGGCCGCCTCACGGGCGTCGCGGGGCCCGGTGTCCTTGAGCGCGTCCGCGAGCGAGGGCCCGTCGACGTACTCCATGACGATCCACGGCCGGTCGTCGTGGTCCAGCACGTCGTGGACGGTGACGACGCCGGGGTGGTTGATCCGGGCGGCGGCCCGCGCCTCCTTCTGCGTACGCGCGTGCAGCACGGCGCGGTCGGCCTCGGACGCGTACAGCCCGGCCCGCAACTCCTTGACGGCGACGGTCCGGTGCAGCATCTCGTCGTGCGCGCGCCACACGCGGCCCATGCCGCCGCTGCCGAGTATCCCGCCGAGGCGGTAGCGCCCGGCGAGCAACCGGCCCGCCTCGACACCGCTGTCGGCGCCGGCGCCGTGGCCCGCGCCCGTACCGCCTCCGGCGCCCGTACCGTGACCCGCGCCCGTACTGCTCCCGGCGCCCGTGGCGCTGCCCGCCCCGACGCCCGTGGCGCCGCCTGTTGTGCCGTCCGCGCCGCTCGTACCGCTGTTGGCGTTCTCCATGATTTCCGGCCCACCGCCCCGTAGCTCAGGGAAACCAGGTTACGGATCAGGAATGCGGAGGTGGAACACAGGGGCGAGCACGAGACCGCGCCGTGACCCGCGGTGTCACTTGGTCGACCGGTAGTGCAGCACCGCCGCCTCGTACACCTCACTCACCTCGTCGCGCTGCGATTCCGGGCCGATGACCTGGATGACGTGGTACGTCCCGCCGACGATCATCGCCTTGTTGCGCACGAACACGTCCCGGCCGCTGCTGTCCTTCCAGGTGAACTGGCCCTCCGCCGCCGCCTGCTGGCCGACGCTGATCCGCCGCAGCCCGGACTGCTGGGCCCAGGTGGAGTCGCGCAGCGGCTGCAACTCCTGCTCCTCCTGGAGCTGGTAGACCATCGGGTCGCTGCCCTTGGCCTTCACCGTGTCCCGGCCCGGCACGACGACGATCTCGATGTCGTACCCCTGGTAGCGGACCTGGCGGTTGCTGTTCATCGGCGTCCGCCGCCAGTTCTTGTCGACGGCGATCTGGAAGCCGCCCTCATCCTTGCGCAGCACATAGCCCGAGGGCAGGCCGGAGGCCGGATTCTGGGCGGGCGGCGGATCCGCGGCCGGGGGCTTGTCCTGCCCCTGGCCCTCGTTCGCCCCGTCGTCCTGCCCGGCGTCCGAGCCCTCGGCGGGCGGCCCTTCGCTGTTCTCGGGCGCGGGCTGCTGCGGCTCGTCGCTCTGCGCACCGCCGGACTGCGCGGGCTGTCCGCTGCCGGTGTTCTGCCCCGGGTCCTCGCTCGCACCCTCGGGCAGGAACATCACGGCGTACACCACGGCCGCCGCGAGCCCCGCCAGCACGAGCAGCAGCAACCAGCGGCCCATCGAGCGCGGTTGTCGCGCCCCGATGCGCGGCTCCCGCTGCACCCGCGGAGCGCGCGGCTCCCGCTCGCGGGACGCCTTGCCCTGCTTGTGCCGGTGCCGTCCGTGCTGCGACGCACCGCGCCTCCTGCGTACGAGCTCGCCCCTGCGCCGTACGATCGGCAGCCGCGTGTCGTCCGGCGGCGAGGGCAGCGGTACGACCTTGGTGCCCGCGTCGGGTTCGGGCGCCGACCGTACGAGCGAACGCAGCCAGCCGCGCAGCTCCTCGAAGTCGGGCCGCTCGGTGGGGTCCTGGCGCAGCAGCGACTCGACGACCGGCCGCAGCGGACCGCACTCCTCGGCGAAGGCGGGCGGCTCCGCGCACACCATCTGCACCAGTTCGGCGGTGTTGTCCTCCGGGTAGGGCGCGTGGCCCTGTACGACGCGGAACAACAGCGCGCCGAGGGCCCACAGGTCGGTGGCGGGGCCGATCGGCGGCGCCAACTGCCAGTTCTCGTACACCGGCCCGGCCTGCTCGGGGGCCCACCGCTCGGTCACGGCGCCGACCACCGCGATCCGGGTCTGGCGGGCGCGCTCGGCGGCGAGCGGAGTGCTGGGGCCGCGGTAGGGCAGCCCCGCGATGACCTCGTCCCAACGGCCGCTGCCCCCGGCGGCCTTGGCCGGCGCGGGCACGGTGGACGGGAGGTGCCCGGACCCGGCGCCCTGCGGGGCGTGCACCCGGTCGAGCTCCTGGCCGGGCCCGCGCGCGTGACCTTGGCGTTCGGCTTGACGCTCCCCGTGGCGTTCTCCCTGACCGGGGACGAACCCCTGGCGCTCTGCGTGGCGCTGCGCCTGGCGCTCCCCCTGACGCTCCCCCTGGCCGGGGATGAACCCCTGCCCCTGCGGCGGCCCGGCTTCGGGCCGGTGGCTGTGCCGCAGTTCGTCGGCGCGCAGCGCCTCGCCGCCGGCGCCGCCGCCCCTGGGCACGGCCCCGTGCCAGGCGGCCCCCGGCCCCTGCCCGGTGACCCGCTCGACCCCTTCGCCGGGGTTGCCGCGCCCGCCACGCTCGGCCGGATCGGCGCGCTCCGCCCGCTCGCCGCGTCCGTACGGGGCGACAGCGGCCGGCCGTTGTCCCGTCGTGGCGTCGTGGCCGCCGCCTGGCGGACGGTTTCCGTACGGCGAGGTGGCACCGGGACGCGGCGTCCGCTCCTGCGGGTCGCCGTAGGGGGAGACCGGCCCGGTGCCGGCCGCGGCGGCACCGTAGGGGGACACGGCCCTCGTGCCCGTGTCCGTGTCCGTGCCCGTCCCTGTGCCGCTGCCCGCGTCAGTGCCGGTGCTGGTACGGGTGCCTGTGCCGGGCCCCTGCGCCGGGTCCTGGAGGTACTGGCCGCGCGGCGGGTCGGCGGACTGCCGGCGCTGCTCCTCCGTCGCCCGGGCCGCCGCGCGCGCGCCCGCCCGGTACGCCGCTATGGCCCCGGCCCTGGCCGCACGGGCGTCACCCGCCGCAGGCGCCGCGGGCAGCGAGGGCGCGCCCGCCGCCGGGCCCGCTCCCGGGTCGCTCCCGCCCGGGTCCGGGTCCCCGGCGGGCCTGCCCAGGAAATCCGTGGGCAGCGCGGGGAGCGCGGGCTGTCCGGCGCCCGGCCCGCCGGGTGCCACATGTCCACGCGGCACCGGAACCGAGGTCTCGCCCCAGCCGCCCGCGGGCCCGCCCTGCGGCCCCGCCGGCAGCGCCTGCGCCGAGCCGGCGGCCGCACCGGGGATAGGCGCGTAACCGCACAGCGCCTCCTCCGCCGCGCCCGCCGCCAGGCCCGTCAGCACGATGCGTCCGTCGTCGCAGACCAGCACCGTGCGGGCAGTGATGTTCCGGTGGGTCCAGCCGTGCGCGTGCAGCACCCGCAGCGCGGTGAGCACGTCGGAGGCGACCTCGGCCGCCCGGTACGGGCTGAGCGGGGCCTCGGCGAGCAGTGCGGCGAGCGGCCTGGCCGCCACCAGCTCGCTCACTATCCACAGCGAGCCGTCTTCCTCGAAGACGTCGAAGACCTGGTCGAGCCGGGGGTGGTCGGGAACCTGCGCGGCCGCCTGCGCCGCGTCGATCGCGCGCCGGACGGCCGGGTCGCCCGACCGGCGGGGCGCACCCCGCCCGCCGGCGGGCCTGCGGTGCAGCGGACCGCCCTCGCCGTCGACGAACTCGGCGTCGACCACCTCGGGCAGCGGCACCTGACGTACCAGCACCTCCTGCCCGCTGTACCCGTCGAAGGCCCGCGTCTCCACCAGGTCGTACTCGTCGGAGGGCGGCAACGGCAGGCGGTAGCGGTCGGCAAGCACCCGTCCCGCGTAGTCGTCCACGACGCCTCCCCAAGCGCGCTCTGCCCCGCTGTCCCCGGCCGTCTGTGTCGACCGCCGGGACTGACCATGAGAACCATCGGGACTGCTCGAAACCATCAATTCCGGTCGGTTACCGGCGAATTGCGGCTGCGTACGGTCCTCGGGGTCTCACGATACGTGGCAATACCCCGTCGCGAGGCAGTGTCAACGCATCCCGGTCAGTCAGTCGGCTTGAACGTGGCGAAGGCGGTCTCGCGCAGCTTCGTGCACTCCTCGCCCTGCCACGCGTCGGCCGGGCAGCTCACCATGATCGAGTAACCATGGGTCGCGTCCACCCGGAAGCCGCGGTTGAGCACATGTATCCGCTGCCCCTTCTGGTCGCGTTCGAACTCCCAGTCAGCGGTGGTGGGGTAGCCGTTGTAGTCGACCGCGTCGATGCCGATCTGCCGGAAGTTCGCGCTTGAGCCGCTGACCGCGGCCACGGCCGCGAGCCAGGCGGCCTTCGCGTCCGCCTTCGGGCTGCTGTTGAAGTCGACCTGCACGCGCGGGAAGCCGCCGTCCTTGCTGAATATCCCGCCCGAGTTCTGACCCGCCACGGCCGTCCTGCGGAACCCCTCGGGCATGGCCATCGAGAAGTGGAACTGACCGTCGGTGACCGTCGTGAACCCCGCGGGCACCGCGCCGCCGGCGGGCTTTCCTGCGGACGGGTCGCCTGAGGGCTTGGTGCCGCCGGTCTTCCCGTCCGAGTCTCCGCCCGTCCCGCTGTCCTTGCCCGGGTCTGTGCCGGTGCCCTTGTCCGGATCGGTGCCCGTCCCCTGGCCCGGATCCTTGTCCGCATTCTTGCTGTCGTCCCCGGCCGTCGCCCCGGCGGAGGAGGAGGCGCCGTTCTTGCCCGTCTCGCCGCCCTTCCCGGGCTCGTCCTTGTTCAGCGCGAGCGCGAGCACGGTGCCCAGCACGGCGAGTGCCGCCACCAGTGCGACCACGAGCAGCGCCCGCTTGCGTCCCTCGGCCGACATGCCTCCGACCCGCCCGCCGGAGGTCCCGCCGCCGCCGGAACCGGAACCGGACGACTGCATCGCTGCGGTCGCCGCCCCGGCAGCGGCGGGGCCCGCGACCGCCGACGCGACCGGAGCCGCGACAGCCGCGGCGGCGGGCGTGGCCTGCGCGGGCTTCTCCGTGCGTACGGCGGCGGGCTTCTTCGCCTTGGGCGTACGGGGCGTCTTCGGGGCCACCGGCTCGGCGGGCACCGGCGGAAGCGGAACCACCTTGGTGGCGTCCTGGCGGGCCAGTTGGTCACCGGCCGCGTCCGCCTTGTCCAGCTGGTTGAGCACGTCGTTCAGCAGCGCTCGGGCGCCCGCGTCGTCGAGCCGCTGCGCCGGGTCCTTCACGAGCAGCCCGTAGATGACCTCCTCCAGCGGCCCCGCGTTCTTCGGCGGGTCGACCGGCTCGGTCATCACGGCGGTCAGGGTCGCGATCGCCGATCCCTTGTCGTAGGGCGGGACGCCCTCCACCGACGCGTAGATCAGGCCACCGAGCGACCACATGTCGGCGGCGGGTCCCGGCTTGTGGCCGCGCGCCCGCTCCGGCGAGATGTACGAGGGGGCGCCGACCAGCATCCCGGTGGAGGTGATCGAGGGGTCACCCTCGACCTGGGCGATGCCGAAGTCGGTCAGGACGACCCGGCCGTCCTCGGCGATCAGCACGTTCGACGGCTTGACGTCGCGGTGCAGGATGCCCTGCCGGTGGGCGGCGCGCAGTACGTCGAGGATGGCGAGCCCGACCTCCGCGGCGCGACGCGGCGTCAGCAGACCGTCCTCGCGGATCGCTTCGGCGAGGGACTTGCCCTCGACGAGCTCCATGACGATCCAGGGCCGGTCGTCCTCGTCGACGACGTCGAAGACCGTGACGGCGCTGTTGTTACGGATCCGCGCGATCGCCTTCGCCTCGCGCAGGGTGCGCGTGATCAGACGGCGCTTCTCGTCCTCGTCGATCGCGGTCGGGAAACGCAGCTCCTTGACCGCGACGGTACGGCCGAGCGTCTCGTCGACGGCGCGCCAGACGGTGCCCATGCCACCGCGGCCGAGCACGTCACCGAGCCGGTAACGCCCTGCCAGCAGCCGGCCCTCGACCTCCTTGGAGGTATCGCTGGCAGCGTCCCTGGCAGCCTCGGCAGCCGCCTTCTCGTCGGCCACCGCCCCTCGGGACTCAGCCTCCCGAAACTCCGCGTCCCGCGCGCCACGAGCCGCACCGCCACGAACACCGGCCCCACGGGACCCGCCGTCACGGGACCCGCCGTCACGGTCTCCGCCGTCACGGGACCCGGCAGAACGGGACCCGGCTGCACGAGCCCCGGCGTCACGGGGCCCGCCGTCGGGAACGGCGTCCTCGGACACGGCATCCTTCTTGTCGGACACGGCATCCTGCGTGCTCTTCCGCGACTGCTCCGGCTCGTCCGACATGCGTCCCCTCTGCGATCCCTGATCTTCGCCCGTGCCCCGGCCCGTACGAACGCGTCGCAGACCTTCTCGGCAGCTTCCCCGGCGATGCGGCAACCCGCCCTGGCAGAGCCCCCATTGTCCCCCACTCAAGAAGCGCCAACACCCCCGGGGCGCAACGGACAGTCCGCCACGCCCCACATCCGTCTCCCGCGCCCGTCCTCGCGACGGAAACACCTCCGCCGCCTTTATGGCGCGATGTCCGCCCTTACAACGGAACGATGTCCGGGGCCCCCAGCCTGGCCGCGTCCGCCGTCAGGTCGTCCGGCTGCCGCTGCGACTCGCGCTCCGCCTCGACCCGCTTCTCGTAGTGCTCCACCTCCCGTTCCACCTGCCCCTTGTCCCACCCGAGGACCGGGGCCATCAACTCCGCACACTCCAGCGCGCTCAACGTCCCCCGGTCGAAGGTCTCGATCGAGATCCGGGTGCGCCGGGTCAGCACGTCGTCGAGGTGGCGCGCCCCCTCGTGCGAGGCGGCGTAGACGATCTCCGCCCGGAGGTAGTCGTCCGCCCCGGTCAGCGGTTCGCCGAGGGCGGGGTCCCGCACGATCAGCTCCAGCACCTCCTCGGCCAGGGAGCCGTACCGGTTCAACAGGTGCTCGATGCGCACGACGTGCAGGCCCGTCCGGGCCGCGGTCCTGGCCCGCGCGTTCCACATCGCCCGGTAGCCCTCCGCGCCCAGCAACGGCACGTCCTCGGTCACGCACTCCGCGACCCGGACGTCCAGCGCGTGCACCGCCTCGTCGACGGCGTCCTTGGCCATCACGCGGTACGTCGTGTACTTGCCGCCCGCGACGACCACCAGACCCGGCACCGGGTGCGCCACGGTGTGCTCCCGGGAGAGCTTGCTGGTGGCGTCCGACTCCCCGGCCAGCAGGGGGCGCAGGCCCGCGTACACCCCCTGCACGTCGTCCCGCGTCAGTGGCACGGCCAGTACCGAATTGACGTGCTCCAGCAGATAGTCGATGTCCGCGCTCGATGCCGCGGGGTGCGCCTTGTCGAGATCCCAGTCGGTGTCCGTGGTGCCGACAATCCAGTGCCTGCCCCACGGAATGACGAAAAGCACTGATTTCTCGGTCCGGAGAATGAGTCCGGTCGAGGAATGAATTCGGTCCTTCGGGACCACCAGGTGAATTCCCTTGGAGGCCCGGACGTGGAACTGCCCGCGCTCGCCGATGAGTGCCTGGGTGTCGTCGGTCCACACCCCGGTCGCGTTCACCACCTGCTTCGCCCGGATCTCGTACTCGCCCCTGGCCTCGACGTCCTCGACCCGCACGCCGACGACCCGCTCCCCCTCCCGGAGGAAGCCGACGACCCGCGCCCGGTTGGCGACGTGCGCGCCGTACGCGGCGGCCGTGCGGACCAGTGTCGCCACATAACGGGCGTCGTCCATCTGCGCGTCGTAGTACTGGAGGGCGCCGGTCAGCGCGTCCTTCTTCAACGCGGGTGCCACCCGCAGCGCGTGCCGTCGCGTCAGGTGACGGTGCATCGGCAGGCCGCGACCGTGCCCCGAGGAGAGTGACATCGCGTCGTACAGCGCAACGCCCGAGCCCGCGTACCACCGCTCCCACCCCTTGTGCTGGAGGGGATAGAGGAAGGGCACCGGCTTCACCAGGTGCGGCGCGAGCCGTTCGAGGAGCAGTCCGCGTTCCTTCAGGGCCTCCCGTACGAGCGCGAAGTCGAGCATCTCCAGATAGCGGAGCCCGCCGTGGATCAGCTTGCTCGACCGGCTGGAGGTCCCCGAGGCCCAGTCCCGCGCCTCGACGAGTCCGGTGGACAGGCCCCGCGTGACGGCGTCCAGCGCCGTGCCCGCACCGACCACGCCCGCGCCCACCACCAGCACGTCCAGTTCCCGCTCGGCCATCGCGGCGAGCGCCTCTGCGCGCTCGGCCGGTCCCAGTGTCGCTGTCCTCACTGCTGCCTCCCGTTGGTGCGGTTGGTACTGCTGGTGCGGTCGGTGGCGTACGGCGGGCGGGTGTGACCGGGGCCACTGCACCGATTCTCTCCGCACCCCGGCGCTTCAGCCACCGCCTGTGGACAACCGGGGGGCGCGGCCCGTGGCACGACTGCCCACGTCGAACCCCGAAATCCCCCATAACGGTCATATATACGCCTAGTCTGATATTTCCTCGGCACGAACTGTCCACAGGGCTTGCGCACCGCTCCGTCCCCGGTTAAGAGGGCGGGCCTGCGAATCCCGGAGGGACCCAAGGGAAGGACGGCTCACGCCATGCCCGCAGACCTCGCCGTCATCGGACTCGGCCACCTCGGTCTCCCCCTCGCCCAAGCCGCCGTCGCCGCCGGCATCGCCACCATCGGGTACGACACCGATCCGCGCTTCGTCGCCGAGCTCGCCGCGGGCCGCCCGCCCGTGGACGGCTCGCTCTCGGCCGCCGAGATCCGCCGGATGCTCGCCGGGGGCTTCCGGCCCACCACGGACCCGGCCGAGCTCGGCCGGGTGCGCACCGCCGTCATCTGCGCCCCCACCCGTCTCGGCCCCGACCGCACCCTCGACCTGTCCGCCGTCGAGGCCGCCGCCCGCACGCTCGCGGCGCGCCTGCGCCCGCACACCACCGTGCTGCTGGAGTCCGCCGCCTACCCCGGGGCCACCGAAGAATTCCTGCGTCCCATCCTGGAGGCGGGCTCGGGGCTGCGCGCGGGCCGGGACTTCCACCTCGCCCACTCCCCCAGCCGGCTGGACCCCGGCAACCGCGGCCACGACTACGCGCACACCCCCAAGGTGATCGGCGGGCTCACCCCCGCCTGCACCGAGTCCGCCGCCGCCTTCTACAGCCGCCTCACCGACAAGGTGGTCCGCGCCAGGGGCCCGCGCGAGGCCGAGACCGTCGGAGTCCTCGAAACCAACTACCGGCACGTCAACATCGCCCTCGCCAACGAGATGGCGGTCCTCTGCCACGACCTAGGCGTCGACCTCTGGGACGTCATCCGCTGCGCCGAGACCAAGCCCTACGGCTTCCAGGCCTTCCGCCCCGGGCCCGGGGTCGGCGGCCACAGCGTCCCCCTGGACCCCAACTACCTCTCGTACAACAGCCGTACGCCCGGCCACCCGCTGCGCATGGTCGGCCTCGCCGAGGAGATCAACGGCCGGATGCCGCAGTACGTGATCCAGCGCTGCGCCACCCTCCTCAACGAGCACGGCAAGTCCGCCAGGGGCGCCCGCGTCCTGCTCCTCGGCGTCACCTACAAGCCCGACCTGGCCGACCAGGAGGGCTCGCCCGCCCCCGAGATCGCCACCCGGCTGCGCGACATGGGCGCCCACCTCACCTACCACGACCCGCACGTCCCGCACTGGCGCGTGCGCGACGTCCCGGTCCCCCGCGCCGACTCCCTCTACGAGGCGGCAGCGGCGGCGGACCTGACGATCCTGCTCCAGCATCACCGGACGTACGACCTCCAGGGCCTGGCCGTGAAGGCCCAACTCCTGCTGGACACCCGGGGAGCGAGCCCGGCGGGCGCCGCGTACCGGCTCTGACGCCTCCGGCCCCCTCGGAGCCCGCCGCGAATTGCGCACGCCCGCTGTCGGAAGCTGCTGCTAACGTCAGGCCGCACATCCGAACTTATGCACGCTTTACATGCGTGCGCTTCCCAGGGGGGAACCCGTCCATGTCCTATCCCACCCAGCCACCCCAGCAGCCCGGCGGCAACCCGTACGCCCAGAGCCCGCAGCCCCAGCAGCCCGGCGGCAACCCGTACGCCCAGAACCCGCAGCCCCAGCAGCCCGGCCAGTTCGGCGGCGGCTTCCCCGCGCCGCCCGCGCCCGCGCGGGGCAATGCGGGACTCGGCATCCTGGTGGCCTTCGTGGTCGCCCTGGTCACCGCGGGGATCTACGGCGGGATCATGGGCGCCGTCGAGGCGGAGGTGGGCTACGCAGCCGTCGGCGTCGGCTTCCTGATCGGTTTCGCCGCGGGCAAGACCGCTGGCCGCAACCCCGCGACGGCCGTCGTGAGTGCCGTCCTCGCGCTGGTCGCCGTCTACCTCGGCCAGATCCTGGGCATCGCGATCCTCGCCGCCAAGGAGACGCCCTTCGGCGTCATGGAGCTGCTGACCCAGCACTTCTCCCTGCTGAACGAGGTGTGGAAGGAAGACCTGGACCCGCTCAGCTTCCTCTTCTTCGCCCTGGGCGCCGTCGGCGCGTTCTCCGGGACCAAGAAGGCAGCCGCGTGACCGTGCTCAGCCTGCCGGCACTCCCGGGTCAGGAGTAGCCCCCGGCCCTGGACCAGGGGCCCCGCACACACGAGTGGCCCGGTACCTCCGAGGAGGTACCGGGCCACTCGCACACCTGCCCGCGGGGCGGTCAGCGGCGGTGCTGCGAGTCCGCCACCGTGACCTCGACGCGCTGGAACTCCTTGAGCTCGCTGTAGCCCGTCGTGGCCATCGAGCGGCGCAGCGCGCCGAACATGTTCATCGAGCCGTCCGGCACCTGCGAGGGGCCGGTGAGGATCTCCTCGGTGGTGCCGACGACACCCAGGTTCATGCGCTTGCCGCGCGGCACGTCCTCGTGGACGGCCTCCATGCCCCAGTGGTGGCCCTGCCCGGGCGCGTCCGTGGCGCGGGCCAGCGGGGAGCCCATCATCACGGCGTCCGCGCCGCAGGCGACGGCCTTGGGGATGTCACCGGACCAGCCGACACCGCCGTCGGCGATGACGTGCACGTACCGGCCGCCGGACTCGTCCATGTAGTCACGGCGCGCGGCCGCGACGTCGGCCACCGCGGTCGCCATCGGCACCTGGATGCCCAGCACGTTACGGGTGGTGTGCGCGGCGCCGCCGCCGAAGCCGACCAGCACGCCCGCGGCGCCGGTACGCATCAGGTGCAGCGCGGCCGTGTAGGTGGCGCAGCCACCGACGATGACCGGCACGTCCAGCTCGTAGATGAACTGCTTGAGGTTGAGCGGCTCGGCGGCGCCGGATACGTGCTCGGCGGAGACGGTCGTGCCGCGGATCACGAAGATGTCCACACCGGCGTCCACGACGGCCTTGGAGAACTCGGCCGTGCGCTGCGGGGACAGTGCGGCGGCGGTGACCACTCCCGAGTCGCGCACCTCCTTGATGCGCTGCCCGATCAGCTCGGCCTTGATGGGCTCGGCGTAGATCTCCTGGAGGCGGCGGGTGGCGGCGCTCTCGTCGTTGAGCTCGCGGATCTCCGCGAGCAGCGGCTCCGGGTCCTCGTACCGCGTCCACAGGCCTTCGAGGTTCAGAACGCCGAGGCCACCCATCTCACCGATGCGGATGGCGGTCTGCGGCGAGACGACCGAGTCCATCGGAGCGGCCAGGAACGGCAGCTCGAAGCGGTAGGCGTCGATCTGCCAGGCGATCGAGACCTCCTTCGGGTCCCGCGTACGCCGGCTCGGCACGATGGCGATGTCGTCGAACGCGTACGCCCTGCGGCCGCGCTTGCCGCGCCCGATCTCGATCTCAGTCACGTTGTGTGGCCTTTCCCTCTTGGTCTGCCGTTCCAGTATCCCCGACACGCAGGAAAGGGACGGCCCCGGGGAATCCGGGGCCGCCCCTCGTGGACGTGCCAGTTACTTCCTGCTGTAGTTCGGTGCCTCGACCGTCATCTGGATGTCGTGCGGGTGGCTCTCCTTGAGACCGGCGGAGGTGATCCGCACGAAGCGGCCCTTGCTCTCCATCTCGTCGACCGAGGCGGCGCCCACGTAACCCATGGTCTGGCGCAGTCCGCCGACGAGCTGGTGCAGCACGTTGGCGAGCGGGCCGCGGTAGGGCACCTGGCCCTCGATGCCCTCGGGGACGAGCTTGTCGTCGGAGGAGACCTCGGCCTGGAAGTACCGGTCCTTGGAGTACGAGCGGCCCTGGCCGCGGGACTGCATGGCGCCCAGCGAGCCCATGCCGCGGTAGGACTTGAACTGCTTGCCGTTGATGAACATCAGCTCGCCGGGGGACTCCTCGCAGCCCGCGAGCAGCGAGCCCAGCATCACGCTGTCGGCGCCCGCGGCGAGCGCCTTGCCGATGTCGCCGGAGTACTGCAGGCCGCCGTCGCCGATGACCGGGACGCCCGCCGCACGGGCGGCGAGGGCCGCCTCGTAGATGGCGGTGACCTGCGGGACGCCGATGCCGGCGACCACTCGGGTGGTACAGATCGAGCCGGGGCCCACGCCGACCTTGACCGCGTCCACGCCGGCGTCGATCAGGGCCTGGGCGCCGTCACGGGTGGCGACGTTGCCGCCGATCACGTCCACGTCCACCGCGGACTTGATCTTCGCCATCCAGTTGAGGGCGTTGGCGTTGTGGCCGTGCGAGGTGTCCACGATCAGGAAGTCCACCCCGGCGCCGGCCAGCGCCTGGGCGCGGTCCAGCGCCTCGGGGCTGGCGCCGACGGCCGCGCCGACCAGCAGCCGGCCCTCGGCGTCCTTGGCGGCGTTGGGGTACTGCTCGGCCTTCTTGAAGTCCTTGACCGTGATGAGGCCCTTGAGGATGCCCGCGTCGTCGACCAGCGGCAGCTTCTCGATCTTGTGGCGACGCAGCAGCTCCATGGCGTCCACGCCGGAGGTGCCGACCTTGCCGGTGACCAACGGCATCGGCGTCATGACCTCGCGCACCTGGCGCGTGCGGTCCGACTCGAAGGCCATGTCGCGGTTGGTGACGATGCCGAGCAGCTTGCCCGCCGGGTCGGTGACCGGGACGCCGCTGATGCGGAACTTGGCGCAGAGCGCGTCGGCCTCACCGAGGGTGGCGTCCGGGCTGACCGTGATCGGGTCGGTGACCATGCCGGACTCGGAACGCTTCACCAGGTCGACCTGGTTGACCTGGTCCTCGACCGAGAGGTTGCGGTGCAGCACACCGACACCGCCCTGCCGGGCCATGGCGATCGCCATCCGGGCCTCGGTCACCTTGTCCATCGCGGCGGACAGCAGCGGGATGTTCACGCGCACGTTCCGCGAGATGAGCGACGAGGTGTCGACCGCATTGGGCAGCACTTCCGATGCGCCCGGAAGCAGCAGCACATCGTCGTAGGTCAGCCCGAGCGTCGCGAATTTCTCCGGCACTCCATCGACGTTCGCAGTCATGACACCTTCCAAATGGTCTTGCTCGGCGCGGATGTCCATGCTAACGGGAACCGGGGGTGGCAGATTCCACGATCATGACAAGCGGCCGAGTTTGTACGTTTCTCCTGCGCGGGCGTACGGCGATGCGGTACGCGGCCGGGCGGCCGATCAGGCCCCGGAGCGGCGGCTACTGCTCGGCGAGGGCGCGGAGCCTGCTCAGCGCCCTGTGCTGGGCAACACGCACCGCCCCCGGCGACATTCCGAGCTTCTGGCCCGTTTCCTCCGCCGTCAGACCGACCGCGACCCGCAGCACCAGCAGTTCGCGCTGGTGCTCGGGGAGGTTGGCGAGCAGCTTCTTGGCCCAGGCGGCGTCGCTGCTGAGCAGCGCCCGCTCCTCGGGGCCGAGGGAGTCGTCGGGCCGCTCCGGCATCTCGTCGGAGGGCACGGCGGTCGATCCGGGGTGGCGCATGGCCGCCCGCTGCAGATCGGCGACCTTGTGCGCGGCGATGGCGAAGACGAAGGCCTCGAAGGGCCGTCCGGTGTCCCGGTAGCGCGGCAGCGCCATGAGCACCGCGACGCACACCTCCTGCGCCAGGTCCTCCACGAAGTGCCGGGCGTCCCCCGGCAGCCGGGAGAGCCGCGAGCGGCAGTAGCGCAGCGCGAGCGGATGGACGTGCGCGAGGAGGTCGTGCGTGGCCTGCTCGTCGCCCTCGACGGCCAGGTGCACCAGGGCACCGATGGCCCCCTGGGCCGCGACCGCCTCTTCGTCACGCATCGGTCCATGGTGCCTTGACGTGACGGCTTCCGCCCCACCGCGTCCGTAGTTGTGCACTGAAGCGTTATGAGCAGGTACGCCAGGACTCATCTCCCGCGCCCTCCCCTTCCGCTCGACCGACCCGTTCCCGAGGAACCCCATCCCTCAAGGATGCGGCATCGGCCGCCGAACCGGGATCGGGCGTCCTGCGCCCCGCCCGCGCGAGGCGGGGCGGGGCGACCGTTCTCCCTAGCGGACCAGGCCCCAGCGGAAGCCGAGCGCCACCGCGTGCGCGCGGTCCGACGCGCCGAGCTTCTTGAAGAGCCGGCGGGCGTGCGTCTTGACCGTGTCCTCGGAGAGGAACAGCTCCCGGCCGATCTCGGCGTTGGACCGGCCGTGGCTCATGCCTTCCAGGACCTGGATCTCGCGCGCGGTGAGCGTCGGGGCGGCGCCCATCTCGGCGGACCGCAGCCGGCGCGGGGCCAGCCGCCAGGTCGGGTCGGCGAGCGCCTGCGTGACGGTCGCGCGCAGCTCCGCGCGGGACGCGTCCTTGTGCAGGTATCCGCGGGCCCCGGCGGCGACCGCGAGCGCGACCCCGTCGAGGTCCTCCGCGACCGTGAGCATGATGATCCGGGCGCCGGGGTCGGCGGACAGCAGTCGGCGGACGGTCTCGACGCCACCCAGACCGGGCATCCGTACGTCCATCAGAATCAGGTCCGAGCGGTCGGCGCCCCAGCGGCGGAGGACTTCCTCGCCATTGGCAGCCGTCGTCACGCGCTCGACGCCGGGCACGGTCGCGACCGCGCGGCGAAGCGCCTCTCGGGCAAGCGGGGAGTCGTCGCAGACGAGGACGGATGTCATGACCGACCTCCACCGCTCGCACAGCTGATGCGCGTCACCTTGGGCCTCCAGGCTGAATACAAGTCGTCACCTGTGCGGTTGACGCTCCCGGACATCTGCCCGATCGCCCTTTCCTTCAACCGCCTCAGCCATCTCAACGACGGTCACTCGAAAGAGTTACGGCCTGGGAATCGGCCCGCCGAAGCCCAAGTGCCCCATTTAGTCAGTTTTCTTCCCTTTTGCTGGTGTCTGAGGCTAGATTCGCAATGAGTCATATTTACATCTACTCACACAGTAGATGTGAGTAGATGTGATGATCTCGGTCATCGTTCCGCCTCAGCACAGACGCAAGGGGACAACCCATGGCAGATTTCTCCCGCCTTCCCGGACCCAACGCCGACCTGTGGGACTGGCAGCTCCTCGCCGCCTGCCGCGGTGTCGACAGTTCGCTGTTCTTCCACCCGGAGGGCGAGCGCGGGGCCGCGCGGAGCGCACGTGAGAACTCGGCGAAGGAGGTCTGCATGCGATGCCCGGTGCGCGCGCAGTGCGCGGCGCACGCCCTCCAGGTCCGGGAGCCCTACGGGGTCTGGGGAGGCCTCACCGAGGACGAACGCGAGGAGCTGATGGGCCGCGCCAGGCACCGTCTGGTTCCGGCGGGCACCGCGACGGCCGCCCAGGACCAGCCACCGGTGAAGGGCGGCGGGGCGGAGCACACGCGCCGCGTCACCCTGGTGAAGTAATCCGTGGACCAATCTCAGAAGGAACGTTTCTTCGCGGTTTTCACCCGCACGGGACGGGACTCACCCGCACGGGACCTGCCACCTGGCGGTCGGCCGCCCGGCGGGCGAGGACGCGGACGGCCCACGGCTGAGGGGGCTGCCCGGCGACCGGCCGCTCAGCGGGTGGCGGCCAGGGTCAGCTGGTCGAGGGTGGCCGCCACGGCCGGCACCTGGGCCAGGTCCGGCAGGGTGAGCGCCACGATCTCGCGCTGCACGGCCGGCTCCACCGCCACGGTGCGCGCACCCATGGGACGTACGGACTCCATGGCCAGTTCGGGCAGGACGGCAACTCCCAGACCGGCGCCGACCAGGCCGATCACGGCCGGGTAGTCGTCGGTCGCGAAATCGATACGCGGCGCGAAACCCGCGCTCTCGCAGACCTCCACGAGTTGTCGGCGGCAGCGCGGGCAGCCCGCGATCCAGGGTTCGTCGGCGAGTTCGACGATGCCCACCGTCCCCGCGTCGGCCAGCCGGTGCCCCTGCGGGACGAGACCGACGAGGCGGTCGGTCAGCAGGGTGCGTACGACCAGGTCGCTCCAGTCCTCGGTGGCGCCGCCCGGCCCGTAGCGGAAGGCGAGGGCCACGTCGCAGTCGCCCTCGCGCAGCATCTCCACCGAGCGCGGGGGTTCGGCGTCGACCAGCGAGACCCGGGTGCCCGGGTGGGCGGCGCGCAGGGCGGCGAGCGCGGTGGGGACCAGGGTGGAGCTGCCGGAGGGGAAGGAGACCAGGCGGACCCGGCCGGCCCGCAGGCCCGCGATGGCGGCGACCTCCTCCTCGGCCGCGGTGAGCCCGGCCAGGATGCCGGAGGCGTGCCGGACGAGGGCCTCGCCGGCCTGGGTGAGGCGCATCTCGCGGCCGGTGCGGATCAGCAGGGTGGTGCCCGCCGACTGCTCCAGGGCCTTCATCTGCTGGCTCACGGCCGGCTGGGTGCAGCCGAGCTCGCGGGCGGCGGCGGAGAAGGACCCGGTGGAGGCGACTGCGCGCAGCACGCGGAGATGACGGGCTTCGATCATGGCGTAAGTATAAGACTTGCTTGGGGAGCGGGGGAATTGATCGCGGGTGACTTTGGGCTCAGCTCGGCTAGCGTTCTCCGTCATGGAGCTATTGAGTGTGAACACGGGGCGGGCGGCGGCCAGCGAGCACACGGATCACCCCTCGGGGCTGACCGGGATCGGCAAGCGACCGGTGGAGGGGCCGGTGGAGGTACGGGAGCCGGGGCCCGGCGGGACCGGCGGCAGCGGGCTCGCCGGCGACGACGTGTGCGACCTGCGCCACCACGGCGGGACGCGGCAGGCCGTCTACGCGTACGCACGCGAGGACCTGGACCGCTGGGAGGGCGAGCTCGGACGGCCGCTGCGCGGCGGGGAGTTCGGGGAGAACTTCACCACCGTGGGCGTGGACGTGAACGGGGCCAGGCTGGGCGAGCGGTGGCGGGTGGGCGCCGACCTGGTTCTTGAGGTGACCGCCTCACGCATCCCGTGCCGTACGTTCGCGGGCGCGCTGAACGAGGACAAGTGGGTGAAGCGCTTCACGGCGGCGGCGGTCCCCGGGGCGTACCTCAGGGTGGTGGAGCCGGGCGCCGTGCGGGCCGGGGACCGGATCGAGGTGGTGCACCGGCCCGCCCACGACGTGACGGTGGCGATGCACTTCAAGGCCTACACGCTGGAGCGGAACCTGCTGCCCCGCCTCCTGGCGGCCGGGGACGTGCTGTCGCCGTACACGCGCGAGAAGGCCCTCGCCCACCTGGAGAAGTACGGCGAAGGCGCGCGATGACGGGTGATCATGCGGGGCACTAACGTGGCCGGCATGACGACTGCACTGATCACCGGAGCGACCGCGGGCATCGGCTCCGCCTTCGCACGGCGTCTGGCCTCCGACGGACACAACCTGGTGCTGGTGGCGCGGAGCACCGAGCGCCTTCGGGAACAGGCCACGGAGCTGCACGACAAGCACGGCGTGGAGGCGGAGGTCCTGACCGCCGACCTGTCCACGGACGACGGGATCGCAGCCGTGGAGAAGCGGCTCGCGGACCGTACGCACCCGGTGGACCTGCTGGTCAACAACGCCGGGTTCGGCAACAAGGGCGAGTTCCTCGAAGTGTCGATGGAGGACGAGCTGACCATGCTGAAGGTGCACTGCGAGGCGGTGCTGCGGCTGACGTCCGCGGCGGTGCGGGGCATGCGGGAGCGGGGGCGGGGCGGGGTCGTCAACGTCGCCTCTGTCGCCGCCTTCGTGCCGCGCGGCACGTACGGCGCGAGCAAGGCGTGGGTCGTGCAGTTCACCCAGGGCGCGGCGAAGGACCTCGGCGGCAGCGGGGTGCGGCTGATGGCGCTGTGCCCCGGTTTCGTCCGGACGGAGTTCCACGAGCGGGCCGGGATGGGGACGGACAACATCCCGTCCTGGATGTGGCTGGACGCGGACAAGCTGGTGGCGGAGGCGCTGAAGGACCTGGCGCGCGGGAAGTCGCTGTCGATCCCCGACCCCCGTTACAAGGCACTCATGGGTGTGGTGAAGGTGGCACCGCGCGGGCTGCTCGGCGGCATCACCTCCCGGACGGGCCGCAAGTACGGGCCGCAGTAGGGATCATCAACCGCAGTAGGGATCATCAACTTCCTTTGATCGAAGGTCAATGCATCGCGTTCGGATGATCGAAACTTCTGTCGTTCGATCAGTGTGGCTGGTCTAGGCTCGGGGTCGAGCCACCACAGAGAGCCACCACACCGCCCAGGGGGATGCGACCGTGCGCGAGAGTGCCGCTGAACGTCACGACCGATTGCTGGAGCTGGTGCGCAGGCACGGCACCGTGCGCGTCTTCGACCTGGCGGGGCTGCTGGGCGTCTCCCCCGTCACCGCCAGGCGGGACGCGGAGGCGCTGGCCGCGAAGGGCCTGCTGGACCGGGTGCACGGGTCCGTGTCGTGGCCGGCGGAGCAGGGCCCGGCACTTCCCGGGCAGCGTTCGGGCGGCCTGGTGCTCGGGCTGCTCGCACCCTCGGCCACGTACTACTTCGCCGAGGTGATCCGGGGTGCGCACGAGGCGGCGGCGCGGGCCGGGGCACGGCTGATCCTGCGGATCTCCGACTACCGGCCCGAGGAGGACCACGCGCGCGTGGAGGGCCTGCTCGCCGCGGGCGCGCAGGGGCTGCTGGTGGCGCCGGGCTGGCGGCGCCCGGAGGATCCGGCGGTGCACGGGGCGTGGATCGCCGGGCTGTCCGTACCCGCCGTACTGCTGGAGCGCCAGCCCGCGCCGGGCTCGGCGGCCGACGGCCTGGACCGGGTGTGCTCCGACCACGGTCACGGGGTGCTGCTCGCGGTACGCCACCTGATGGGGCTCGGGCACGGGACGCCGGTGCTGGTGGCGCGGGCGGACAGTCCCACCGCGCTCTCGGTGCGCGCCGGGTACGCGGCGGCACTCGGCGCGCTGGGCCTTTCCGCGCCGCGGACCGCCATCGACTCCGTACCCGCGGAGCTGGATCCGCGGGGGTTCGAGACGGCGGTGGGGGAACTGCGTGCGGCGGTCGCGGCCGGGGCGACGGCCGCACTGGTGCACAACGACGTGGACGCGATCCAGATCGTGCAGCGACTGGCGGAACTGGGCGTACGGGTTCCGGACGACCTGGCGGTCGTCGCGTACGACGACGAGGTGGCCGCGCTGGCCGACACTCCGCTCACCGCCGTGGCACCGCCCAAGCGCGAAGTGGGCAGGCACGCAACGGAGTTGCTGGTGGAGCGGCTGGGCAGCGAGAGTCCGCAGGAGGCGCCGCGCCGCCATCTGGCGCTGCTGCCCAGGCTGCGGGTGCGGGCGTCGTGCGGGGCGGGCGCGGGGGCAGGGGCGGGCCCGGGAGCGGGAGGCGACGCGGGGGTGGGAGCTGGGGCGGCAGGCGGTGCGGGGGCCGGCGCGGGGGCCGAGGTGGGCACGGAGGGTCAGGTTCCGGCGGGTCCTCGGAGCACTCCCAGCTGATCTAATTTCGATCATTCGATCGTTCGCTCTTGACTTCGTTCAAGGCTGGTCCAAGGATCTCGGCCAACGCCAATGTCGCCGCCTTCCTTACAGGAGCCATGCCGTGAGCCGTAGTTGGAAGAGAACACCACTGGTCATAGCCGGCGCAGCCACCGCCCTCGCCGTCCTCACGGCCTGCGGCGGCAGCAGCGAGGGCGGCTCGACCGCCCCCGGCGCCGACGGGAAGCCCGTCGACATCACCTTCTGGGGCTGGGCGAAGGGCACCAAGGAGGTCGTCGACGCCTTCAACGCCTCGCACACCGACATCAAGGTGAAGTACGAGGAGATCCCGTCGGGCAACGCGGGCGGCTACGCGAAGGTCTCCAACGCGGTGAAGGCCGGCAACGCCCCCGACCTGGCGTCCATCGAGTACCCGATGCTGCCGGAGTTCGTCAGCCAGGGCTCGTTGCAGGACATCGGCCCGCTGCTCGGCGACGACGTGAAGAAGAAGTTCCTGCCGCAGGCGGTGGAGCTCACCACGCTCGGCGGCAAGAACTGGGCGGTGCCCTTCGACGCGGCTCCGCAGGCCTTCTTCTACCGCAAGGACCTGTTCGAGAAGTACGGCGTCGAGGTGCCGAAGACCTGGGACGATTTCCGCAAGGCCGCCGAGAAGGTCAAGAAGGCCGACGCGAAGGCGCGGATCGGCACCTTCTTCCCCGACGACCCGAGCACGTTCCAGGCGATGGCCTGGCAGGCGGGTGCCCAGTGGTTCAAGGCCGAGGGCGACACCTGGAAGGTGAACACCACCGACGCGGCGACCACGAAGGTCTCCGCGTACTGGCAGCAGCTCCTCGACGACGAACTCATCCGCAACAGCGCCTCGTTCAGCCCCGAGTGGACCAACTCCCTCAAGAGCGGCGGCACCATCGGCTACCTCGGCGCGGCCTGGGGCGCGGGCGTGCTGAAGGGCACGCTGCCCGAGCAGAGCGGCAAGTGGGCGGTGGCCCCGATGCCGACGTGGGACGGGAAGGCGGCCAGCGGAATGCTCGGCGGCTCGACGTTCGCCGTGCCCAAGGGCAGCGAGAAGGCAAAGGCGGCGGTCGAGTTCGCGAAGTGGATGACGACGACGGAGGCGGGCATCAAGGCCCGTATCGCGTCCGGCACTTCGAGCGCCTTCCCCGCGGCCTCCGAGCTGCGCCCCGCCGCCAAGCAGGCCTTCGACGCGAAGTACTTCGGCGGCCAGGACATCTACCAGGTCTTCGAGGACGCAGGCGCCTCGATCGGTGCGAACTGGTCGTGGGGCCCGAGCACCGGCACCACCAACAGCGTCATCAAGGACCAGTTCGGCAAGGTGACGCACGGCGGCACCACCGTCGCCGACGCGGTGAAGGCCGGCCACGAAGCGACCGTCGCCGAACTGAAGAAGCGCGGCCTGAAGGTCGAGGGCTGAGCAGCACCATGACCACCACGAAGGCCACCACCCGGCCCGGTGCAACCGCCACCGGGCCGGGCGACCCCACCGCTTCCGGGCCGAGGCGCACCGTCGGGCGCGGCCGCCCGACCGCCCGCGCCCGTACCAATGCCGCAGCCGCGCTCCTCCTCACCCCCTTCTTCGTGCTGTTCGTCCTGGTCATGGTCGTGCCGATCGGTTACGCGGTATGGCTCAGCCTGTTCAGCGAGAAGCAGTCGGGGCTGGGCTTCGGCGGGGCCGAGACCGTGTTCAGCGGGCTCGACAACTACGCGGCGGCGCTGGGCGACGCGGCCTTCCGCGAGGGCTTCGTCGTACTCCTGGGGTACTGCGCGCTCTACATCCCGCTGATGATCGGCGGGGCCCTCGCCCTGGCGTTGCTGCTCGACTCGGCGCTCGCCCGCGCGCGCCGCTTCTTCCAGCTCGCGCTGTTCCTGCCGCACGCCGTGCCCGGCATCATCGCCGCGCTGATCTGGGTGTACCTCTACACGCCCCAGCTCAGTCCGGTGGTGAACGCGATGGAGGCCGGCGGTGTCGGCTTCGACTTCTTCGCACCGTCGGGCGCCCTGCCCTCCGTGGTCAACATCGCGCTGTGGGAGTGGCTCGGCTACAACATGGTGATCTTCTACGCGGCCCTCCAGGCCGTCGACCGGTCCGTCCTGGAGGCGGCCACCGTGGACGGGGCGGGGGCCTGGCGCACCGCCTTCAGCATCAAGGTGCCGCTGATCAGGGCGTCGGTGGTGATGGTCGCGCTGTTCACCGTCATCGGCTCGCTCCAGCTGTTCACCGAGCCGCTGATCCTCAACAAGGGCACCGGCTCCGCCGTCTCCTCCACCTGGACGCCGAACATGTACGCCTACACCGCCGCCTTCGACCGCAACGACTACGGGCTGGCCGCCGCCGCGTCCGTGCTCCTCGCCGTCACGGCCGCGCTGCTGTCGTTCGTCGTGACGCGGCTGACGAGCGGCCGCAAGCAGAAGAAGGCGAAGAGGAACGCGAAGGTGGCGACCGTATGAGCACCCAGGCAGACACCGTCTCCCGCCCGGCCCCCCGCACCGCGCCCACGGCCTCCTCCCCGCCCCGCAACTCCCCGGCCTCCCGCTGGCTCTCCCGTACCGCGGTGAACGGGGCGCTCGTCCTCGCCACGATGTACATGCTCTTCCCCCTGGTCTGGCTGCTCACCGCCGCCACCAAGGACGCCGGCGGGCTGCTCGCGGGCAACGCCTTCTCCTTCGAGGGCTTCGACCTGGGCCAGAACCTCTCCGACCTGGCCTCGCACGGCGACGGCATCTACTTCCGCTGGTACGCCAACTCCCTGCTGTACGCGGGGGTGGGCGCCGTCCTGAGCTCGCTGGTGAGCGTCGCGGCCGGTTACGCCTTCGACAAGTACACCTTCCGCGGCAAGGAGAAGCTGTTCTCCACGGTGCTGCTCGGCGTGCTGGTCCCGACGACCGCGCTCGCCCTGCCGATGTATCTGCTGGCCAGCAAGATCGGACTGGTCAACACCTACTGGGCGGTGCTCCTGCCGGTCCTGGTGCACCCCTTCGGCGTCTACCTCTCCCGGGTCTTCAGCGCCGGCTACATCCCGGACGAGGCCCTGGAGGCCGCCCGTATCGACGGGGCGGGCGAGCTGCGGATCTTCTTCTCCATCGGTCTGCCCATGGTGATGCCCGGCTTCGTGACCGTCTTCCTCTTCCAGTTCACCGCGATCTGGAACAACTTCTTCCTCCCCCTGGTGATGCTCTCGGACCAGAAGCTCTTCCCGCTGAGCCTCGGGCTGTACGCATGGAACTCGGGCGCCCACGCCGAGCCGACCTACCTGCCGATGGTCGTCACCGGCTCCCTCCTCGCCGTCATCCCCCTGATCGTCGCCTTCGTCTCCCTCCAGCGGCACTGGAAGGCCGGGCTCACCGCCGGCAGCGTCAAGTGACGGCGGGCAGCCCCGCCACCTGGCCCGCCGGCCGGCCCCGGACGCCGAACGACCTGATGAGGAGAGCTGAGTCCCACCGTGAGTCCCACCATGCACCACGCCACTGACAATTCCCCCGGCGTCCTGCGGGCCCCCGAGGGGGCCGCAGGTGACCGGCGGCCCGTGACCCTCCTCGCCATGGCCCCCGGCACCGCGGAGCGCCTGTTCAGCGACGGACAGCGCGCCCGCCTGGCCGCCATCGCCCGTACCGACCCGGAGCTGGTCGCCCACGACCTGCACGACCCCGGGTACGCCGCCGCGCTCGCCGACGCGGAGGTGCTGCTCACCTGCTGGGGCGCCACCCCGCTCACCCCCGAGGTACTGGCCCGCGCCCCGAAGCTCCGCGCCGTCGTGCACGCCGCCGGCTCCGTCAAGCACCACGTCACCGCCGCCTGCTGGGACCGTGGCCTGCTGGTCAGCGCCGCCGCCGGGGCCAACGCCCTGCCGGTCGCCGAGTACACGCTCGCCGCGATCCTCTTCGCGGGCAAGCAGGTGCACCGGGCGGCCCGCAGATACCGGGAGCTGGCCGGAGGCGACCACGACTGGCGCACCGAGCTGCACTCCTCGGGCAACTACCGCCGCACGGTGGGCATCGTCGGCGCCTCCCGGATCGGCCGGCGCGTCATCGAGCTGCTGCGCCCCTTCGACGTGCGGGTCCTGTTGTACGACCCGTACGTGAGCCGGACCGAGGCCGCCCTGCTCGGCGCGGAGCCGGTCGGGCTGACGGAACTCTGCGCCCGGAGCTCGATCGTCTCGGTGCACGCCCCGCAGCTGCCGGAGACCCGGCACATGATCGGCGCGGCCCAGCTGGCGGCGATGCCCGACGGGGCGACGCTGATCAACACCTCGCGGGGGTCCCTGGTGGACGAGGCGGCGCTGCTGCCGCACCTGCGGACCGGCCGGCTGGACGGTGTGCTCGACGTGACGGAGCCGGAGGTTCCGGTAGCCGGGTCACCGCTGTACGACCTGCCGAACGTACTGCTCACCCCGCACCTCGCGGGGTCCTTCGGGAACGAGTTGCACCGGATGGCGGAGCACGCCCTGGACGAGCTGGAGCGGTACGCGGACGGGACGCCGTTCACGGAGGCGGTGCACTCCGACGCGCTGGGGCACTCGGCGTAGGGCCCACCGCGGGGCCCGCGTCCGCGCCTGCGCCGCGTCCCCGTCCGCGTCACATCGGCGCCACACGCACCGAAGCCCGGCCCCCGCCGCGAAGGCGGGGGCCGGGCTTCAGGAGTGTGCGGTTACTGCCGGCTGAGCCTGGGCTCAGTGGGAGTGGCCGTGACCGCCGTGACCGGCCTCGGCCTCTTCCTCGGCCGGCTTCTCGACGACCAGGGTCTCGGTCGTGAGCAGCAGCGACGCGATGGAAGCGGCGTTCTCCAGGGCGGAGCGGGTGACCTTGACCGGGTCGATGACACCGGCCTTGACCAGGTCGCCGTACTCGCCGGTGGCGGCGTTGAAGCCCTGACCGGCGTCGAGGTCGGCGACCTTCGAGGTGATGACGTAACCCTCAAGGCCGGCGTTCTCGGCGATCCAGCGCAGCGGCTCGACGGCGGCGCGGCGGACGACCGCGACACCCGTGGCCTCGTCGCCGGTCTTGCCGAGGTTGCCCTCAAGGACCTTCACGGCGTGGACGAGCGCGGAGCCACCACCGGAGACGATGCCCTCCTCGACCGCGGCGCGGGTCGCGGAGATGGCGTCCTCCAGGCGGTGCTTCTTCTCCTTGAGCTCGACCTCGGTCGCGGCGCCGACCTTGATGACGCAGACGCCGCCGGCGAGCTTCGCCAGGCGCTCCTGCAGCTTCTCGCGGTCCCAGTCGGAGTCCGTGGACTCGATCTCGGCCTTGATCTGGTTGACGCGGCCCTTGACGTCCTCGGAGTTGCCCCCGCCGTCGACGATGACCGTGTCGTCCTTGGAGATCGTGACGCGGCGGGCGGTGCCCAGTACGTCAAGACCGGCCTGGTCGAGCTTGAGGCCGACCTCTTCGGCGATGACGGTGGCACCGGTGAGGGTGGCCATGTCACCGAGCATCGCCTTGCGGCGGTCGCCGAAGCCCGGGGCCTTGACGGCCACGGCGTTGAACGTGCCGCGGATCTTGTTGACGACGAGGGTGGAGAGCGCCTCGCCCTCGACGTCCTCGGCGATGATCAGCAGCGGCTTGGAGCCACCGGCCTGGATGACCTTCTCCAGGAGCGGCAGCAGGTCCTGGATCGAGCCGATCTTGCCCTGGTGGATCAGGATGTACGGGTCGTCGAGGACGGCCTCCATACGCTCCTGGTCGGTCACCATGTACGGCGAGAGGTAACCCTTGTCGAAGGCCATGCCCTCGGTGAAGTCGAGCTCCAGACCGAAGGTGTTGGACTCCTCGACGGTGATGACACCGTCCTTGCCGACCTTGTCCATCGCCTCGGCGATGAGCTCGCCGACCTGCTGGTCCTGCGCGGAGAGCGCGGCCACGGCGGCGATGTCGGACTTGTCGTCGATCGGACGGGCGGTGCTGAGGAGCTCCTCGGACACGGCCTTGACCGCGGCGTCGATGCCCTTCTTCAGGGCGGCCGGGGAAGCACCCGCGGCGACGTTGCGCAGACCCTCACGGACCAGCGCCTGGGCCAGCACGGTGGCGGTGGTCGTACCGTCACCCGCGATGTCGTTGGTCTTGGTCGCCACCTCCTTCACCAGCTGGGCGCCGAGGTTCTCGTACGGGTCGTCGAGCTCGACCTCACGCGCGATGGTGACACCGTCGTTGGTGATGGTCGGGGCGCCGAACTTCTTGTCGATGACGACGTTGCGGCCACGGGGGCCGATCGTCACCTTCACGGTGTCGGCAAGCTTGTTGACGCCGCGCTCAAGGGCGCGACGGGCGTCCTCGTCGAACTTCAGGATCTTCGCCATGGAGCTTTCTCAAGTCCTCTCGAAATACGAACTGCGCCCCTGGACGCCCGGCGTGTGAGCGGGGGCCAGGGGCGCAGAACAAATAATGCGGAAGTGGGTACTTCCCGGCTTGCTTACTTCTCGACGATGGCGAGAACGTCGCGGGCCGAGAGGACGAGGTACTCCTCGCCGCTGTACTTCACCTCGGTGCCGCCGTACTTGCTGTACAGCACCACGTCGCCGACGGTCACGTCGAGCGGAAGGCGCTCGCCGTTCTCGAACCGGCCCGGGCCCACTGCGAGGACGGTGCCCTCCTGGGGCTTCTCCTTCGCGGTGTCCGGGATGACCAGGCCAGAGGCCGTGGTCTGCTCGGCGTCGAGCGGCTGGACCACAATGCGGTCCTCAAGCGGCTTGATGGCAACCTTGGAGCTTGCGGTCGTCACGATCCGGTCTCCCCCTTCGGAGATCTCACGGGGTTAACAGTCTGGGGTGGCGACCAGGTGGATCCGTCGTCGCGGGTGCCGGACCTGCCCGTCGCTGTGTTGGCACTCTCCAGTGGTGAGTGCCAGTGCCGAGACTATGACGCGGTTAGCACTCGGTCAAGCGGAGTGCCAATTGAGGACACCCGGAAGTGGCCGAGTCAGCCACCGGACCGCATCCGGCCGTACGAAAGTACGAGCTACGCCCACCGATCCGGCCCGCACCCCGGGGCTGCCCCCCCCCCCCGGCCCCCCAGCCCCCTCCTCACACGTAGTCCTCCAGCTTGGCCACGGCGTAGCCCTTGGCGGTGATCGTCTTCATGACGCGTCGGATCATGTCGGGCATGGAGCCCTTCCAGTCGCCCTTCCCGCGGAAATGGGTCAGCACGATGTCCCCCGGGTGCAGGTCCTTGTCCCACTCCCGCCACTCCATGTGGTCCGGGAAGGCCTCCGCCGCCCACAGCGGGACCGCCTTCACACCGCAGGACTTGGCGGCGATGAGGGTGTCCTTGTTGTAGTTGCCGTACGGCGGGCGGAAGAGCGGGGGCCGCTTGCCGTAGCGCTTCTCGATGTTGGACTGCTGGTCGCAGATCTCGCGCTTCTGCTCGTCGTACGAAAGGCCGGGCAGGTACGGGTGGTTGAGGGTGTGGTTGTGCAGGGCGACACCCTTGCCCTGCATCTTCTTGAAGTACGCGTAGTCCTCCTTCACCAGGTAGTCGGAGAGGAACGCGCTGTACGGGATCTTCAGCTCGTCCATCATCCGGATCAGTTCGGGGTCCTTCTCCGCGCCGTCGTCGATGGTCAGGAAGACGACCCGGTCCTTCACCGGCACGGTCGTGAAGACGGGTGGCAGCCCCTCGGAGACCTGCCCGTCCACCTCGAAACCCGGCCGGGCCTTGATCTTCGGCTTGACGCTGGGCGGCGGGGGCACGGCCAGGGGCGGTTGCACCAGTCCCCACCGCTTGGCCGCCACCACCCTTGCCGCCTGCGCCGCCTTGGCCGCGGCCCGCTGCTGCCGCAGTCGCTCGGCGGGCGAGAGCAGCGCGCCGGCCGCGCCGTCCACCTGCTTGCGTCCCTCCCCCTGCTCCTTCCCGACGACGGACTCGCCCCGTCCACCCGCCTCCTCCTCGGCCGGGGTCGCGCACCCCGAGGCGATCGCGGCCGTCACCAGAACCGCTACCGCCATCGTGCACCGTCTACGCCCGACTGCTCCCGAGTTGTTCACAGAGAGCCCTCTTTCTTCCTTTTGTCGTACAAGTCGTATGGCGCCGCATCCTGTCAGCGGGGGGCGGCGAGAGACGGACGACACCGCGAGGGCGGGCGCGCGGTCGCCCGGCTGGCCCACAAGGAGCCGGTCCCGCGGCAGGGCCGGGGGCTCTCAGCCACCCCACGGCCGCGCGGAACCCGCGGCAGGGCCGGGGCTCTCAGCCACCCCACGGCCGCGCGAAACCCGGGCCAGGCGTACGGCTCGCGCGAGCTGGACCACAATGGACCGGGTGACGAAGCATCCCGGCCGCCCCACCGACGCCGAAGCCGCCGCGGGCGCCCACGCAGACGCCCCCGCCCTCCCCGACGCACCGGACGCCACCCCCGACGCGACGGACGCCCAGTCCGACGACCCCGCCCTGGCCCCCCTGCTCGCCCTGCTCACCCCCGAGGGCCAGGCCCTCCTCGACGAGTTGCGGGACTACGACCCCGCCCACGCCCTGGCGCTCGCGACCCGGCTCCGGCGCGACCACCCGGCCGAGCTGGTGTCGGCCGCGCTCGCGCAGGCCCGGTTGCGGCAGCGCGCGGCGGTGAAGTTCGGCGCCGAGGACGCCCACCGGATGTACTTCACGCCCAACGGGGTCGAGCAGTCGACCCGTAAGTCCGTCGGCGAGTACCGCGCGGCCCGCTTCCGTACGATCGTGCCCCCGTCGACCCCCCAGGTCCTCGACCTGTGCGGCGGCGTCGGCGGCGACGCCCTCGCCATGGCCCGCGCGGGCCTGTCCGTCACCGCCGTCGACCTCGACCCCGCCACCTGCCTCGCCGCCCGCGCCAACGCACGGGCCCTGCTCCCCGACCCGTCCGTGCTGTCCGTCGTACGGGCAGACGTCCTCACCTACGACCTCACCGGCGCACGGTCCCTCTTCATCGACCCCGCCCGCAGGTCCGGCGCGCGCGGCCGGATCTTCGACCCCGAGGCGTACTCCCCGCCGCTCTCCTTCTCCGTCGCGGCGGTACGCCAGGTCGGCACGGGCGCCATCAAGATCGCCCCCGGAATCCCCCACGAGCTCGTCCCCGACGACTTCGAGGCCGAGTGGATCTCCGACAACGGCGATGTGAAGGAAGCGGTGCTCTGGCACGCGCCCGCGGCCACGGCCGTCACCGCGGGAGCCCGCCGCGCCACCCTCCTCCCGTCCGGCGCCACCCTCGTCGGCCGCGGCCTGCCCAACCCCGACGTCCGCGAGGTCGGCCGCTACCTCTACGAACCCGACGGCGCCGTCATCCGCGCCCACCTCGTCGCCGAGGTCGCGGCGGACCTCGACGGCGGTCTGATCGACGAGACGATCGCCTACATCACCGCCGACGAACGACGCCCCACCCCGTACGCCACTGCGTACGAGATCACCGATCAACTCCCCTTCGGCATGAAGAAACTGAAGGCACTTCTGCGGGAGCGCGAGGTCGGCGTCCTCACCGTGAAGAAGCGCGGCTCGGCGGTCGAACCCGAAGAACTCCGCAAGAAGATGAAGCTCTCCGGCAAGAACTCCACGACCGTCTTCCTCACCCGCGTCGCAGGCGCCCCCACCATGCTGCTCGGCCACCCGGTCTGAACGCCGCCCGCCCGCGCGGCACCCGGACCGCCCACCGGTAGTGACCCACCGCCTTCATCGTCCCCAGCAGTCCCACCACCCACAGCGCGAGGCCAAGACCGATGAAGAAGGCCGCGTCGGCGTACGTCGACGTTCCCGGGCGGGCGCTCGCCGCGTAGCCGAGCGAGGTCACCAGGCCCACCGCCGCGAGCACGAAGGAAGGGAGCAGCCAGCCCAGGCTCCGGGCCGGGGTGGCCAATCCGGCGTCCACCGCCGGGTCCTGCCCCAACTCACCCCAGGCGTGCAACCGTTCGCGTATCGTGCGGTCGCGCCGCACCCCCAGCCACAGCAGGATCACCGCGGGTACGAGCCCCCCGATGCCCAGCACGAGAAAGATCCCACCGATCAGAACGTCGGGGAACATGCCCTGCTCGAAGGTCTGCATCGCGATCCCGACGCACCCCCACGCGACCGCCAGCAGTACTCCGTAGAGCCAGAATCCGACAGCTGCCGGTACCCCGAGCCATCTGCGCGTCAACTCCCGCATCGCACGCGCCCGGTCGGCCAGCATCGCTTCCCGGTTTGGCCAGGCCCAGATGTCGGGGGAGGGCGGCGGTGGCGGCAGCGGCGAGCGGGACATGGCAGGTCCTTCGTGCGTACGGGCGGGCGGACGAGCGGCCGGTACGCAGCAGGGCGGGCGGACGAGCGGCCGTGCGAGCCCGCGTACGGGCCGGCGACCACAGTACTGCTCAGAGTCCGAGCAGCACCGTCGCGTTCTCCTCCGGCACGTGTGCGTCGAACCCTTCCTCCGCACGGTACGGATAACCACTGCCCCGCAGCAGCCGCTCCGGCCCGTACGTCACCGCTGCCCGCCGCAGGGCGTCCGCGTCGGTGACGGCGTGGTGGTGGAGGGGGCTGAGGGGGCGGTCGGGCGGCGTCCTCCCGGTGGTGATCGGACGGATGCCCGGGTAGGCACTCAAGTCCATCTCGTCGTACGACTGTTGTACGTTCTCGCCGCCCGTGGGATGCAGGAGGAGCACGGCGCCGCGTCGCTCCAGCGCGTCGAGGAGGGGAACGAACTCCGGGTCACCGAGCGACCGTCCGAGGACGGTGGTGGTGATGGCCGCCCCCAGGAACCCCAACTCGTCCATGCAGTGGCCCAGTTCGTCACCCGCCGCGAGGCCGTTGGGCAGGGGCAGCGCGGCGAGGGCGCGGAAGCGGGTGGGGTGAGCTCGGACCAGGTCGGCGAAGGCGGCGTTGGCGACCCTCGCGGCCCCGAGCGCCTGCGAGGTGTCGTCGAAGTACGGCGTCAGAGGTGTCGCCGACACCACCTGCACATCGGTCCCGGCGGCGTCCATGGCCGCGATCCGGGCGTCGATCTCGGCGGGGGTGCTGCCGCCGCCACCGCCACGGAGCCCGGCCGTCCGCACCGGAGAGCCGCCGACCTCGTCCAGCACGTCCAGGTACTGCTCGGGAAAGTAGTGCGCGTGTACGTCGACGCTGGTCATGCTCGCGTGCCTCCTTCACCGGCCCCGGCCCCGTGCCCGTGCGGGGTCCCACGGATGCGCGGGTCCCCGTACGAGGCTCCCACGGGCGGACCCGGAGCGCGCGGCGACGGGATCGGGGCGAGGGACGGGTGGCGTCGGCCCCACACACGAGAGAGGCCGCCGTGACCGGAGGGGGCACCTCCGGTCACGACGGCCTCCGACACTCACGACGCTCACGACGGCCCTCGACGGACCCGTGCACGCCTCCCGCGTCAGGCTTAGCGGCACCAGCCCACGTACGAGAAGTTGTCGACGTACTTGGCGCTCATCCAGCCGGAGCGGTTCCACAGCTTGAACCAGATGGTGTTGCCGGCGACGTTCTGACCCCGCACCTTGCAGGCGATGCGGACGATGGCGTGCGGGCCGTACGAGCCGATGTTCGCGGACTTCGTGGTCGGGCGGGACCGGACGATCTGGCCGGTGTGCGCGGTGACCTTGCCGCCGACGCCGTGCCGGGTCGCGGCGGTCTTCATGTCGGCCGGACCGGTCTTCTTCGCGGCCGGGTCAGTCTTCATGTCCGCCGGACCGGTCTTCTTCGCACCCGGATCGGTCTTCTTGGCGCCCGGCTCGCTCTTCTTGCCGGCCGGGGCGGGAGCGGTCGGCTCCGGCGACGGCGAGACCACCTGTGCGACCACCTGCGGGGCCTGCTGCGGCGCCGCCGTCGCGGACGTCGGGGCACACACGGCCAGTGCGATTGCCATGGACACTGCACCCAGGCCGGCCTGGGCCACCTTCAGCTGCGATACGGACATCTTGGGACTCACTTTCTCGACGAGCGGGGGCGACCCCTGGCACCGCCGAGTCTCAAGTTGTCTTGTCCGAAAAGCGGCTAACGACACTCGGACGTCCACCGGATGGCCCAGCCCCGGCCGCCGTCCGTAAACCCCTGCGGTCGCCCGTGGCGCCCCGCCGCCAGGGCCGTCAGCCGACCGACTCGAAGCGCCATCTGTGCACCGGCCGCGCCATCAACTCCGCAGCCGGTTCCGGCAGTTCGGGGAGGTCCGCGTCGTACGGGGCGTCCCACCAGGTGAGTACGAGGACCCGGTCCTGCGGCGCCCGGAAGATCTCCCGGCGCACCGGTGCGGTGGCGAGGAGCTCGACCTGGGTGTAGGCCCACTCCAGGAGTTCGGCGCCCCTGCCCTCGACGGCGCGGGCCTCCCACATCAGTGCGACGGTCATGAGTAGAGGTTGTCCTTGCTGATCTCGTGGACGTGGTCATGGTCATGCCCGTGTCCGTGACTGTGACCGTGCGGGTGGGCCTGCGACTCCTGGCCCGCCTCCTCGTGCGCGTGGCCCGGCACGTGCGGTTCGGTCACCGGCAGCGAGGAGTCCGCCGAGAGGTCCCAGTCGGAGGCGGACCTGCCCCGGGCCACCATCTCCGCGCCAAGGGCCGCGACCATCGCCCCGTTGTCCGTGCACAGGCCGGGGCGCGGGACCCGCAGGGTGATGCCCGCCTTCTCGCAGCGCTCCTGCGCCAGCGCCCGCAGCCGGGAGTTCGCTGCCACGCCGCCGCCGATCATCAGATGGTCGACGCCCTCGTCCTTGCAGGCGCGTACGGCCTTCCTGGTCAGCACGTCGACGACCGCCTCCTGGAAGGAGGCCGCCACGTCGCGCACCGGCACCTCCTCGCCCGCGCTGCGCTTCGCCTCGATCCAGCGCGCCACGGACGTCTTGAGGCCGGAGAAGGAGAAGTCGTACGCCGGGTCGCGCGGACCCGTCAGGCCGCGCGGGAACGCGATCGCCTTCGGGTCACCCTCCTTGGCGAGCCTGTCGATGACCGGGCCGCCCGGGAAACCGAGGTTCAGCACCCGGGCGATCTTGTCGAAGGCCTCGCCCGCCGCGTCGTCGATGGTCGCGCCCAGGGGGCGTACGTCGGAGGTGATGTCGGGGGCGAGCAGCAGCGAGGAGTGCCCGCCGCTGACCAGCAGCGCCATGGTCGGCTCGGGGAGCTTGCCGTGCTCCAGCTGGTCGACGCAGATGTGGGAGGCGAGGTGGTTGACGCCGTAGAGCGGCTTGCCGAGTGCGTACGCGTACGCCTTGGCCGCCGTCGTGCCGACGAGGAGCGCGCCGGCCAGCCCAGGGCCCGCCGTGACGGCGATGCCGTCCAGGTCGGAGGCAACGATCCCGGCGTCCTTCAGGGCCCGCTCGATGGTCGGAACCATCGCCTCCAGGTGTGCGCGGGAGGCGATCTCGGGGACCACCCCGCCGAACCTGGCATGCGTGTCCACGCTGGAGGCCACCGCGTCGGCGAGCAGTGTCGTACCGCGGACGATGCCGACGCCCGTCTCGTCGCAGGAGGTCTCGATGCCGAGGACCAGGGGCTCGTCGATACCGCGCGTGAGGTTCATGGCTGGATCTCTTCTGTCTCTTCGGTCGTCGTGCGCCGCATGACCAGCGCGTCGATGTTGCCCGGCTGGTAGTAGCCGCGGCGGAAGCCGATCGGCTCGAAGCCGAAGCGTTCGTACAGCCTCTGCGCACGCGTGTTGTCGACCCGTACCTCCAGGAGCACCTCGGTGCACTCGAAGGCGGTGGCGTGCTTGAGGAGGTCGGCGAGGAGCCGGGCGCCGAGGCCGGTGCCCCACTGGTCGCGGGTGACGGCGATGGTCTGCACGTCGCCGAGGCCGCCGGCGGCGGCGAAACCGGCGTAGCCGACCAGTCGCCCGCTCTCCCGGTCCTCGGCGACGACGTACCTGCGGGAGGCGCGCGGGCCGCGCGCGTACGCCAGCTCGGACCAGAACATGCCGGGTGACCAGGCGTCCTCGGGGAACAGCTCGTGTTCGAGCGCGAGCACGGGGTCGATGTCCCACCAGCGCATCTCGCGCAGGACGGCCGTCTCGGGCCGGTCGTCGTGCCTGCTTGCCGCAGTGGTCACCGGGGAGTGACCACCTTGTAGTTCTTGGGCACCTGGGCGTCCGGGCGGCGCAGGTACAGGGGCAGCGGCGGCAGGAAGTCCGTACCCGCGGCCAGCTTCTCGGCGGCCAGCGAGGCCAGCGCGGCGGCCGACACATGCTCGGGGCCGCGCGCGTCGGGGAAGTCCTGCGGGTAGAGGAGCGCGCCGGCGCCGGCCACCGGCAGTCCCGCCAGCTGCTCCGCGATCTCGGCGGGGCGGTCCACCGCGGGTTCGGTGGTACGGGTGCGCGCGTCGTCGTAACGCGCCCAGTAGACCTCCTTGCGGCGGGCGTCGGTGGCCACGGCGAAGGGGCCCTCGACTCCTTCGGCCCCCGCCGCGTACGCGAGCGCGTCCAGCGTGCACAGGCCGTGCACGGGCACACCCAGTGCGAAGGCGAAGGTCTCGGCAGTGGCGAGGCCGACCCGCAGTCCGGTGTACGGGCCGGGGCCCACGCCGACGACGAGCCCGGTGACGGCACCGAGTTCCTGACCGGCCTCGCGGAGGGTCGTGTCGATGAGGGGCAGCAGCAGTTCGCCGTGCCGGCGCGCGTCGACCCGGGTGGTCTCGGCGACGACGGACGAGCCGTCGTGGAGGGCGACGGTGACGGCGGGGGTGGCGGTATCAACAGCGAGCAGGAGCACACGAACAGCCTACGGCCCACGCAGCGGAAGCACGGCGTCCGTACGGTCCGTACGGCTGCTGCTACCGTCACGACAAGGTCGTGCGCACACGTATCCGTAGAGGCTCGAAGTGTTGATCGAAAGGTGCACCAAGGTGGCTAGCAGCAGCTCGGGAATCGTGGCCGGGCTCACCGCGGGGGCACTCGCGGTCGTCGGGTTCCTCGCGTACCAGGCGTCGGCGAGCGCACCCGGGACAGTGGCCGCACCCAGCTCGTCCGCCTCGCCCGTCACGTCCGGCCCCAAGGGCAAGGCCGCCAAGCCGTCGCCGCTGGCGCTGCCCGCGAACTCCGGCAGCGGCACCCGGGTCGTGTACTCGCTGGCGGGCAAGCGGATCTGGCTGGTGGACGCCGAGGCGAAGGCGGGCACCAAGCCGCGGACCTTCAAGGTCTCGCCGAGTGCGGTCAACCCGACGCCGGACACCTATCGGGTCAGCACCCGGTCCTTGAAGATCACGGGGTCGGACGGCAAGCCGGTGGAGCACGTGGTGCGGTTCGCGAACGTCGACGGGGTGACGGTCGGCTTCAGCGCGGCCGTCGACGGCACGATGCCGAAGCCGGGCGCGACGCCGCAGGAGGGCACGGGCGCCGTCCGGCTGACCCGCGCGGACGGCACCGCGGTGTGGGAGTTCGCGACCGTCAGCGTCAAGGTCGTCGTCGTCCCGTAGGCCCGCACGCGGACCGTCGTGAGATCCAGGGGACCGTTCAGGCAGCGTCGCGCTGTCCGGCGGTCCCCTTGTCCTGTGTCCGGGGGCGGCGGGCAGGGGCGGTGCGGTCGGGCGGGGTGGACACGGCCGTGGCCGCCGCGCAGGACGCCAGCAGGGCGCTCATCGTCACGGCCTCCGTGGCGACAGCGGGGTCGGTGACGGGGTCGGTGACGGGAGCGGGCGCGGCAGGCGTCATGGGCTTCTCGACTTCTCGTTCCGGTGCCGACATGGACGCCTCCTGGGGCGACGGGAGCAGGCGCAGGGCGATGGTGGTTAGGCTGACCTAACCAAGGTCTCCGAACCCATGTGACCACGCCCGGCACCCCCGATGCAACATCTTCCCGACACCTTGTCGGAAAGTACGGTGTGCCTGGAGAACGCGCGGCGCGACGCCCAGGTTCCCGACCCGCCACCCCGGGCCCGCCCGGCCACCTCTCCCGCCCCACGGCCCGGACCACCCCGCCCCACCGCCCCGGAGCGCTCAGCGTCCCAGCGCCGACAGTTCCTCGTCCGTCCAGCGGGTCCCGACGCCGTCCAGGCGCACCTTCCGTACGTCGTCGTCCGTGTCGCCGCTCGCGCGGTCGATGAAGACGTGCAGGCGGTCCTCGGAGAGCTCCTCGACCTTGCCCTCGCCCCACTCCACGACGATCACCGAGTCGGGCAGCGAGACGTCCAGGTCGAGGTCCTCCATCTCGTCGAGTCCGCCGCCGAGCCGATAGGCGTCGACGTGCACCAGTGCGGGCCCGTCGCCCAGCGGCGGGTGCACACGGGCGATGACGAAGGTCGGGGAGGTGACGGCGCCACGCACCCCCAGGCCTTCGCCGAGGCCGCGGGTCAGCGTGGTCTTGCCGGCGCCGAGCTCCCCGGTGAGCATCACGAGATCACCGGGACGCAGCAGCTTGGCCAGCGAGCGCCCCAACTCGCCCATCCGGGCGGGCGAGTCGACGGTCAGGGAGTACGAGTTGATCGGGCCGTTCTCAACGGCCCCGCTGTGCGGTGCTTCCATGGGAATCAACGTTAGCCCTCGGCGGCACGGCCCCCACGCGCGCCAGCAGCTCCGCGAGGCGGTCGTTCACCAGGTCGGGGAGTTCCAGCATCACCAGGTGCCCCGCGCCCGGGACGATCACCAGTTCCGCGTCCGGGAGCAGTTCCGCGATGGCCTCGCTGTGCGCGCTCGGGGTGACCAGGTCCCTCGTACCCGCCAGCACCAGCACCGGGACCTCCGCGAAGATCTGGAGCGCCGCCGCCTTGTCGTGGTCCTGGAAGGCCGGGTAGAACTCCGCGACCACGTCGATCGGGGTCCCCTCGATCAGCCGTTCCGCGAACCTGGAGACCGCGGGATCCACGTCGCGGGAGCCGAACGAGTACCGCTTGACGATGCCGGCGAAGAGGTCCGCGGTGGCCCGGCGCCCCCGTTCCACCAGTTCCGTCTGGGAGCCCAGGGTGCGCAGTACGCGCGGCAGGAAGCGACGTATCGCGTTCATGCCCGCGACCGGCAGCCCGAAGTTCACCTCGCCCATGTGCCCCGAGGACGTACCGACGAAGGCCACACCGACGACGCGCTCCCGGATCAGCTCCGGGTACTGGTCCGCCAGCGCCATCACGGTCATGCCGCCCATCGAGTGCCCCACGAGCACCAGCGGCCCCTCGGGGGCGGCCGCGTCGATGACGGCCTTGAGGTCGCGGCCGAGCTGGTCGATGGTGACCTGCTCGCCCTCGGCCTGCGCCGCGCCGCGCGCCGAGCGGCCGTGGCTGCGCTGGTCCCAGTGCACGGTGCGCACGCTGCCGCGCAGGGCGGCCCGCTGGAAGTGCCAGGAGTCCTGGCTGAGGCAGTAGCCGTGGCTGAAGACGACGGTGACGGGGCCGCTCTCGCGGCGCCCGAAGAACTTGCGGCGCCTCGCGGAGGCCCGCGACTCCGGTTCGTCCGTCTCGAAGTACAGCTCGGTGCCGTCGTCGGCGAGCGCGGTGGCGGGGGTGCCGCGCAGCGCGCCGTACGGGCCGGTCGAGTCCAGGGCGAGGCGGGCCTTCTTGCGCATGCCCCGGCCGACGGTGAGCCGCTCGACGGCGACGCCCGCCGCCGCGCCCGCGGCGACCATGCCGATGACGGTCCCGGCCAGGCCGGCCCGGCGCCAGTTGCCCGCGGCCGCCGCCTCGGTCACCGCCTGCGCCGCGACCGCCGCGCCCTGCGTGCTGTCCCCGCTCACGTGCCGCTCCTCCCTGGTGTGCGCCGGTGCCTAGCTGTCCCGGGCCGGTTCACCGGCCGGGTCGCGGTCCAGGTCGTGGGCCGGGTCCTCGTTGACGTACACGCGCGGAATGCGCCGGCCGATACGGGTGACGATCTCGTAGGCGATCGTGTCCGCGGCCTGCGCCCAGTCCTCGGCCGTCGGTTCGCCCCGGTCGCCCGGTCCGAACAAGATGGCTTCTTCCCCCGGTTCGGGTGTCTCACCGCCGAGGTCGACCACGAACTGATCCATCGCGATCCGGCCGCGGGCCCGCCGCCACCTGTCGCCGACCAGGACCGGGCCGCGCCCCGAGGCGCTGCGCGGCACCCCGTCCGCGTACCCGACCGGGATCAGGCCGAGCGTCGTGGCGCGCTCGGTGACGTAGTGGTGGCCGTAGCTGACGCCGTGGCCCGCCGGGACGTCCTTGACCAGGGCGACGGATGCGGCGAGCGTCATCACCGGGCGCAGCCCCAGCTCGGCCGGTGTGCCGAGCTCGGGGCTCGGCGAGAGCCCGTACATCGCGATCCCGGTCCGCACCAGGTCGAAGTGCGACTCCGGCACGGTCAGCGTGGCCGGGGAGTTGGCGAGGTGGCGCACCTCCGGGTCCAGGCCCTGCTCCTCGGCGTATGCGACCATCTCGCGGAACGCGGTCAGCTGAAGACCGATCGAGGGGTGCCCCGGCTCGTCGGCGCACGCGAAGTGCGACCAGAGACCGGTGACCTGGGCGACGCCCTCCTTCTCCGCGGCGCGGGCGGCGGCGACCAGTTCCGGCCAGTCGGCGGGCTGGCAGCCACCCCTGCCCAGGCCCGTGTCGGCCTTGAGCTGGATCTTCGCCGTACGTCCGAGGGCGCGGGCGGCGTCGGTGGCCTCGCGCAGCGCCCACATGCCGCCGATCCCCAGGTCGAGGTCGGCCTCGATCGCCTCGCGCCAGGGCCCGCCGGGCGTCCACAGCCAGCACAGCACGCGTGCGTCGGCCGGAGTGATCCCGGCGGCACGCAGCTCCAGCGCCTCCTGCGGGGTGGCCGTGCCGAGCCAGGTCGCGCCTGCCTCCAGGGCGGCGCGGGCACAGGGCAGAGCGCCGTGCCCGTAGGCGTCCGACTTCACGACGGCCATCAGCGCGGCGTGCGGGGCGCGTTCGCGCAGGGCCCTGACGTTCGCACGCAGGGCGCGGAGGTCGATCTCCGCACGCGCGCGCATCGGGGCCCGGGGCTCCGCCCGCGTCGTCGACTGGGTCATCGCCTGGCTCATCACGCTCTCGGTCATCACGCTCTCGGTCTTCACGGTCATCGCGCCCCCAGTCTCGCAGAGGGTTACGACAGGCCCGGTCAAGGCGGCCCGTGAGAACGCCGGACGACCAGGTCCTCGTCCCGCCGTGGCGGTCCCGTGCCGCCGTCGCGCCCCTTCGCCCCGCCCCGGACGCGCCGGCGTCCTCTCACTCCACGTCACACATTCGGTGCGCCCTTTCACCCGCGCGGCAGCCGGTGCGTGGCGCGCGGGGCCCGCGGACGGCCGGATGGACTGCACGGGCGGGCCCGCTTCCTCGGGCCCGCCGCACGCCGGAGGAGCTGAGGAACGATGAACCACGCCCACCACCTCGCCCGCGTATCCGCCCTGGCCGGGCTCGTCGCCGTGGCGGCGGGCGCCGTTCCCGTGTCCCCGGCCGCCGCGCACGACGCCGTTCCCGCCGCGACCGCCCCCGGGCCCGCCGCGCACTCGGCCCCCGAGCCGCCGTGCACCGCGCCCACCGGCCCGTACCAGAAGGACCTGGAGCTGGGGCTCCGCCTCCAGGCCGACGGCAAGCAGTCTCCGGGTGACTGCGCCGCCATCCGCAAGCTCCAGCGGGAGCTGAACATCAAGCCGGCCGACGGCCGCGCCACCGCACAGACGTACGGCCTGCTGCTGGTGCGCGAGGCCCGCAAGAACCCGAACGCGGCCGGCCGGTGCCCGGTCCGCAGCTACACCGTCACCTGTGTGGACCTGCCGCGCCAGCTGCTGTGGATGCAGAGAGGGAAGACGGTCGTCTTCGCCCCGGTCCCGATCCGCAGCGGTATCCGCGGGCTGGAGACCCGCACCGGCTGGCACAAGGTCTACTGGAAGCACAAGAACCACTTCTCCACCATCTACGACAACGCCCCCATGCCGTACAGCCAGTTCTTCAGCGGCGGGCAGGCGCTGCACGGCACGTACGGCGACCTCTTCAAGTCGGGTTCGGGCGGCTGCGTGAACCTCTACGTGCACGACGCGAAGCGCCTGTGGGACAGGCTCGGCGTCGGCAGCATGATCTACGTCTGGGGCGCCAAGCCGGGTACGAACGTGCGCAGCTGGGAGGCGCACGACGACCGCCGCAGCAACGAGGAGGAGCTGGTGGTCAAGGGCTTCGGGGGCGAGCACATCCCGGTGGAGTGGGACCTGGACTCACCGATCACGCCCGAACCGCGGCGCGCCTGACCCGGCGGGACCGGCCGCTCACCGCGACCGCCCCTGCGACGGGGTGCCGAGCGAGGGCCGGGCGCCGGCCCCGCGACGGGGTGCCGAGCGAGGGCCGGGTGCCGGCAGCTCCCGCCGGCACCCCGCCGTCCCACTCCCGCACGCCCTTCCAAGCCCCTCCCCCTACCCCCGCGTCCCCTCACCCCGCACGTCCCTCCAGGCACCCGCGATCTCCGCCGCCACGTCACCCGCCTTCACCGGCGCACCCCGCGCCGCGCGCCGGCCCGCCAGGCCGTGCAGGTACGCGCCCACCGAGGCCGCGTCGAGCGGGTCGAGGCCGGCCGCGAGCAGCGCCCCCGTCAGGCCCGACAGCACGTCCCCGCTGCCCGCCGTCGCCAGCCAGCCCGTCCCGGTCGGATTGACCCGGACCGGCCCGCCCCCGTCGGGCGGTGCGACCAGCGTGGTCGAGCCCTTGAGGAGGACCGTCGCGCCGTACTTGACCGCCAACTTCCGCACCGAGGACAGCCGTTCGGCCTCCACCTCGGCCCGCTCGACCCCCAGCAGCGCAGCCGCCTCGCCCGCGTGCGGCGTCAGCACGGTGGGCGCGCCCCGGCCCCGTACCGCCTCCGGGTCGAGCGAGCCGAGACCGTCCGCGTCGATGAGGACCGGCACGTCGGACGCCAGTACGTCCGCCAGCGCGTCCTTCGTACGGTCGTCGAGCCCGGGGCCGACGACCCACGCCTGCACCCGCCCCGCGTCACCGGGCGCCCCGTCGCTCACCAGTACCTCGGGGAAGCGGGCGAGCACCGCGTCCCCGCCCTGGCCGACGTACCGAACGGCCCCCGCGCCACCGTGCAGCGCACCCGCCACGGCGAGCACCGCGGCGCCCGGGTAGCGCGCGGACCCGGCGACGACCCCCACCACGCCCCGCCGGTACTTGTCGCTCTCCGCCGCCGGCACCGGCAGCAGACCCGCCACCTCGGCGTGCTGGAGCGCCTGGACGTCCGCCGCCACCCCGGCCGTCTCCAGCCCGAGGTCGACGATCCGGACCACCCCGGCCCGCTCCTTCGCGGGGTCGATCAGCAGCCCCGGTTTGTACGTCCCGAACGTCACGGTCACATCCGCCCGTACGCTCTCGCCCTCGACCTGCCCGCTGTCGGCGTCGATCCCGCTGGGCAGGTCCACGGCCACCAGCACCGCGTCGGACGCCTCCGCCGCCCGTACCAGCGGGACAGCGTCGGCGCGCAACCCGCCCCGGCCGCCGATCCCGGTGATCGCGTCCATGACCAGGTGGGCGCGGCCGAGCGCCTGGTAGGCCGAGGACCCGCAGCCGCCGTCCTCGTGCACCTCGTGCGCCTCGTGCGGTCCGGCCACGATCCGCCCGCCTGCGGCCCGCAGCGCGACGGCACCGCCCGCGTGCGCCCGCTGCCGCGAGTCGGTCAGCACGGCCGTGACGCCTGCCCCGCGCCGGGCGAGCCTGGCACCCGCGTAGAGGGCGTCGCCCCCGTTGTCGCCGCTGCCGACGAGCAGGACGACCCGCGCCCCGTACACCCGCCTCCCCAGCAGATCGACGCAGGCGGCGGCCAGCCCGGCGGCGGCACGCTGCATCAGCGCGCCCTCCGGAAGCCGGGCCATGGCCTCCCGCTCGACGGTCCTGACGGTCTCGACACTGTGTGCGGTACGCATGTCCCTGAGTCTGCCCCAGGGGCGCCGCCCGAGGCGTCGGGGACGCAGGAGAGTCCCGGGGGGGACGGAGAGCGTGCCCGCCTCCCCCTGCACCCGGGGCGTCGGGGACGCAGGAGAGCCGGGGGCGGCGGAGAGCGTGCCCCCTCAGCGCGTGCCCCCTCAGAGCGTGCCCCTCAGCGCGTGCCCCTCAGCGCGTGCCCCCTCAGAGCGTGCCCCCTTCCCCTCACCCCTCCGCGATCACCACCGCCGAAGCCACCCCCGCGTCATGGCTGAGCGACACGTGCCACGACCTCACCCCCAGCGCCTCGGCCCGTGCGGCCACCGTCCCCGAGACCTGGAGCCGAGGCTGCCCCGACTCCTCGACGCAGACCTCCGCGTCCGTCCACAGCAGCCCCGCCGGTGCGCCCAGCGCCTTGGCCAGTGCCTCCTTGGCGGCGAACCGTGCCGCGAGCGAGGCGATCCCGCGCCGCTCACCGCTCGGCAGCGTCAGCTCCCGCTCGACGAAGAGCCGGTCGGCCAGCTGCGGCGTGCGCGCCAGCGCCGCCCCGAACCGCTCGATCTCGGCGACGTCGATCCCGACCCCAACAATCACTGTCCACCCACTCCACGGTCCCGGACCCGGCCGCAGTCCTCGGCCGGTCCACCTCGTCGGGCGCTGCCGCGCACGTCCTGCGCACACTCCCGCACGCACTGCGCAGCGTAGGCCGAACCGCTCCCGCGCCGTGCACCCCGGCCCGCGGGCCCCCGGCGTCCCAGACCCGACCGCCTCGGCCCGCACCCCCGCCGCGGGCCCCCGGCGTCCCAGAGCCGACCGCCTCGGCCTCCCCCTCCGACCCGGAGTCCCCCCGTGCAACCCCGTCCGCCGAGTGATCCACCCCACCCCTCCCGACCGGCGACAACCGCCCGCCACCCCCGACAATGGTCTGGTGATCACTTCGCCGCCACGAAGCTCCCACCGCAGCCGGGCCGAGTCGTCCCCGTACCTGGACCTCACCCGCACGGAGTGGAGCGCCCTGCGCGAGAAGACGCCGCTGCCCCTCACCGCCGAGGAGGTCGAACGGCTGCGCGGGCTCGGCGACGTCATCGACCTCGACGAGGTACGCGACATCTACCTCCCGCTCTCCCGCCTCCTGAACCTCTACGTGGGAGCGACCGGCAACCTCCGCGGCGCCCTCAACACCTTCCTCGGTGAGAACGGCACCCAGCGCGGCACACCCTTCGTGATAGGGGTCGCCGGCAGTGTCGCCGTGGGGAAGTCGACCGTCGCCCGTCTGCTGCAGGCCCTGCTGGCCCGCTGGCCCGAGCACCCGCGCGTCGAGCTGGTCACCACGGACGGCTTCCTGCACCCGATGAAGGAGCTCGAAAGGCGCGGCCTGATGGCCCGCAAGGGCTTCCCCGAGTCGTACGACCGCCGCGCCCTGACCCGCTTCGTCGCCGACGTGAAGGCCGGGAAGGACGAGGTCACCGCGCCCGTCTACTCCCACCTGATCTACGACATCGTGCCCGGCGAACGGCTCACCGTGCACCGCCCGGACATCCTCATCGTCGAGGGCCTGAACGTCCTCCAGCCGGCCCTCCCCGGCAGCGACGGCAGGACCAGGGTGGGCCTCGCCGACTACTTCGACTTCTCGGTGTACGTCGACGCGCGCGAGGAGGACATCGAGCAGTGGTACCTCAACAGGTTCCGCAAACTGCGCGCGACCGCGTTCCAGAACCCCTTCTCGTACTTCCGCAAGTACACCCAGGTGTCCGAGGAGGAGGCCCTCGACTACGCCCGCAACACCTGGCGCACCATCAACCGCCCCAACCTCCTGGAGAACGTCGCCCCCACCCGGGGCCGCGCCACCCTGGTCGTCCGCAAGGGCCCGGACCACAAGGTCCAGCGGCTGTCCCTGCGCAAGCTCTGAGGGTCTCCCCGTAGGTACGGGGCCCCACCCGTCTCCGTACGTACGGGAAAGGCCCGCCCGGAACGAACCCCGGGCGGGCCTTCTCAGCTTCCGCCGCGCACCCCGGCAGGACCGCCGGGCGCGACCGGCCGAACATGACCGGCCGAGCGCGGACCGGCCGAGCGCGGACCAGCCGAACGCGACCGGCCGAGCGCGGACTAGCCGAGCGCGGACTTGACGACGTCCGCCAGCTGCTCGGCGACCGCCTTGGCCTGCTCGATGTCGGCCGCCTCGACCATCACGCGCACCAGCGGCTCGGTGCCCGAGGGGCGCAGCAGCACCCGGCCGGTGGCGCCCAGCTCCCGCTCGGCCTCGGCGACGGCCGCCGCCAGCTCGGGGGAGGTACCGACGCGCGACTTGTCGACGTCGGGGACGTTGATGAGGATCTGCGGCAGCCGCGTCATGACGCTCGCCAGGTCGGCGAGGGTGCGGCCGGTGGCGGCGACCCGGGCGGCCAGCATGAGGCCGGTCAGGGTGCCGTCGCCGGTGGTGGCGTGGTCCAGGACGATGACGTGTCCTGACTGCTCGCCGCCGAGCGCGTAACCGTGCTCCTTCATCGACTCCAGGACGTAGCGGTCGCCGACGCCGGTCTGGACGACCTCGATGCCCTCGCCCTCCATGGCCAGCTTGAAGCCGAGGTTGGACATGACGGTGCCGACCACGGTGTTCTTGCGCAGCTGCCCCGCCTCGCGCATGGCGAGGGAGAGCACGGCGAGGATCTGGTCACCGTCGACCTCCTGGCCCGCCGCGTCGACTGCCAGGCAGCGGTCGGCGTCACCGTCGTGCGCGATGCCGAGGTCGGCGCCGCTCTCGACGACGGCGGCCCGCAGGCGCTCCATGTGGGTGGAGCCGTAGCCGTCGTTGATGTTGAGGCCGTCCGGCTCGGCGCCGATCGTGACGATCTGGGCGCCGGCCCGCGCGAACGCCTCGGGCGAGACGCGGGAGGCCGCGCCGTGCGCCTCGTCGAGGACTACCTTGAGCCCGTCGAGACGGTTCGGCAGCACGCCCATCAGGTGCGCGATGTACTTGTCGAAGCCCTCGTCGTAATCCGTGACCCGGCCGACGCCCGCGCCGGTCGGACGGTCCCAGGCCTCGCCGCCGCGGTGCTGGTCGTAGATCTTCTCGATCCGGACCTCCAGCTCGTCGGCGAGCTTGTGGCCGCCGCGCGCGAAGAACTTGATGCCGTTGTCCGGCATGGCGTTGTGGCTCGCCGAGAGCATCACGCCGAGGTCGGCGCCCAGCGCACCGGTGAGATACGCCACCGCCGGGGTGGGCAGCACACCGACGCGCAGGACGTCCACGCCCGCGCTGGCCAGGCCGGCCACGACCGCGGCCTCCAGGAACTCGCCCGAGGCGCGCGGGTCGCGCCCCACCACCGCCGTCGCCCGATGGCCCTCGAACGTGCCGGCCTCGGCGAGCACGTGCGCCGCCGCGACCGACAGGCCGAGCGCCAGCTCCGCCGTCAGGTCCGCATTGGCAACGCCGCGTACACCGTCAGTGCCGAAGAGTCGTCCCACAGCTGTCCTCCGAAATGCCGTCGTGCTTCGAAACCGTGCTTGAACGTGCTCCCACGTGGTGCCCACGCGACTTCCACGCGTCCCGAAACCGTGCTTCGAAAATGCACGCCCCTGAGCGCTTTGTGCCCGTTATACGCCCGAGGGAGTCCAATAAAGGTCTAAGAATGGTTATCAAATGAACTACACGAACGCCCCGGCGGCACGAGAAGTGCCACCGGGGCGAACGGTGATGCTGCTGAGCAGGCGCGTGATTAACGCTTGCTGTACTGCGGCGCCTTGCGGGCCTTCTTGAGACCGGCCTTCTTGCGCTCGACCGCACGGTCGTCACGCGAGAGGAAGCCGGCCTTCTTCAGGATGGCGCGGTTGTTGTCGACGTCGGCCTCGTTCAGCGCACGGGCGACACCGAGACGGAGCGCACCGGCCTGACCGGACACGCCGCCACCCGAGATACGGGCGATGACGTCGTAGCGGTCGTCAAGTTCGAGCACCTTGAAGGGCTCGTTGACTTCCTGCTGGTGGACCTTGTTCGGGAAGTAGTCCTCGAGCGTACGCCCGTTGATCTTCCACTTGCCGGTGCCCGGAACGATCCGGACACGGGCGATGGCGTTCTTGCGACGGCCAAGGCCGGCGGCGGGCTGCGGGTCGCCGAAGCGGCCGGCGAGCGACTCGCTGGTGTACTCGCCCTCGACGGGAACCTCCGACTCGAAGGTGGTCACCTCGGCAAAGGTCTCTTCGCCCTCGGTGCCCTCGACGGGCGTCTCAACAGTGGTCTCGGCCACGATTCTCCTCAGATCTTTCTGTACGTCTTAGGGGGTGGCCGGAACTACTGCGCGACCTGGGTGATCTCGAACGGGACCGGCTGCTGAGCAGCGTGCGGGTGCGTGTCGCCCGCGTAGACCTTCAGCTTCGAGAGCATCTGACGGCCCAGGGTGTTCTTGGGGATCATGCCCTTGATGGCCTTCTCGACGGCCTTCTCGGGGCTCTTCTCCATGAGCTCGTCGTAGCGCATCGAGCGCAGACCGCCCGGGAAGCCCGAGTGGCGGTACGCCATCTTCTGGGTCTTCTTGTTGCCGGAGAGGTGGATCTTCTCGGCGTTGATGATGATGACGAAGTCACCCATGTCCATGTGCGGGGCATAGGTCGGCTTGTGCTTACCCCGGAGGAGGTTCGCTGCCGTGGTCGCCAGACGGCCCAGGACGATGTCCTGCGCGTCAATGATGTGCCACTGGCGAGTGACATCGCCGGGCTTGGGGCTGTACGTACGCACTTCGTAGCCTTCGCTTCTTCAGTGGATGGGATCCAGACACACCTGAAGCGATCATGCAGCTGGGGCCCACACCGCCGGGAACCAAGCCCGTATGTGAGCCACTGGTAACTGCTCCAGGGAACCTACGCAAAGGTCATTCGCGTGAGAACGACGCCGTTACGTATAACAACAGCCGAGACTACCCGCGCTCCCCCGCACGGGTCAAAACGCCCCCGCCGTGCCCCCCCTACCGTGCCCCCCTGTCGTGCCCCATGTCGTGCCCCCTCCTACCGTGCCCCGCCCACCCCGCGGCTACCGCACCCGCTCCACCCTGCGCTCGTCCCACACCGGCTCACTCGTCTCCCGCACCACCCCGTCCGACCCGAAGACCAGATACCGGTCGAAGGACTTCGCGAACCACCGGTCGTGGGTGACCGCGAGCACCGTCCCCTCGTACGCCTCCAGCCCCTCCTGGAGCGCCTCGGCCGACTCCAGATCGAGGTTGTCGGTCGGCTCGTCGAGCAGCAGCGCCGTGGTGCCCCGCAGCTCCAGCAGCAGGATCTGGAACCGCGCCTGCTGCCCGCCCGACAGCCGGTCGAACCCCTGGTCGCCCTGGCCCTCCAGCTCGTAGCGCCGCAGCACCGACATCGCGCCGCCCCGGTCCTTGGAGTGCTCGGCCCACAGGATGTCGACCAGGGTGCGCCCCATCAGTTCCGGGTGCGCGTGCGTCTGCGCGAAGTGCCCGGCCACCACCCGGGCGCCCAGCTTCCACTGCCCCGTGTGCTTGACGTCGTCGCCGGCCAGGAGCCGCAGGAAGTGCGACTTCCCCGATCCGTTCGACCCGAGGACGGCGACCCGCTCGCCGTAGAAGACCTCCAGGTCGAACGGCTTCATCAGGCCGGTCAGCTCCAGGCCCTCGACGGTCAGCGCCCGTACCCCGGTACGGCCGCCCCGCAGCCGCATCCGGATGTCCTGCTTGCGGGGCGGCTCGGGCGGCGGCCCCACGTCCTCGAACTTCTTGAACCGCGTCTGCATCGCGTGATACCTCGATGCCATGTCCGGGCTGCTCGCCGCTTGCCCGCGCAGCCTCAGCACCAGCGCCTTGAGCCGCGCGTGCTCCTCCTGCCAACGCCGCAGCAGCTCCTCGAAGCGCGCGAAACGCTCCTTGCGGGCCTCGTGGTACGTGTCGAAACCCCCGCCGTGCAGCCACACCTCGGACCCCGTCGGGCCCGGCTCGACGCTCGCGATCTTCTCCGCGGCCCGCGACAGCAGTTCCCGGTCGTGACTGACGAAGAGCACGGTCTTCCGCGTCTCCTTGAGCTTGCCCTCCAGCCACCGCTTGCCCGGCACGTCCAGGTAGTTGTCCGGCTCGTCGAGCAGCAGCACCTCGTCGGGCCCCCGCAGCAGCGCCTCCAGCACCAGCCGCTTCTGCTCGCCGCCGCTGAGCGTCCGCACCTCGCGCCACTGCGCCTTGTCGTACGGCATGCCGAGCGCGGCCGTGGTGCACATGTCCCAGACCGTCTCGGCCTCGTACCCCTGCACCTCGGCCCAGTCGCTGAGCGCCTGCGCGTACTCCATCTGTGCGGCCTCGTCGTCCCGCTCCAGGATCGCGGTCTCCGCCTTGTCCACGGCGGCCGCGGCGGTGCGGATCCTCGGCTGGGCCACCGAAACCAGCAGGTCACGCACGGTGCGCTCGTCCCGCACCGACCCCACGAACTGGCCCATCACCCCGAGCCCACCGCTCACGGTCACGGAGCCGCCGTGCGCCTGGAGCTCACCCGCGATGATCTTCAGCAGTGTCGTCTTGCCGGCGCCGTTCGGCCCGACGAGGGCCACCACGGCCCCTTCCCCCACCCGGAACGAGACGTCACCGAGCAGCACCCGCCCGTCCGGCAAGTAGTACTCGACGTGTCCGACCTCAAGATGTCCCATCCGAACATTCTCGCCGCCCGCGGCTCCCCGCCCCAACCGGATTACCACCGCGGGGCGCCACGCACCGCGTCCCCCTCGTTAGGATGCGCGGCATGAGCTTCGGGCACGGGGGGCCTGCCGACGGTCCCGGGGGCCGCCCCCCACACGGCAACGACCAACCCCAGCAGGCCGGTTACGGATACCCCCCACCACCCGGCCACCCCGACACACCCCCGCCGGACCAGCCGCACCCCCAGCACAACCCGTACCCGGGTCAGCCGAACTCCCAGCACAACCCCTACCTGGGTCAGCCGAATCCCCAGCACCACCCGTACCCGGACCAGCCGGACCCTCAGCACAACCCCTACCCGGGCCAGCCGGATTCCCAGCACAACCCCTACCCGGGCCAGCCGCCCCGGCAGCCGGCCGCGCCCATGCCTCCGGTGCGACTCGTCCCCACCGAGGGTCCGCGTCCCGCAGCCGATGCCACCGCGCCTGGAGGCGGCCCCCACGCCGGGCCGCACCCCCCGCCGCCACCCCGTCCGCGCCCGGCCTCAACCCCGGCCCCGGCCCCGCACGCCTTCGGCGCGCCCCCGGCCGACCCCGACACCACGGGCCCCACCCCCGACTGGTCCGCCCTCGCCGACGCCGCAGCCTCCCGCACCCGGCGCAAACGGCTCCTCTACGTGAGCGGCGGTGTGCTCGCCACCCTCGTCGTCGGCGCCCTCGTCGCCACGGCCGTCGTCTCCACCGGCAGCTCCCCCGCCGACGACGGCAAGAGCACCGCCCTGCCCTCACCCGAAACCCTCCCCACCGAGTCGACCGCCCCGGCCCCCTCCTTCTCGCCGGTCGCGCCGCCGCCCCCGCCGGATCCCAAGGAGTTCATCTCCAGCGCGCAGAAGGACAAGGCGCCTCTCAGCGCCGACACCCTCTTCCCGGGCAAGTCCCTTGTCCTGGACGGCCGTTCGTACGCGAAGGGCGCCACCCAGCGCACCACCAACTGCGCCGCCGCCACCCAGGGCGCCCTCGGCGGCATCCTCACCGCGAACGGCTGCGGCCAGGTCATCCGGGCCACCTTCACCAAGGGCGGTACCGCGGTCACCGTCGGCGTCGCGGTCTTCGACACGGAGGCCCAGGCCCTCAAGGCGAAGGCCCAGGTGCAGGGCGGAGTCGCCTCCCTGCCCGGCGCCGGGGTGCCCATCTTCTGCCGCAACGGCACGATCTGCCGCAAGACCGCCAACTCCTACGGCCGCTATGCCTACTTCACCGTCGGCGGCTTCAGCAGCAACAAGAGGAACGTCACCACCGCAGACAAGGCGGTCTACGCCCTCGGCGACGACGCGGCCAAGTACACCTTCCTGCGCATCGTCGAACGCGGTCGCGCCCAGGCCTCGGCGGCGGCAACCGCCACCACCGCCGACAGCTGAGCCACCGCCCGGCCCCCGCCCCGGCCCCTGGCGGGCCCTTCGCCCCGCTGACTACCCTGTCGGCGTGGCAACGCAAGGGCCTGCCACCACCGGGGGGCGAAACCGCATGGAAACGGGCAGGACCGACCAGCACCACACCTCGGACTCCCCCTCCCCGCAAGACACCACCCCCCAGCCGAACCAGACCACCCCGAACCCCGCAAAAACCACCCCACCGGCCACCCCACCGCACCCGGACGCCCCCACGTCACCAGGCCCCGCCAAGAAGACCCCCACCGACTCACCACGGCCCGCCCCCGCGCAATCCCCGTCGGCCCCCGCACCACCCGGCCCCGCGAAGAAATCCTGGCCCAAGGTCGTCCCCCACCAGGCATCCCCCACCACGGCGCAGCCCCCGGCAGGCTCCCACCACACACGCCCCCTTCGCGTTCCGGCGCGCCCCGGCGTCCGCCGTCCGGAAGAAGCCCCCGCGCCGCCCCGCCACAACCAGCACCGCCAGCACCGCCAGCACCGCCAGCAGTCCGAAGAGCCTGCCGCCCCCGATCCGGCCGAGCTCCTCACGGCCGACCCGGAGGCGCTCCGGGCCGTGCGGCGGGGCCGGGCCACCGGGTTCGCCACCGGCGTCCTGCACACCCTCGGCTTCACGCTGCTCACCGTGTACGAGTACTTCCGCACGGCAGCGGGCTCCCTCTCCGACGCCCAGCGCGCCGCCGGGGGCCCCGACAGCCTGCGCGAGATCGCCGGTATGCAAGCCGACCTGGCGCGGGAGAGCTGGTACGGAGCCTTTGGCGACCTCGCCCGCCTCGTCACCTTCGACCAGCCCCGCGCCGCCCTGTGGTCCGCCGTCTTCGTCGCCGTACTCGTACGTCTCAACCGCAGCGGTCCGCCGCGCGTGCAGCTCGGGCTCTCCGTGGTGTCCGCCGGTTACTGCGCCCTGCTCGCCGTCCTCTGGTTCCCCTTCCTTTACGCGGTCGGCAGCGTGGCCTTCCTCGCTCTCGCCGGGGCCGGCGCGCTCCTCTGGGCGGCCACCCGTCGCTGACCCCTCCCCTGCCCTGTCCGTACCGCGGCTAGCGCCGGTAGAGCATCGTGCAGAGCAGGGTGTCGCCCCCGTCCACCTGCCAGGACCAGTAGAGCGTCCGGTCCCCCGCGGCCCGTCGGCAACTCCCCGGCGCCCGCCCGGACGAGGGCTCGTACACCCCGGTGATGTGCAGGACCGTGTCGTACGGAGGCGGGGTCCGCCCCGCCTTGCAGTCGACGGCCGTCATCGCGCCGAGCCGCATGCCGCCGTCCGCGCCCCGGCCCGTGGTCCGCTCCGCCAGCACGCAGTACCCGGCCTGGTACTGCCTGGTCAGGCACAGCACCCGCTTGCCCGCCGCCGACCGGTGCACCACGTACGACAGTCCGTCGCCCGTCGGGCAGGCGCTCCAGCCGGTCCGCACGGCGCTGACCCGGGTCAGCCCGGCGTCCCCGGCGCAGCTCACCTTCTGCGGTATCCGGGTGTTCCAGCCCTTCCCCGTGTCGAACAGGGCGAGACAGTCCCCGGCCCGCGCCGCGGCGAAGGCCTTGCCCACCGCCGCCTCGTCGCTCTCGTCACCGGCCTCGGACTCCGCACCCCCGGCCGGCGCTCCCGCCGCGGCGGGAGCAGGAGATCCACCCGCAGACGCCCCACCGGGCAGCCCCTCGCCCGGCCCGCCGGTTCGCTCGTCCGCCCCGGGCACCCCGAGCGACACCCCGGCCGCCTGCGCCGGGCGCCCATCCTTCTCGTCCTTCTCCCAGACCTGGGGCAGCACCACCACACCGAACAGCAGTACCGCAACGACCAGGACCCACACCCCGCGTTTTCGTTCCCCCGTCATCAAAGCCCCCGTAAGCCATCGGAATTGATGTCCGAAAACACCATCCCACAGCCCACTGACAACGACCCGTGGAAGCCGGAACCGCCCCCGCGGCCCCTCAGCAGCACCCGTCCGCCGGCGGCAGGACGGCGCCCGGCAGGGTCCGCACGTTGCGGGCCTCCACCGCCCGTGCCGCCAGCAACTCGTCCGCCGGGTAGGCCACTTCCTCCAGCGTCAGCCCGTGCGCCTTCACCACGTGCACCGACGAGTCCCGCACCCCAGCCGCCAGCACCTCCGCCGGCCACTCCACCTCCCGGTGCCCGTCCCCCACGTACAACAGCGCGCCCACCAGCGAGCGCACCATGTTGTGGCAGAAGGCGTCGGCCCGCACCGTGCCGGTGACGACCCCGTCCGTACCCCGCTCCCACCACAGCTCCTGGAGGGTGCGAATCGTCGTCGCCCCCTCCCGCTTCTTGCAGTACGCGGCGAAGTCGTGCTCCCCGAGCAGCCGCGCCGACGCGGCGTTCATCTTCTCGACGTCCAACGCCCAGTCGTGCCACAGCACATGACTGCGGATCAGCGGGTCCACTCCCCCGGGGTGGTCCGACACCCGGTAGCGGTAACGGCGCCAGATCGCCGAGAACCGCGCGTTGAACCCCTCGGGAGCCCGCGCCACCTTCCACACCCGTACGTCGTGCCCCAGCCGGCCCGCCAGCCGCCGCAGCAGCTTCTCCTCGTGCTCGGCCCACACGTCCCGCGGCAGGTCCACGTGCGCGACCTGGCCCCGCGCGTGCACCCCGGAGTCGGTCCGCCCGGCGACCGTCAGGTCATAGGTGGTCTCCGAGCGCGTCACCGTCCGCAGCGCCGCCTCAATCTCCCCCTGCACGGTCCGCCGCCCGCTCGGCTGCTTCGCCCACCCGGAGAATTCCTTGCCGTCGTACGAGAGGTCGAGCCGCACCCGTACAAATCCGTCCGCCACCTCGTCAGCCACAGCCCCAACCTCCACTCGCACCACACCGCCCGGCGGCCCGCACGACAGGAACGGGCCCGCACAACAAGGAACGGGCCCGCCCCCAGAAAAACTGGGAACGGGCCCGTCCAGGTACCGCTGAGAACTACTTGGACTCGTCGCCCTCGGGCTTCGCGTCCTCGACGACCTCGGCCTGCTCGGCCTTGGCGTCGTCTTCCTTGACCGCGCGCTTCGTGGCAGCCTCGGCCTCGCCGACAGCGTTCTGCTGCACGGTCAGGGCCTCGACCAGCTCGATGACCGCCATCGGGGCGTTGTCGCCACGACGGTTGCCGATCTTCGTGATGCGCGTGTAACCACCGGGGCGGTTCTCGTAGCGCGGCGCGATCTCGGTGAACAGCGTGTGCACGATGCTCTTGTCCGTGATCGTCTGAAGAACCAGGCGACGGTTGTGGATGTCGCCCTTCTTCGCCTTCGTGACGAGACGCTCGGCGACGGGGCGCAGGCGGCGGGCCTTCGCCTCGGTCGTCGTGATGCGACCGTGCTCGAAGAGCGACTTCGCCAGGTTGGCGAGGAGCAGCTTCTCGTGCGCGGCGCTGCCGCCCAGACGGGCACCCTTTGCGGGACGCGGCATGGTGTTTCTCCTTGTGATCTGCACCGGCCGTATCAGGTACCGGTGTCAGTTACCGACGAGCTACTGCCCGACGGAAGATTTCAGTGAGCCGGGGCTCAGTACTGCTCGGTCTCCACGAAACCGGCATCCGCGTCGTCGTCGGCGCCGAAGGCGTCGGCGGCGGCGGTCGGGTCGAACCCGGGAGGACTGTCCTTGAGGGCCAGGCCCATGCCGTTGAGCTTCATCTTGACCTCGTCGATCGACTTCGCACCGAAGTTACGAATGTCGAGCAGGTCCGCCTCGGAGCGGGCCACGAGCTCGCCCACCGAGTGGATGCCCTCGCGCTTGAGGCAGTTGTACGACCGAACGGTGAGCTCAAGCTCCTCGATCGGCAGGGCGAGATCGGCAGCGAGCGCGGCGTCCGTCGGGGACGGGCCCATGTCGATGCCCTCGGCGTCGATGTTGAGCTCGCGCGCCAGACCGAACAGCTCGACCAGGGTCTTGCCGGCCGACGCCATGGCGTCACGGGGACGCATGGCCTGCTTGGTCTCGACGTCGACGATCAGCTTGTCGAAGTCGGTGCGCTGCTCGACACGGGTCGCCTCGACCTTGTACGTGACCTTGAGCACCGGGGAGTAGATGGAGTCGACCGGAATGCGACCGATCTCCTGGCCCACCTGCTTGTTCTGGACGGCGGAGACGTAGCCGCGACCGCGCTCGACGGTCAGCTCCATCTCCAGCTTGCCCTTGCCGTTGAGCGTGGCGAGGACCAGGTCCGGGTTGTGCACCTCGACACCGGCCGGGGGCGCGATGTCAGCAGCGGTGACCAGGCCGGGACCCTGCTTGCGCAGGTACATCACGACCGGCTCGTCGTGCTCCGAGGAGACGACCAGCTGCTTGATGTTGAGGATGAGGTCGGTGACGTCCTCCTTGACGCCCGGCACGGTGGTGAACTCGTGCAGGACACCGTCGATCCGGATGCTGGTGACAGCGGCACCCGGGATGGACGACAGGAGGGTACGGCGCAGGGAGTTACCGAGCGTGTAACCGAAGCCGGGCTCCAGCGGCTCGATGACGAACCGGGAGCGGTACTCGTCGACGACCTCTTCGGTCAGCGACGGGCGCTGAGCAATAAGCATGGGGTTCCTTTGTTCTTGGCGCCCACTATTTGACGCCAACTACCACAAGGGTACGGGCGGTACGGCTCCGAGGAGCCGCACCGCCCGAAACGTGCGGCGGGCGGGCCACGGAGGTCGGTCTCCGGGGCCCCACTCGCCTCACGCACTGCATTTTTCCGGGGAGTGATCCCCGGGCTCCCGGCCGGACAAGCGGTCCGGCCAGGAGTTCCGGCGCCCAGAAGGGCGACGAATCAGACGCGACGGCGCTTCGGCGGGCGGCAGCCGTTGTGCGGCGTCGGGGTGACGTCCTGGATCGAGCCGACCTCAAGGCCGGTGGCCTGGAGGGAGCGGATCGCGGTCTCACGGCCGGAGCCGGGACCCTTGACGAAGACGTCGACCTTGCGCATGCCGTGCTCCTGCGCGCGGCGGGCGGCCGACTCGGCGGCCATCTGCGCGGCGAAGGGGGTGGACTTGCGCGAGCCCTTGAAGCCCACGTGGCCGGCGGAGGCCCACGAGATCACGTTGCCGGTCGGGTCCGTGATGGACACGATCGTGTTGTTGAACGTGCTCTTGATGTGCGCGTGGCCGTGAGCGACGTTCTTCTTTTCCTTGCGGCGCACCTTCTTGGCAGCGCCCTGACGTCCCTTGGGGGGCATGTCTTACTCCAGATGGAGAGGGAGGTGATCGGTCCTACAGCGAAGACCGCTTGAAAAGCGTCCGGCTGAGGACTACTTCTTGCCCGGCTTCTTCTTACCGGCGATCGCGCGACGCGGGCCCTTGCGGGTACGCGCGTTGGTGCTGGTGCGCTGACCGTGGACCGGCAGGCCGCGACGGTGACGCAGACCCTGGTAGCAGCCGATCTCGACCTTGCGGCGGATGTCGGCCTGCACCTCGCGACGGAGGTCACCCTCGGTGCGCAGGTTGGCGTCCACGTACTCGCGGATCTTGACCAGGTCCTCTTCGGCCAGGTCACGAACGCGGGTGTTCGGGTTCACGCCGGTCTCGGCGAGAATCTCCTTGGACCGGGTGCGCCCGATACCGAAGACGTAGGTGAGTGCGATCTCCACGCGCTTTTCGCGCGGGATGTCAACACCTGAAACGCGTGCCATTCAATGGCTCCAGTTGTTATTTCGGGGGTCTTCCACAGAGCTGCTCCCGACCGCCGATCCCACCTGGGTGGGCATGGTACGTCCGGGTCCCCGGCCCCCGCCGGAGGTGCCGCCAGCCACGCGGGCCGGTCGTGCTCTGCGTATGTACGAATTGCTTGCGTCGCGCGAAGAACTGCGAGATGCAGGAAAGGTCGTGCGTCAGCCCTGGCGCTGCTTGTGGCGCAGGTTTTCGCAGATGACCATGACCCGGCCGTGACGGCGGATCACCTTGCACTTGTCGCAGATCTTCTTGACGCTCGGCTTGACCTTCATGGGATGTCAGGTTCTCCGGGTCAGTGCCACTAGCCCCCCGGAAGGGGCTCGGCAGATCTACTTGTACCGGTAGACGATCCGGCCACGCGTCAGGTCGTAAGGAGAGAGCTCCACGACGACCCTGTCATCCGGGAGGATGCGGATGTAGTGCATCCGCATCTTGCCGCTGATGTGCGCGAGGACTTTGTGACCGTTCTGCAGTTCCACCTTGAACATTGCGTTCGGGAGGGACTCGATCACGGTGCCCTCGATTTCGATGGCACCTTGCTTCTTGGCCACGCTTCGCCCTTCGAATCGGCTACCTTGATCGACTCTCCGCATCTGAAATGCAGGCATACGGATGCACGAGAGCCGACGAGTCAGTCTACGTCAGGCCACCCGAAAAGACGAATCCGTCAAGTTTGCCCAACACTGATGATCGTTATGCGGCTTTCACCCCAGCAGGCCCAAGCCTTCACCCGACCACCGGGCCCCTACGCCAGCGGGTCCGGTGCCGCCGTGATTCCGTACTCGGCCAGCTTCGCCTTGCCGCCGTCGACGGCGGTCAGTACCAGGGGGCCGTTCTCGGTCAGGGCGATGGAGTGCTCCCAGTGCGAGGACCAGGTGCCGTCCGTCGTGATGACCGTCCAGTCGTCGGAGAGGGTCTCGGTCTGGGCCGTGCCCAGCGACACCATCGGCTCGATGGCCAGGCACACGCCGGGGACCAGCTTGATGCCCTTGCCGCGCTTGCGCGTGACGTAGTTCAGCACGTGCGGGTCCATGTGCATCTCGGTGCCGATGCCGTGCCCGCCGTAGTCCTCGATGATCCCGTACTTGCCGGTGGCCGGCCGCGGCTGGCGGCGGATGTAGCCCTCGATGGACTTGGACACGTCCACCAGGCGGTTGCCGACCTTCATCGCGGCGATGCCCGCCCACATCGACTCCTCGGTCACCCTGGACAGCTCAAGGAGCTCCGGGGCGTGCCCGCCGCCGACGAAGGCGGTGTACGCGGCGTCGCCGTGCCAGCCGTCGACGATGGCGCCGCAGTCGATCGAGATGATGTCGCCGTCCGCCAGGACGGTCTTCTCGTCCGGGATGCCGTGCACGACGACCTCGTTCACCGAGGTGCAGATGGTCGCCGGGAAGCCGCCGTAGCCCAGGAAGTTGGACTTGGCGCCGTGCTCGGCGAGCACCTTGCGGGCGACCTCGTCGAGGTCCTTCGTACTGGCGCCGGGAACGGCCGCCGCCCGCGTCGCCGCGTGGATGGCGGCGACGACCAGCCCCGCCTCACGCATCTTCGCGATCTGCTCGGGAGTCTTGATCTCCACCATGGGTGTGCCTTCCACGCTCTTCGTTGACTTCGATTCCACAGTACGGCCCCAACAGCGAGGCCGCGGCGCCCCATGGACACCGCGGCCTTCACCGTCGTACGTACAGAACCCGGGCGACCCGCAGGGGCCTAGGCGGTCTTCTTCAGGGCGTCCATCGCGCGCTCGGTCACCTCGGCGACCTTGCCTTCCGCGGAAAGGGTGACCACCAGGCCCTGCGCCTTGTAGTGGTCGATGATCGGCTCGGTCTGCGTGTGGTAGACGTCGAGCCGCTTGCGCACGGTCTCCTCGGTGTCGTCCGGGCGCTGGTAGAGCTCGCCGCCACAGACGTCACAGACGCCCTCGGTCTTCGGCGGGGTGTACGTGGCGTGGAAGACATGGGCCGAATCGTTGCGGCAGATGCGCCGGCCGGCGATCCGCTTCACGACCTCGTCCTCCGGGACCTCCAGGTCCAGGACGGCGTCGAGGGTCTGGCCCTGGGCCTTCAGCGCCTCGTCCAGGGCCTCGGCCTGGAAGACGTTGCGCGGGAAGCCGTCCAGCAGGAAACCGTTCTCGGCGTCGCTCTGGGCCATGCGGTCCAGCGCCATACCGATCGTGACCTCGTCGGGGACCAGATTTCCGGCATCCATGATGGCCTTGGCCTGCTTGCCGAGGGCAGTGCCCTGGCTGATGTTGGCCCGGAAGAGGTCACCCGTCGAAATGTGCGGGATCGACAGGTTCTTGGCGAGGAACGCGGCCTGCGTTCCCTTGCCAGCGCCCGGCGGCCCGACGAGGACGATACGCATCAGCGGAGGAACCCTTCGTAATTGCGCTGCTGGAGCTGGCTCTCGATCTGCTTCACGGTCTCCAGACCCACACCCACGATGATGAGGATGCTTGTGCCGCCGAACGGGAAGTCCTGGCTGGCACCGAAGCCGGCCAACGCCATCGTCGGCACGAGAGCGATCAGACCCAGGTACAGCGATCCCGGCCACGTGATGCGGTTCAGCACGTAACTCAGGTACTCAGCAGTAGGTCGACCTGCCCGGATGCCCGGGATGAAGCCACCATACTTCTTCATGTTGTCAGCGACTTCTTCGGGGTTGAACGAGATCGCCACGTAGAAGAAGGCGAAGAACACGATCAACAGGAAGTACGTGACGATGTAGTAGGGATGGTCGCCCTTGACCATGTTGTTCGAGATCCACTGGGCCCAACCGGCGGTGGATCCGGAGAACTGGACGATCAGGGCAGGGATGTAGAGCAGCGAAGAAGCGAAGATGACGGGGATGACACCCGCCTGGTTCACCTTCAGCGGGATGTACGTCGAGGTGCCGCCGTACGACTTCCGGCCGATCATGCGCTTCGCGTACTGGACTGGGATACGGCGCTGAGCCTGCTCCACGAACACCACCAGGCCGACCATGGCGAATCCGACCAGGATCACCACGGCGAACTCGATCCAGCCGTTCGCCAGCTTGCCCGACTCCTTGATGGCCCACAGCGATCCGGGGAAGCCCGCGGCGATCGAGATGAACATCAGGATGGACATGCCGTTGCCGATGCCGCGGTCGGTGACGAGCTCACCGAGCCACATCACCATCGCGGTGCCGGCGGTCATGGTGATGACCATGACGGCGGTGGTGAAGATCGACTTGTCCGGCACGATCTGCGAGCGGACAGCCTCGGGGCAAGCCTGGAACAGCGCACCCGAGTTGGCGGTGGCGACCAGGCCGGTGCCCTGCAGGATGGCCAGCGCCACGGTCAGATAACGCGTGTACTGCGTGATCTTGGCCGTGCCCGACTGCCCCTCCTTCTTGAGGGCTTCCAGCCGTGGGATCACCACGGTCAGCAGCTGAAGGATGATGCTCGCCGTGATGTACGGCATGATGCCGAGCGCGAAGATCGTGATCTGCAACAGCGCGCCACCACTGAACATGTTGACCAGACCGAAGAGGCCACCGCCGCCGTCCTTGGCGAGGTCGATGCAGGTCTGCACGTTCTTGTAGTTGACGCCCGGGACAGGAATGTGCGCGCCGAGCCGGAACAGCACAATGATGCCGAGTGTGAAGAGCAGCTTCTTGCGCAGGTCGGGCGTCTTGAACGCCCGGGCGAACGCGGTGAGCACGGTGCCTCCTGCGACCCCCGCGCTACTGCGTCGAAGGGTGACGGTATTGAGGATCGACGAATACGTATCAGTCAAAAAACGAGCGGACAGCGTTGTGGGCACACCGCGCGAAAGTTAACAGTGCACGCCACCATACCGGCGGACCCCGCCCCCTAGGAACGACCAACCGGGGATGCCCCATATGAGAGGCATCCCCGGTCGGATGTTCAAGCCATCGAGCTGTCTCAGACGAGCTCGGTGACGCTGCCGCCAGCGGCAGCGATCTTCTCCTTGGCGGAGGCGGAGACGGCGTCAACCGAAACCGTCAGCGCCACGGAGATCTCGCCCTGGCCAAGGACCTTGACGAGGTGGTTGTTGCGCACAGCGCCCTTGGCGACCAGGTCGGCCACCGTGACCTCTCCACCCTCGGGGTAGAGAGCGCCGAGCTTGTCCAGGTTCACGACCTGGAACTCCGTGCGGAACGGGTTCTTGAAGCCCTTGAGCTTCGGCAGGCGCATGTGGAGGGGCATCTGGCCACCCTCGAAGCGCTGCGGAACCTGGTAACGGGCCTTCGTGCCCTTGGTACCACGACCGGCCGTCTTGCCCTTCGACGCCTCACCACGACCCACACGGGTCTTGGCGGTCTTGGCGCCCGGAGCGGGACGGAGGTTGTGGACCTTCAGCGGGTTGTTCTCCGCCATGTCAGTCGACCTCCTTGACCGACACGAGGTGGCGGACGGTGTGCACCATTCCGCGGAACTCGGGGCGGTCCTCCTTGACAACCACGTCGTTCAGGCGCTTGAGCCCGAGCGAACGCAGGGTGTCGCGGTGGTTCTGCTTGCTGCCGATGTACGACTTGGTCTGCGTGATCTCGAGACGGGCCATTACGCACCCGCTCCCGCACGAGCACGGAGCAGAGCCGCCGGGGCGACGTCCTCAAGGGGCAGACCACGGCGGGCCGCGATCTCCTCGGGACGCTGCAGACCCTGAAGGGCAGCCACGGTCGCGTGCACGATGTTGATCGCGTTCGACGAACCGAGCGACTTCGACAGGATGTCGTGCACGCCGGCGCACTCGAGCACGGCACGCACCGGGCCACCGGCGATAACGCCGGTACCGGGGGAAGCCGGCTTGAGCAGGACGACGCCCGCAGCCTTTTCACCCGTGATCGGGTGAGGGATGGTGCCCTGGATACGCGGAACCTTGAAGAAGCTCTTCTTGGCCTCTTCAACGCCCTTGGCGATGGCCGCGGGAACTTCCTTGGCCTTGCCGTAACCGACACCTACGGTGCCGTCACCGTCTCCGACCACGACGAGCGCGGTGAAGCTGAAGCGACGACCACCCTTGACAACCTTGGCAACGCGGTTGATCGCGACAACGCGCTCAACGTAAGCGGTCTTCTCGGCGGCAGCGCCACCGTCGCGACCCTTCCGGTCCCGCCGCTCGCCGCCACCGGCACCGCTTCCGCGGCGCTGGGGTCCAGCCATTGGATTTACCTCTCTCTGTTACGTCCGTTAGTCCCGGAACCGGGGCTTAGAACTTCAGCCCGGCTTCGCGGGCGGCGTCAGCCAGAGCGGCAATGCGCCCGGCGTACCTGTTGCCACCACGGTCGAACACGACGGTCTCGACGCCGGCGGCCTTCGCACGCTCGGCGACAAGTGCGCCAACCTGCTGGGCCTGGGCGCTCTTGTCGCCCTCGCCGCCGCGGATCGAGGTGTCCAGGGTCGACGCCGATGCGAGCGTGTGGCCCGCGATGTCGTCGATGACCTGGGCCACGATGTTGCGGTTGGAGCGGGTCACGACCAGGCGAGGACGCTCCGGCGTGCCGGAGACGTGCTTGCGGATGCGGACGTGACGTCGCTTGATGGCAGCGCGCTTGTACGCGTCACCCTTGGCGATCTTTACACCGTATGCCATGGCTTACTTACCCGCCTTTCCGACCTTGCGGCGGATGACCTCGCCGGCGTACTTGACGCCCTTGGCCTTGTACGGGTCGGGCTTCCGCAGCTTGCGGATGTTAGCGGCGACCTCGCCGACCTTCTGCTTGTCGATGCCCTCGACGCTGAGCTTCGTGGGCGACTCGACCTTGAAGGTGATGCCTTCGGGGGCCTCGATCACGATGGGGTGGCTGTAGCCCAGCGCGAACTCCAGGTTGGAGCCCTTCGCCTGGACGCGGTAACCCACACCGCTGATCTCGAGCGCCTTGCTGTATCCCTGGGTCACACCGGTGATCATGTTCGCCACCAGCGTGCGGGACAGGCCGTGGAGGGCCTTGTTCTGACGCTCGTCGTTGGGGCGGTTGACGTTGAGAACGCCGTCCTCGCCCTTAACAATCTCGATCGGCGCGGCAACAGTGTGCGTGAGGGAGCCCTTGGGACCCTTCACGGCAACCGTGCGGCCGTCGATGGTGACGTCCACACCAGCGGGAACCTGGATGGGGAGCTTGCCGATTCGCGACATTAGCTTTCCTTCCTTTCCCGACTACCAGACGTAGGCGAGGACTTCCCCACCTACGCCCTTCTTGCCTGCCTGCTGACCGGTCAGAAGACCGTGCGACGTGGAGATGATCGCCACGCCGAGGCCGCCGAGGACCTTGGGCAGGTTGGTGGACTTCGCGTACACGCGCAGACCCGGCTTCGAAATACGCTTGATGCCGGCGATCGAACGCTCGCGGTTCGGACCGAACTTCAGGTCGAGAACGAGGTTCTTGCCGACCTCGGCGTCCTCGACCTTCCAGCCGGTGATGAAGCCCTCCTGCTGGAGGATCTCCGCGATGTGCGACTTGATCTTGCTGTGCGGCATCACGACGGAGTCGTGGTACGCCGAGTTTGCGTTACGCAGACGCGTGAGCATGTCTGCGATGGGATCAGTCATGGTCATGAATTGGCCTTCGGCCTCTCTCGCCGGGGTTTCCTGTATGCGCCATCCCTCTCCCCACTCAGAGGCGGGACGGGTGCGGTGCGGGGACCTACGGCGTAGTAAGTCGTTATGGGCGGCGGGCGCCCAACCCTTCTAGCCTACGGCATCGAGGGTGGGGCTCCCGCCGACCAGATACTTACCGAGAGTTCCAGGGAATCCGTACGCCCAAAGGGCAGTACTGACTACCAGGAGCTCTTGGTCACGCCCGGCAGCTCGCCACGGTGAGCCATCTCACGAAGGCACACGCGGCACAGGCCGAACTTGCGGTACACGGAGTGGGGCCGGCCACAGCGCTGGCAGCGCGTGTACGCACGCACGCCGAACTTCGGCTTGCGAGCGGCCTTAGCGATCAGAGCCTTCTTCGCCACGGTCAGTTCTCCTTGAACGGGAAGCCGAGGTGACGCAGCAGGGCACGACCCTCGTCGTCGTTGGTCGCCGTGGTGACCACGGTGATGTCCATGCCCCGGACCCGGTCGATCTTGTCCTGGTCGATCTCGTGGAACATGACCTGCTCGGTGAGACCGAAGGTGTAGTTGCCACGGCCGTCGAACTGCTTCGGCGACAGACCACGGAAGTCACGGATACGCGGCAGCGCGAGCGACAGCGTGCGGTCCAGGAACTCCCACATGCGGTCACCGCGGAGGGTGACGTGGCAGCCGATCGGCTGGCCCTCGCGCAGCTTGAACTGCGCGATGGACTTGCGGGCCTTCGTGACGGCCGGCTTCTGACCCGTGATGGTCGTCAGGTCCTTGATGGCCCCGTCGATCAGCTTCGAGTCACGGGCGGCGTCGCCGACACCCATGTTGACCACGATCTTGACGAGACCGGGGATCTGCATGACGTTCTCGTACGAGAACTCCTCACGCAGCTTGCCCGTGATCTCCTCGCGGTAGCGCAGCTTGAGGCGCGGTGCGGTGGTGGCAGTCATCAGATGTCCTCACCAGTCCGCTTGGCAACGCGGATCTTGTTGCCCTCGTCGTCAAAGCGGTAGCCGACGCGGGTAACGACCTTGTTGCCGTCCTTCTCCACGATCAGCTGAACGTTGCTGACGTGGACCGGAGCCTCGGTCGTCACAATGCCGCCGGTCTGCGAACCGCGAGCGGTCTGACCGGCCTTCGTGTGCTTCTTGACCCGGTTGACACCCTCGACCAGGACGCGGTCCTCGCGGGGGAAGGCCTGAATGACCTTGCCCTGCTTGCCCTTGTCCTTACCGGTGATGACCTGAACCAGGTCGCCCTTCTTGATCTTCATGCTTACAGCACCTCCGGCGCGAGCGAGATGATCTTCATGAACTTCTTCTCGCGCAGCTCACGGCCCACCGGGCCGAAGATACGGGTGCCGCGGGGGTCGCCGTCGTTCTTGAGAATGACAGCGGCGTTCTCGTCGAAGCGGATGTACGAGCCATCCTGGCGACGACGCTCCTTGACGGTGCGAACGATGACCGCCTTGACGACGTCACCCTTCTTCACGTTGCCACCGGGGATCGCATCCTTGACGGTGGCGACGATGACGTCACCGATGCCCGCGTAGCGGCGACCCGAGCCACCGAGAACACGGATGGTGAGAATTTCCTTCGCACCCGTGTTGTCGGCGACGCGAAGTCGCGACTCCTGCTGGATCACGTCTATCTCCTGATCGTCTGCCGGTTCCCGGTGGGGGCCGTATCACTACGGCCCCCACCGAGCCTGGCGGAACTACTTAAAGGGAAACCCCTTTAAGACGTTGCATTGGAATTCCCTTGCGGGAATTACCTACTTGGCCTTCTCGAGGATCTCGACGATGCGCCAGCGCTTCGAGGCCGACAGCGGACGCGTCTCCATGATGACAACGCGGTCGCCGACGCCTGCGGCGTTGGACTCGTCGTGAGCCTTGAGCTTGTTCGTACGGCGGATGACCTTGCCGTACAGCGCGTGCTTGACGCGGTCCTCGACAGCGACGACGACGGTCTTGTCCATCTTGTCGCTGACGACGAGACCCTCACGGGTCTTGCGGAAACCGCGCTGCTCAGTCGTCTCAGTCACATTCTTCTCGCTCATCAGGCGCTCTCCACCGTCTCGATGCCCAGCTCGCGCTCGCGCATCAGGGTGTAGATCCGGGCGATGTCCTTACGGACGGACTTGAGCCGGCCGTGGTTCTCGAGCTGTCCGGTCGCCGCCTGGAAGCGGAGGTTGAACAGTTCTTCCTTGGCCTCACGGAGCTTCGCGACGAGGTCCTCGTCGTTCAGCTCGCGCAGCTCAGTCGCCTTCGTACCGGCCACCATCACGACTCACCTGCCTCGCGCCGAACAATCCGGCACTTCATCGGAAGCTTGTGAGCAGCGCGGGTGAGCGCCTCACGAGCAATCTTCTCGTTCGGGTAGGACATCTCGAACATCACCCGACCGGGCTTGACGTTCGCGACCCACCACTCCGGGGAACCCTTACCGGAACCCATGCGGGTCTCGGCAGGCTTCTTGGTGAGCGGGCGGTCCGGGTAGATGTTGATCCAGACCTTGCCGCCACGCTTGATGTGGCGGTTCATCGCGATACGAGCCGACTCGATCTGCCGGTTCGTCACGTAGGCCGGGGTCAGCGCCTGGATGCCGTACTCGCCGAATGCGACCTCAGTACCACCCTTGGCCATACCACTGCGCTTGGGGTGGTGCTGCTTGCGGTGCTTGACCCTACGAGGGATCAGCATGTCGGTCAGGCCTCCGTTCCGGTGCTCTCAGCCGGAGCAGCGGCGGCGGGAGCGTCGGCCTTGGGGGCCTCGGCTGCCGGCGCGGACTGCTGCGGCTTGCGGCCTCGGCCGCCACGCTCGCCGCCACGGCCTCCACGGGCCGGGCGCTCATTCGCACCACCACGGGCCGGGCGGTTACCCGCACGGGCCGCGGCGTTCTCGGCGCGAACCTCGGCGATGTTCTTGACGTCGCCCTTGTAGATCCAGACCTTGACACCAATGCGACCGAAGGTCGTCTTGGCCTCGAAGAAGCCGTAGTCCACGTTCGCGCGGAGCGTGTGCAGCGGCACACGGCCCTCGCGGTAGAACTCCGACCGGGACATCTCGGCGCCGCCGAGGCGACCGCCGCACTGGATCTTGATGCCCTTGGCGCCGGCCTTCATGGTGCCCTGCATGCTCTTGCGCATGGCACGACGGAAGGAGACGCGGGAGGAGAGCTGCTCGGCAACGGCCTGGGCGACCAGCTGAGCGTCCATCTCGGGGTTCTTGACCTCGAGGATGTTCAGCTGGACCTGCTTGCCCGTGAGCTTCTCGAGGTCACCGCGGATGCGGTCGGCCTCGGCGCCACGGCGGCCGATGACGATGCCCGGACGAGCGGTGTGGATGTCCACACGCACGCGGTCACGGGTGCGCTCGATCTCCACCTTCGAGATACCGGCGCGCTCCATGCCGGACGTCATCATCCTGCGGATGGCGACGTCTTCCTTGACGTAGTCCTTGTACAGCTTGTCGGCGTACCAACGGGACTTGAAGTCCGTGGTAATGCCGAGCCGGAACCCGTGCGGGTTTACCTTCTGGCCCATTACCGGGTTCCTTCCTTGCTGCTGACGACCACGGTGATGTGGCTGGTCCGCTTACGGATCCGGTAGGCACGGCCCTGAGCACGCGGACGGAACCGCTTCAGGGTCGGGCCCTCGTCCACGTACGCCTCGCTGATGACCAGCGAAGAGGCGTCAGGGTGGTCGTAGTTGTGCGCGGCGTTGGCGATGGCGCTGTCAAGCACCTTGCCAACCGGCACGCTCGCGGCCTGCGGGGCGAAACGCAGGACCGCCTGAGCCTCCGTGGCATCCATGCCACGGATAAGGTCCACCACTCGGCGGGCCTTCATGGGCGTGACGCGGATGTACCGCGCCTGGGCCCTGGCTTCCATGGTTGTCCCTTCGGTGTCGTTCATAGTCTTCGCACCCCGCCTTAGCGGCGCTTCGACTTGCGGTCGTCCTTGACGTGGCCGCGGAAGGTGCGGGTCGGCGCAAACTCGCCGAGCTTGTGGCCGACCATCGACTCGGTGACGAACACCGGGACGTGGATCTTGCCGTTGTGCACCGCGATGGTGTGACCCAGCATGCTGGGGATGATCATCGAGCGCCGGGACCAGGTCTTGATGACGTTCTTGGAGCCAGCTTCGTTCTGTACGTCCACCTTCTTGACAAGGTGTCCGTCGACGAAAGGCCCCTTCTTGAGACTGCGCGGCATCTAAACCCGCTCCTAGCGCTTCTTGTTCGACTTGCGGCGGCGGACGATGTACTTGCTCGAAGCCTTCTTCGGCGAGCGAGTACGACCCTCCTTCTGACCCCACGGGGAGACCGGGTGGCGACCACCGGAGGTCTTACCCTCACCACCACCGTGCGGGTGGTCGACCGGGTTCATCGCGACACCGCGAACGGTCGGGCGAACGCCCTTCCAGCGCATGCGGCCGGCCTTGCCCCAGTTGATGTTCGACTGCTCGGCGTTGCCGACCTCACCGATCGTGGCGCGGCAGCGGGCGTCGACCAGGCGAATTTCGCCGGAAGGCATACGAAGGTGGGCCATCGTGCCCTCCTTCGCCAGCAGCTGCACGGAGGCACCGGCGGAGCGGGCGAACTTCGCACCGCCACCGGGCCGCAGCTCGATGTTGTGGATGGTGGTACCCACCGGGATGTTGCGCAGCGCGAGGTTGTTGCCCGGCTTGATGTCGGCCCCGGGGCCGTTCTCGATCCGGTCACCCTGCGACAGGCCACGCGGGGCGAGGATGTAACGCTTCTCGCCGTCCGCGTAGTGCAGCAGCGCGATGCGCGCGGTGCGGTTGGGGTCGTACTCGATGTGCGCGACCTTGGCCGGCACGCCGTCCTTGTCGTGACGACGGAAGTCGATCACGCGGTAGGCGCGCTTGTGGCCACCACCCTGGTGGCGAACGGTCACACGACCGGCGTTGTTACGGCCGCCCTTGCTGTGCAGGGGGCGGACCAGCGACTTCTCCGGCGTGGACCGCGTGATCTCGACAAAGTCGGCTACGGAGGAGCCACGGCGGCCCGGCGTAGTCGGCTTGTACTTGCGGATTCCCATTTCTCAGTCCTCGTCCGATTCCGGACGATCCAGACCGCCGTTAGGCGGTCGGACCGCCGAAGATGTCGATACGGTCGCCCTCGGCGAGGGTCACGATGGCCCGCTTGGTGTCGGCACGCTTGCCGAAACCGGTGCGGGTGCGCTTCCGCTTGCCCTGACGGTTGATCGTGTTGACCCCGGTGACCTTGACCGAGAAGACCGCTTCCACGGCCTGCTTGATCTGGGTCTTGTTGGAGCCGGGGGCGACGATGAACGTGTACTTGTTCTCGTCGAGCAGCGCGTAGCTCTTCTCCGAGACGACCGGCTTGACAAGAATGTCGCGGTGGTCCGTGAAGGTCTTGCTGGTAACGGCGCTCATCAGGCGTCGCTCCCTTCGGTCTCATCGTTCCGGCCAGCCGGAGCGCCGGACACGAAGGACTCGAAGGCGGCCTTGGTGAAGACCAGGTCGTCCGAGACGAGCACGTCGTACGTGTTCAGCTGACCCGGCTCCAGGATGTGCACCTGGGGCAGGTTGCGGGCGGAGAGCCACGCGGCCTCGTCCGAACGCTCGGCGACCAGGAGCACGTGCTTGCGCTCGCTGACCTTGCCCAGCAGGGACTTGGCGGCCTTCGTGGAAACCGCACCGTCGACCACGCCGGTGACGACGTGGATGCGCGCGTTGCGGGCCCGGTCGGTGAGGGCACCGCGCAGGGCGGCGGCCTTCATCTTCTTCGGGGTGCGCTGCGAGTAGTCACGCGGCTGCGGGCCGTGGACGACGCCACCGCCGGCGAACTGCGGGGCGCGGGTCGAACCCTGACGGGCGCGGCCGGTGCCCTTCTGGCGGTAAGGCTTCTTACCGCCACCACGGACCTCGCCGCGACGCTTGGTCTTGTGCGTGCCCTGGCGGGCAGCGGCCAGCTGAGCGACAACGACCTGGTGGATCAGCGGAATGCTGACCTTGGCGTCGAAGATCTCCGCGGGGAGATCGACGGTCCCGGTCTTGTCGCCTGCCGGCGAAAGGATGTCAATGGTGCTCATCGGTTCCTCAAACCCCCTTGGCCGCGGTGCGGACCAGGACGAGGCCACCGTTGGGGCCGGGAACGGCGCCCTTGATGAGCAGCAGACCCTTCTCGGCGTCAACGGCGTGGACGGTCAGGTTCTGGGTGGTGACCCGCTCGTTACCCATGCGACCCGCCATGCGCATGCCCTTGAAGACACGGCCGGGGGTGGCACAGCCACCGATGGAACCAGGCTTGCGGTGCACGCGGTGGGCACCGTGCGAGGCCTTGCCACCGCGGAAGTTGTGACGCTTCATCACACCCGCGAAGCCCTTGCCCTTGCTCTTGCCCGTGACGTCAACCTTGACGCCGGACTCGAACACCTCGGCAGTGATCTCCTGGCCCAGCGTGTACTCGCTGGCGTCCTGGGTGCGCAGCTCCACGAGGTGGCGGCGCGGGGTCACGTCGGCCTTGGCGAAGTGACCCTTGAGGGGCTTGTTCACCTTGCGCGGGTCAATCTCGCCGAAGGCGATCTGGACCGACTCGTAGCCGTCGTTGTCGTTCGTACGTACCTGCGTCACGACACACGGACCAGCCTTGACGACGGTCACCGGGACAACCCGGTTGTTCTCGTCCCAGACCTGGGTCATGCCGAGCTTCTCGCCCAGGACGCCCTTGATGTTCTTGCTCATCTCGGCCCGTCCCTTCAGAGCTTGATCTCGATGTCGACGCCCGCCGGCAGGTCGAGACGCATCAGCGAGTCAACCGTCTTCGGCGTGGGGTCGAGGATGTCGATGAGGCGCTTGTGCGTGCGCATCTCGAAGTGCTCGCGAGAGTCCTTGTACTTGTGCGGCGACTTGATGACGCAGTACACGTTCTTCTCAGTGGGCAGCGGCACCGGGCCTGCGACCGACGCACCAGTGCGGGTCACCGTCTCGACGATCTTCTTCGCCGAGGAGTCGATGACCTCGTGGTCGTAGGCCTTGAGCCGGATGCGGATCTTCTGTCCCGCCATGGCTACTAGTAGTCCTTTGTCTCTTAACGCTCTGGAACCCGGGCGGCTGCGCTCTGAACGCTCAGCACCGTCCTTCTCCGACCCACGCGGTCGGGCGTGTCGCATCCTCGCCAGCACGAAAATCCAAGGATTTCCCTGCCTGTAAGGGATGCGGTCCGCAACCGCAAATCGGGGGAAGAACACCCACCGGGTGCCTGGTCGGCACCGCACTGGCACTTCCCGAAAGATTCCCGTACGTCCGCCTCAGCGCTACCCAGGGGGCAGTTGGGGCGACGAGTACTGTGGGACTCGCTTCCGGTCCTCCCGGCGGGAGGCGTGCAGCATCGATACTCAACCGAGCAACCCCGACAGTCTGCCATACGGGGCACGGCGGGCGCCAATCGGGGCGTAGAGATTACCCGGAGTGTGACGGGGGTCAAACCCGCCCCCGCGTCGGCCGGGGGCCCGCTGATCACCCTGCGGGTCCGCTGTGGCTGGCCGCGCAGTTCCCCGCGCCCCTTCTGGGCGCCGCCGGACGCGGTCAGCGGGCGTGGGACACGAAGCCGGTCCAGGCGGCGGGGCCGAAGACGAGACGGGGGCCGTCGGGGGTCTTGGAGTCGCGGACGTGGATGGTGGTGGGGGTGGCCGCTACCTCGACGCAGTCGTTCGGGTCGCTGCTACTGCTGTAGCTGCTCTTGAACCACTCCAACTCGGAACCATTTCCGGCGGAGAGCTTGCGGATCATGTTTCTCCCAGCACTTGTTCCATGAAGGCCAGCGACTCCCCCGGCCGGAGAGCCTGAGCCCGGATGATCCCATACCGCAGTTCGAGGACCCTAAGGTCTCGCGGGTCGGAGACCGGTCGCCCTCCGAACGCACCATCCGATCGACCCACCGCCGTACCGTCACGAAACTTCAGCACCTCGATCAGGCCGCTTGTTCCCGGATGGCTCCAGCGGCTGGTGGGCATCACCTGGAACTCCACGTTGGGCAACTGCGCTACTTCCAGGAGCCGTTCGAGTTGACTCCGCAGTACCAGTCTGCCCCCGACGGGACGTCGCAGAGTCACTTCTTCCTGTACGAAACTGACCTCCGGAGCGGGGTCCCGGGTGAAGATGGACTGCCTGGCCATCCGTGCGGCCACCGCCCGCTCCAGATCACCCAAGGCCAGCGTGGGCCGCCACGTGGTGAGCAGCGCCCGCATGTAGTCCTCGGTCTGTAACAGACCGTGCAGGTTGTGATTGTGGTAGAGACACAGCTCAGCCGCCCGCGCCTCCAACTTCGCCAGATCCCGAACCTTCTTCGGGTACCTGACCTCCGCCACGTCGTCCTTCATCGCGGAGACCTTGCCGCCCGCCCCGACCGCCTCGTCCACCTTGTCCAGGTACTCCGGCCGTGGAATCCGCCGGCCGCCCTCCACCTTGTAGATCAGGTCCTCGCCGTACCCGATCGCCACCCCCAACTCCCCCGCCCGCAGCCCCGCCGCCTCGCGCCACAGCTTCAGCTGGCGGCCGACCGTGGCGACCACCGCCGCGCCCTGTTCGTCGTCCGGGTCGACGTCCCAGCCGGGCTCGTCCACGTTGCCGTCGTCCACGCTCATCTACGTGCCACCTCCGACGTGCCGTTCTTCGTCAACGGAACCTGTCCCCCACCGGGCACCCCGGACAGTCGGGACAGGACTGGACAGCGCCGGGACAGTCTCCGTACGCAAGGCCGATCTCCCTGTTCACGGTACGCACGCCCGACCACGCTGAGTGACGTGAACCGAGAAACCCGCATGATTACCCAATCCCCCGCCCCCGTACGGCAGTTCGCCGTCCAGCTGTCCTCCACCCGGCGCGGTGCCCGGCTCGCCCGGTTGCTCGCGGTGGAGCAGCTGCGCTCGTGGGGGCTCCCCCTGGAGGACCCGGCGCACATCGTCGCCGAGCTCGCCGCCAACGCGGTCACGCACGGTCGCGTACCCGGGCGCGATTTCCGGCTGGTGCTCAGCGTCGACGACCTGGACACACTTCGTATCGAAGTCATCGATGCGCGCAGCGACCGGCTGCCCACCGCCGTGCCGAAGGAGGTGCACGAGGAGTCCGGGCGTGGCCTGCTCCTCGTCGAGCTGCTCGCCGACAAGTGGGGCGTCACCCCGGGCCCGTACCCCTGCAAGACAGTGTGGGCCGAGTGCGCGACGGCGCGGTGAGGGGCGATATACGCAGGTGGGACCGGGTCGCGGTCCGCCTCGACCCGGTACCCCTCGGCCTGCCCGCGTCGAACGTAAAACACTTCAATCCCCGAGGAGCAAGGACCCCACCCAACCCCACCAGCCTCCCGGTGAGGCCGCCGCACGGCTCGTCACCCACAAGAGTGATCTCCGCCAACTCGGCTGGATTTTCAAGTGGTTGGCGGGCATATGCTCGCCACGTCAAGCCACAACTCCAGACATACGTCGGCCCCCGGCCGGGACTCGCAATCCCGATCGAGGGCCTGACCAACGAGGAAGTCAGACCCTTCCCGATGGATACGAACGAGCTTAACGCGCCCACCCGCGCCCCGTCCCGCGTACGCCGACCTGCCACCCGATCCGGTGCACGCGTCGCACGCGGTGTCACCCACCGGAACACCCGGCACCGCAACCGCTTCACCGTCGTCGGCAACCACTTCGCCCAGCACACGGAGCTGAGCTTCCTGGCCCGCGGCCTGGGGCTCTACATCCAGTCGCTGCCCGACGGCGTGATCATCGCGATCAAGTTCCTTTCAGCCCGCTTCCCCGAGAGCGAGGCGCGGATCGCCGCCGCCCTGCGCGAGCTGGAAGCCGCCGGTTACCTCTCCCGGGACCGCGTACGCCTGCCGAACGGGCAGGTCGTGACCCGAACGGTGTTCCGCAACCAGCCGGACGCGACACCAGCACCGACACCGGCACAGGCGCCGGTACCAGCACCGGCGGATCCGGCAGAGGTACGGGAGCACCGCCCGGCGCGCGCGCCCGTGGTCGCGCCCCCGCACCCCGTTGACGTACCGCAGCGAGAGACCACGCCGGCACCCGACGAGCTGCCTCCACTGTGGGCCGGGTTCGAGGACGCGCCCTCGCCGCAGCCGCAGCAGCAGCCATCCGCACCGGCCACACCTGAGCGGCCCGCGCGTCCGACGCATCCGACACGACCGACGCGCCCCAAGCTCTCCCCGCCCACCCCCCGGACCTTCGACCCCGAGCGCGACCAGGCCGCCCGCGACCTGCTCGTCTCGCTGCGCGTGGACGATCCCCGGCTCACCCTCGCCGACCGTGACGTGCACCGGCTGGGGCCCGCCGTGGCGAGCTGGCTGGAGCGCAGCGTGGCCCCGGAAGCGGTGCGGCAGGAGCTGCTCAAGGGGTTGCCGGACCGGCCGGGCAGCCCCCGCGCGCTGATCGAGCACCGCCTGACGGTGAACATGCCCGGCGCGCTGCCGCCCGCACCCGTCGTCTTACGGCCGGACCCCATGCAGGACTGCGACGGCTGCGGACGGGTGTTCCGGGCCCCGGGGCCCGGACGCTGCCGCGACTGCCGAACCGAAGACGTCCGTGAGCGGTGAATGAGGAGGCCGATCGTGGAGCAGCAGACAGCGCAGCAGAGGGCAAGCATCCAGTACCGGATGATGCGCCTCGAAGCGCTCTTCCCCGACGGGCTGCTGGCGCACACGGGACGACCCGACGTGGAGAACGAGGCCGAGGGGATCCTGCGGCGACCGGACGTGATGGTGATCGCGGAGGCGGTCATGAAGGGCGAGGGCTCCTTCGACCCGCGCTCCCTCATCGCCGCCATCGAGATCGTCTCCCGCTCCAACCCCGACAACGACTGGGTGAGCAAGACGCGCGACTACCCGCTGCTCGGCGTCCCCGTCTACGCGGTCTTCGACCCCCGCACCGGCTCCGGCGCCGTCCTCACCGACATCCACCCCACCCCCGACGGCCCCCGCTACGCCTCCCGCAAGGACTTCGTCTACGGCGAGGACGTCACCATCGCCGACTGGACGATCTCGACCGAGGGCCTGCCCCGCTACGCCGACTGAGACGGCGGGCACTCGCCTGCCCTTGCGCCGTCGGTGGCGCCGTGAGCCGTCCCACCCTCCGTCCGGGCAACCTGTTGCCTCCGTCCGCCGTCTAGCTCTGCGCAGCAGGGCGCAGCACGCGCTGCGGGGGAAGCGGACGGAGAACCTCACACGTGAACAGCGGCATACCCGGGTCCGTCCAGCCCAGCGGCGGCCTGCCCCGACGCACCCTCCTCACCGTCGCCACGGCCGCCACCGCCGCCCTCGCCGTCTCCTCCTGCACCGTGCTCCCGCCCCGCCGCCGCGACCCGGTGGCCGACCCCGCCCCCGGGCAGCCGATAGCGCGGAGCAGCCGGTCGTTGCTGCTCCAGTTCCTCGCCCACCCGGACGACGACCTCTACTTCATGAACCCGGACACCCGGCGGCTGCTGGACGCCGGCACCCCGGTCGTCTCCGTGTACGTCACCGCGGGCGAGGCCGACGGGGTCAATCACGCGCCGGGCCGCCCACGGCCCCAGGGCGACAGGAGCGCGTATGTCTCCGCCCGTCAGCAGGGGCTGCGCCAGGCGTACGCCACGCTGCTCGGCCTGCCGAGGTTCACCCGGTGGGAGCGCACCGTCACGGCGCTGCGCGGCGGCAAGCAGGCCGAGCGGAACACCCTCGCGCACGGCGGGCGCCGCGTCGAACTCGTCTTTCTCAACGTGTCGGTGAACTCCGCCAGGCGCAGGTCCGCGCTGCCCGCCCTGTGGGCCGACAGGGGGCTGCGCCAGCGCACCACCCTCGCCGACAACTCCCCGCTCACGGAACTGAGTTCGTACGACTACGACGAGCTCGTGGACGCGCTGACCGGGCTCCTCGACCACTACCGGCCCACCGTCGTCCAGACCCTCGACCCCGATCCGGACATCCAGCACAGCCCCGAGTCCGTCCGCCGCAAGGACAGCGAGCAGCGCGGCTACTCCGACCACCCCGACCACACCGCCGTCGCCTGCTTCAGCTGGGCCGCGCAGATCCGCTGGGTCGCGGAGTGCGCCGAGCGGGGCAGACCGCTCCCCCACTTCGTCACCACCGCCTTCCGCGGCTACTACAACCGGCACTGGCCCAAGAACCTCCCCGAGAGCGTGCTCCAGGAGAAGGCCGCCCCGCTCGTCGCGTACGGCGGGGACCCCGGGTGGGAGTGCGGGAACCCGGCGGGCTGCGGCGACTACAACGTGGGCGGCGGACGCCCGCTGACGAACTGGAAGGGCTGGGTGCGCTCGACCAACTACCGCTACCCGGGACCCCAGTTGGTGTCGGACGGGGAGGGCTTCGCATACGGGGTGGTGGGGCTGCGGCTGGTGCGCTGGCCCGCGGCGGCCGGCGGCTGGGGTCCGCCCGAGGACCTGGGCGGCGGGCCGCTGGCCCCCACGCTCGGGCAGGCCGTGACGAAGGGCGGCGGGCAGCTGCTGTTCGCCGTGCGTTTCGCGGCTCTCGACGGGCACGGCGGGGCGAACGAGCGCGAGGTGGTCCAGTACGACGGCCGCGCCTGGACCTCGCTCGGCAACCCCGAGCGCCGCCGGGACCGCGGTCGCCGGATCGGCGTCCCGGTCGCGGCGACCGCGGGCGACGGGAGCGTCCATCTGTTCGTGCGGAACGCGGCGAAGGGCGTAAGTACGCGACTGCGCGACGCGAGTGGCCGGTGGGGCCCGTGGCGCGACCTGGACGGCCCCGACGGGGACGGCACGGGCGACGGCGACGGCATACAGGACGGGCTGTCGGCGGCGGTCGACGGGCAGGGGCTGGTGCACCTGTTCGCCGCCGCGCGGAAGTCCGTACGGCACTGGGCGCAGCCCTCCCCCGGCGCGCCGCTCGCGCTCCGCGCGCGTTCCGCCATGCCGGCCCCCGGCGACGTACCGCGCGCCTTGCCGTACGCCGACGGCTCGCTCGGTGTCCTCTACCGCGCCCCGCACTCCCCCGACCTCGTCGCGGTCCGCCCCGACGGCTCACCGCTGCCCGGCCTCGCCCTCAAGGGGTACGGGCCGGTGACGGCCGGCGCGGGCCCGGTGCTGCTGGGCCGCAGCGAGCGGGGTGACGTCCAACTTCGCGACAGGGGTGGGAAGTTGCGTCGGTATCGCGGCGCGTGTGTGGGTGCGCCCGCGCTGGTCCGCACGGCGCCCGCGGGCGCCGCGGTGGTGGCGGGGCTCGGCGCGGACGCGACGCCCTGGCTCTGGCGGCCGTAGGACTCGCTCCCGTAGGGCTCACACCCGTACGGAGGACGCCCCCAGCACCCGAGGCCGCACAACAGAAAGGGCCCCGGCACCCACCGCTTGCGCGGCGGGGCCGGGGCCCTTCCCTTGGAGCTAGCAGCAGTCGCTACCGAGCTACCAGGTCAATCACCGGGAAATTACTTGGTGATCTTGGTGACCTGGCCGGCGCCGACGGTCCGGCCACCCTCACGGATGGCGAACTTGAGGCCCTCCTCCATGGCGACCGGCTGGATCAGCGCGACCGACATGACGGTGTTGTCGCCCGGCATGACCATCTCGGTGCCCTCGGGGAGGGTCACGACGCCGGTCACGTCCGTGGTACGGAAGTAGAACTGCGGGCGGTAGTTGTTGAAGAAGGGGGTGTGACGGCCACCCTCGTCCTTCGACAGGATGTAGGCCTGGGCCTCGAACTCGGTGTGCGGCGTGACCGAACCGGGCTTGATGATGACCTGGCCGCGCTCGACGTCCTCGCGCTTGATGCCACGGAGGAGCAGACCGACGTTCTCACCGGCCTGGCCCTCGTCGAGCAGCTTGCGGAACATCTCGATGCCGGTGACCGTGGTGGTGGTCTTCTCTTCCTTGATACCGACGATGTCGACGGTCTCGTTGACCTTGAGGACACCACGCTCGATACGGCCGGTGACGACGGTGCCACGACCGGTGATCGTGAAGACGTCCTCGATCGGCATCAGGAACGGCTTGTCGACGTCGCGCTCGGGCTGCGGGATCGACTCGTCGACGGCGGCCATCAGGTTCAGGACCGACTGGCCCCACTCCTTGTCGCCCTCGAGCGCCTTGAGCGCCGAGACCTTGACGACCGGAAGGTCGTCGCCCGGGAACTCGTACTCGGAGAGGAGCTCACGAACCTCGAGCTCGACGAGCTCCAGGATCTCCTCGTCGTCCACCATGTCGGCCTTGTTCAGCGCGACGACGATGTAGGGGACGCCTACCTGGCGGGCCAGGAGGACGTGCTCCTTCGTCTGCGGCATCGGGCCGTCGGTGGCCGCGACCACGAGGATGGCGCCGTCCATCTGCGCCGCACCCGTGATCATGTTCTTGATGTAGTCAGCGTGACCGGGGCAGTCGACGTGCGCGTAGTGACGCGACTCCGTCTGGTACTCGACGTGCGCGATGGAGATGGTGATACCACGCTGGCGCTCTTCCGGCGCCTTGTCGATCTGGTCGAAGGCCGAGGCCTCGTTCAGGTCCGGGTATGCGTCGTGCAGCACCTTGGTAATGGCGGCCGTGAGGGTCGTCTTACCGTGGTCAATGTGACCGATGGTGCCGATGTTGACGTGCGGCTTAGTCCGCTCGAACTTTGCCTTCGCCACTGGGTCCTCCTGCGGAGTGGTTCTGTACGCCTTGCTTCATCGGCGCCAGGTGATCTTTGCTGGGATGCCGGCGCCCGGGGCATTCAGCACGGATTGCGCTGAATGCCCCAGTGGCTCCGGTGATAAGCCTAAAGCGTGAGCTCGTACGGGTAGAAACCCGCACTCGCGATGAGCAACTCGGGAAGAGCCGCCCGGTTGAGTGACTCGGGAGTTACTCGCCCTTGGCCTTCGCGATGATCTCCTCGGCGACGTTCCGCGGAACCTCGGCGTAGGAGTCGAACTGCATCGAGTAGCTTGCGCGACCCGAGGTCTTGCTGCGGAGGTCTCCGACGTAGCCGAACATCTCCGAGAGGGGCACGAGGCCCTTCACGACGCGAGCGCCGCTGCGCTCCTCCATGGCCTGGATCTGGCCACGGCGGGAGTTCAGGTCGCCGATCACATCGCCCATGTAGTCCTCGGGCGTGGTGACCTCGACGGCCATCATCGGCTCAAGGAGCACGGGAGAGGCCTTGCGGGCACCCTCCTTGAAGGCCTGCGAACCGGCGATCTTGAAGGCGAGCTCCGAGGAGTCGACCTCGTGGTAACCACCGTCGAGAAGGGTGACGCGGACGCCGACCATCTCGTAACCGGCCAGGATGCCGAACTGCATGGCTTCCTGGGCGCCCGCGTCCACCGACGGGATGTACTCCCGGGGGATGCGGCCACCGGTGACCTTGTTGACGAACTCGTACGACGCGTCGCCACCCTCGATGGGCTCAAGGGCGATCTGCACCTTCGCGAACTGGCCGGTACCACCAGTCTGCTTCTTGTGCGTGTAGTCGATGCGCTCGACGGTCTTGCGGATCGTCTCGCGGTACGCGACCTGGGGCTTGCCGACGTTCGCCTCGACGCGGAACTCGCGCTTCATGCGGTCGACGAGCACCTCAAGGTGAAGCTCGCCCATACCACCGATGATGGTCTGGCCGGTCTCCTCGTCCGAGTGGACCTGGAAGGACGGGTCCTCCTCCGAGAGACGCTGGATGGCTACACCCAGCTTCTCCTGGTCACCCTTGGACTTCGGCTCGATGGCGACCTGAATGACCGGGGCCGGGAAGTCCATGGACTCCAGGATGACCGGGTTCTTGTCGTCGCACAGCGTCTCACCGGTGGTGGTCTGCTTGAGACCCATCACCGCGATGATGTCGCCGGCGCCCACCGATGCGATCTCCTCACGCTTGTTCGCGTGCATGCGGTAGATCTTGCCGATGCGCTCCTTCTTGCCCTTGACCGAGTTCAGCACGGAGCTGCCGGCCTCAAGGCGGCCCGAGTAAACCCGGACGAAGGTGAGCTTGCCCAGGTGCGGGTCGCTCATGATCTTGAACGCGAGGCCCGAGAAGGGCTCCTCGTCCGACGGCTTGCGCTCGATGACCTTCTCCGGGTCCTTCACGTCGTGGCCTTCGATGGCCTCGACGTCCAGGGGAGAGGGCAGGTAGCGCACGACGGCGTCGAGCAGGGGCTGAACGCCCTTGTTCTTGAACGCCGTACCGCAGAACACGGGGCTGACGGTGACGGAGTCGGCGCTGCCCTTGGACGCGAGCGTGATGCGGCGGATGGCCGCCATCAGCTGGTCCTCGGAAGGCTCCTGGCCCTCCAGGTAGAGCTCCATCATCTGGTCGTCGTGCTCGGCGACCGTCTCAAGGAGCTTGCCGCGCCACTCGTCGGCAGCCTCGATGTGCGTGTCCGGGATGTCGACCGTGTCGTACATCTCGCCCTTGGCGGCCTCGGCGGACCACACGAGCGCCTTCATCGACACGAGGTCGACGACGCCCTTGAAGTCGGCCTCGGCGCCGATCGGGAGCTGCATGACGAGCGGGACCGCACCGAGGCGGTCGACGATCATGTCGACGCAGCGGTGGAACTCGGCACCCGTACGGTCGAGCTTGTTGACGAAGCAGATACGCGGCACGCCGTAGCGGTCCGCCTGACGCCAGACAGTCTCGGACTGGGGCTCGACGCCGGCCACACCGTCGAACACGGTGACGGCGCCGTCGAGGACGCGGAGCGAACGCTCCACCTCGACGGTGAAGTCAACGTGACCCGGAGTGTCGATGATGTTGATCGTGTGATCGACATCGTTGAGCGGCCAGTGGCAGGTCGTCGCGGCAGACGTGATCGTGATGCCGCGCTCCTGCTCCTGCTCCATCCAGTCCATCGTGGCAGCGCCGTCGTGGACTTCACCGATCTTGTAAGACACACCGGTGTAGAAGAGGATCCGCTCGGTGGTGGTCGTCTTGCCCGCGTCGATGTGGGCCATGATCCCGATGTTGCGGACCTTGGCCAGGTCAAGCGAAGTGGTGGCCATAAGGCTCAATCTTCTCTCGGTCTCGAAGTGGGTAACGACTACCAGCGGTAGTGCGCGAAGGCCTTGTTGGACTCGGCCATCTTGTGCGTGTCCTCGCGCTTCTTGACGGCAGCGCCAAGACCGTTGGAGGCGTCGAGCAGCTCGTTCATGAGGCGCTCGGTCATGGTCTTCTCGCGGCGGGCGCGGGAGTAACCCACGATCCAGCGGAGCGAGAGAGTTGCGGCGCGACCGGGCTTGACCTCGATCGGCACCTGGTAGGTGGCGCCACCGACACGGCGGGACTTGACCTCAAGCGAGGGCTTGACGTTCTCAAGCGCGCGCTTCAGCGTGATGACCGGGTCAGCGCCGGTCTTCTCGCGGAGGCCTTCCATGGCGCCGTACACGATCCGCTCGGCGGTGGAACGCTTGCCGTCGAGCAGGATCTTGTTGATCAGCGAGGTGACAAGAGGAGATGCGTAGACCGGGTCGATGATGACCGGGCGCTTCGGGGCGGGGCCCTTACGAGGCATTCTTACTTCTCCTTCTTGGCGCCGTAGCGGCTGCGAGCCTGCTTACGGTTCTTGACGCCCTGCGTGTCGAGGGAACCGCGGATGATCTTGTAACGAACACCCGGAAGGTCCTTCACACGACCGCCACGCACGAGCACGATCGAGTGCTCCTGCAGGTTGTGGCCCTCACCCGGGATGTAGGCCGTGACCTCGATGCCCGAGGTCAGACGCACACGCGCGACCTTACGGAGCGCCGAGTTCGGCTTCTTCGGGGTGGTCGTGAACACACGCGTGCAGACGCCACGACGCTGGGGCGAACCCTCGAGCGCGGGCGTCTTGTTCTTCTCGACCTTGTCCTGCCGGCCCTTCCGGACCAGCTGCTGGATCGTAGGCACTACTTCTCCGTTTTCTGTGTGCCGATCACTGTGAAACTAACCTGAAACAGTCCCCGACCCACGCGGTCGGGTGTGTCGGAACCGGCACACCCCGCCGGAAGCGGGAAATGACGCGGATCGCGGTGGCCCACATAAAGACGAGCTCGCTCTGCGGCCGTAAACACGCACAGGAGCCCAGGCACACCCCAGGCACAAGGTCTGAGCGTACCTACCTCATCGACCTGGGTCAAAACAAATGCTGTCCACCCGGGCGGAGCACCCGCCCGCCCAAGAGACGATCAAGGCCCTGGGCCAGTCTGCGGCCCCGCGACCTGCTGCCGGGCCTGCCACTGCCGTGGTGAGGCTCACAGCCCCGGCGGACCCCGCTCACGCCGAAGGGCGCCCGCCCCGCGCGAAGCGGAACGGGCGCCCTTCAGCAGACGTACGCCTTACTGGTTGTACGGACCGTAGTCGTAGTCCTCCAGCGGAACGGCCTGGCCGGAGCCCGTGCCGAACGGCGAGTAGTCGATGTCGTCGTAGCCGACGGCCGAGTACATCGCGGCCTTGGCCTCCTCGGTGGGCTCCACCCGGATGTTGCGGTAGCGGGAGAGACCCGTACCGGCCGGGATGAGCTTACCGATGATGACGTTCTCCTTGAGGCCGATGAGGCTGTCGGACTTGGCGTTGATCGCCGCATCCGTCAGGACTCGGGTCGTCTCCTGGAAGGAGGCGGCCGACAGCCAGGATTCCGTCGCCAGCGAGGCCTTGGTGATACCCATCAGCTGCGGACGACCGGAGGCGGGGTGACCGCTCTCCTGGACCACACGACGGTTCTCGGTCTCGAACTTCGAGCGCTCGACGAGCTCGCCCGGCAGCAGTTCCGCGTCGCCGGACTCGATGATCGTCACGCGGCGGAGCATCTGCCGGATGATGATCTCGATGTGCTTGTCGTGGATCGACACGCCCTGGCTGTTGTAGACCTTCTGGACCTCGCCGACCAGGTGGACCTGGACCGCACGCTGACCGAGGATGCGCAGGACGTCGTGCGGGTTGGTCGCACCGACGGTGAGCTTCTGGCCCACCTCGACCGCGTCGCCCTCGCCCACCAGCAGACGGGCGCGCTTGGAGATCGGGAACGCCGTCTCCTCGCTGCCGTCGTCCGGCGTGACCACGAGCTTCTTGGTCTTCTCGGTCTCCTCGATCCGCACGCGGCCCTTGGCCTCGGAGATCGGGGCGACACCCTTGGGCGTACGAGCCTCGAAGAGCTCGACGACACGGGGCAGACCCTGGGTGATGTCGTCACCGGCCACACCACCGGTGTGGAAGGTACGCATGGTGAGCTGCGTACCCGGCTCACCGATGGACTGGGCGGCGATGATGCCGACCGCCTCACCGATGTCGACGAGCTTGCCGGTGGCCAGCGAGCGTCCGTAGCAGAAGGCACAGGTGCCGACCGCGGACTCACAGGTCAGGACCGAGCGGGTCTTGACCTCCTCCACGCCGTGCATGACCAGCTGGTCGATGAGCACGTCACCGAGGTCGACGTTGGCAGGCGCGATGACCTTGCCGTCGATGACCACGTCCTCCGCCAGCATGCGGGCGTAGACGCTGGTCTCGACGTCGTCCGTCTTGCGGAGGATGCCGTCGGCGCCCTTCTCCGCGATCTTCAGCTTGAGGCCGCGGTCGGTGCCGCAGTCCTCCTCGCGGATGATCACGTCCTGCGAGACGTCCACCAGACGACGGGTCAGGTAACCCGAGTCGGCGGTACGCAGGGCGGTGTCGGCGAGACCCTTACGGGCACCGTGGGTGGAGATGAAGTACTCCAGCACGGACAGGCCCTCGCGGAACGACGCCTTGATGGGACGAGGAATCGTCTCGTTCTTGGCGTTGGACACCAGACCACGCATACCGGCGATCTGACGCATCTGCATCATGTTTCCTCGGGCACCCGAGTCAACCATCATGAAGATGGGGTTCGTCTTGGGGAAGTTCGCGTTCATCGCCTCGGCGACCTCTGCGGTCGCCTTGGTCCAGATCGCGATGAGCTCCTGCGTGCGCTCGTCCTTGGTGATCAGACCGCGCTCGTACTGCTTCTGGACCTTCTCGTCCTGCTCCTCGTAGCCCTTGACGATGGCCTTCTTGGCCTCGGGCACGACGACGTCGGAGATGGCCACGGTGACGCCCGAACGGGTCGCCCAGTGGAAGCCGGCCGCCTTCAGGTTGTCGAGCGTCGCCGCCACGATCACCTTGGGGTAGCGCTCCGCCAGGTCGTTGACGATCTCGGAGAGCTGCTTCTTGCCCACCGAGTAGTCGACGAACGGGTAGTCCTCGGGCAGCAGCTCGTTGAAGAGCGCGCGGCCCAGGGTGGTACGCAGCCGGAACGGGTCACCGGTCTGCCACTCGGGCTCACCCTCCTCCGCGGTCGGCGGGGTCCAGCCACGCGGCGGGACGGTGCCTACGGGGAAGCGGATGTCGACCTTCGCCTGGAGCGAGAGCTCCCGGTTGTCGAACGCCATGGTCGCCTCGGCGGACGAGCCGAACGAACGGCCCTCACCGATGACCTTGCGCTCCTCCTCGTCGGTCGTGAGGAAGAACAGGCCCAGCACCATGTCCTGGGTCGGCATGGTGACGGGACGACCGTCGGCCGGCTTCAGGATGTTGTTCGAGGACAGCATCAGGATGCGGGCCTCGGCCTGCGCCTCCGCCGAGAGCGGCAGGTGCACGGCCATCTGGTCACCGTCGAAGTCCGCGTTGAACGCGGTGCAGACGAGCGGGTGGATCTGGATGGCCTTGCCCTCGACCAGCTGGGGCTCGAAGGCCTGGATGCCGAGGCGGTGCAGCGTGGGCGCGCGGTTCAGGAGAACCGGGTGCTCAGCGATGACCTCTTCCAGGACGTCGTACACGACCGTGCGGCCGCGCTCGACCATGCGCTTGGCCGACTTGATGTTCTGCGCGTGGTTCAGGTCCACCAGGCGCTTCATCACGAACGGCTTGAAGAGCTCCAGCGCCATGGCCTTCGGCAGACCGCACTGGTGCAGCTTGAGCTGCGGACCGACGACGATCACGGAACGCGCGGAGTAGTCCACACGCTTGCCGAGCAGGTTCTGACGGAAGCGACCCTGCTTGCCCTTGAGCATGTCGGACAGCGACTTCAGCGGACGGTTGCCGGGGCCCGTGACCGGGCGACCACGACGGCCGTTGTCGAAGAGCGCGTCGACGGCCTCCTGAAGCATGCGCTTCTCGTTGTTCACGATGATCTCGGGGGCACCGAGGTCAAGGAGCCGCTTCAGGCGGTTGTTGCGGTTGATCACGCGGCGGTACAGGTCGTTCAGGTCGGAGGTCGCGAAGCGGCCACCGTCCAGCTGCACCATCGGACGCAGGTCCGGCGGGATGACCGGCACGCAGTCGAGCACCATGCCCTTGGGGCTGTTGCTCGTCGACAGGAACGCGGAGACGACCTTGAGGCGCTTGAGCGCACGGGTCTTCTTCTGGCCCTTGCCGGTGCGGATGATCTCGCGGAGGCGCTCGGCCTCCTCCTCAAGGTCGAAGGACTCCAGGCGCTTCTGCAGAGCAGCGGCGCCCATCGAACCGTCGAAGTACGTGCCGAAGCGGTCACGCAGCTCGCGGTAGAGGAGCTCGTCGCCCTCCAGGTCCTGGACCTTGAGGTTCTTGAAGCGGTTCCACACCTCGTCGAGGCGGTCGATCTCGCGCTGGGCGCGGTCACGGAGCTGCTTCATCTCGCGCTCGGCACCTTCGCGCACCTTGCGGCGCACGTCGGCCTTCGCACCCTCGGCCTCAAGCTCGGCGAGGTCCGTTTCGAGCTTCTTGGCGCGGGCCTCCAGGTCGGAGTCGCGACGGTTCTCGACCTGCTGACGCTCGACGGAGACGTGCGCCTCCAGCGAGGGCAGGTCGCGCGTCCGGCGCTCCTCGTCCACGAAGGTGATCATGTACGCGGCGAAGTAGATGACCTTTTCCAGGTCCTTCGGCGCGAGGTCGAGCAGGTAGCCGAGGCGCGAGGGAACGCCCTTGAAGTACCAGATGTGCGTGACGGGCGCGGCCAGCTCAATGTGGCCCATCCGCTCACGACGCACCTTGGCGCGAGTGACCTCGACGCCGCAGCGCTCACAGATGATGCCCTTGAAGCGGACACGCTTGTACTTGCCGCAGTAGCACTCCCAGTCCCGGGTCGGACCGAAGATCTTCTCGCAGAAGAGTCCGTCCTTCTCGGGCTTGAGCGTGCGGTAGTTGATGGTCTCCGGCTTCTTCACTTCGCCGTGGGACCAGGTCCGGATGTCGTCCGCGGTGGCGAGGCCAATCCGCAGCTCGTCGAAGAAGTTGACGTCGAGCACTTGTCGTCAATCCCTCTTTCGGGGGTTCGAGCCCCTCGCGTTATGCGAGATAAATGGGCACTTCAAATGGTCTGAACGGGTCCGGGGAGGGCCGGGAGTCCTCTACTTGGAGGACTCCCGGCCGGCCCGTCAGACCTCTTCGACGCTGCTCGGCTCGCGCCGGGACAGGTCGATACCGAGTTCCTCCGCTGCGCGGAAGACGTCCTCGTCCGTGTCGCGCATCTCGATGGACATGCCGTCCGAGGACAGCACCTCCACGTTGAGGCAGAGCGACTGCATTTCCTTGATGAGCACCTTGAAGGACTCGGGAATGCCGGGCTCCGGGATGTTCTCGCCCTTGACGATGGCCTCGTAGACCTTCACGCGGCCGGTCACGTCGTCGGACTTGATCGTCAGCAGCTCCTGGAGGGCGTACGCGGCGCCATAAGCCTCAAGCGCCCACACCTCCATCTCACCGAAGCGCTGGCCACCGAACTGCGCCTTACCACCCAGCGGCTGCTGCGTGATCATCGAGTACGGGCCGGTCGAACGGGCGTGGAGCTTGTCGTCGACCAGGTGGTGGAGCTTGAGGATGTACATGTACCCGACCGAGATCGGGTCCGGGAACGGCTCTCCGGAGCGGCCGTCGAACAGGTTGGCCTTGCCCGAGGGCTGGACCAGCCGGTCGCCGTCGCGGTTGGGGATCGTGGCCTCGAAGAGACCGGTGATCTCGTCCTCGCGGGCACCGTCGAACACCGGGGTGGCGACGTTGGTGCCGGGGTCGACCTTGTCGGCGCCGATGACCTGCAGGCGCTGGGCCCACTCGTCACCGAGTCCGGAGACGTCCCAGCCGCGGCTGGCGAGCCAGCCGAGGTGGATCTCCAGGACCTGTCCCGGGTTCATTCGGGACGGCACACCCAGCGGGTTGAGGATGATGTCGACCGGGGTGCCGTCCTCCAGGAACGGCATGTCCTCGATCGGCAGGATCTTCGAGATGACGCCCTTGTTGCCGTGACGGCCGGCGAGCTTGTCACCGTCGGTGATCTTGCGCTTCTGCGCCACGTAGACACGAACCAGCTGGTTCACGCCCGGCGGCAGCTCGTCGCCCTCCTCGCGGTCGAAGACGCGGACGCCGATGACCTTGCCGATCTCACCGTGCGGCACCTTCAGCGAGGTGTCGCGCACCTCGCGCGCCTTCTCACCGAAGATCGCGCGGAGCAGGCGCTCCTCCGGCGTCAGCTCGGTCTCACCCTTGGGCGTGACCTTGCCGACGAGGATGTCACCGGCGACGACCTCGGCACCGATACGGATGATGCCGCGCTCGTCGAGGTCGGCGAGGACCTCTTCGGAGACGTTCGGGATGTCCCGGGTGATCTCCTCCGGGCCGAGCTTGGTGTCACGGGCGTCGACCTCGTGCTCCTCGATGTGGATCGAGGAGAGGACGTCGTCCTGCACCAGCCGCTGGCTGAGGATGATCGCGTCTTCGTAGTTGTGGCCCTCCCACGGCATGAACGCCACGAGGAGGTTCTTGCCGAGCGCCATCTCACCCTGCTGGGTGGCGGGCCCGTCGGCGAGGACCTGGTTCTCGACGACCCGGGCGCCCTCGTTGACGACAACCTTCTGGTTGACCGAGGTGCCCTGGTTGGAGCGGGAGAACTTGGCGATCCGGTACGTGGTGTACGTGCCGTCGTCGTTGGCGACGGTGACGTAGTCCGCGGAGACCTCCTGGACCACACCCGCCTTCTCCGCCTTGATGACGTCACCGGCGTCGACCGCACAGCGGTACTCCATGCCGGTGCCGACGAGCGGAGCCTCGGACGTGATCAGCGGCACGGCCTGACGCATCATGTTCGCGCCCATGAGGGCGCGGTTGGCGTCGTCGTGCTCCAGGAAGGGGATCATCGCGGTCGCGACCGACACCATCTGGCGCGGCGAGACGTCCATGTAGTCGACGTCGTCGCCGGGGATGTAGTCGATCTCGCCGCCACGGCGGCGGACCAGGACGCGCGACTCGGTGAAGCGCATGTCCTCACCGAGGGTCGCGTTCGCCTGGGCGATCACGAAGCGGTCTTCCTCGTCGGCCGTGAGGTAGTCGACCTCGTCGGTGACGACACCCTCGGTCACGCGGCGGTACGGGGTCTCGACAAAGCCGAAGGCGTTGACGCGGCCGTACGAAGCCAGCGAACCGATCAGACCGATGTTCGGGCCTTCGGGGGTCTCGATCGGGCACATGCGTCCGTAGTGGGACGGGTGCACGTCACGGACCTCGAAGCCGGCCCGCTCACGGGACAGACCACCCGGGCCGAGCGCCGACAGACGGCGCTTGTGGGTGAGACCCGACAGCGGGTTGTTCTGGTCCATGAACTGCGACAGCTGCGAGGTGCCGAAGAATTCCTTGATCGACGCCACGACCGGGCGGATGTTGATCAGGGTCTGCGGCGTGATCGCCTCGACGTCCTGGGTCGTCATGCGCTCACGCACGACGCGCTCCATCCGCGCCAGGCCCGTGCGGACCTGGTTCTGGATGAGCTCGCCGACGTTACGCAGACGACGGTTGCCGAAGTGGTCGATGTCGTCGGTCTCGACGACGATGTTCCGGCCCGACTCGCCGACCGTCTCGACCTCGCCGGCGTGCAGCCGGACCAGGTACTTGATGGTGGCGATGATGTCCTTGCTGGTGAGGACACCCGCGTTCAGCGGCTCGTCCGCGCCGAGCTTCTTGTTCACCTTGTAGCGGCCGACCTTCGCGAGGTCGTAGCGCTTCGGGTTGAAGTAGAGGTTCTCGAGCAGCGTCTGAGCAGCCTCACGCGTGGGCGGCTCGCCCGGACGCAGCTTGCGGTAGATGTCGAGCAGTGCGTCGTCCTGGCCCTGGGTGTGGTCCTTCTCCAGGGTGGCGCGCATGGACTCGTACTCGCCGAACTCCTCCAGGATCTGCTCGGTCGTCCAACCGAGAGCCTTCAGGAGAACGGTGACGGACTGCTTGCGCTTGCGGTCGATGCGGACACCGACCATGTCGCGCTTGTCGATCTCCATCTCCAGCCAGGCACCCCGGGAAGGGATGATCTTGGCGGAGAAGATGTCCTTGTCGGACGTCTTGTCGATGGAGGAGTCGAAGTAGACACCCGGCGAGCGGACCAGCTGCGACACGACGACACGCTCGGTGCCGTTGATGACGAAGGTGCCCTTGTTGGTCATGAGCGGGAAATCGCCCATGAAGACCGTCTGGGACTTGATCTCGCCGGTCTCGTTGTTGGTGAACTCCGCGGTGACGAAGAGCGGGGCGGCGAACGTGAAGTCGCGCTCCTTGCACTCGTCGATGGAGTTCTTCGGCGGCTCGAAACGGTGGTCGCGGAACGTCAGCGACATCGACCCGGAAAAGTCTTCGATCGGGGAGATCTCTTCGAAGATCTCTTCCAGACCGGACTTGGTGGGGACGTCCTGTCCGCTCTCGAGAGCGGCCTCGACGCGACCCTTCCAAGCGGCGTTACCGAGCAGCCAGTCAAAGCTCTCGGTCTGCAGCGCGAGGAGGTTCGGAACCTCGAGGGGCTCCTTGATCTTTGCAAAGGAGATGCGCAGCGGGGCGGTGCTTGCGCCGTTGTTCGTATTGGAGGTCGAGGCGTTGCGCGAGGCGGCCAAGAGGGGGTCCTTCCGAGGGCTCGGACTCACTACGCGCGTACCGGTCCCACATGGACACAGGGACAGAAAAGCCCAGTTCAGGGCGAATCATTCCGCAGTGGCCAGACAGTGGGTATGCCCCTGGTGACGGGCAGGAGGCAGCTAACAGGCAGCGCAAAGGGTCAGTGTAGCCACTTGGCTCACTGATGTCCAGAGCGGGTTTTTGGGGACCCTCATCGGCCTCTTTGTTCTTCTCAACGCCACTGTCAACGTCACCGTCAACGCCACTGTCAATGCCCTGCATCCGGACCACGGTCCGGTCCACTTCCGCGACTGCTGTCACGGCCGTCGTACGACTGCTCCTGCGTCCTGCTTGTGCAACCACGCCACGGGCGAGCCCTCGCGCTGTGAGCGCACCTCATTACTGCCCTCTTCGCCGTCGATCCATGCCTCGGAGTCGGATCGTTGTGACGACGCGTCCTGAGAATTGCGCGCTGCGTGCCGTTCGTCAAGGCCCCCCGCCCCCCGGAGCTCCGGACACCTGCCCGGACCGCCTCAGCGGCGTACAACGGGCGCACGGCGGGTCTACGGGGCGTACGACGAAGATCACCATACTCGGCGCGGACCGCTGCGCACAGCCGCCGGGAGAACGCCGAAGGGCGACCACCCAATTGGATGATCGCCCTTGGCAGTGCCGGCGTTACACCTCGCGGCGCATTCCGGCGAAAAGAGTCAGAGACTCAGGAGGTCACTTGACCTCGACGGCCGCACCGGCGCCCTTGAGGGACTCGGCAGCCTTCTCGGCGGCCTCCTTGGTGACCTTCTCGAGGACGGGCTTCGGAGCGCCGTCGACGAGGTCCTTGGCCTCCTTCAGACCCAGCGAGGTGAGCTCACGCACGACCTTGATGACCTGGATCTTCTTGTCGCCGGCACCGGTGAGGATGACGTCGAACTCGTCCTGCTCCTCGGCGGCCTCGGGGGCAGCGCCACCGGCGGCGGGGCCGGCAACGGCGACGGCCGCGGCGGCGGTGACGTCGAACTTCTCCTCGAAGGCCTTCACGAACTCGGAGAGCTCGATGAGGGTGAGCTCCTCGAACTGAGCGAGCAGGTCTTCCTGGCTGAGCTTCGCCATGATGGCGTCCTTCCACTAATTCGGCAGGTGCCGGAGTTAAATGTCGGCGGGCGTACTGTCGGCCCGCTGCGGCCGTCTCCCTACCGGGTTACGACCAATGCGCGAGCCGAGTTACTCGGCACCGCCCTGCTCTTCGAGCTTGACGCGAAGCGCCTCCGCGGTGCGGACGAACTTCGAGGGGAGCGCCTGGAAGAGCTGCGCAGCCTGAGTCTGCTTGCCCTTCATGGCACCCGCCAGCTTGGCGAGCAGAACCTCGCGGGACTCGAGGTCCGCGAGCTTCTTGATCTCATCGGCGGACAGCGCCTTACCGTCAAGGACACCGCCCTTGATGATGAGGTTCGGGTTCTCCTTGGCGAAGTCACGAAGACCCTTCGCCGACTCCACCGGGTCACCGGTGATGAAGGCAACCGCCGTCGGACCAGTGAACTGGTCGTCCAGCGAAGAGATCCCGGCCTCGTTGGCCGCAATCTTGGTCAGCGTGTTCTTCACCACGGCGTACTGGGCGTTCTCACCGAGCGAACGACGCAGCGTCTTGAGCTGCGCCACGGTGAGACCCCGGTACTCGGTCAGCACGGCGGCGTTCGAGCTGCGGAACTGGTCCGCGAGCTCGGCTACCGCGGCAGCCTTGTCGGGCCTTGCCATAGAGCGTCGGCCTCCTTCCGGGTGATGAGGACCGCTCAGAAGGGGCTGCAAAAACGAAAACGCCCCGGCGCGGGCGCACGGGGCTGAGCTCAACCAGAATGAACCGGGAACTTTCCACGAACACCTGCGCAGGTCGTCCGCGTGTTTCCAGCGGATCCTTCGGCCACCACGCCCTCTTACGAGCACGCGGCAACGACCAGCGGTCTTTGGCTTCCTCGGAAGAGTACGCGACGGCGTGGATGTCAGGCAAATCGTCCGGACGGCCCTGGTCGGGGGCCGTCCGGACGCCCCTCGTCAGCCCTGCTGCTGCTTCTGCTGCTGCTTTTGCTGCTGCTTCACCAGGTCCTTGAAATCGAGCGTCTGCGCCGTCGGCGGGGCCTCGGCGGTGACGTCCACGCCGTAGTCCGTGTAGAGGACGGTGGAGTTGATCGGCCCGTTCTTGGACTCGGAGCGCTCGGTCTTCTTCACCAGCAGGTCCTGCTTGTCGACCCAGATGTCCACGACGCTGGTGGTGACGCCCGCCGCCTCCAGCTGCTTCTTGAGGCCCGCGAGGGTCTTCGCGTCGAGCTTGGAGTTGGCCTCGGCCATCTTCTGGACGTCGAGGGTGCCGGTGAAGTGGGTGGCCCGCACGCCGCGGACGTCCTCCTCGCCGACCTTCTTGACCTGGCCGGAGGCGAGCAGCTGCTGCACGCCCTGCTCGGGGGTGGAGTTCTGCATCTGGTCCTTCAGCAGGGCGCCGCTGGGGCCCATCAGCTTGACCATGTCGTCGTACCCGTACCGGATCCAGGACTTGCCGCCCGTCTGTCCGGCGAAGGCGGGGCCCATGTCGACGTAGTAGGCGTCGGGCAGGTAGCGGGCCTTCATGCTGCCGTCGCTGCCCATCTTCTTCAGGCTCTCGGCCATCTGACCCTGGGTGTGCTTCAGGTCCAGGACGCCGGTGACGCCGTTGTCCCAGCGGATGGCGCCCTTGCTCTGCGTGCCCATCGTGGAGCCCACCGACATGGTGCTCTCGATCTTGGCGGAGTGCGCGGCGCCGGACTTCTTCTGGGCCGCCTGGAGCACGCTCACCGCGCTACGGGCGTTGTCCGGGACCTCGCCGGCCTGCTTGCCGCCGCCACCGGCCGCACTGCCCCCACTGCCCCCGCCACAGGCGGCGACGCCGGTCAGCGCGCCCGCCGTCAGCACGGCGAGACCTGCACGGCGTACCAGTGCCCTGTTCATGTGTCCTCGATTCTGAGTGTTGTCCCCTGCCCGGCACGTCCATCCGTACGGAGCGGACCGTGCCCCCTGTCCGCGTACCCGGGGGACGTCCACCTACCGGTGGGGACGATAAAAGCGAAAAGCCGGGTCGCACCCCTGCGAGGAGGGATGCGACCCGGCTTCAGCACGCGTGATCCGCGGCGGCCTTACGAGTCGGCGACTCAGACGGCGGCCGGGTCCTCCTCGACGAGGAGGTTGCGGGTGCGGTTGGCGTCCAGCGGGATGCCGGGGCCCATCGTGGTGGCCAGCGTGGCCTTCTTGATGTAGCGGCCCTTGGCGGCGGACGGCTTCAGACGGAGGACTTCCTCCAGCGCGGCCGCGTAGTTCTCCACCAGCTTGGTCTCGTCGAAGGAGACCTTGCCGATGATGAAGTGCAGGTTCGAGTGCTTGTCGACGCGGAACTCGATCTTGCCGCCCTTGATGTCCGTGACAGCCTTCGCCACGTCGGGGGTGACCGTGCCGGTCTTCGGGTTCGGCATCAGACCACGCGGACCGAGCACGCGGCCGAGGCGGCCGACCTTGCCCATGAGGTCCGGGGTGGCGACGACGGCGTCGAAGTCCAGGCGGCCCTTGGCCACCTCGTCGATCAGTTCGTCGGAGCCGACGATGTCGGCGCCGGCGGCTTCCGCGGCCGCAGCACGGTCACCGGTCGCGAAGACCAGGACCCGGGCGGTCTTGCCGGTGCCGTGCGGAAGGTTGACGGTGCCGCGGACCATCTGGTCGGCCTTGCGCGGGTCGACACCCAGACGCATGGCGACCTCGACGGTGCCGTCGAACTTGACCGAGCTGGTGTCCTTGGCGATACGGACGGCCTCGAGCGGGGCGTACAGACGCTCCGAGTCGATCTTGGCGTCCGCAGCGCGGAGAGACTTGCTGCGCTTCACTGCTGCTCCTGTGTCAGGTATTGCCATGCGGCTGCCGCCGCGTGGCAGGTGTGGAGTCGTGGTGCGGGCCGGCGCGTGGCCCTACCACTGGTGGTGCGAAGGGGCTGATCAGCCCTCGACCGTGATGCCCATGGAACGGGCGGTGCCGGCGATGATCTTGTCGGCGGCGTCCAGGTCGTTGGCGTTCAGGTCGGGGAGCTTGACCGTCGAGATCTCGCGCACCTGAGCGGCGGTGAGCTTCGCGACCTTGGTCTTGTGGGGCTCGCCCGATCCCTTGTCCACACCCGCGGCCTTGAGGATCAGCTTGGCGGCCGGCGGGGTCTTCGTCACGAAGGTGAAGGAGCGGTCCTCGTAGACCGTGATCTCCACCGGCACGACCATGCCACGCTGCGACTCGGTCGCGGCGTTGTAGGCCTTGCAGAACTCCATGATGTTGACGCCGTGCTGACCGAGCGCCGGGCCGACCGGCGGGGCCGGGTTGGCGGCGCCCGCGTTGATCTGGAGCTTGATAAGCCCCGTGACCTTCTTCTTCTTGGGAGGCATTGCTCTCTCCGGGTCCAGTTGAGAGTTTCGGCCTCCGTCCGATCATCCGGATGGAGGCATACCGCACAACGATAACGGGTATAGAGGTGCGGCTAAAAACCGAGCAGGTCAGACCGGCTTTCGAAGCCCGATCTGACCTGTTCGGAAGCTCTTGTCAGAAGTGCCTGAGTTGGCGTCAGTTCTTCTGGATCTGGTCGAAGCTGAGCTCGACCGGGGTCTCGCGGCCGAAGATCTCGACGAGGCCCTTGACCTTCTTCGAGTCGGGGTTGATCTCGTTGATCGTGGCCTGCAGCGTCGCGAACGGGCCGTCGGTGACGGTGACCGAGTCGCCGACCTCGAAGTCCAGGACCTCGACGGCGAGCTTGCGGGCCGGCGCCGGCTTGCCCTCGGCCTCGGCAGCCTCGCGGGCCGCCTTCTCCTCGGCCTCGGGGGCGAGCATCTTGACGATCTCGTCCAGGGTCAGCGGGTACGGGTCGTAGGCGTTGCCCACGAAACCGGTGACGCCGGGGGTGTTGCGGACGACGCCCCAGGACTCGTTGGTCAGGTCCATGCGCACGAGCACATAGCCCGGGAGCTTGTTCTGACGGACGTTCTTGCGCTCGCCGTTCTTGATCTGAACGATTTCTTCTTCCGGCACTTCGGCCTGGTAGATGAACTCTTCGACGTTCAGCGAAACGGCGCGCTGCTCCAGGTTGGCCTTCACGCGCTTCTCGTACCCGGCGTAGGTGTGGATGACGTACCACTCGCCGGGCAGGGTGCGCAGCTCCTCGCGGAGGGCGGCGATCGGGTCCACCGGCTCGTCGGACGAGGGCTCCTCGGCCTCCGCGTCCTCGGCGATGTCCTCGGCCTCGGCGTCCACCCCGTCGGCGTCGGCCACGGCCTCGGCGGCAGCGGCGTCCTCGTCGGTCTCGGCGACCGCCACGGCGTCGGCGGACTCGTCGGACTCGACGTGCAGCGCGGCTTCCTCGGCGGGCTCGCCCGCGGCGGCGTCGGCAGCTTCGGCCTGGTCGGGCTCCACAGCGTCCGCCGCCTCAACGATGGCGGTCTCGTCCTCAACGGACTCGAAGGAGCCCGCCGCCGGCTCGCCGGCATCGTTCAGGTTCGGGTCAGACACGGTGGCTGCTTCTTCCTGGATACACAAATGGGTGGAACGCGCGAAAGGGGCGCCCAAGGGAGGCGCCCTACGCGAGTAGTGCTTTAGCCGAAGACGTACTTCACCGCGGCGGAGAAGCCCTGGTCGATCACGGTCACGATGCCGATCATGATGACCACGAAGACGATGACGACCGTGGTGTACGTCGTCAGCTGGCTGCGAGTGGGCCAGACGACCTTGCGCAGCTCCGCGACAATCTGGCGGTAGAACTGCGCGAGGCGGCCGAACGGGCCCTTCTTGCCCCGCTTGCCGCCCTTGCGCGCCTTCTTCGGCGCTTCGTCCTGGGCATCAGGCATGTCGATGGAGCCTACGGCGTCCGTCACGCTACTCACCTGATTCCGGGTCGTGGCCGTGCCGCGCCCGGTGGAGCCGCACGACAATGCAGAGAAGTACGTACATGCGCACACATCCTGGCGAAGGAGTGTGTAGCAGGGCCGGAGGGACTTGAACCCCCAACCGCTGGTTTTGGAGACCAGTGCTCTACCAATTGAGCTACGACCCTTTGTGGTTCCCCCAACCTACCGCATCCGACCGGGTGCACGGAGTGCGCTCGGTGGAGCGGGTTGCTGCGGGCCAACGACAGGTGAGTGTACGTGCTCCCGGGCCCGGCGTCGAACAGAAAGGGGCCCGGCGTGGCCCCGCCCGGTCCGTGAAACGCCTGTACGCGGGCCCCCGGAGGTCTGGGACGATGGGCCGTATGAGCGCTGCTACCCCTCCGACCGAGCGCCGGGTCTCCGCCCGCGTCGGTGCAATTTCCGAGTCCGCCACCCTCGCCGTGGACGCGAAGGCGAAGGCCCTCAAGGCGGCCGGCCGCCCGGTGATCGGCTTCGGCGCGGGCGAGCCCGACTTCCCGACGCCCGACTACATCGTCCAGGCCGCGATCGAGGCCTGCTCGAACCCGAAGTACCACCGGTACACCCCCGCGGGCGGGCTCCCCGAGCTGAAGAACGCCATCGCCGCGAAGACGCTGCGCGACTCCGGCTACGAGGTCGACGCCTCCCAGGTGCTGGTCACCAACGGCGGCAAGCAGGCCATCTACGAGGCGTTCGCCGCGATCCTCGACCCGGGTGACGAGGTCATCGTCCCGGCTCCCTACTGGACGACCTACCCCGAGTCGATCCGGCTCGCGGGCGGTGTGCCGGTGGAGGTCGTGGCCGACGAGACCACCGGCTACCGGGTCTCCGTCGAGCAGTTGGAGGCCGCGCGCACCGAGCGCACGAAGGTCGTCCTTTTCGTCTCCCCGTCCAACCCGACCGGCGCGGTGTACAGCGAGGCCGACGCGGAGGCCGTCGGCCGCTGGGCGCACGAGCGAGGGCTGTGGGTGCTGACCGACGAGATCTACGAACACCTGGTCTACGGCGACGCGGCGTTCACCTCGCTGCCCGCGATCGTCCCCGAGCTGCGCGACAAGTGCATCGTGGTCAACGGCGTGGCGAAGACGTACGCGATGACCGGCTGGCGGGTCGGCTGGATCATCGGCCCCAAGGACGTGGTGAAGGCCGCGACCAACCTCCAGTCGCACGCCACATCGAACGTCTCCAACGTGGCGCAGGTCGCGGCCCTCGCGGCGGTCTCCGGTCCGCTGGACGCGGTCGACGAGATGCGGACCGCCTTCGACCGGCGCCGGAAGACGATCGTGCGGATGCTCGGCGAGATCGAGGGCGTGGTCTGCCCGACGCCCGAGGGCGCGTTCTACGTGTACCCGTCGGTCAAGGCGCTGCTGGGCAAGGAGATCCGCGGCAAGCGCCCGCAGACCTCGGTCGAGCTGGCCGCGCTGATCCTGGAGGAGGTCGAGGTCGCGGTCGTCCCGGGCGAGGCCTTCGGCACGCCGGGCTACCTGCGGCTTTCGTACGCGCTCGGTGACGAGGACCTCGTCGAGGGCGTGTCGCGGATCCAGAAGCTGCTCGCGGAGGCGCGCGACTAGCCGTCCGCCGCTGTCCGTCACGGTCCCCCGGTCCTGCCGGGGGGCCGTTTCTGCGTTCGGGGGCGCACCCGTTGGGGAAAAGCCGCTTCCGGGTGCGTCGTGCGTACGGCAGGATCTTGGGATGTTGGACATTTCCGAGGGACACCCCCCGAACGCCCCGCGTGTACGTGATCTGACCCTGCTCCCCAAGGCACATCTGCATCTGCACTTCACGGGGTCGATGCGGCCCTCGACCCTGCTGGAGCTGGCCGACCGGCACGGTGTGCACCTCCCCGACGCGCTGACCAGCGGCGCGCCGCCGAAGCTGCGGGCCACCGACGAGCGGGGCTGGTTCCGCTTCCAGCGGCTGTACGACGCGGCGCGCTCCTGTCTGCGCACGCCCGACGACATCCGCAGGCTGGTGCGCGAGGCCGCCGAGGAGGATGTGCGGGACGGCTCGGGGTGGCTGGAGATCCAGGTCGACCCGACGTCGTACGCGCCGCTGCTCGGGGGGCTGATTCCGGCGCTGGAGATCATTCTGGACGCGGTCGACGGCGCGTCCAGGGAGACCGGGCTCGGGATGCGGGTGCTGGTCGCGGCGAACCGGATGAAGCACCCTCTCGACGCGCGGACGCTGGCGCGCCTCGCGGTACGTTACGCGGACCGCGGGATCGTCGGCTTCGGACTCTCCAACGACGAGCGCCGCGGCATGGCCAGGGACTTCGACCGGGCCTTCGCGATCGCCCGCGAGGGCGGCCTGCTGGCGGCGCCGCACGGCGGTGAGCTGACCGGCCCCTCTTCCGTACGGGACTGCCTGGACGACCTGCACGCGGCGCGGATCGGGCACGGGGTGCGGGCCGCCGAGGACCCGCGGCTGCTGAAGCGGCTCGCGGACCGGGGCGTCACCTGTGAGGTGTGCCCCGCGTCGAACGTCGCGCTCGGGGTGTACGAGAAGCCGGAGGACGTGCCGCTGCGCACCCTGTTCGACGCCGGGGTGCCGATGGCCCTGGGGGCGGACGACCCGCTGCTGTTCGGCTCGCGGCTCGCCGCGCAGTACGAGCTGGCGCGGGAGCACCACGGATTCACCGACGCCGAACTGGCCGAACTGGCGCGGCAGTCGGTACGGGGTTCGGCCGCGCCCGTGGACGTACGGGAGAAGCTGCTGGGCGGCATCGACGCGTGGCTGGCGTCCTGAGGCGGCAGGCCACGGCCCTGGCTGTGCTCCCGTCCTAGGCGATGCCCCTCAGGAGGGTGCGGGCGAGGGCGGCGGCGAAGTCGTCGGCGTCCTGCGGGGGTTGCTTGCCGGTCCTGCCCTGCGCGTCGTACGCGAAGGCGCGCTGCGCGCAGGCGCCCAGCAGCAGTGAGGCGGCGGCGAAGGTGTCGGCGCCTGCCGCGATCCGCCCGGCGGCGAGTTCGGTGCGCAGATAGGCGTCCAGGCCCTCGATGGGCATGTGCGGGCCGGTGCCCAGGTCCCGCATGGCCTCGTCGTGGCGTGCCTTGAGCTTGGTCTCGGCGTAGAGCGAGGCGGCGATCGGGAAGCTCTCCGCGTAGAAGTCCACCGCCTGGCGGGCGATCTCGGTGAGGTTGGCCTCGACCGAGCGGTCGCCGGGGTCGAGGACCAGGCGGTGCAGCAGCGGGGCGAGCCTGGGCAGCCGCTCGCCCAGCACGGCGACGAAGAGGTCCTCCTTGCTCGCGAAGTACTTGTAGAGGGCGGCCTCCGAGCAGCCGGCGGCGCGGGCGATCTCCTTGGTGGTGGCGCGGGACAGGCCGAGGGTGCGCATCAGCGCGTGGGCGGCGTCGAGGATGCGCTCGCGGGTGGGCTGGTGCATGGGGGCTCCGGGCGGTCTCGGTGGTGGGTCTTCGGCGGATTCGGGCGGTCGGGCTTCGGCGGGTTCGGTACTGGGCCTTGACGGGTGAGTGAACGCTCACCCACCCTGGGGTGAGTGAACACTTACCCACCCTAGGAGGGTGTGCGATGAAACTCACGGTATTCGGTGCCACCGGCGGCATCGGGCAGGAGATCGTCAAGCAGGCACTGTCCGCGGGGCACGTGGTCACGTCGGTGGTGCGCGACCCCTCGCGGTTCACGGTGAGCGGCGAGCGGCTCACCGTCGTGCGGGCCGCCCTGACCGATCCGCAGGAGCTGCGCGAGGCAGTGGCGGGACGGGACGCGGTCCTCTCCGGGCTCGGCGCGCGCAGTCGCAAGGACGCCGGGACCGCCACGAGGCTGACCCGTACGGTGCTGCGCGCGATGGAGGCGGGGACCACCCGGCGTCTCGTGGTGGTCAGCGCGGCCCCGGTCGGCCCGCACCCGGCGCGCCAGCCGGTCGTGGACCGGATCGTCGGGCGGCTGGTCAGTGCGGCGCTGAAGCCCGTGTACGTCGATCTGCGGGCGATGGAGGACGAGTTGGCCGGGTCGGCGACCGACTGGACCTCCGTACGGCCGCCGAAGCTGACGGACGCGCCGCTGACCGGGACGTACCGGAAGGTCGTCGGCGGCACTCCGCGCAGCGGCCGGACCATCGCGCGGGCCGACGTGGCCCACGCGATGCTGGCGGTGCTGGACGACCCGGCGACGGTGAAGCAGGGCGTCGGGGTGGCGTACTGAGGCGCCTGCGCGTCCGCCGGGGAGCTCGCGCCTCCCTCAGAGGGCGCAGTTCACCGTCACCGGTTCGTTGACCAGGGTCACGCCGAACGCGGCCCGGACTCCGGCGACGACCTCCCTGGCGAGGGTCAGGAGGTCTTCGGTGGTGGCGGCGCCCCGGTTGGTGAGGGCGAGGGTGTGCTTGGTGGAGATGCGGGCGGGCCCGTCGCCGTACCCCTTGGTGAAGCCCGCGCGGTCGATCAGCCAGGCCGCCGACGTCTTGGTCCGCCCCTCCCCCGCCGGGAAGGCGGGCGGGGCGGAGTCGGGGCCGAGCCGCTCGTGCACGCGCGCGAGGAAGTCGGCGAACCGGGCGTCGTCGAGGACCGGGTTGGTGAAGAAGGAGCCGGCGGACCAGGTGTCGTGGTCCGCCGGGTCCAGGACCATGCCCTTGCCCGCGCGCAGCGCGAGCACGGTCTCGCGGGCGGCGGCCGCGGGGACACGGTCGCCGGGCGAGACGCCCAGGGCGCGGGCCGTCTCCGCGTACTTGACCGGCGCGGACAGGCCGCCCGCGTCCTCCAGTTCGAAGCGCACCCGCAGCACCACGTAGCGGTGCGGATCCTCCTTGAAGCGGCTGTGGCGGTACGAGAAGGCGCAGTCGGCGTTGGTGAGGGTGACCCTCTCGCGGGTCAGGCGGTCGTACGCGTCGACCTCGGTGACGGTGCTGGAGACGTCCTGGCCGTACGCCCCGACGTTCTGGATCGGGGTCGCTCCGGCGGAGCCGGGGATTCCGGCGAGGCACTCGATACCCGCGAGGCCCGCTTCGACGGTGCGCGCGACGGCGTCGCTCCACACCTCTCCCGCGGCGAGCTCCAGCTTGGTGCCTTCGAGGTGGAAGCCCTTGGTGGCGACGCGCAGGGCGGTGCCTTCGAAGCCCTGGTCACCGATGACCAGGTTGCTGCCGCCGCCGACGATCAGCAGCGGGGTGCCTGCGGCGTCGGCCTCGTGGACGGCGGTGATCACCTCGTCGTCGGTGGTGGCGGTGACCAGGCGGGCCGCGGGGCCGCCGAGACGGAAGGTGGTCAGGGGGGCGAGGGGGGCGTCGTGGAGTACCTGCACGGGGTCCAGCGTACGAGAGCACGGGAGCGGCCCCCGCCGGTCGGGCGGGGGCCGCTTGCCGGGGCGCACTCGGGACCCGGGTGCACACGGCCCCGGAGGCTCAGTGCCGGGCGCCGGGACGCTTCTTATCCAGCCGCACGAGCGCGTCGTCCCACGTGAGCGGCAGCGTGTCGGCCGCCACCGACCAGTAGGTGAACGCCGAGTCCTTCATCAGCCCCTTCAGCGCGCGGGCGGTGGAGCGGTGCGGGTCACCGGCCGCGAAGCGGTGCAGGGCCTCCGCCGACTCCCAGGCGGACAGCGTCCAGAAGGTGCGCCGCAGCGGGCGGGCCCGCAGGGTGACGCCGTGGGCGCCGGGGGCGGTGCGGATCTGGGCCATGACGCGGGGCGTGCGCAGCAGGAAGCGGAACGCGCCCAGGAGGGTGCGGGTCTCGAAGCGGGAGGCCATGGCGTACGCCTCGGTGTGCGGGGCGGGCGGCTGCGGGGTGAGCCAGGGCAGGTCGGGCACGGCGGTTCTCCGTTCGGGTGGTCGGGGGCGAAGCCAGGGACGGGAGGGGACCGGGCGGGCCGGTGCGAGGGGTCCGGCCGGGACGGGCGGGCTCAGTTGGGAACGAGGTCGCGGGAGTCCTCGGCGGTCGGCCCGGCCGGCACCGCCGCTTTCGTACGGCGCGGGATCAGCAGGGCGACGAGGGCGGCAAGTGCGACGGCCGAGGCGCCGATCCACAGGGCGGGCACCGTGCCGTCGGTGAAGGCGGCGGGGGACCCGTAGCCGCCCTGTGCGGAGAAGACCGCGCCCAGGACCGCGACCCCCAGGGCGCCGCCGACCTCGCGCAGGGCGTTGTTGGCGCCGGAGGCGATGCCCTGTTCGGCGGGGCGCACGCTCGCCATGACGACGCTGGAGGCGGGGGCGAAGTACAGGGCCATGCCGACGCCGCCGACGACCAGGCCGGGCAGCTGGGCCGCGTACGAGACGTCGGGGCCGATGACCAGCGCGAAGAGGGCGAGCCCGACGGCCTGGAGGGCGAGGCCCGCCACGACGACCGGCCGGCCGCCGATCCGGTCCGAGAGGATGCCCGCGAACGGCGCCACCAGCAGCGGCATGCCGGTCCAGGGAAGCATCCGCAGTCCCGCCTCGGTGGGCGAGTAACCGAGGACGCTCTGGAGGAACTGGCTGAGCAGGAAGATCGCGCCGAACATGCCCAGGAACATCAGCAGGCCCGCGGCGTTGATGCCGAGGAAGCCGCGGTCGCGGAACAGCCGCATGGGGAGCATCGGGTTCGGGTGGCGGAACCCGTGGTGGACGAAGCCGCCCAGCAGCGCGGCGCCGACGAGGAGCCCGGCGAGGACCGGGGCGCTGGTCCAGCCGTCCTCCCGGCCGTTGACCAGGGCGTAGACGACGCCGAAGAGGCCGCCGCTGACCAGGAGGGTGCCGCGGGCGTCGAGACGGGCGTTCGGCGCGTAGGACTCCTTGAGGCGCAGGACCGCGAGGGGCAGCAGGAGCAGGCCGACGGGCACGTTCAGCCAGAAGATCCAGTGCCAGGAGAGGTGCTCGGTGAGCGTGCCGCCGATGAGCGGGCCGCTGGCGACGGCGAGGCCGGTGACGGCGCTGAAGATGCCGAGGGCCGCTCCCCGGCGGGCCGCGGGGACGGCCGCGGTGAGCAGGGTGAGGGTCAGCGGCATCATGACGGCGGCGCCGACCCCCTGTATCGCGCGGGCGGCGATCAGGGAGTCGATTCCGGGTGCGAGCGCGGCGGCGGCCGATGCGGCGGTGAAGATGCCGAGGCCGGTGACGAAGAGTCGGCGGCGGCCGAACCGGTCGCCGAGCGCGGCGCCGAACATCAGCAGGACGGCGAAGGTGAGCGTGTACGCGTTGACGGTCCACTGGAGGTCGGCGAGATCGCCGCCGAGGTCCCCGCGGATCGAGGGCAGTGCGGTGGTGACCACCAGGTTGTCGAGCGCCGCCATGAAGCCGGCGACGCTGGTGACGACCAGGGTCCAGGTGGTGCCGGTGCGCCGGGTGGTCCCGGTCGGCTCGTCCATTTTCTGCTCCCCCTACGGATTAGTTATTGATCACTAACTTCTCTGCGCATGAAAGAACGGGTGCCACCGCGCCCCTCACTGCTTGGGCTGGGTCGACTCGTGGAAGCCGGACCAGGCACGGTGCTCGGGCGGGAACCCCAGCGACACGAAGGTGTTGATGAGCATTCCGTACGCGAAGAACTGCGTGGTCTCCCCGACGTCGGCGCCGAGCGAGAGATGGACCGTGTCGAACATCTCCATCCAGCAGGCCCTGACCGCCTCGCCGAACTCGTGGTCCCCGGCCGCCTCGGCGGACGCCACGGCGACGTACACCTGCATCTGCATGAGCAGCGTGTCCGGGTCGTCGGCGATGAGCGCTTGGTACGCGGCCCCCATGGCGTCCAGCGCCGCCTGGCCTTCCAGCCCGTCGGCGGCCTTCCTGAACACCTCGGTGGTGTCCTCGACACAGCGGGTGGCCGCGGCGAGGAACATGGCCTCCTTGTTGGGGAAGAGACGGAAGAGGTACGGCTGCGACACACCGACCCGCTTCGCGATCGCCTCCGTGGAGGTGCCGCGGTAACCACTGCGGGCGAACTCGACCATCGCCGCGCGGATCACGCTCTCACGCCGTTCCGCCGCGCTCATCCTGACCATGCAACAAAGTTAGTGGCCAATCACTAACACAGTCAAGGGCGGGCGCCCCGCTCCACGCGGCGAGCGGGCCGTCGCCGCCACGAGGTAGGAAGCGGCGCTGACCGTCGCCGCCACGAGGTAAGGGGCGGTCTCCATGGAGACCGCCCCTTACCTGCCCGCACGTCACGCACGCACCCCGGCCGCTCAGCCGAGCCGGACCACCGCGCGGGACATGCCCAGCACCTTCTGTCCGGCGCTCGTCGCGAGGAGGTCCACCCGGACCCGGTTGTCGTCGAGCTTCGCGGCGACCTTGCCGCTCACCTCGATCAGTGCGCCCTCGGCGTCGTTCGGCACGACGACGGGCTTGGTGAAGCGCACGCCGTACTCGACGACGGCGGCCGGGTCGCCCGTCCAGTCGGTGACCACGCGGACCGCCTCGGCCATGGTGAACATGCCGTGCGCGATCACGTCCGGCAGCCCGACCTCGACCGCGAACTTCTCGTTCCAGTGGATCGGGTTGAAGTCACCGGACGCGCCCGCGTACTTCACCAGCGTGGCGCGGTCCACGGGGAACGACTGCGCCGGCAGCTCGGTGCCGACCTCGACGTCCGCGTACGCGATCTTGGCAGTCATCTCACGCCTCCTCGGCGGCGGCGCGCGCCACCAGTTTCGTCCAGGCGGTCACGACGTGCTCACCGCTCTCGTCGTGGACCTCGCCACGGATGTCCAGGATGTCGTTGCCCGCCAGCGACTTGACCGACTCGATGGTCGAGGTGACGGAGAGCCGGTCGCCCGCCCGCACCGGACGGGAGTACGCGAACTTCTGGTCCCCGTGCACCACCCGGCTGTAGTCGAGCCCCAGCTGCGGGTCCTCGATCACCGTCCCGGCCGCCTTGAAGGTGATGGAGAACACGAAGGTCGGCGGCGCGATCACGTCCGGGTGCCCGAGCGACTTGGCGGCCTCCTGATCGATGTACGCGGGGTTGCTGTCGCCGACGGCCTCGGCGAACTCGCGGATCTTCTCCCGGCCCACCTCGTACGACGAGGTGGGCGGATAGGTCCGCCCCACGAAGGACTGGTCGAGCGCCATGGACTCGTACCTCCTGAGTGAGTTCCGAAAGGGATCTTCGGGAAAGGGAACAGGCGTGACAAGGGAATCAGGGCACGACAAACGACACGAGGCCGCCCCCAACAATCGGGGACGGCCTCGTGTACGAGCCTGTACTTAGCGCGTTTCGCGGTGCGCCGTGTGCGAGTTGCAGCGCGGGCAGTGCTTCTTCATCTCCATGCGGTCCGGGTTGTTACGCCGGTTCTTCTTGGTGATGTAGTTCCGCTCCTTGCACTCCACGCAGGCCAGCGTGATCTTCGGGCGGACGTCGGTGGCAGCCACGTGAGTGCTCCTTGGACGGACGGATGTACGGATGAACGCAAAAAAGAGTAGCCGATCGGAGGACCGACCCTGCAATCGGCTACTGCGCGTAGCGGTGACCGGACTTGAACCGGTGACACAGCGATTATGAGCCGCTTGCTCTACCGACTGAGCTACACCGCTTTGATGTCTGGATCACCTCCCCCGAGGGGGAGGATCTCCGAACACCAGAGCCCCAATGCGGAATCGAACCGCAGACCTTCTCCTTACCATGGAGACGCTCTACCGACTGAGCTATTGGGGCGAGCGATGAAGACATTACACGGGTGTGCGCCGATCCCCCAAATCCATATCGGGGCCCCTCCGCGACCCCCTCCGCGGTCCCCTTCCGGGCCGCTCCCCCCACCCGTCACGTAGGCCACCGGAGGTCACTCCGGTACGACTATTCCGCTCCTCCGCGAAGCCGTGAACAGGGGACCCTAGGCTCGATCGGACGTTGCGTGATCTTGGCCGCCGGCCACTCCCCCGCCGCGTCCCTCTCCGCCCGAGTCCGCCAGGAGCGCGATGTCCGACAGTCAGCCGCAGCCGCCTCGCCGCCGGGGGAACTCCGGCGGTTCCGGTGGTTCCGCCGCCGACGGCGGCGCCACCACCGTGCTGTTGAGCGGCGCCCGTCTCACCGACGGCCGCACGGTCGACGTACGGCTCGGCGAGGGGCGCATCGAGGCGGTCGGTACGGCGGGGAGCCTCCCTTCGTACGCCGCCTCCCGCGTGGACCTCTCCGGGTTCCTGCTGCTGCCCGCCCCCGCGGAGCCCCATGTGCACAGCGACACCGCGCTGACGGCCGACGCGGGCGGGCCCGTGCCGTACGCGTCGCAGGACGTCCAGCAGCGGACCACGCAGGCGGCGCTGCTGCAGCTGGGCCACGGGGCGACGGCGCAGCGCTCGCACGTACGGATCGGGGACGTGCACGGACTCGGCCCGCTGGAGGCGGTCCTGCAGGCACGCCGGTCGTTGCGCGGGCTGGTGGACCTCTCCGCGGTGGCCGTGCCGCGGCTGCTCACCGGGACGGCCGGCGCCGACGGTCTCGCGATGCTGCGGGACGCGGTGAAGATGGGGGCCACGGTGGTGGGCGGCTGCCCGGACCTCGACCCGGACCCGGCGGGGTACGTGGAGCGGGTGCTCGAAGTGGCTGCGGAGCACGGCTGCCCCGTCGACCTGCACACGGAGGGTGACGATCCGGCGCGGCTGGCGCGGCTCGCGGCGATGGCGGGCGGACTGCGTCCCGGGGTCACCATCGGCCCGTGCGGCGGCCTCTCGCGGCTGCCCCTTGAGGTGGCGACGCGGACCGTCGAGGCGCTCGCGGCGGCCGGGGTGGGCGTGGTGTGCCAGCCGCAGGGCGGGTGCGGCGGGATCGACCAGCGGGGGGTGGCGCCGGTGCGGCTGCTGCGCGCGGCGGGGGTGCGGCTCGCGGCGGGCAGCGGTGCGCTGCGGGACGTGGCCAACCCGGTCGGCCGCGGGGACCCGCTGGAGGCGGCGTACCTGCTGGCCTCGCAGAGCGGGATGCGCCCGCAGGACGCGTACGACACGGTGTCGGCCGTGGCGCGCGAGACGATGGGGCTGCCCGAGGTACGGCTGGAGGCGGGGTTCCCCGCGGAGCTGGTGGCGGTCCGGGGCGAGCGGCTGTCCGCCGTGCTGTCCCTGGCGTACAGCCGGGTCGTGGTGCACCGGGGGCGGGTGGTGGCGCGGACCAGCGCGGTGCGCGAGTACTGCGACACGGTGGCGGCGGTGGAGCTCGAACTGCCGCGCCAGGGACGGACGGAGACGGGTCCTTGAGCGGGCCGGGGAGGGACGGAGACGGGTCCGTGCGCGGGCCGGGGACGTGCGCGGGACGTGGCAGTGAGCGCGTGCGGCCGGGGTCCCTGGCGGGGCCGTGCGGGCGGCCGGGGGGCTGGGCGTACGGTCTCGGGCGTACGCGGGCGGCCGGGCCGTCAGGTGTCCGTACAGCCGCTCGGAGGGTGGTGCGGGCGGGGCTCTGAGCGGGGGCGGCCGGGTGGGCGTACGGTCGAAGACATGCGCACTGTCATCGCAGGTGGACACGGTCAGATCGCGCTGCGGCTGGAGCGTTTGCTCGCCGCACGCGGAGGTGAGGTCGCGGGCATCGTCCGTGACCCGAAGCAGAGCGACGACCTGCGGGCGGCGGGCGCCGAACCGGTCGTACTGGACCTGGAGTCGGCGTCGGTCGAGGAGGTCGCCGCGATCCTCGAAGGCGCCACCGCCGCCGTCTTCGCGGCCGGGGCGGGCCCGGGGAGCGACGCGTCACGCAAGGACACGGTGGACCGCGACGCGGCCGTGCTGTTCGCGGACGCGGCGGAGCGGGCGGGCGTGCGCCGCTATGTGGTGGTGTCCTCGATGGGCGCCGACCCCGAGCACCGGGGCGACGAGGTCTTCGACACGTATCTGCGGGCCAAGGGGGCGGCGGACGCGGACGTACGGGCCAGGAAGGGCCTGGACTGGACGGTGCTGCGCCCCGGCCGGCTGACGAACGACGCCGGGACCGGACTGGTGACCCTGGGGGCCTCCACAGGACGCGGGCCCGTGCCGCGCGACGATGTGGCCGCGGTGCTGGCGGAGTTGGTGGAGACGCCGTCGACGGCGGGGCTGACCCTGGAGCTGATCGGCGGGAACGTGCCGGTGTCGGTGGCCGTGAAGGACGTGGCCGGAAACTGACCGTCAAGGTCGTGGCCGGAAACTGACCGGCGCCGACGGAAAACCCAAAGGCCCCCGATCCGCGTCTCCGCAGATCAGGGGCCTTCTTTTGTGGCGGCGCCAGGATTCGAACCTGGGTAGGCTAAGCCGACGGATTTACAGTCCGTTCCCATTGGCCACTCGGGCACACCGCCATGGGATGTCACCGTGGATCTTCGCCTCGCGGCGCTTTTCCCTGGGGACGACGTAAACGATACCCGATGCCCGGGGGTGCTCCGCCACCCGATTGATCAGTGCCCGGCGTCCGTACGGGTGGCTAGGCTTTGTGCCGTACGCCGGGCCGTACGCCCGAAGCTTTTGCGACGCATCCGACACCCACACCAAGGAGCCACAGGACATGGCCGACTCCAGTTTCGACATCGTCTCGAAGGTCGAGCGGCAGGAGGTCGACAACGCCCTCAACCAGACCGCGAAGGAGGTCTCGCAGCGCTACGACTTCAAGAACGTCGGCGCTTCGATCTCCTGGTCCGGCGAGAAGATCCTGATGGAGGCGAACTCCGAGGAGCGCGTCAAGGCCATCATGGACGTCTTCGAGACCAAGCTGATCAAGCGCGGGATCTCGCTGAAGGTGCTGGACGCGGGCGAGCCCCAGCTGTCCGGCAAGGACTACCGGATCTTCTCCTCCATCGAGGAGGGCATCTCGCAGGACAACGCGAAGAAGGTCGCCAAGATCATCCGCGACGAGGGCCCCAAGGGCGTCAAGGCGCAGGTGCAGGGCGACGAGCTGCGGGTCAGCTCCAAGAGCCGGGACGACCTCCAGGCCGTCCAGACCCTGCTCAAGGGCAGGGACTTCGACTTCGCCATCCAGTTCGTGAACTACCGCTGACGCGGTAGACGCTCCGCGGAACGGGGGCGGTGGGCGGCTTCGGGCCGGCTCCCGCCCCCTTCGCACGCCCCGGCGGCGCCTCCCGGTGCCCGCCGGCGCTCGGGCCGCGGTGCGACAGTGCGGGGCCGGAACGCCATGTCCGAATTCCGCCGGATTCCGCGCGGCGGACCGCGCAGAATCGGACACATGGAGCGTGGCGGGCGCCGCGCGGAGAGGATGGGGTCATGACTGTGTTCGCGACCCTCGACAGCCCGCTGGGCGAGCTGTTGCTGGTGGGCGAGGAGTCCGGGACCGCGTCCGGCGGGATCGCGCTGGTGTCGCTGTCGGTGCCGGAGCAGAAGGGCGCAGCCGTCGTCCGCGAGGGGTGGGGTCACGCCCCCGAGCTGTTCGGTCCGGTGGCCGAGCAGCTGAAGGCGTACTTCGCCGGGGAGCTGACCCGCTTCGACGTCACGTACGCGGACGGGGTGGGAACGGAGTTCCAGCGCCGGGTGTGGAGCGCGGTGGACGGCGTCGCGTACGGCGGTACGACGTCCTACGGGCAGCTCGCCGCGTCCGTCGGGCTCTCGCGGGCGGCGGTCCGGGCGGTCGGCACGGCGATCGGGCGCAACCCGCTGCTGGTCGTGCGGCCGTGCCACCGGATCGTGGGGGCGGACGGTTCACTGACCGGGTACGCGGGCGGGCTGGAGCGCAAGCGGCTGCTGCTGGAGCTGGAGAGCGGCCGGGCGGCGTGAGGAAGGTGGTGCCGTGAGCGGCCTGTTCGAACTGCCCCGGACGGAGGTGGCGCCGGGCGCGGTGCACGTGCCCGGCTGGCTGTCGGCGGCGGAGCAGCGGGAGTTGGTGGTGGCCTGCCGGGAGTGGGCGCGTGGCCCGGTGCCGCTGCGGCAGACGCGGCTGCCCGGCGGCGGGGTGATGTCGGTGCGGTCGGTGAGCCTGGGCTGGCACTGGCAGCCGTACCGCTACACGCGCACGGCGGACGACGTGAACGGGGCGCGGGTGGCCGCGTTCCCTGACCGGCTCGGTGAGCTGGGGCGCCGCGCGCTGGTCGACGCGTACGAGGACGAGAAGGCCGGCGAGGGGTACGCGCCCGACGCGGGGCTGATCAACTTCTATGACGGTGACGCCCGGATGGGCATGCACCAGGACCGTGAGGAGCGGTCGTCGGCGCCGGTGGTGTCGTTGAGCATCGGCGACAGCTGTGTGTTCCGTTTCGGGAACACGGAGGGGCGGGGGCGGCCCTACCGGGATGTCGAACTGGCTTCGGGCGACCTCTTCGTCTTCGGCGGCGAGTCGCGCTTCGCGTTCCACGGGGTGCCGAAGGTGCGGCCGGGCACCGGCGACCCGGCGACCGGGCTCGCCGCCGGGCGGCTGAACATCACGCTGCGGGTGACCGGTCTCGGCGGCTGAGCGTCACATTGCGGGTGACCGGTCCCGGCGGCTGAGCGCCACATTGCGGGTGACCGGTCTCGGCGGCTGAGCGTCACCTTGCGGGTGACCGGTCCCGGCGGCTGAGCCCCGGTGCGCCGGGCCGTCGCGAGCGGGCGCCCTAGTGGCGCGAGCGGGAGTGGCCGAAGAGGACGCGGTACACGACGAGCAGCACCAGTGAGCCACCGATGGCCGCCAGCCAGGTCGGGCCGTCGAAGAACTGGTTGGCGATCTCCCGGTCGAGGAAGCGCGTCGAGATCCAGCCGCCGATGAAGGCGCCCGCGATGCCGATCAGGGTGGTGCCGATCAGGCCGCCGGGGTCGCGTCCCGGCAGCAGGACCTTGGCGATGACTCCGGCGATCAGGCCGAGGACTATCCAGCCGAGGATGCTCATTGGGTCCCCCCGTGGGTGGTGGCGTGTGCGTGGAGCTCGCGCTCTGTCTCTTCGTACGGGAAGACGCACCGGAGGCCGACGGGGTTGCGCAGGTCAGCGGGCGGCGAAGGGCTGGTCCGTGGGGACGATCTCCTTGCCGAGCGGGAGCAGCGACACCGGGATGAGCTTGAAGTTCGCGATGCCGAAGGGGATTCCGATGATGGTGATGCACAGGGCGATGCCGGTGACGACGTGGCCGAGGGCGAGCCACCAGCCGGCGAGCACCAGCCACAGGACGTTGCCGACGCAGGACGGCGCGCCCGCGTCCCGGCGGTCGACGACGGTCTTCCCGAAGGGCCACAGCGCGTAGAGGCCGATGCGGAACGCGGCCAGGCCGAACGGGACGCCGATGATCGTGATGCACAGGAGGAGGCCCGCGACCAGATAGCCCAGGAAGAGCCAGAAGCCGCTCAGGACCAGCCAGATGAGGTTGAGAAGTGTCTTCACGGGTGGTGGCCTGCCATTTGTTCGAGTCGGGCGATACGTTCCGCCATCGGCGGGTGGGTTGAGAACAGCTTCGCGGTGCCCGCGCCGGGGCGGAACGGGTTCGCGATCATCATGTGGCTCGCGGTCTCGATCCGGGGCTCGGGGGGCAGCGGCAGTTGTCTCGTACCCGCGTCGAGCTTGCGCAACGCGCTGGCCAGGGCGAGCGGATCGCCGGTGAGCTGGGCGCCGGACGCATCCGCCTCGTACTCGCGGGAGCGGCTCACGGCGAGCTGGATGACGGAGGCGGCGAGCGGCCCCAGGATCATGATCAGCAGCATCCCGAAGAGGCCGGGGCCGTCGTCGTCGTTCGACCTGCCGACGGGGATCAGCCAGGCGAAGTTGACCAGGAACATCACGACGGAGGCGAGGGCCCCGGCGACCGAGGAGATCAGGATGTCGCGGTTGTAGACATGGCTGAGCTCGTGCCCGATGACGCCGCGCAGCTCGCGTTCGTCGAGGATCTGCAGGATGCCCTCGGTGCAGCAGACGGCCGCGTTGCGCGGGTTGCGGCCGGTGGCGAAGGCGTTGGGCGCCTGGGTCGGTGAGATGTAGAGGCGGGGCATGGGCTGGCGGGCGGCCGTGGAGAGCTCGCGGACCGTCCGGTAGAGCCCGGGGGCCTCGAACTCGCTGACCGGCCTCGCCCGCATGGCACGCAGGGCCAGCTTGTCGCTGTTCCAGTACGCGTACGCGTTGGTGCCGAGCGCGACGAGGAGCGCGACGATCAGCCCCGAACGGCCGAAGAAGCTGCCGATGACGAGGATCAGCGCGGACAGTCCCCCAAGGAGTACGGCGGTCTTCAACCCGTTGTGCCGGCGGTGCACGGTGCGCCCTCCAAGTGGTGCGGCAGGGGAACTCCTGACTCGGTGGTGCTTCCACGTTCAGTGGACCCTCCTTACCTGGTCAACGCCAGGCGAGGGTGACAGGTTCCCTTGCGCGCCGGGGAGCGGACTGAGCCGTCCGGGGGAGGGCGCCGCTACTCGAAGAGGTTGCCGGTGGCGAAGCGCAGGACGAGCTGCGGGACGCCGGAGAGGACGATCCCGGCGGCGAAGGTCAGGGCGATCGCCGTGCCGAGAGGGGCGGGCACGGGCAGGCGCGTGGGCCGCGGTGCCGGTGCTGTCTGCGGGGTCTGCGGGGTCTGCGGGGTCTGCGGGGTCTGCGGGGCCCTCGGCGCGGGTGCGCTCTCCGGCTCCGCGTCCGTGCCGGGCGCCTGTGCGAGCGCCGCTGCGTCCGTGCCGGGCACCTGTGCGAGCGCCGCTGCGTCCTGCGGGGTGCGGAAGAGCAGGGCTGTCCACCGGAGGTAGTAGTACAGCGCGATGACGACGTTCACGGCCATGACGACGGCGAGCCAGCCCAGGCCCGCGTCGACCGCCGACGAGAAGACGGTGACCTTCGCGAACAGGCCGATGATGCCCGGGGGCAGCCCGGCCAGGCAGAGCAGGAAGAAGCCGAGGGCGAGCGCGGCCAGGGGGCTGGTGGCGTACAGGCCCCGGTGGTCGTCGATGCGGTGCAGGGGCTTCGTACGGGCGACGAGGGCGGCGACGGCGAAGGCGCCGAGGTTCACGACGGCGTACATCAGCGCGTACGCGACGGTGGAGCCGATCTGGGTGTCGCTGGAGTACGCGGCGGCTGCGACCGGCACCAGCAGGTACCCGGCCTGGCCGACCGAGGACCAGGCGAGCAGGCGGACCGCGCTGTGGGCGCGTGTGGTGGACTGGCGCAGGGCGGCCACGTTGCCGACGGTCATGGTGAGGGCGGCGAGCACGGCGAGCGCCGGCCCCCAGACGTCCGCGTACGACGGGAAGGCAACGACGGTGACCAGGATGAGGCCGGAGAAGCCGACCGCCTTCCCGACGACCGACAGGTAGGCGGCGATCGGCAGGGGCGCGCCCGCGTAGGTGTCGGGGACCCAGAAGTGGAAGGGCGCGGCGGCCGTCTTGAAGGCGAAGCCGACGAGGGTGAGCGCGACGCCCGCCTTGGCGAGGGTGTCCAGCTGGGCGGGGACGTTGTCGAGGCGGGTGGCGATCTCGGTGAGGTGCATGGTGCCGGTGGTCGCGTACACGAAGCTGACGCCCAGGAGCATCACGGCGGTCGCGGTGACCGAGGACAGGAAGAACTTGAGCGCCGCCTCGGACGACCGCTTGTCGCCGCGGCGCAGACCGACGAGGGCGAAGGCGGGCAGCGAGGCGACCTCCAGGGCGACGACGAGGGTCGCGAGGTCGCGGGAGGCCGGCAGGAGGGCCGCTCCGGCCGCGGAGGACAGCAGCAGGAACCAGTACTCGCCCGCGGGGAGCCTCTTGTCGTCCTTGGCGGCAGTCATGGACAGGAGCGCGGTGAGCAGGGCTCCGCCGAGCACGAGGGCCTGGATGACCAGCGCGAAGTGGTCGGCGGTGTAGCTGCACACGGCCGGGTCGTCGACCAGGCAGAACGTCTCGCGGTCGCCGTCGCGCAGGGGCAGCAGCGCCACCAGGGCGACGGCGAGACCCGCGACGGCGGCGATGCCCAGGAGGTGCTTGCGGCTCTCCCGTACGAAGAGGTCGGCGACCAGGACCGCCAGGGCGACGGCCGCGACGACGACGGGCGGGGCGATCGCGAGCCAGTCGACGGACTGGACGAGGTCGGCGGACGCGGCGGCCCGGGGGCTCTCCGCCAGGGCTGCCGCGGCCTGCCCGGCCACGGTCACGGCTGTTGCGGCCACGGTCACGACGTGCCTCCTGCGAGGAGCTTCTGGACGGCCGGGTCGGTGAGGCCGAGGAGGACTGCGGGCCAGAGGCCGGCGAGGACGGTCAGGGCGACGAGCGGGGTCCAGGCGGCGAACTCGTGGCCCTGTACGTCAGCGAGTTCGGGCTCGGTGTGTCCGCCCTTCTCGCGCCGCTCCCCCATGCAGACGCGGCGTACGACGAGCAGCAGGTACGCGGCGGTGAGCAGGGTGCCGAGGCCGGCGATCGCCATGAAGGTGAGGAAGGCGGGGCGGCTGAGGCCGGGGGCGGGGTCGAAGGCGCCGAACATCGTCAGCATCTCGCCCCAGAAGCCCGCCAGACCCGGCAGGCCCAGCGAGGCGACGGCGGCGAAGGCGAGGAGTGCGCCGAGGCGCGGGGCGCGGCCGTACAGGGCGGCCCCGGTGGCGCCCGCGAGGGTGTCGAGGTCGGCGGTGCCGTAGCGCTCCTTGAGCGCGCCGACCAGGAAGAACAGCAGGCCGGTGATGAGGCCGTGGGCGATGTTGGCGAAGAGCGCGCCGTTGACGCCGGTGGGGGTCATGGAGGCGATGCCCAGGAGCACGAAGCCCATGTGGCCGACGGAGGAGTACGCGATGAGGCGTTTGAGGTCGCCCTTGTTGCCCTTGCGGACCAGCGAGAGGCAGGCCAGCGAACCGTAGACGATGCCGACGACCGCGAAGGCGGCGAGGTACGGGGCGAAGGTCCGCATGCCGTCGGGGGCGATGGGCAGGGCGATGCGGACGAAGCCGTAGGTGCCCATCTTCAGCAGGACACCGGCGAGGAGGACCGAGCCGACGGTGGGGGCCGCGGTGTGGGCGTCCGGGAGCCAGCTGTGCAGGGGCCACATCGGGGTCTTCACCGCGAGGCCGACCGCGATCGCCAGAACCGCCGTGACCTGCACGGTCGTTGTCAGTCCCCGGCCGTTGTCAGTGGCGAGTGCCACCATGTCGAACGTGCCGGAACTCAGGCCGACGAGGAGGAGGCCGAGCAGCATGACGACGGAGCCGAGCAGGGTGTAGAGGATGAACTTCCAGGCGGCGCGGGTCTTTTGGGCGCCGCCCCAGCGGGCGATCAGGAAGTACATCGGGATGAGGACCGTCTCGAAGGCGAGGAAGAACAGCACCAGGTCGAGGACGGCGAAGGAGGCGAGGGTGCCGGCCTCCAGGACGAGCACGAGGGCGACGAACGCCTTGGGCGAGGGGCCCTTGGGCATGTTGAAGCAGCTGTGGAACGCGCAGAGGAAGGTCAGCAGCGCGGTCAGTACGAGGAGGGGGAGCGAGATGCCGTCGACACCGAGATGGATCCGGATGTCGAGCGCCGGGATCCAGCTGATGTCGGTCGTGGCCTGCATCTTCGCGGGACTGCTGTGGTCGAAGCCGAGCGCGAGGACCAGGGTGGCGACGAGTACGGCGCCGGTGACGACGACTCCGTGGCGCAGGACGGCCTGGTCCGGGCTCTTGCCCTTGAGCCCCGGCGGGGCCGGCAGGAGGGCGGCGACGGCGCCGACGAGCGGGCCGACGACGATCAGTGCGAGAAGGAACTGCATCAGGGATCCGCTGATATCGATCATGGCTCACGCTCCGGCGGCGACGAGGACGGCGGCGATTGCCAGGACGACGGAGCCTGCGAGCAGCGCGCCGAGGTAGGTCTGCACGTTGCCGGTCTGGGAGCGGCGGACGGCGAGGCCGAGCAGCCGCGGGAGGGCGCCCGCGCCGCGGACGTAGGTGTCGACGACCTCGCGGTCCAGGAAGCGGACCAGTTCGGCGGCTGCCAGGACGGGGCGGACGAACAGCGTGCGGTAGAGGGCGTCCAGGTGGAAGCCGGTGACCGCGTGGCGGTGCAGCGGGCCGAGCAGCAGGCGGCCGGGGTCGCCGGGGTCGTACGCCGAGGCGACGCTGCCGTAGACCGCTTCGTGGCTGGCGATCGCCTCCTCCTCGGAGGTGGCGGGGTCCGCGTCCGGGTGGGCGGCGACCGCGCCCAGGGGGATGTCGCCGCCTGCCCTGTGGCGCAGCGCCCGCCAGGCTCCGTACGTCATGACCGCGCCGACGACGGCGACACCGGTGCCGAGGACGGCGGTGGTGACGGTCGGGGTCAGGGCGTGGACGTCGAACCAGCCCGCGAGCTCGCCGACGGTCAGGCCGAGGGCGAGCGAGGGGACGGCGAGGAGCCACAGGACCCCGCTCATGGCGAGCGGCTGCTTCCCGTGGTCGGGGGCGGCGGGGCCGCGGCCGTGGAAGGCGAGGAGCCACAGCCGGACGGCGTACGCGGCGGTGAGGAGGGCGGTGAGCAGACCGGCGATCAGTACGGTCCAGCCGGCTCCGGCGGAGCTGGTGGCGGAGTCGCCGAGGGCGGTGTGCTCGGCGGCGACCAGGACGGCTTCCTTGGAGAAGAAGCCGGCGAACGGGGGGATCGCGGCGAGCGCGAGGAGCGCGATCGTCATCGTCCAGTAGGCGTCCGGGATGCGCTTGGCGAGCCCGCCGGTGCGGGACATGGCCGCCAGTGAGTTGGTGCCGGCGGCGTGGATGACCACACCGGCGCCGAGGAAGAGGAGCGCCTTGAAGGCGCCGTGCGAAAGGAGGTGGAAGACGGCGGCGCCGCGGTCGCCGACGGCCAGGGCGCCGGTCATGTAGCCGAGCTGGCCGACGGTCGAGTAGGCGAGGACCCGTTTGATGTCGTCCTGGGCGAGCGCGGCCAGGGCGGAGCCGACCATCGTGACCGCGGCCAGTACGGCGAGGACGGTCATGGCGGCGGCCGAGGTCGCGAAGACGGGCAGCAGGCGGGCCACGAAGTAGACACCTGCGGCGACCATCGTCGCGGCGTGGATGAGCGCGGAGACCGGCGTGGGGCCCGCCATCGCGTCCGGGAGCCAGGTGTGCAGCGGGAACTGCGCCGACTTGCCCGCCACACCGGCGATGAGCAGGAGCGCGACGAGCGTCGGGTGGTCGAGGCCGCCGGTGGCGACGGCGTCGAGGATGCCGGTGATCCGGAACGTACCGGCGTCGGCGGCGAGGGCGAACAGGCCGAACAGGAAGGGGACGTCGCCGAGTTTGGTGACCAGGAAGGCCTTGAGGGAGGCGGCGCGGGCTTCGGGCGTCTCCCAGTAGTGGCCGACGAGGAAGTACGAGCAGATACCCATGACCTCCCAGCCGACCAGCAGCACCATCAGGTCGCCCGAGTAGACGACGAGCAGCATCGCGGCGGTGAAGAGGGAGACGAGAGCGGCGTACGAGGCGTAACGCGGGTCGTCGCGCAGGTAGGCCGTCGAGTAGATCTGCACGCAGGTCGCGACGAGGGTCACCAGGACGGCGACCAGGGCGGCGAAGCCGTCGATGTGCAGGGCGAGGTCGACGGGGACCGAGCCGGTCGGGGTGAGCCGGGTGGCGGCATCGATCGCCCTGCCGCCGCCCTGGTGCACGGCGACGGTGATCGCGAGCGCGAGCGCCGCGAGGGTCGGCAGCAGGGCCAGCGGGCGTACGAAGCCGGGGGCGGCGCGGCCGAGGAACAGTCCGGCGGCGGCGCCCAGGAACGGGAGCAGGGGGACGAGGACCGCGAGGGTCGTGGTGGTCACGCGGTGGCCTCCGCCTTCTGTGCCGGGGCGCCGGTGGCGTGGTCCGCGTCGTCCTCGGCGTGCTCGCCCGCGCCCGCGTCGGCGTCCTCGTCCGTGGGGTCGGCCGGTTCGGCGGTGTCGCGGAGCTTGTCGATGTCCGAGGTGCCGCGGTTGCGGTAAACCATCAGGACGATCGCCATGCCGATGCCGATCTCCGCGGCGGCGATGGCGATGGTGAAGAGGGTGAGGGCCTGTCCCGAGTGCAGGGTGTCGCGGAACCAGACGTCGAAGGCGACCAGGTTGAGGTTGACGGCGTTGAGCATCAGCTCGACGGACATCAGGACGAGGATCGCGTTGCGGCGGGCGAGGACTCCGTAGACGCCGACGCAGAAGAGGAGGGCGGCGAGGACGGCCGGGTAGGCGAGGTGCATCAGCCTTGCTCCTTCTGCGGCTTCGTCGTCTTCTCCCTGAGCGGCTCGCCGCCGGTGGGCTTGCTCTCGTCGGTCGCCGCGGTGTTCCTGCGGGACAGGACGATCGCGCCGACCAGGGCGGCCAGGAGCAGTACCGAGAGTGCTTCGAAGGGGAGCACCCAGTGCTGGAAGAGGAACTCGCCGGTCACCTTGGTGGAGCCCTGGACCGGCCCGTCCAGGTCGATATAGGTGTTGCGGAACGCGTCCACGACCACCCAGACCAGGGCCGCAGCCGCGGCGACGGCCACCGTGAGGGCGGCCGGCCGGTTGCCGGAATCGGCGTCCGGGGAGCGGCCGATGGGGGCCCTGGTGAGCATGAGCCCGAAGAGCAGCAGCACGACGACGGAACCGACGTAGATCAGCACCTGGACCCAGGCGATGAACTCGGCGGTGAGCAGCAGGTACTCGACGGCGAGGCCGCCGAGGGCGACGACCAGCCAGAGGGCCGCGTGCACGAGTTGCTTGGTGGTGACGGTGACGACGGCCGCGCCGAGGGTGACGACGCCGACCAGGAGAAAGGCGATCTCGACGCCGGTCGGCGAGAGGAAGCCGTGGCCGGCAGCGGCGAGGGTGGTCATCATGCCGGCCCGTCCTGTTCCTTGGCCGCGGCCTGCTGGTCAGCCGCCGTGGCCTGCTGGTCAGCTGCTGATTCCTGCGCCGCTGCCTGCTCGGCCGCTGCCTGCTCCTGCGCTGCTGCCTGCTCGGCCGCTGCCTGCTCGGCCGCTTCGAGTTTGTCGGCGGTCTTGCGGGCCGCCGCGATCTCCTTGGGTTCCTCCGCCGCAGGGTCGAGGGCCGGCGGTTCCGGCACGGTCCACATCCACTCGCGGAGCTTGTCCCGCTCGTGGGTCAGTTCGTGGATGTCGGTCTCCGCGTACTCGAACTCCGGCGACCAGAAGAGCGCGTCGAAGGGGCACACCTCGATACAGATCCCGCAGTACATGCAGAGCGAGAAGTCGATGGCGAACCGGTCCAGGACGTTGCGGCTGCGCTCGCGTCCGCCGGGTGCGGCGGCCGGCACCGTCTCCTTGTGGGAGTCGATGTAGATGCACCAGTCGGGGCACTCGCGGGCGCACAGCATGCAGACCGTGCAGTTCTCCTCGAACAGGCCGATCACACCGCGCGTACGGGGCGGGAGCTCGGGCTGTTTCTCGGGGTACTGCGCGGTGACGGTCTTCTTCGTCATCGTGCGGAGGGTGACGGCGAGGCCCTTGGCGAGGCCGCTCCCTGGGATGGGGGGTGCCATGACTACTGGATCGCCACCTTCACGATGCCGGTGAGCGCGATCTGCGCGAGTGCGAGCGGGATGAGAACGGTCCAGGACAGCTTCTGGAGCTGGTCCTCGCGCAGCCGCGGGTAACTGACCCGCAGCCAGATCACGACGAAGGACAGGACCGCGGTCTTGAGGAGCGTCCAGACCCAGCCGAGGCCGTCGGCGCCCCAGGGGCCGTGCCAGCCGCCGAGGAACAGGACGGTGGTGAGGCCGCAGACGATGACGATGCCCGCGTACTCGGCGAGCAGGAACAGCGCGAAGCGCAGTCCCGTGTACTCGGTGTACGCGCCGAAGATGATCTCCGAGTCGGCGATCGGGGCGTCGAACGGCGGTCGTTGCAGCTCCGCGAGTCCGGCCGTGAAGAAGATGAACGCCCCGACGATCTGCCAGGGCAGCCACCACCACTGCCAGGCGTTCAGGATGCCGGGCAGCGAGACCGTACCCGCGGCCATGGCCACCGAGGCGGCGGCGAGCAGCATGGGCAGTTCGTACGCGAGCAGCTGGGCGGCGGTGCGCAGGCCGCCCAGCAGGGAGAACTTGTTCGCCGAAGCCCAGCCCGCCATGAGCGAGCCGAGCACGCCGACACCCATGACAGCGAGCACGTAGAAGATGCCCGCGTCGATCTGCTGGCCGACGGCGGACTCGCCCGGGCCGATCGGGATGACGAGGAGGACCAGGAGGTACGGGAGGAGGGCGACGGCGGGGGCGAGCTGGAAGATCCGGCGGTCGGCGCCCGCCGGGACCACGTCCTCCTTCTGCGCGAACTTCACACCGTCGGCGACGAGCTGGGCCCAGCCGTGGAAACCGCCCGCGTACATGGGGCCGAGCCGGCCCTGCATGTGCGCCATCACCTTGTGCTCGGCCTGACCGACCACGAGCGGCAGGACCAGGAAGAGAACGAAGACGACGACCAGCCGGAGGGCGACGTCGAGTACGTCGTTCACGCGGTATCGCCTCCGGCGGGGTGGGTGGGGGTGTCGTCGTCGGGGTCGGGCTCCGTGGAGGGCGCGGGATCGGGGGTGAGCTCCGTTGCCGGTACGGGCTCGGAGGCGGGCTCCGTGGCGGGTACGGGATCGGGGGCCGGCTCGTCGAAGGCCGGGCGGGCCTGGTGCCAGGGGGCGTCGCCGGGTGGGGCCGGGGCCTCCGCGGGACCGTCGGGGCCCTTGGGGGCCGCGTCGGCCGCCGGGGCAGGCGGTTCCGGGCGGGCGCCCGCAGCCGCCTGGCTCGCCGAGCCCTCTGAGGCGCTGCGGGAACGACGGGGCGGCGACCCGGCTGCGGACCGCGCGGGCGGTGCTGCTTCGGCGGCCCGCGCTGCTTCGGCGGCCTCCGCTGCCTCCGCCGCCGCCGCGGCCTTGGCTGCCTCCGCTGCCGCTTCCTCTGCGGCACCGGCCGCACCTGCGGCTCCAGCCGTACCCGCCGCACCCGCCGCACCGGCTCCCGCCGCACCCGCTGTCTGCGACGCAGAGCCCTCGCTCGCGCTGCGGCTGCGGCGGGGTGGGGTGGCCGCCTCCGGCGACGACGTCGGCGCGGGCTGTGCGGCTTGGGACGCGGACCCTTCGCTCACACTGCGGCTGCGGCGGGGTGGGGTGGCCGCCTCCGGCGACGACGTCGGCGCGGACTGTGCGGCTTGGGACGCGGACCCTTCGCTCACGCTGCGGCTGCGGCGCGGCGGGCGTTCAGCGGCTCCCGGGGCGGCGGCTCGGTCGGCGGTCGATCCGGCGGCGGTCGATCCGGCGGCGGTCGTGCCCGCCGTCCTCGCGCCGCGGGCCGGGCGGGACGGGGCCGCCGGGAGCCGGCCCTTGAGGGGGCCCCACTCGTTCGGGTCGGGGACACCGGGCGGGAGCATCTGCCGGCGCTTGGGACCGCCGTGCGCCGCGGCGGACTCGCCCGGTTCCTTGGCGCCCGGCCAGGCCTTGGCGACCCGCGCGGCCAGGACGAAGTCCTTGCGCAGGGGGTGCCCCTCGAAGGTGTCCGGGAGCAGGAGGGGCGCGAGGTGCGGATGGTCGGTGAAGTCGATGCCGAACATCTCGTGCGTCTCACGCTCGTGCCAGGCGGCGCCCGCGTAGACGCCCATCGCGGTGGGCAGGGCGGGGGCGGAGTGCGGCACGGTCGTGCGGACCAGCAGGCGCCGGACCGTACGGCCTTCGAGGGAGACGACGTGGGCGGACACGCGAAAGCCCGTGCCCGGTTCGTCGACCGCGCTGAGCCAGTCGAAATAGGTGCACCCGAGCGTGTCACGGGCGGTTTCGAGGGCGGAGATCCAGCCGGTCGCGGGCACGTCGACCGTCAGCAGGTCGTACGACCGCTCGGCACCGGCGTCCGCGCCGAAGATCTCCGTGACCGCTTCGGGCAGGCTGTCGTACACGCTCACCGGTCACCAACTCCCGGCGAGGGGGCGGGAGGAGGAGTCACCAGGTCGCTCCGCAGTTCGGCAACGGACGGCCGGCCCGCCGAGTTCCCGTACCGCTCGGCCAGTGACTCGCGAGCGATCTTCTCCTGAAGCTTGAGGATGCCCTGGAGGAGCGCCTCGGGCCGCGGCGGGCAGCCCGGCACGTACACGTCGACCGGGATGATCTGGTCGACGCCCTTGGTGACGGAGTACGAGTCCCAGTACGGGCCACCGCAGTTGGAGCAGGCACCGAACGAGATCACGTACTTGGGCTCGGGCATCTGCTCGTACAGCCGCTTGACGGCCGGGGCCATCTTGTCCGTGACCGTGCCGGAGACGACCATCAGGTCGGCCTGGCGCGGGCCGGGCGCGAAGGGGATCACGCCGAGCCGGATGAAGTCGTGCCGGGCCATGGAGGCCGCGATGAACTCGATGGCGCAGCAGGCGAGGCCGAAGTTGAAGACCCAGAGGCTGTACCTGCGGCCCCAGTTGAGGACCACCTTCATCGGCTCGGGCGCGAGGCGGGAGAGGACACCGAGGCGCTGCGGCGCGGGCAGGTCCACCGTGGTGTCCGTGGGGGTCACGTCCATTCGAGGACGCCCTTCTTGTATGCGTACAGCAGACCCACGGCCAGGAAGCCGAGGAAGATGAACATCTCGACCAGTGTCGTGGCGCCGTAACCGGGTGCGGCGAACACGGTCGCCCACGGGAACAGGAAGATCGAGTCGACGGCGAAGATCACGTACAGGAACGCGTAGACGTAGTAGCGGACCTGGGTGTGGGCCCAGCCCTCGCCGACCGGGTCGACCCCGCACTCGTAGGTGAGGAGCTTCTCCGGTGTCGGCACGACCGGGCGCAGCAGCCGGCCGCCGCCGAAGGCCACGGCGACGAAGAGCACGCCGACGACGGCGAGCAGGCCGACCACGGAGTAGCCCTGGAAGTAGCTCGCGGCCGACACGGTGGCTGTGAGGGGCTGCGTCACCGGGTCGGAGACGGTGAGGGGTTGCGTCACCGGGTCGGAGACGGCGAGGTGTTGCGTCACCGACACGGTGGCGGTGGAGTGTTCCGTCGCCCATTCGATCGGCACGGTCGGTTCCGGCACGTCCCGTCCCTCGCTCCCCGGCCTTTCGGCACCCTGTCGTACGGCTGTCGGCCGTCGGCCGTCGTTCGGTCCTTACGCGATCTGTACGCACGGGAGTCTAGGGCCTGCCTGGTGCCTCCCTGGTTCGAGCGGCGGCACGGACTCGCGGAAGCCGCGGCCGGCGCCCGGGGGCGGCCCGCCGCCGGACGTCGGTGGGGTTGTCCCCACCCCCGGCACCCCGCCCACCCCATGGCGTCCGGATGCCGCTACCGGCAGTCTTGGCGCCATGACCGCAAGCTCCGGTGCGCAACCGCCCGGCTCCGACCCGCCCCCTCCCGCCGCCGCCCTCGCCTACGGCCGGCACACGTGGAAGGAGGTCGCGCACCTGCTGCTCGACCTTCCCGCGGCCCTGCTCGGGTTCCTCTACGCGGTGATCTCCGTCGTGCTGGGTGCCGGTCTCGCCGTGACCGTGATCGGGCTGCCGCTGCTGGCGGCGGGGCTGATGGGCGCGCGGCGGCTCGGCCGCTGGGAGCGGGCACGCGCGCGCGTGCTGCTCGGGGTGCGGGTGGAGGAGCCGAGTCCGGTGCGTGCGGCGCGGGAGGGGGACGGCTTCTTCCCCTGGCTGTGGACGACGCTCAAGGACCCGGTGGGCTGGCGGTCGGTGCTGTACTCGGTGATCCGACTGCCGTGGAGCGTGCTGACGTTCGCGGTGACGCTGGTCAGTCTGCTCGTGCTGTGGCCGGTGCTGGGGCTCGTCGTACGGGGGCTCTCCAACGTGGACCGGTCGATGGTGCGCGGGCTGCTCTCGCCCTCCGGCGAGCTGGAGCGCCGGATCGCCGAGCTGGAATCGGACCGGGGTGTGGTCGTGGACACCGCGGCGGCCGACCTGCGGCGCATCGAGCGCGATCTGCACGACGGGGCGCAGGCCAGGCTGGTCGCGCTGGCGATGGGGCTCGGGCTGGCCAAGGAGAAGCTGCTCGACGATCCCGAGGCCGCCGCGCTGATGGTCGGTGAGGCGCACGGCGAGGTGAAACTGGCGTTGCAGGAACTGCGCGACCTGGCCCGCGGCATCCACCCGGCGGTGCTGACCGACCGGGGCCTGGACGCCGCGCTGTCGGCGATCGCCTCGCGGTGCACGGTGCCGGTGACGGTCAACGCCGACCTGGACCGGCGCCCTGCCGAGGCGATCGAGGGCATCGCGTACTTCACGGTGTCCGAGCTGCTGCAGAACGTCAGCAAGCACAGCGGGGCCCGCTCGGCGACGGTCGAGGTGTGGCGGTCCGGGCCTCGGCTGCTGATCCAGGTACGGGACGACGGGTGCGGTGGCGCACGGCTGGACGGCGGCACCGGCATGTCGGGGCTCGCGGACCGGCTCGGGGCGGTCGACGGGCTGTTCACGGTGGACTCGCCGCCGGGCGCCGGGACGACCGTGACGGCGGAACTGCCCTGGCGGGAACGGGTGCCGACGGGCGCCGGCGCACCGGCCGGGCGTGGCCGGTCCGCGGGGAGGCGCGGCGCGGGGGGTGGGGAAAACCCCAGCAGAAGACGGTGAATTACCGCATGGTCCCGGACACCGCGTCACCGCAGTCTTGAACCGACGCACTCGTGATGAGCGCATGGAAGAAACGGACGGGGATCATGGCCACGGATTACGCACCTCGCACCCGGGAACACCGGCCCCGGGAGCACCGCGTCCCGCCGGTGCTGCGCGCGCCGTTCGAAGGGCGCGCCTGGCGCGAACTCACCTATGTGGTGTTCGGCCTGCCGATCAGCATCGCGGCCTTCGTGCTCGCGGTACTGACCCTCTCGCTGGGGGCCGGTCTGCTGGTCACCTTCCTCGGCATCCCGGTGCTCGCCGCCGGTCTCGCGCTGTTCCGCGGCTTCGGCGTGCTGGAGCGGGGGCGGGCCCGGCTCCTGCTGGGCCTGGACGTGCCCGAACCGCGTGCGCTGCGCCCCGCGAGGTCCGGGCCGCTGGGCCGGGTGGGGGCGGTCCTCAAGAGCGGGGTGTCCTGGCGCCACCTGCTGTACGGCATCCTGCACATGCCGTGGGCGATCTTCGCGTTCAGCGTCTCGGTGGTCTTCTGGTCGTTCGGGCTGCTGTCCTTCGCCTACCCCCTGTACGGCTGGGCGATCCCTCAGGACGACGGCGCGCACGGCATCCAGCTCTACGGCGGCATGCACCACGAGGTGTACCTCGACGCTCCGCTGGAGACCGCCCTGACCTGTGCGACCGGGCTGGTCCTGCTGCTGGTCTGCCCGTGGGTCACCCGGGCCCTGGTGTCCGTGGACCGGCTGCTGGTGGCCACCCTGCTCAGCCCCTCCGCCCTCGACGAGCGGGTCACCGAGCTGGAGTCGGACCGGGGTGTGGTGGTGGACACCGCGGCGGCCGACCTGCGGCGCATCGAGCGTGACCTGCACGACGGGGCGCAGGCCAGGCTGGTCGCGCTGGCGATGGACCTGGGCCTGGCGAAGGAGAAGCTGACGGCCGACCCCGAGGCCGCGGCCCGGATGGTGGACGAGGCGCACGGCGAGGTGAAGGTGGCCCTCCAGGAGCTGCGCGACCTGGCCCGCGGCATCCACCCGGCGGTGCTGACCGACCGGGGCCTGGACGCGGCGCTGTCCGCGGTGGCCTCCCGGTGCACGGTTCCGGTACGGGTGGAGGTGGAGCTGCCTGCCAGGCCGGCCGCCGCCATCGAGGGCATCGCGTACTTCACCGTCTCCGAGCTGCTGCAGAACGTCAGCAAGCACGCGCAGGCGTCCCGGGCCTCGGTCGACGTGTGGGAGACCGGCGGGCGGCTGTTGCTCCAGGTGACCGACGACGGCCGGGGCGGCGCGGACACCTCGCGGGGCTCGGGCCTCGCGGGGCTGGCCGAGCGGCTGGGCGCGGTGGACGGGGTCCTGGTGGTGGACTCCCCCGCCGGCGGTCCGACGACGGTGACGGCTGAACTGCCCTGGCGCGGCTAGCACCCGGCGTCCCGTACCCCTCCCCGGATGCTGAGATGCTGGGGGCAGTTGAGTGCGGTGACACAGCCGCACCTACCGGAGCTGGGGGCGGGAAGAACCGTGGGAGACAGGGTGCGCGTGGTCATCGCCGAGGATTCGGTCCTGCTCCGGGAGGGCCTGACCCGGTTGCTGACCGACCTCGGGCACGACGTGGTCGCAGGCGTCGGGGACGGGGAGGCGCTGGTGCGGACCGTGGGCGAGCTGGCCGCGCGGGGGGAGCTGCCGGACGTGGTGGTGGCGGACGTACGGATGCCGCCGACCCACACCGACGAGGGGGTACGGGCCGCGGTGCGGCTGCGCCGGGACCACCCCGGGATCGGGGTGCTGGTGCTCTCGCAGTACGTGGAGGAGCAGTACGCCACCGAGCTGCTGGCCGGTTCCAGTACGGGTGTGGGGTACCTGCTCAAGGACCGGGTGGCGGAGGTCCGGGAGTTCGTGGACGCGGTGGTGCGGGTGGCCAAGGGCGGTACCGCCCTGGACCCCGAGGTGGTAGCACAGCTGCTCGGCCGCAGCCGCAAGCAGGACGTGCTCGCCGGCCTCACCCCGCGCGAGCGGGAGGTCCTGGGCCTGATGGCGGAGGGCAGGACCAACTCGGCGATCGCCAAGCAGCTGGTGGTGAGCGACGGTGCGGTCGAGAAGCACGTCAGCAACATCTTCCTGAAGCTGGGCCTCTCGCCGAGCGTCGGGGACCACCGACGGGTGCTGGCAGTGCTCACCTACCTGAACTCCTGACCGCCGCCCCGGCCGGTGCACTGGATTTCTGACGGTGCGTCAGCTACCAAGGTTCGGCGCGCGGGTCCGGCGCGCCCCGGCAGGAGCACCCACCCACCCGGCGGGGGCAGAACCGGAGGACGTACGGGAAGCGTCTGCGGTACCGGGGCCGGAGGGCGGGTGCGGGGCGTCTGCGGTACCGGGGTCGGCGAGCGGGTGAATCGTGACGAATCGCGTCGGCGAGGTGTCTCAAAAGCGGTTCCGCCATACGGGAAGGCCGCGGCGAGCGATCCTTGCGGACGTAGGGTTGCCACGGGACGACCGGTCGTCCGGCCGTTCTCGAACCGCCGCCTCTGAGGGAGGTCCAGTTCAGTGACCAGCCAGGTCAGTAGCCCGGCCGAGCAGGCCGACGGAGCAGACGGAGCGGAGCGCGCCCCGGATCGCGCCCGGGAGAAAGAGGTCCGCCGCCTGGACCGGGTGATCATCCGTTTCGCGGGTGACTCCGGCGACGGCATGCAGCTCACCGGTGACCGGTTCACGTCGGAGACCGCGTCGTTCGGCAACGACCTGTCGACCCTGCCGAACTTCCCCGCGGAGATCCGCGCCCCCGCCGGGACGCTGCCGGGCGTCTCCAGCTTCCAGCTGCACTTCGCGGACCACGACATCCTGACCCCGGGCGACGCCCCGAATGTGCTGGTGGCGATGAACCCCGCGGCGCTGCGGGCGAACATCGCCGACGTGCCGCGCGGTGCCGAGATCATCATCAACACCGACGAGTTCACCAAGCGGCCGATGGCCAAGGTGGGGTACGAGACGTCCCCGCTGGAGGACGGTTCGCTGGACGCCTACAGCGTGCACCCGGTGCCGCTGACCACGCTGACCGTGGAGGCGCTGAAGGACTACGGGCTGTCCCGCAAGGACGCCGGCCGGTCCAAGAACATGTTCGCGCTGGGCCTGCTCAGCTGGATGTACCACCGGCCCACCGAGGGCACGGAGGCCTTCCTGCGGCAGAAGTTCGCGAAGAAGCCCGACATCGCCGAGGCCAACGTGGCCGCCTTCCGCGCGGGCTGGAACTTCGGCGAGACGACCGAGGACTTCGCGGTGAGCTACGAGGTGGCCCCGGCCACCACCGCGTTCCCCCCGGGCACCTACCGCAACATCTCCGGGAACCTGGCGCTCTCGTACGGACTGGTCGCGGCCGGCCAGCAGGCGGACCTGCCGCTCTACCTCGGCTCGTACCCGATCACCCCGGCCTCGGACATCCTGCACGAGCTGAGCAAGCACAAGAACTTCGGCGTGCGGACCTTCCAGGCCGAGGACGAGATCGCGGCGATCGGCGCCGCCCTCGGCGCGGCCTTCGGCGGGCAGCTGGCCGTGACCACCACCTCCGGCCCCGGTGTCGCGCTGAAGTCGGAGACGATCGGGCTCGCGGTCTCGCTGGAGCTGCCGCTGCTGATCGTGGCGATCCAGCGCGGCGGCCCGTCCACCGGGCTGCCCACCAAGACCGAGCAGGCGGACCTGCTGCAGGCGATGTACGGGCGCAACGGCGAGGCGCCGGTGCCCGTGGTCGCGCCCCGGACCCCCGCCGACTGCTTCGACGCGGCGCTCGACGCGGCGAGGATCGCGCTGACCTACCGCACCCCGGTCTTCCTGCTGAGCGACGGTTACCTGGCCAACGGCTCGGAGCCGTGGCGGGTTCCCGAGGTGGACGAACTCCCCGACCTGCGGGTGCGGTTCGCCACCGGCCCCAACCACGAGCTGGCGGACGGCACCGAGGTCTTCTGGCCGTACAAGCGCGACCCGCAGACCCTGGCCCGGCCCTGGGCGGTGCCCGGCACCCCGGGCCTCGAACACCGCATCGGCGGCATCGAGAAGCAGGACGGCACGGGCAACATCTCCTACGACCCCGCCAACCACGACTTCATGGTCCGCACCCGCCAGGCCAAGATCGACGGCATCGCGGTGCCCGACCTGAAGGTCGACGACCCGGACGGCGCCCGCACCCTGGTGCTGGGCTGGGGCTCCACGTACGGGCCGATCACCGCCGCCGTACGCCGGCTGCGCACGGACGGCGAGCGCATCGCGCAGGCACATCTGCGCCATCTCAACCCCTTCCCGAGGAACCTCGCAGAGGTGCTGAGGCGTTACGACAAGGTGGTCGTACCGGAGATGAACCTCGGTCAGCTCGCCACGCTGATCCGGGCGAAGTACCTCGTGGACGCGGTTTCGTACAACCAGGTCAACGGAATGCCGTTCAAGGCCGAGCAGCTGGCAACGGCCCTCAAGGAGGCCATCAATGACTGAGACGGTCACTTCTTCGTCCGACACCTCGGGCCCGCCCGCGCACTCGCTGCTCTCCCTCGTGCCCAAGGCCGACGAGAAGCAGTCGATGAAGGACTTCAAGTCCGACCAGGAAGTGCGCTGGTGCCCCGGCTGCGGCGACTACGCGGTGCTCGCCGCCGTGCAGGGCTTCATGCCGGAGCTGGGGCTGGCGAAGGAGAACATCGTCTTCGTCTCCGGCATCGGCTGCTCCTCCCGCTTCCCGTACTACATGAACACCTACGGGATGCACTCCATCCACGGCCGCGCCCCCGCCATCGCGACCGGGCTCGCCTCCTCGCGGCGGGACCTGAGTGTGTGGGTGGTCACCGGTGACGGCGACGCGCTGTCCATCGGCGGCAACCACCTCATCCACGCCCTGCGGCGCAACGTGAACCTGAAGATCCTGCTCTTCAACAACCGGATCTACGGGCTCACCAAGGGCCAGTACAGCCCCACCTCCGAGGTCGGCAAGATCACCAAGTCGACCCCGATGGGCTCCCTCGACGCGCCCTTCAACCCGGTCTCCCTGGCCATCGGCGCCGAGGCGTCCTTCGTGGCGCGCACCGTCGACTCCGACCGCAAGCACCTCACCGAGGTGCTGCGGCAGGCCGCCGACCACCCCGGCACGGCGCTCGTGGAGATCTACCAGAACTGCAACATCTTCAACGACGGCGCCTTCGAGGCCCTGAAGGACAAGCAGCAGGCCGAGGAGGCGGTGATCCGGCTCACCCACGGCGAGCAGATCCGCTTCGGCGCCGACGGCGCCAAGGGCGTGGTCCGGGACCCGCAGACAGGTGATCTCAAGGTGGTGGCCGTCACCGAGGAGAACCAGGCGCAGATCCTCGTGCACGACGCGCACAGCTCCTCGCCGACCACCGCGTTCGCCCTGTCCCGCCTCGCGGACCCGGACACGCTGCACCACACCCCGATCGGGGTCCTCCGCTCGGTGGAACGGCCGGTCTACGACACGTTGATGGCCGACCAGCTCGACACCGCGGTCGAACGGGACGGCAAGGGCGACCTGGGTGCGCTGCTCGCCGGCAAGGACACCTGGACGGTCGTCGGCTGAGCCGGTACCGGCAGGTTCTTCCGTACGTGCGCGAGGGGCGCCCGGCCCACCAAGGCCTGGCGCCCCTCGCGCGTCCCGGCGCCGGAGCGGTCTCCTCGGCCGTCACGGCCGTCACGGCCGTCACGGCCGTCATGACCGTCATGACCGTCATGCGGAACGGACATGACACACGGGGCCGGGCGGGCTTACCGTCGGGCGCGACGGGTGTGTGCAGGGTGCATGTTCCGGACGGGAGGCCAGGCCGGTGTCAATGTCGTCGGACACGTGGGACACGAAGAAGGAGCAGCGCGCGGGACTGCTGTACGGCATCGGGGCGTACGGGATGTGGGGCGTGGTCCCGCTCTTCTGGCCGCTGCTGAAGCCCGCCGGGGCGATCGAGATCCTGGCCCACCGGATGGTGTGGTCGCTGGCCGTTGTGGCCGTCGCGATGCTGGTCGTACGGCGCTGGGGCTGGATCGGTGAGCTCCTGCGACAGCCCGCGAAGCTCGGCCTGATAGCCGTGGCCGCGACCGTCATCACCGTCAACTGGGGCCTGTACATCTGGTCGGTCAACTCCGGTCACGTGGTGGAGGCGTCGCTCGGCTACTTCATCAACCCGCTGGTCACCATCGCCATGGGCGTCCTGCTGCTCGGCGAGCGGATGCGGCCCGCGCAGTGGGCCGCGGTAGGGGTCGGCGCGGCGGCGGTCGTGGTGCTGGCCGTGGGGTACGGGCAGCCGCCGTGGATCTCGCTCGTCCTGGCCTTCTCGTTCGCCACCTACGGGCTGGTGAAGAAGAAGGTGAACCTGGGCGGCCTCGAATCCCTGGCCGCCGAGACGGCCATCCAGTTCCTGCCCGCCCTGGGATACCTGATCTGGCTCGGCACCTCCGGCGGCCTGGCCTTCGGCGCGCACGGCGCCGGGCACGCGTCGTTGCTCGCCGCGACGGGCCTGGTCACCGCCGTCCCGCTGGTGTGCTTCGGCGCGGCGGCGATCAGGGTGCCGCTGTCGACGCTGGGGCTGTTGCAGTACCTGGCCCCGGTCTTCCAGTTCGCCCTGGGCGTCGTGTACTTCCACGAGGCGATGCCGGCCGAGCGGTGGGCGGGGTTCGCCCTGGTGTGGGTGGCACTGACCCTGCTGACCTGGGACGCGGTACGAACGGCCAGAACGGCCGCCGCGACGCGCGCCCGCACCGCCACCGCCACCACCGCGACGGCGCCCGGCGCGGCGGAAACACTGCCGGTGGCGGAACCGGGGACGGTACAGATGGCCGACCCGGGGGCGGTACGGGCGACCGACCCGGGGGCGGTGCCGGAGAGGCGGTAGCCGGTCCTGTCCGGGCACATAGGCCCGGACCGCCCGCGCGTACCGCGTCCGACCGGCCGTGATCGGCCAAGTCCGTTATTCGAACGGTCGTGACCGGATTACGCCCTTGACGGTGGAGCGAACTCTCACTGAACATCAGGCACGCACAGCGCACGCGTCACCGCTCAACTGCCTTACAGGTCCCACCCGTTCGGCCAGTTCCCGCACGTTCCGTCCCGTCCCCGTTCGGAAATCCGGAGCCCCCACATGACGCTTCCCTCCGCCCGTAGCAGATCCCGCAGGACCGGCAGAGCCGCGGCCGTCGCCGCCCTCGCCGTCGGCGGGCTGCTCGCGACCACCGCCGGTACCACCGCCGCCGCGCCGGCCCCCGTACGTGCGACAACGGCCGCCACCGCCGCGGCCGCGCCGGACATACCGCTGGCGAACGTGAAGGCCCACCTCAGCCAGCTCTCCTCCATAGCCGCCGCGAACGGCGGCAACCGGGCGCACGGCCGCCCCGGCTACAAGGCCTCCATCGACTACGTGAAGGCCAAGCTGGACGCCGCCGGGTACACCACCTCGCTCAAGACCTTCACCGCGAGCGGCGCCACCGGTTACAACCTGATTGCCGACTGGCCCGGCGGCGACGCCAACAAGGTCCTGATGGCCGGCGCGCACCTCGACTCGGTGACCTCCGGCGCGGGGATCAACGACAACGGGTCGGGCTCCGCCGCCGTCCTGGAGGCCGCGCTCGCCGTCTCCCGTGCGCAGCTCAAGCCGGACAAACACCTGCGGTTCGGCTGGTGGGGTGCGGAGGAGCTGGGGCTGCTCGGCTCCAAGGCGTACGTGAACAGCCTGCCGGCCACCGAGCGGGCAAAGTTCGCCGGCTACCTCAACTTCGACATGATCGGCTCGCCGAACCCCGGCTACTTCGTCTACGACGACGACCCGGCCATCGAGAAGACCTTCAAGGACTACTACGCGGGCCTCGGCGTCCCCACCGAGATCGAGACCGAGGGCGACGGCCGCTCCGACCACGCCCCGTTCAAGAGCGTCGGCATACCGGTCGGCGGGCTGTTCTCCGGCGCGGACTACCGCAAGACGGCCGCGCAGGCGCAGAAGTGGGGCGGCACCTCGGGCCAGGCCTTCGACCGCTGCTACCACTCGTCGTGCGACAGCCTGACGAACATCAACGACACCGCCCTCGACCGCAACAGCGACGCCGTCGCGTACGCCCTGTGGACGCTGTCCGCCGGCGGCACCACACCGCCGCCGACCGGCACGGACTACGAGAGCACCACCGCGGTCGCGATCCCGGACGCCGGCGCCGCCGTGACCTCGCCGATCACCGTGTCGGGCCGTACGGGCAACGCGCCCGCCGCCCTCAAGGTGGCGGTGAACATCAAGCACACCTGGCGCGGAGACGTGGTGGTCGACCTCCTCGCCCCGGACGGGACCGCTTACCGGCTGAAGAACTCCAGCAGCAACGACTCGGCGGACGACGTCGTCGAGACGTACACGGTGAACGCTTCGAGCGAGCCCGCCAACGGGAGCTGGAAGCTGCGTGTCCAGGACGTGGCCGCCCAGGACACCGGCACGCTGAACAGCTGGAAGCTCACCTTCTGAAGCAGGCGCGGCACCCAGTGAACCCTGCCGCCCCCGACGCGCGTCAACTCCGCGTCAGGGGCGGCAGTCCACTGCCTGCGGCCGGGCCGTCAGACCCGGCCGCCCAGCGTCCGCAGCACATGGGTGACCAGCTCCGCCGTACGTGCCGGGCTGTGCGGCGGTTTGCGCAGCGCGTACCGGTAGTAGAGCGGGCCGTAGAGCAGCTCGACGGCCAGTTCCAGGTCGGCCCCCTCGGGCAGCACGCCCTGCCGCTGGGCGCTCTTGAGCCGGTTCACGGCGGCGGTGAAGCGCGGGGTGATGATCTGCGTGTGGACCGCCCTGGTCAGGTCCTCGTCGTCGTGCAGCTCGGAGAGGATGCCGATGTACACGGGCCCGTACGGCGGGGACGTGAGCACCCGCACCACCCCGGTCATCTGCGCGTACAGATCGGCGGCGAGGTCGCCGGTGTCGGGGAACGGCGCGTTCGAGTCGCTGTGCTGGCCGAGCGCCTCCAGCATGACGGCGCCCTTCGACGCCCACCAGCGGTAGATCGTCTTCTTGCTGACCCCGGCGCGGGCCGCGATGGCTTCCACGGTGACGCCCCCGTACCCCTTTTCGGTACACAGGTCGATGGCTGCGGCGAGGATCGCCTGACGCGACTTCTCGCTGCGTCGCTGCGGGTTGGGCGTCGCGCTCACGCGGGGAGTGTAGCGGGGCGGCGACCTGTGGCGTATTGACAGCGGAAGCGAGGACTCCAAGAATGACCCTCCGAGGGGGAACGGTCCGTGTCGTGTCGAGCCGCATCGGGGGACGGCTCGATACGGCACAGGCTCAGGGCCGGTCCCGCGCGCCGGAGGGGGATGTACGGGGCAGGCCTCGTACGTCCCCCTCCTGGCGCCCCTCGGCCTCACCCGGCAGGCGACCGACCCGGTGGCGTCCCCGGCCGGCACCTCGCCAGGCCCCCCCCGTAACGCCCCGTATCGCCTCGTACCGCCCCGCTCAGACCGTGATGTCGCGGGTGGTGAACCTCGCCCAGGCCGCCGCGCCGAACACCGCCGCGTACACCCCCTGAAGACCGAGGTTCTTCCACAGCTCGTCCCAGTAGACGGGCTCGCGCAGCAGGTCCGCGAAGGACAGCCAGTAGTGCGGGAAGAGATACGGGTGGATCGCGTCGAGCTGCGGGATCGTGTCCAGGATCTGCACGGTGATCAGCAGGCCGACGCCCGCCGCCATCGCCGCGATGCCGCTGTTGGTGAGCGTCGAGAGAAAGAGCCCGAGCGCGGCGAACCCGGCCAGCGAGGCCGCGACCACCACCGCGATCGCCACCACCCTCAGCAGTCCCTGACCGAAGCCGATCGGCACGCCAGAGATCGTCATCACCTCCCCGACCGGGAACAGCAGCGCCCCCGCCGCGAGCGCGGACGCCGCCACCACGAGGGTCGCGACCAGGCAGAATGCCAGTGTCGTCGCGTACTTGACGAGCAGCAGCCGGGTGCGGCCCGCGGGCGCGACCAGCAGATAGCGCAGCGTTCCAGCGCCGGCCTCGCCCGCGATCGCATCGCCCGAGACGACGGCCACGGCCATGGGCAGGAACACCGGGAGGGTGGCGGCGAGGGCCGCGAAGACCAGGAAGAGACCGTTGTGGGTGATCTGGGAGAGGAAGGCGGGGCCACGTCCGCCGTCGAGCTCCGAGGACCCGTCGCCGGTCTCGATACGCACCGCGACGGCGATGAGGACGGGCACCGCGGCGAGTACCACCAGCAACGCGAGGGTGCGCCACCGCCGGAAGGTGACCTTCAGCTCGGACCTGAGCAGCCCCGACCCACCGTGCCTGCGCACGGGCGGCACCACGCCGGGCCCGGCCACACGCGGGACCTCAGCACCACCTAGACCGGCCCCACGCGGGCCCTCCACACTGGGCCCGGCCACACGCGGGCCTTGAGCACCGCCTGGACCGGCCACACGGCGACCCTCACCGCCACGCGTGCCTCCGTGCCCGACCTCATCCCGTGACATCGAAGCCCTCCCCGGTCAGTGCCACGAACGCGTCCTCCAGCGAGGCCCGTTCGACCCCGAAGCCGGTGACCCGGACGCCGGCGTGCACGAGAGCCGCGTTGAGGTCCGCGAGACCTGGGCCGGGGGGCGGCGCGGCCCCGGTGACCCGGCCCTCGCCGGTCTCAAGGTCGGTGACGCCCTGCTCCTTGAGGACCCGGGCCGCGTCACCCGGGTCGGGGGTGCTCACCACCAGGCGGCCCCGGGCGCCTGTCGCGAGCTCGGCGACCGGGCCCTGGACGAGCAGGCGGCCCTGGGCCATCACGGCCGCGTGCGTGCAGAGCTGCTCGATCTCGTCCAGCAGGTGGGAGGAGAGGAAGACCGTCGTGCCGTCGGCCGCAAGTTCGCGGACCAGGGCACGGATCTCGCGCATGCCCTGCGGGTCGAGGCCGTTCGTCGGCTCGTCCAGGACGAGCAGTTCGCGGGGCCGCAGCAGGGCCGCGGCGAGGCCGAGCCGCTGTTTCATGCCCAGGGAGTACGCCCGCGCCTTCTTGGCCCCGGCAGCCGCCAGCCCGACCCGGTCGAGCGCCGCCGATACCCGGGCCCGCCGGGTGCGCGGGTCGGCGCTCGGGTCGGCGGCGTCGTACCGGGCGAGGTTGTCGCGGCCGGAGAGGAACCCGTACGGCGCCGGTCCCTCGATGAGGGCGCCCACCCGCGGCAGGACGCTGCGGGCGGCACGCGGCATCGGTTCGCCGAGCACCCGCGCCGCGCCCGAGGTTGGCTCGATCAGACCCAGCAGCATCCGGATGGTGGTCGTCTTCCCCGAGCCGTTCGGCCCGAGGAAGCCGAACACACTGCCGGCCGGGACCCGGAGGTCGAGGCCGTCGACGGCGAGCTGTCCGCCGCGGAACCGCTTGGTGAGCCCGCGGGTGTCGATCACGGGCGGCACCGGTGGTCTCTCTGCCGCAGACAGCTCGTCCCCCATCCGGCCGGCTCCCTCGTTCTTGCCCCTCGGCGTCCCCTCGGCGTCCCCTCGGCGTCCTACTCGGCGGCGTTGGCGGCCTTCAGCAGCGCGTCCTTGGTGACGGCGCCGACGTACACCTTGCCGTCGTCCGTCATCAGGGCGTTGACCAGGCGGGTCGAGAAGATCCGGCCCTCGCCGAACTTGCCGCTCACCTTGTCGCCCAGCGAGTCGAGCAGGCCCTGCGCCTCGGCAGGCAGCTGCTCCTTGCGCTGTCCCGCGTCCGTGCCGGGTGCGGCGGTCCGGTCCCCGGAGCCGAGCTGCGCGACGGAGGTCCAGCCCTCGCCGATGACCTTGACGCCACCGCCCTTGCCGAGGCCCTTCTCACCGTTCTCGAAGGACTTGCCGAAGTTCTTCCCGAACTCCTTCTGCAGCTCCTTGTCGTTCTTCCCCGCGGGGCCTTCCTTGAGCCGGTCGGCCTCGGTCACCTTCGCGCCCTTGGGCGGGCTGAAGTCGAAGGTGCTCGCGGCCGGTGCGGCGAAGTCGACCTTGGTGAAGCCCGCGTCGACCACGGCCTTGCCGCCCGCGCTCGGCAGCAGCGTGAACTTCAGCGGGGTGCCCGTCTCCGCGTCGACCGCCACCCGGATCTCGCCGACCGTGGAACCGGTCTGCTTGGGCTTGATCAGCAGCTGGTAGGCGTCCCGGCCGGCCACCTGCGCGGAGCCGTCGACGGTCACCGAGGTGTCCTTGCCCGCCATCTTCAGCGCCTGCTCGGCGAACTGCTTGGGCGTGGTCGGCATCCCCTCGGGCAGCTTCTCCTGCTTGCCGGGCTGCTCGGCGCGGTGCCCGGCGTCCTTGGGGGCCTTGGCGTGGAACGCCTCGTTCGAGGCGCTGTCGTAGGCCCAGACCTCGTCGCCGTTGTGGATCAGGCTGTACTCGGCGGCGTCGTCCAGGAGCGAGATCTTCTGCCGGTCGGGGCCGTCGGCCGCGACGCGCAGCGTGTGTGTGCCCGAGGCGAGCTGCATCAGCTTGGCCTGCGGGTCGGCGCCCGAGCCGTCCTCGCCCTTGCCGCCCGTGGCGCCGCCGAAGCTGCCCGCCAGGCCGTCGAGGGAAGGCAGCCCGAGGTCCGTGCTGACCTTCACCGTGCCGGACAGCTGCTGGGTGTCCGATGCGGCCATCTTCTCTATGAGCTGCTGCGCGGTGATCTGCGGCAGGTCCGGGTCCCCCGCGTTCGCCAGCGCCGGGACGAGACCGATGGTCGCCGCGGCCACCCCCGCCACCGCGACCGGGACGACGTAACGCGCTGCCTTGCGGCGGCGCACTGGCCCGGTCCCGTCGGTGCTGGTGCTCTGTGCCGTGCCGTTCGGTGCCATGTGTGCCCTACCTCCGTGGTTGGCGGCCGTCTGCACTCATCTCCACCCCGCGCCGCCATTCTCGCCCGAATTGGTAAGGAGTGGTGAGGTCAATCTGACCAAAATCCCGCGCACAATGCGTCAGCCCCCGGCATCAACCTCATCTACACCCAGGGGATGACAGAAGCCACCCGTCCCTCCCCCGTGGGTGGCGAGAGGGAACAGATGGCTCCTACAACGACTCGTGACGGTGACGTCCCGACGGCTGCGACGACCCGACGGCCGCAATGCCACAACGGCCCGCCGGGACTCAGCCCGCCCGGTGCACCACCGCGTCGCACAGCTCCGCGAGCGCCGACTTCGCGTAGCACTCCGGCAGCGGCGCGAGGGTGGCCCGCGCTTCCTCGGCGTACCGCACGGTGTCCCGCCTGGCCTGTTCCAGGGCGGGGTGGGCGCGCAGTCGGCGCAGCACCTCGGCCAGCTCCTCGTCACCCGACAGGTCGCCGTCGAGCAGCGCGCACAGCTCGACGTCCTCCGGCCGGCCGTGCGCCCGCGTCATCGCGCGCAGGTGCAGCACAGGCAGCGTGGGGATGCCCTCGCGCAGGTCGGTGCCCGGCGTCTTGCCCGACTCGTGACTGTCGCTGGCGATGTCCAGGACGTCGTCGGCGAGCTGGAAGGCGGTGCCCAGGCGTTCGCCGTACTGCGTGAGGATGTCGGTGACGCTCTCGTCCGCGCCGGAGATCATCGCGCCGAACCGGCAGGCGACGGCGATCAGCGACCCGGTCTTGCCGGACATCACGTCGAGGTAGTGGCCGATCGGGTCGCGCCCGTCGCGCGGTCCCGCCGTTTCCAGGATCTGGCCGGTGACCAGGCGTTCGAACGCCTCCGCCTGGATCCGCACGGCCTCGGGGCCCAGGTCCGCGAGGATGTGCGAGGCGCGGGCGAACAAGAAGTCCCCGGTGAGGACCGCGACCGAGTTGCCCCAGCGCGCGTTCGCACTGGGAACCCCGCGGCGCACGTCCGCCTCGTCCATCACGTCGTCGTGGTACAGCGTCGCCAGGTGGGTCAGCTCCACGACCACCGCCGACGGCACGACACCCGGCGCGTGCGGATCGCCGAACTGCGAGGACAGCATCACCAGGAGCGGCCGGAATCGCTTGCCACCCGCGCGTACGAGGTGTTGCGCGGCCTCCGTGATGAAGGGGACCTCGCTCTTGGTCGCGTCGAGCAGTCCCTCCTCGACGGCTGCCAGTCCGGTCTGGACATCGGTCTCAAGAGCCTGGTCCCGCACGCTCAGTCCGAACGGCCCGACGACGGTCACGAGGGTTACTCCTGTCTGCTGACGATCAAACGGATTGTCGATCTGTCGCTGGCATCACTCAACAAGTCAGCCTATCCCGTCGACTTTCGATCACCGAGACCCCCGCCCCGCCCGAAGCCCCTCCCCGTTCCCCGCCCGGCCACCTTCCCGCCACCGCCCGGCCCCGCTCCCCGCCCGAGGTCCGGACCCCAGCAGGCCCGCCCCCTGTGCGAGGAACCCCGCCGGCCCGCTCCCCTCGTGCGAGGAACCCCCGCCCGGCCCGCTCCCCCCGCGCGAGGAAGCCCACCCGGCCCGCTCCCCCTGCGCGAGGTCCGAACCTCACCGGTATGTTCGTGGTGACCTGATAAGACCGGGAGTAAGCCCTTTGTCCCACACAGAGCCTCACCCTCAGCCCGAGGAGCCCCAGGAGTCCGGCGCAGCGGCCGGTTCCGGGGACTCCTCGCAGCCGCCGCCGGGCGACGACACCGCCTTCTTCGGCCAGCCCAAGGGCCTGATGACCCTGTCGGGCCTCGAAGTGTGGGAGCGGTTCTCGTTCCTGGGCATGCAGGCGATCCTCGTGCTGTACTTCGCGGCCACGGTCGCGGACGGCGGCATGGGCATGGACGCCGGCAACGCGGCCTCCCTCGGCGCCGCGTACGGCACCCTCGTCTATCTGGTCTCGGTGGCGGGCGGCTGGCTCGCCGACCGCATCCTCGGCTCGTACCGCGCCGTGCTCTACGGCGGCATCCTGATCGCCTGCGGCCACTACGCGATGGCCGTGCCCGCCGACGTCTTCACCTGGGTCGGCCTCGGACTGATCAGCGCGGGAACCGGCCTGCTCAAGCCCAATGTCGCGAACATGGTCGGCAAGCTCTACAGCACCGCCGACGAGCGCAGGGACGCCGGATTCGCCCTGTACTACATGGGCATCAACATCGGCGCCTTCCTCGGCCCGCTGGTCACCGGCTGGCTCGCGGACCACAAGGGCTGGCACTGGGGCTTCTCGGCCGCCGCGATCGGCATGACGTTCGGCCTGATCCAGTACGTCGCGGGCCGCCGCCACCTCGCCGGGCGCAAGAACCGTGCGGAGTTCGCACTGCCGCCGCACAAGATGCGCCGCACCGTCCGGGCGATCGTCGTGGGACTGATCGTGGTGGCCGCCGTGTGCACGCTGCTCGCACTGGCCGGCTGGCTCACGATGTCCCGCTTCGTGGACGTCCTGACGCTGATCTCGGTGATCGCGCCCGTCGTCTACTTCGCGGTGATGTTCGCGAGCCCGAGGGTGACGCGCGAGGAGAAGGGCAGGCTGCGCCCGTACATCGTGCTCTTCCTGGCCTCCGTCGCGTTCAACTTCATCCTCTTCCAGGCGTACTCGACGATGATGCTGCTGGCCTCGACCAACACCGAGACGCACATCCTCGGCTTCGACTTCCCGGTCAGCTGGTACGCGTCCGCGCTCGGCGCCTTCGAGGTGCTGCTGGCCCCCGTCGTCGCCGCCCTGTGGGTACGGATGGGCACGCGCCAGCCGCACGCGTCCAACAAGATCGCTATCGGTGTGATCCTGGGCGGTCTGTCGTTCCTGCTGATGGTGCTGCCCACCTCCGGGCACACCGGCGACACGTACAAGATGGCCGCCTGGTGGATCGTCGGCTCGTACCTGCTGCTCGGGCTCGGCGACATCCTGCTACAGACGTCGGGCATGTCCGCCACCACCAAGCTGGCACCCAAGGCCTTCGCCAGCCAGACCATGGCCCTCTGGTTCCTCTCCCTCGCGCTCGCCAACGGCATCCAGGCACAGACCGTGAAGTTGTACGGACAGGTGTCCAACCCCGCCTACTTCGGCGTCAACGGCGCCGTCGCGGTCGCTGCGGGCCTGGCCGTCATCGCCGCCGCCCCCTGGCTCAAGCGCACCATGCACCCCGTTCACTGAGCTCCACCGAGGTGACTTCTCCCATGCAGATACGCACTGAATTCCCGTACGCAACGACCTGCGAGGACGTCAGGATCCCGCTCCCGGACGGTACCCGCCTGTACGCCCGGATCTGGCGGCCCGAGACCGAGCACCCGGTCCCCGCGATCCTGGAGTACCTCCCGTACCGGCTGAGCGACTGGACCGCACCCCGCGACCAGCAGCGCCACCCCTGGTACGCGGGCCACGGCTACGCCTCGGTACGGGTGGACGTGCGCGGACACGGCAACAGCGAGGGCATGCCGGGCGACGAGTACGACGCGCAGGAGCTGGCCGACGGCGTCGCGGTCGTGAACTGGCTCGCCGAGCAGCCCTGGTGCACCGGCAGGGTCGGCATGTTCGGCATCTCCTGGGGCGGTTTCAACTCCCTCCAGATCGCCGCCCTCGCGCCCGAGCCGCTCAAGGCGATCGTCACGGTCTGCTCGGCCGACGACCGCTACGACAACGACGTGCACTACATGGGCGGCTCCATGCTCGCCGTGGACATGCACGCCTGGGCGTCCACGATGCTCGCCTTCGTGTCCAGGCCGCCGGACCCCGCGCAGGTCGGCGACGTCTGGAAGGAGATGTGGCTGGAGCGGCTCGACGCGGTCGACCCGTTCATCCACACCTGGCTGGCCCACCAGACCCGCGACGACTACTGGAAGCACGGCAGCGTCTGCGAGGACTACTCGGCGATCGACGCGGCGGTCCTCGCGGTCGGCGGCTGGCACGACCCGTACCGGGACACCGTGCTGCGGCTGGTCGAACATCTGGACCCGGCGCGGGTACGGGGACTGATCGGCCCGTGGTCGCACCAGTACCCGGACCGCGGGCTGCCGCCGGGGCCCGCGATCGGCTTCCTCCAGGAGACGCTGCGCTGGTGGGACCAGCACCTCAAGGAGGAGCCGACAGGTGTCATGGAGGAGCCCCTGCTGCGCTCCTGGATCAGCGAGTCGCACCCGCCCGCGACCACCTACCCCCAGCTGCCCGGCCGCTGGGTCGCCGACACCGCCTGGCCCTCCCCGCTGGTCTCCCCGGTGTCGTACGGACTCCAGGGCGCGCCGGTCGTCGTCGACTCGCCGATGCACACGGGGCTGGACGCCGGCCGGTTCTTCCCGTTCGGGAACGACTCCGACCTGCCGCCCGACCAGCGGGACGAGGACGCGAAGTCGGCGAGCTTCGACTTCCCGGTCACCGAGGCGCCGATCGAGATCCTGGGCCGTGCGAAGGTCCGGCTGCGGCTGACCATGGACGTGCCCCGCGGCCAGGCGATCGCGCGGGTCTGCGACGTGGCGCCCGACGGTTCGTCGACCCTGGTCACCCGGGGCGTCCTCAACCTGTCCGCCCGCCACGGCCGGGACCGGTCGGACGCCTGGCCGGTGGGCGCCACCGAGGACGTCGAGTTCGAGCTCAACGGGGTCGGGCACACCTTCCCCCCCGGCCACCGCGTCCGGCTCGCCGTCTCGTCCGCGTACTGGCCGTGGATCTGGCCGCAGGCGGACTCGGCGGGCTTCGTCCTCGACCCGGCGGGCTCCTCCCTCGAACTGCCGGTGCGCACGCACACCGAGCACCCCGAGATCGTCTTCGAGGCGCCGGAACAGTCACCTCCGCTGGACGTGAGGTACCCCGCCGACCCCGACCAGTGGCCGGAGCGCGTGGTGGTGCGGGACGTCGCCGAGGGCGAGTGGAAGCTGGAGGTCGATCCGCGCTACGGCGGCACCCGGATCTACCCGGACGGCCTCGAATTCACCGAGGACGCGCTGGAGACGTACACGATCAACGAGCGGGACCCGCTGTCCGCGCGCACCCGCTCGGACTGGACGATCCGGCTGCGCCGCCCGGAAACGGGCTGGGACGCGCAGATCACCACCCACTCCGAGATCACCTGCGACGCGGACGACTTCCTCACCCACAACGAGGTGACCTGCAAGGACGGCGACGAAACCATCTTCCACCGAGTCTGGAACCGCCGAATCCCCCGCACGGCAAGCTGACCCGCGCACCCGCTGGCGCAGCTGGGGCCGCCTCTCCCACCCCACCCCCGCTCCCCCGTTGGGCAGCTGGAGGCCGCCTCTCCCCACCCCCACCCCCACCCTTGGGCAGCTGGGGCCGCCTCCCCCTCCCCACCCCCCCTTGGGCAGCTGGGCCGCCCAGGGGGCGGAACGGGTGGGCAAGGGCGGCCCCGGCGGAGCCGCACCCTTGCCCCGCCCCGCCCCGCCCCGCTACAGCTCGCCCCGCTACCGCAGAGGCGGCCCCCGGCGGCGGAGCCGCACCTCACCCCCCGCCGCCCTGCGCAGCAGCCTTCTCCCCCGCCACCACCTTGTGCACCGCGTGCGCCGTCCACTCCCGGCGCCCGAAGTCCCGCATCACCGCCCGGGTCTGCCGCTCCCCGCTCCCCCTGAAGTGCTTGCCCGCCAGGTCGGTCGCCCAGAGGAACGCCGCCAGCAGCTGGTCACGGTGGTCAGGGAAGCCCGACTTCGCCGCGGTACGCAGCCGCTGCTGGAGCGGGGCGGACCAGTCCGTTCCGGCCGCCGGGTGGCGCACCGCGGGGAACAGCCCCAGTACCCGCTTCGACTCCCGGCGCAGCGCACCCCGTTGCACCAGCAGGTCCAGGTACTGGCCGGTGACCTCGCGCCGGGTGCGCCGTACGAAGGACGCCGTACGGATCCCCCCGTGCCGGCCCTTGCCCGGCCCCGGCAACCCCGCCAGCACCTGTACGGCGACGAGGTTCGCCGTCGGCCCGGTGGTCAGGGCGGGCGGCGGGACCGGGGTGCGGACCTGCACCCTGCCCCGGTCCTGCTCGACACAGCCCGCCAGTTCGAGTTCCGCGAGTACGGCGCCGGCGACGCCGTACTCGACATAGCTGCGGCTGACGCGCATGCCGCCGCGTTCGGGATGCAGGCCCAGGAGCAGGACTTCCTCGGGCAACGACAGTTGTGGCAGGGATGTCATGAGAGCACCGGCCTCCGGCAGTCGACTGCGGTCAGGATTCCCCGCAACGGACCTTTCAGACCCGGCCCCGGGCCCTCAGCCCGCCGCCACGATCCGTCCCGAGACCTCGCCGAGGCCGACCTTCGTCCCGTCGGGGCCCGGCGCCCACGCCGTCAGCGTGACCTCGTCGCCGTCCTCCAGGAATGTCCGCCTGCCGGAGGGGAGTTCCAGCGGCTCGCTGCCGTTCCAGGTGAGTTCGAGCAGGGAGCCCCGCTGGCCGCTCTGCGCGCCGCTGACCGTGCCCGACCCGTACAGGTCACCCGTGCGCAGCGACGCCCCGTTGACCGTCATGTGCGCCAGCATCTGCGCCGCGGACCAGTACATCGTCGAGAACGGCGGCTCGGAGACCACGACCCCGTTGATCGTCACGGAGATGCGGAGGTCGAATCCGCCCGGCTCCTCCTCCTCCGCGTCGTCCAGGTACGGCAGCACCGGGACGTCACGCGCCGGCAGGGCGACCCTGGCCGATTCCAGTGCCTCCAGCGGGGTCACCCACGCGGAGACCGACGTGGCGAAGGACTTGCCGAGGAAGGGGCCGAGCGGTACGTACTCCCAGGCCTGGACGTCGCGCGCCGACCAGTCGTTGAGCAGCGAGAGCCCGAAGACGTGGTCGCGGAAGCCGGCCAGCGCCACGGGCCTGCCCTGTTCGGACGGCGTGCCGACGACGAAGCCGACCTCCGCCTCGATGTCCAGCTTGACCGAAGGGCCGAAGACCGGCGCCGCGTCCGCCGGGGCCTTGCGCTGCCCGGACGGCCGTACCACCTCCGTCCCGGAGACCACCACGGTGCCGGAGCGCCCGTGGTAACCGATGGGAAGGTGCTTCCAGTTGGGCGTGAGCGCGTCGCCGTCCGGGCGGAAGATCCGGCCGACGTTCGTCGCGTGGTGCTCGCTCGCGTAGAAGTCGACGTAGTCGGCGACCTCGTACGGAAGGTGCAGCGTCACGACGCCGAGCGGGTGCAGCAGCGGCTCTATGTCCTCGCGGTGCGCGGGGCTGGTGACCCATGCGGTGAGCGCGCGGCGCACATCCCGCCAGGCGGTGCGCCCGGCCGCGAGCAGCGGGTTCAGCGAGGGCTGCGCGAGGAGTTGTGCGTACGGGGAGCCGAGCGCGAGTGCTGCGGCGCCCGCGTCCAGCACGTGGCCGCCGATCCGGACTCCGACGCGGCGCCGCTCGGGCGCGTCCGCGGTGGAGAACACGCCGTAGGGGAGGTTGTGCGGGCCGAAGGGATCGCCTTCGGCGACGTCGAGCGGGGACTGCTCGGGCATGGGTGCTGCCTCGCTTTCCAGGTCGTTGGCACCCACGTTACGTGGGGGAGCCCTGGGACGGCAGTGGCCAAGGAGTTCGTAATGTCCGGAAAGGCCTTGCTGGAGACGGCAATTCCGGCGCAGCACCCTTGCACCAGGACCGGCGCAGATCCCCCCGCCCCCTCCCCGAAACCGAGGGCAAGCCCCTCACAAGCCCCTCAAGGGGCGCGGGGAACTGCGCGATCAGCCCCCACACACCCGCAGACGCACCCCGGCCCCGCGGCCGGCGGTTTCGGGAAGGGGCGGGGAGGGGCCGAACCCGCGAAGCGGCCCACCGCCCCCGCAGCGGCCCGCCGCCCCCGCCGGCCCCACAGCGGCCCGCACCTGCCCTAGTCCTCCGGCGGCGGCTCCATCGCCCAGTCCGCCTCCGGCTCCGCATCCCAGTCCCACTCGGGCTCCGAACCCCCTCGCGCGGAAGCCGAAGCGGAAGCGGAAGCCGCAGCTGGGCCGCCCGAAGCCGAAGCAACCGGGGCCGGGCCCGAAGCAGCCGCAGCCGGCGCAGAAGCCGCAGCCGCAACCGCAGAAGGAGCCGCAGAAGGAGCCGGCACCGAAGCCTCCTCCCCCCGCCCCCCGTCCAACCCCGCCAGGACCTCCAGCACACCCTCCCCGTACGTGGCCAGCTTCTTCTCCCCCAGTCCCCCGATCGCCCCGAGCTCCGCCATCGAACCAGGCCGCACCACCGCGATCTCCTGGAGCGTCGCGTTGTGGAAGATCACGTACGGCGGCACCCCCTGCTCCTTCGCCAGCGCGGTGCGCCACTCCCGCAGCGCCTCGAAGACCGGTGCGGCCTCCGCCGGCAGGTCCGCGACCGCCGCGGCGGCCTTCGCCTTGCGTTCGCCGCGCTCGCCCCGTGCCACCGCGACCCGCTTGGGCTCCTTGCGCAGCCGGACCTCGTGCTCGCCGCCGAGCACCTTCCCGCTCGCGTCGGTGAGCACCAGCGTGCCGTACTCGCCCTCCACCGCCAGCAGCCCCTGCGCGAGCAACTGCCGCACCACTCCCCGCCATTCGGCCTCGGCGAGGTCCTGCCCCACCCCGAAGACCGACAGCTGGTCGTGATCGAACTGGATGACCTTCGCGGACTTCTTGCCGAGCAGGATGTCGATGATCTGGCCGGCCCCGAACTTCTGCCTGCGCTCGCGCTTCAGCCGCCACACCGTGGACAGCACCTTCTGCGCCGGCACCGTGCCGTCGACGGTCTCCGGCGGGCTGAGGCAGGTGTCGCAGTTGCCGCACTTCTCGGCTGCGCCCTCCTGGCCGAAGTACGCCAGGAGCTGGCCGCGGCGGCACCGGGCGGTCTCGCACAGTGCCAGCATCGCGTCCAGGTGGGCGGCCGCCCGCCGCCGGAAGGCCTCGTCGCCCTCGCCGCCCTGGATCATCTTGCGCTGCTGCACGACGTCCTGGAGCCCGTACGCCATCCAGGCCGTCGACGGCGCTCCGTCGCGCCCGGCACGCCCGGTCTCCTGGTAGTAGCCCTCCACGGACTTGGGCAGGTCCAGGTGGGCGACGAAGCGCACGTCCGGCTTGTCGATGCCCATGCCGAAGGCGATGGTCGCGACGACGACGAGGCCCTCCTCGCGCAGGAAGCGGGACTGGTTGCGCGCCCGCGTGCCGGCGTCGAGCCCCGCGTGGTACGGCACGGCCTCGATGCCCTGCTTGACGAGGAACTCCGCGGTCGCGTCGACCGACTTCCGCGACAGGCAGTAGACGATGCCCGCGTCACCCGCGTGCTCCTCCTTGAGGAAGGCGAGCAGCTGCTTCTTCGGGTCGATCTTCGGCACGATCCGGTACTGGATGTTCGGCCGGTCGAAGCTGGCGACGAAGTGCCGGGCGTCCGGCATGCCGAGCCGCTCGGTGATCTCCCTGTGCGTGGCGGCGGTGGCCGTCGCGGTCAGGGCGATCCTCGGCACGTCGGGCCAGCGCTCGCCCAGCACCGAAAGGGCCAGGTAGTCGGGGCGGAAGTCGTGGCCCCACGAAGCCACGCAGTGCGCCTCGTCGATGGCGAAGACGGAGATCTTGCCCCGGCCCAGCAGGTTCAGCGTGGAGTCCAGCCGCAGCCGCTCGGGCGCCAGGTAGAGCAGGTCGATCTCGCCGGCCAGGAACTCCGCCTCGACCGTCCGCCGCTCGTCGAAGTCCTGCGTGGAGTTCATGAACCCGGCGCGCACCCCGAGCGCCCGCAGGGCGTCCACCTGGTCCTGCATCAGCGCGATCAGCGGCGAGATGACCACGCCCACCCCGGGCCTGACCAGGGACGGGATCTGGTAGCAGAGCGACTTTCCGCCGCCGGTCGGCATGAGGACGACCGCGTCGCCGCCGCCCACCACCTGCTCGATGATCTCCGCCTGCTCGCCGCGGAACGCGTCGTACCCGAAGACCCGGTGCAGCGTGCGCAGCGCGTCACTCTCCGCGACGCCCCGCGCCTCGACCGCCACCGGTTCCGTACTGCCCGCGTCCACCATTGCGCCCGTCCCACTCGTCACCGTCATCGCACTGTCCCCCCGTATCCGTTTCGCACCCTCCCACCACGGTAGGGGCACCTACCGACAACCGGGACCAGAAAGCCGCTGCCCGGCACCCCAGAAGGGATGCCGGGCAGCGGTGACCGACCGTGTGCGGGTCACCGGACGAAGACGCCCGCCTGTCCCGCCAGGTCCAGGAAGTACTGCGGCGCGACGCCGAGCACCAGCGTCACCGCCACGCCGACCCCGATCGCGGTCATCGTCAGCGGGGAGGGCACGGCGACCGTGGGGCCGTCCGCCTTCGGCTCGCTGAAGAACATCAGCACGATGACCCGGATGTAGAAGAACGCCGCCACCGCCGACGACAGCACACCGACCACGACCAGCACCCCGGCCCCGCCCTCGGCCGCCGCCTTGAAGACCGCGAACTTGCCCGAGAACCCGGAGGTCAGCGGGATGCCCGCGAAGGCCAGCAGGAACACCGCGAAGACCGCCGCGACCAGTGGCGAGCGCCTGCCGAGCCCCGCCCACTTCGACAGGTGCGTCGCCTCGCCGCCCGCGTCGCGCACCAGCGTGACGACGGCGAAGGCACCGATCGTCACGAAGGAGTACGCCAGCAGGTAGAAGAGGACGGACGAGATGCCGTCGGGGGTGGCCGCGATGACACCGGCCAGGATGAAGCCGCCGTGCGCGATCGAGGAGTACGCGAGCAGCCGCTTGATGTCGGTCTGGGTGATCGCGACGACCGCGCCGCCCAGCATCGTGACGATCGCGACGCCCCACATGACCGGGCGCCAGTCCCAGGTCAGGCCGGGCAGAACCACGTACAGCAGCCGCAGCAGCGCGCCGAAGGCCGCCACCTTGGTGGCTGCCGCCATGAACCCGGTGACCGGCGTCGGGGCGCCCTGGTACACGTCGGGCGTCCACATGTGGAAGGGGACGGCGCCGACCTTGAACAGCAGACCCATCAGGATCATCGCCATGCCGATGAGCAGCAGTGCGTCGTTGCCCATGGTGTCGGCGAGCGCCGGGTCGATCTGCTGGACGGTGCCGTCCACGATGTCGGCGATCTTGGCGTACGAGACCGAGCCCGCGTAGCCGTAGAGCAGGGCGATGCCGAACAGCAGGAACGCCGAGGAGAACGCGCCGAGCAGGAAGTACTTCACGGCCGCCTCCTGCGACATCAGCCGCTTGCGGCGGGCGACGGCGCACAGGAGGTACAGCGGCAGTGAGAAGACCTCAAGCGCGATGAAGAGGGTCAGCAGGTCGTTGGCCGCCGGGAAGGCGAGCAGACCCGCCACCGCGAACATCGCGAGCGGGAAGACCTCGGTGGTGGTGAACCCGGCCTTGACCGCGGCCTTCTCGGCGTCGCTGCCCGGCACGGCCGCCGCGTCCGCCGCGAAGGAGTCAATCCGGTTGCCGTGCGCCTCGGGGTCCAGGCGCCGTTCGGCGAAGGTGAAGACGGCGACCAGCGAGGCCAGCAGGATGGTGCCCTGGAGGAACAGCGCGGGGCCGTCCACGGCGATGGCGCCCTCGGCCGCGATGTGCGCCTTGGTGGTGCCGAAGCCGCTCGCCGCGAGTCCGACGATGGCGGCGAATGCCGCGGCGATCGCGACCACCGCGATGAACAGCTGGGCGTAATAGCGCGCCTTGCGGGGCACGAACGCCTCCGCCAGCACGCCGAGGACGGCGGCGCCGACGACGATGAGGATCGGCGACAGCTGCGCGTACTCGATGGTCGGCGCCTCGAAGGCCGACCCGGGAGAGCCGGGAGGAGGTGCCGCCGCCGCCAGGTTCGTCCACAGGCTGTGGACAGTTGGTGCGCTCACTTCGCGGCCTCCACTTCAGGCTTGGGGTCCTGCTTGTTCACGTCGTGCATGGTGTGGGTGACCGCCGGATTGACGATGTCGGTCAGCGGCTTGGGGAAGACGCCGAGCCCGATCAGCAGCACGATCAGCGGAACGACCACCGCCAGCTCCCGTGCCTTGAGGTCCGGCATCCCGCTGACCTCGGCCTTCACCGGCCCTGTCATCGTGCGCTGGTAGAGCACCAGGACGTACAGCGCGGCGAGGACGATGCCGGTGGTGGCGATGACGCCGGCCACCGGGTAGGCGGCGAACACGCCGACCAGGACCAGGAACTCACTGACGAACGGCGCCAGCCCCGGCAGCGACAGCGTGGCGAGTCCGCCGATCAGGAAGGTGCCCGCGAGTACCGGGGCGACCTTCTGCACCCCGCCGTAGTCGGCGATGAGCCGCGAGCCGCGCCGGGAAATCAGGAAGCCCGCGACCAGCATCAGCGCGGCCGTCGAGATGCCGTGGTTGACCATGTAGAGCGTCGCGCCGGACTGGCCCTGGCTGGTCATCGCGAAGATGCCCAGGATGATGAACCCGAAGTGCGAGATCGAGGCGTACGCCACGAGCCGCTTGATGTCGCGCTGGCCGACGGCGAGCAGCGCCCCGTACACGATGCTGATCAGCGCCAGTACGAGCACGACGGGCGTCGCCCACTTGCTGGCCTCCGGGAAGAGCTGGAGGCAGAAGCGCAGCATCGCGAAGGTGCCGACCTTGTCGACGACCGCGGTGATGAGGACGGCGACCGGCGCGGTCGCCTCGCCCATCGCGTTCGGCAGCCAGGTGTGCAGCGGCCACAGCGGGGCCTTCACCGCGAAGGCGAAGAAGAACCCGAGGAAGAGCAGCCGTTCGAGGTTGGTCGACATCTCCAGGGTGCCGGCCGCGCGCATCTCGGCGATCTCCGAGAGCGAGAACGTCCCGGTGACCGTGTAGAGCCCGATGACCGCGGCCAGCATGATGAGCCCGCCGACCAGGTTGTACAGCAGGAACTTGACCGCCGCGTAGGAGCGTTGGGTGGCGGCCGCCTCGTCCGTGCCGGCGTGCGCCCGGTCCCCGAAGCCGCCGATGAGGAAGTACATCGGGATGAGCATGGCTTCGAAGAAGATGTAGAAGAGGAAGACGTCGGTGGCCTCGAAGGAGATGATCACCATCGCCTCGACCATCAGGATCAGCGCGAAGAAGCCCTGGGTGGGGCGCCAGCGCTTGTTGTCCTTGGTCTCCAGGGGATCGGCGTCGTGCCAGCCGGCCACGATCACGAACGGGATCAGCAGGGCGGTCAGCGCGACCAGCACCACCCCGATCCCGTCCACGCCCAGTTCGTACCGGACGCCGAAGTCCGCGATCCAGGCGTGCGACTCGGTCAGTTGGTAGCGGTCGCCGCCCGGTTCGAACCGTACGAGCACGATCGCGGCCAGCACCAGCGTGCCGAGCGAGACCAGCAGCGCGAGCCACTTGGCGACCGTGCGACGGGCGGCGGGCACGGCGGCGGTGAGGACGGCACCGGCCGCCGGGAGGACCGCCACCGCGGTGAGCAGGGGAAAGGACATCGTGATCAGACCGCCCTCATCAGCAGGGTCGCGGCGATGAGGATCGCCGTACCGCCGAACATCGAGACCGCGTACGAGCGGGCGTAGCCGTTCTGGAGCTTGCGGAGCCGGCCCGAGAGCCCGCCGACGGAGGCGGCGGAGCCGTTGACCACGCCGTCGACCACGCTGTGGTCGAGGTAGACCAGCGAGCGGGTGAGGTGCTCGCCGCCACGGACCAGGACCACGTGGTTGAAGTCGTCCTGGAGGAGGTCGCGGCGGGCGGCCCGGGTGAGCAGCGAGCCGCGCGGGGCGAGGACCGGGACGGGCTTGCGGCCGTACTGGAACCAGGCGGCGACCACGCCGAGAAGCAGCACCACGATCGTCGCGCCGGTGATGACCGGGACGCTGATCGGCGGGTGCGGGTGCTCGAACTTGGTGACCGGTTCCAGCCAGTTGACGAACCGGTCGCCGATGCTGAAGAACCCGCCGGCGAAGACCGACCCGAAGGCGAGCACGATCATGGGGATCGTCATCGACCTCGGCGACTCGTGCGGGTGCGGCTCGGCGTGGGCGCCGTGCGTCTCGGCGGCGGGCTCGACGTCCGGCTTCGCCGGGGACGCGGTGGCCCTGTTGCGCCAGCGCTCCTCGCCGAAGAAGGTCATCAGCATCACGCGCGTCATGTAGTACGCGGTGAGTCCCGCGCCCAGCAGGGTCGCCGCGCCGAGGATCCAGCCCTGGGCGCCGCCCGCGGCGAACGCCGCTTCGATGATCTTGTCCTTGGAGAAGAAGCCGGACAGACCGGGGAAGCCGATGATCGCCAGATAGCCGAGGCCGAAGGTGATGAAGGTGACCGGCATGTACTTGCGCAGGCCGCCGTACTTGCGCATGTCGACCTCGTCGTTCATGCCGTGCATGACGGATCCGGCGCCGAGGAAGAGGCCCGCCTTGAAGAAGCCGTGCGTCACCAGGTGCATGATCGCGAAGGCGTAGCCGATCGGGCCGAGGCCTGCCGCGAGGATCATGTAGCCGATCTGCGACATCGTCGATCCGGCGAGCGCCTTCTTGATGTCGTCCTTGGCGCAACCGACGATCGCACCGAAGAGCAGTGTGACGGCGCCGACGACGGTGACCACCAGCTGCGCGCTGGGCGCGGCGTCGAAGACGGCGCCCGACCTGACGATCAGATAGACACCGGCGGTGACCATGGTCGCCGCGTGGATCAGGGCCGAGACCGGGGTCGGGCCCTCCATCGCGTCACCGAGCCAGGACTGCAGCGGCACCTGCGCCGACTTGCCGCACGCGGCGAGCAGCAGCATCAGGCCGATCGCGGTGAGCTTGCCCTCGCTCGCGCCCTCCGCCGCTCCCAGGACCGGCCCGAAGGCGAAGGTTCCGAAGGTGGTGAACATCAGCATGATCGCGATGGACAGGCCGATGTCACCGACGCGGTTGACGAGGAAGGCCTTCTTGGCCGCCGTCGCCGCGCTCGGCTTGTGCTGCCAGAACCCGATGAGCAGGTACGAGGCGAGGCCCACGCCCTCCCAGCCGAAGTACAGCAGGAGGTAGTTGTCGGCGACGACGAGCAGCAGCATCGCCGCGAGGAAGAGGTTCAGGTAGCCGAAGAAGCGCCGCCGGCGCTCGTCGTGCTCCATGTACCCGATCGAGTAGATGTGGATCAGGGTGCCCACACCGGTGATCAGCAGGACGAAGGTCATCGACAGCTGGTCGAGCTGGAAGGCGATGTCCGCCTGGAAGCTCTCGACCGGCACCCAGCTGAACAGCTTCTGGTGCAGGGCCCGTTCGTCGGCGCCCTTGCCGATCATGTCGAGGAAGAGCACGGCACCGATGACGAACGATCCGGCGGCGAGCAGGGTGCCCAGCCAGTGCCCGACCTTGTCCAGCCGGCGTCCGCCGCACAGCAGTACGGCCGCTCCGAGCAGTGGCGCCGCGACGAGCAGCGCGATCATGTTCTCCACGATTCTTTACGACCCCTTACAGCTTCATCAGGCTGGCGTCGTCGACCGAGGCCGAGTGGCGGGACCGGAACAGCGACACGATGATCGCCAGGCCGACCACGACCTCGGCGGCGGCGACGACCATCGTGAAGAAGGCGATGATCTGCCCGTCGAGATTGCCGTGCATCCGGGAGAACGCGACGAAGGCCAGGTTGCAGGCGTTGAGCATCAGCTCGACGCACATGAACACGACGATGGCGTTGCGCCGGATCAGCACTCCTGCCGCGCCGATGGTGAACAACAGGGCGGCCAGGTAGAGGTAGTTGACCGGATTCACTTGGCTGCCTCCTCTTCTCGCGGTGAGGTGCGGGGCGCCGCCTCGTGGTGGGCGTTGTCCCCGCTGCCACGGCCGAGCCGCTCCTCGGAGCGCTGCTCCAGGGCCTTGAGGTTGTCCATGGCCTCGACCGACACGTCCCGGATCTGGCCGCGCTCGCGCAGCGTCTTCATGACGGTGAGCTCGGACGGGGTGCCGTCGGGGAGCAGACCGGCGATGTCCACCGCGTTGTGCCGGGCGTAGACGCCGGGGGCGGGCAGCGGCGGCAGGTGTTTGCCCTCGCGCACGCGCTGCTCGGCCAGTTCCCGCTGGGTCTTGGCGCGCTCGGTGCGCTCGCGGTTGGTGAGGACCATCGCGCCGACCGTCGCCGTGATCAGCAGGGCGCCGGTGATCTCGAAGGCGAAGACGTACTTGGTGAAGATCAGCTCTGCGAGTCCCTGGACGTTGCCGCCGGCGTTGGCCTTGGCGAGGCCGTTGAACTCCTTCAGCTGCGCGTTGCGGATGCCGGCGGCGAGCAGGATGCCGAAGCCGATCCCGCAGCCCGCGGCCAGCCAGCGCTGGCCCTTCAGCGTCTCCTTCAGGGAGTCCGCGGCGGTGACGCCGACGAGCATGACCACGAAGAGGAAGAGCATCATGATCGCGCCGGTGTAGACGACGATCTGGACGATGCCCAGGAAGTACGCGCCGTTGGCGAGGTAGAAGACCGCCAGGATGATCATGGTCCCGGCGAGGCAGAGCGCACTGTGCACGGCCTTCTTCATCAGGATGGTGCACAGGGCGCCGACGACGGCGACCGTGCCGAGGATCCAGAACTGCACGGCCTCGCCGGTCGAGGCGGCGGCGGCGAGCGTCGTCAGGGCGGGGCCGCTCATGCTTCCACCACCCTGCTCGACGCCGGCTCGTCCGCACCGAAGGTGGAGGCGCCCTCCTGGGGCCGCTCCCCCTTGCTGAGCGCGACCTGCCGCTGCGTACCGGGCGCGGCCTCGGTGACCAGGCCCCGGTAGTAGTCCTGCTCGTCGGTGCCGGGGAAGATCGAGTGCGGGGACTCCACCATTCCCTCGCTCAGCCCGGCGAGGAGCTGTTCCTTGGTGTAGATGAGGTTCTCGCGGCTGCTGTCGGCCAGTTCGAACTCGTTGGTCATCGTCAGCGCCCGCGTGGGGCACGCCTCGATGCACAGCCCGCACAGGATGCAGCGGGCGTAGTTGATCTGGTAGACGCGGCCGTAGCGCTCGCCCGGGGAGTAGCGCTCCTCCTCGGTGTTGTCGGCGCCCTCCACATAGATCGCGTCGGCCGGACAGGCCCAGGCGCAGAGCTCGCACCCGATGCACTTCTCCAGGCCGTCCGGATGCCGGTTGAGCTGGTGCCGGCCGTGGAAGCGCGGCGCCGTCACCTTCGGCGTCTCCGGGTACTGCTCGGTCAGCCGCTTCTTGAACATGGCCTTGAAGGTCACGCCGAAGCCGGCCACGGGGTTCTGCCAGGGGGTCCGGGGATCCTCTCCCCGGGAAGCTGCCTCAGACACCGTCCGCCTCCTTTCCGTCACTCTCAGTAGCAGTGCTGTCAGTATTGCCGCCGCCACTGACAACGAGCTCCCGCTCCTGCCTGGACCGCCTGCGCGGCACCGGCGGCAGGGTCTGCCCCGGCAGCGGAGGCACCGGGAACCCACCCGCCGTCGGATCGAACTCGGGTGTGTCCACGGGTTCTTCGGCCTTGCTGCGCCGCATCGCGTCGTACACGAAGGACAGCAGCAGGATGCCGACCACGGCCCCCGCGACGTACAGCACGATCTGCGTGTACTCGACGTTGGCGTTGCGCAGCGCCCGTACGGTCGCCACGAGCATCAGCCAGACCACCGAGAGCGGGATCAGGACCTTCCAGCCGAGCTTCATCAGCTGGTCGTAGCGCACCCGCGGAAGCGTGCCGCGCAGCCAGATGAAGAAGAACAGCAGCAGCTGCACCTTGAGGACGAACCAGAGCATCGGCCACCAGCCGTGGTTCGCGCCCTCCCAGAACGTGCTGACCGGGTACGGGGCCCGCCAGCCGCCCAGGAAGAGGGTGACCGAGACCGCCGAGACGGTGACCATGTTGACGTACTCGGCCAGCATGAACAGGGCGAACTTGATCGACGAGTACTCGGTGTTGAAGCCGCCCACGAGGTCGCCCTCGGACTCCGGCATGTCGAACGGAGCACGGTTGGTCTCGCCGACCATCGTGACGATGTAGATGATGAACGACACCGGCAGCAGCAGGATGTACCACCGGTCCGCCTGCGCCTCCACGATCGCCGAGGTCGACATCGACCCCGAGTAGAGGAAGACCGAGGCGAAGGCGGCGCCCATCGCGATCTCGTAGGAGATCATCTGCGCGCACGAGCGCAGGCCGCCCAGCAGCGGGTACGTGGACCCGGACGACCAGCCGGCCAGCACGATGCCGTAGATGCCGACCGACGCGCACGCGAGGATGTAGAGCATCGCGATCGGCAGGTCGGTGAGCTGCATCGCGGTGCGGTGCCCGAAGATCGAGACCTCGTTGCCCGCCGGGCCGAAGGGGATGACCGCGATCGCCATGAAGGCCGGGATCGCCGCGATGACCGGCGCCAGGACGTAGACGACCTTGTCCGCCCGCTTGACGACCAGGTCCTCCTTCAGCATCAGCTTGATGCCGTCGGCGAGCGACTGGAGCATTCCCCAGGGGCCGTGCCGGTTGGGGCCGATGCGCAGCTGCATCCAGGCGACGACCTTGCGCTCCCACACGATGGAGAACAGCACGGTGACCATCAGGAACGCGAAGCAGAAGACGGCCTTGACCGCGACGAGCCACCAGGGGTCCGTGCCGAACACGGACAGGTCTTCCGCGGCGAGTGTGTACGTCGTCATGCCGTCACCTCCGTCGGGGCGCTTGGCAGGGTCGTTGCGGGGGCGAGAGTGACCAGCTGGCCCGGGCGGGCCCCGGTGTCGGAGAGGACGCCGCCGCCCACCGAGTTCAGCGGCAGCCAGACCACCCGGTCGGGCATCTCGCTGACCTGGAGCGGCAGTTCGGCCGTGCCGGCGGGGCCGGTGACGGCGAGCACGTCGCCGTGCTTGACGCCGGTCTCCAGTGCCGTGGCGGCGGAGAGGCGGGCCACCGCCGCGTGCCGGGTGCCGGCGAGTGCCTCGTCGCCGTCCTGGAGGCGGCCCTGGTCGAGCAGCAGCCGGTGGCCCGCGAGGACGGCCTCCCCGGCGCCCGCGCGGGGCAGCGGCCTGGATGTCTCCAGCGGGGCCGACGCGTAGGGGCCCTCCCAGGCGCCGAGCCGGTCCAGTTCACCGCGTACGGACCTCAGGTCCGGCAGCGCGAGACGCACGGACATCGCCTCGGCGAGCATGTGCAGGACACGCGCGTCACCGGGCGCCAGGCGCCTCGTCATCTGCTCCGGCTTCAGCGCGGCCTCGAACATCCTGGCCCTGCCCTCCCAGTTGAGGAAGGTGCCGGACTTCTCGGCGACCGCGGCCACCGGCAGCACGACGTCGGCGTGGTCGGTGACCTCGCTGGGCCGCAGTTCGAGCGAGACCAGGAAGCGGACCTCGTCGAACGCCACGCGCGCGCGTGCCGGGTCGGGGAGGTCGGCGGTCTCGACCCCGGCGACGACCAGGGCGAGCAGTTCGCCGGTCGCCGCGGCCTCCACCATCTGGCCGGTGTCGCGCCCGTAGCGGTGCGGCAGTTCGGCGACGCCCCAGGCCGCGGCGACCTCCTCGCGTGCGCGGGGGTCGATCGCGGGGCGGCCGCCGGGCAGCAGCGAGGGGATCGCGCCCGCCTCGACGGCGCCGCGCTCGCCCGCCCGGCGCGGGATCCACACCAGCTCCGCGCCGGTCGCGGAGGCCGCCCGTACCGCGGCGGTGAGGGCGCCCGGCACACCGGCCAGCCGCTCACCGACGACGATGACGGCGCCGGGCTCGCGCAGCGCGTCGGCCGCCAGCTCCCCGTCGGCGTCCAGGCCCGTACGGCCCGCGAGCGCGTCCAGCCATTCGGTCTCGGTGCCGGGGGCGGCCGGCAGCAGGGTGCCGCCCGCCTTCGTCAGACCGCGGGTGGCGTGCGAGGCGACGGCGAAGGTGCGCTGGCCGTGCTTGCGGTGCGCCTTGCGCAGCCGCAGGAAGACGCCGGGCGCCTCCTCCTCGGACTCGAACCCGGCGAGCAGTACCGCCGGGGCCTTCTCCAGGGTGGTGTACGTGGTGCCCGTGCCGTCCAGGTCCCGGCCGCGCCCGGCGACGCGCGAGGCCAGGAAGTCGGCCTCCTCGCTGCTGTGCACGCGGGCCCTGAAGTCGACGTCGTTGGTGTCGAGCGCGACGCGGGCGAACTTGCTGTAGGCGTACGCGTCCTCGACCGTCAGCCGTCCGCCGGTGAGCACACCGGCGCGGCCACGCGCCGCGCTCAGCCCGTCGGCCGCCGCTGCCAGCGCCTCGGGCCAGCTCGCCGGCTCCAGCTCACCGGACTCCTTGTTCCGTACGAGCGGGGTGGTCAGCCGGTCGGGGCGCTGGGCGTAACGGAAGCCGAAGCGCCCCTTGTCGCACAGCCACTCCTCGTTGACCTCCGGGTCCTCCGCCGCCATCCGCCGCATGACCTTGCCGCGCCGGTGGTCGGTACGGGTCGCGCAGCCGCCCGCACAGTGCTCGCAGACGGACGGCGAGGAGACCAGGTCGAAGGGCCGGGAGCGGAAGCGGTACGCGGCCGAGGTGAGCGCGCCGACCGGGCAGATCTGGATGGTGTTGCCGGAGAAGTACGACTCGAAGGGGTCGCCCTCGCCGGTGCCGACCTGCTGGAGCGCGCCGCGCTCGATCAGCTCGATCATCGGGTCGCCCGCCACCTGGTTGGAGAACCGGGTGCAGCGCGCGCAGAGCACGCACCGCTCGCGGTCCAGGAGCACCTGGGTGGAGATCGGGACCGGCTTCTCGTACGTCCGCTTCCTGCCGTCGAAGCGGGAGTCGGCGTCACCGTGCGACATGGCCTGGTTCTGCAGGGGGCACTCGCCGCCCTTGTCGCAGACCGGGCAGTCCAGCGGGTGGTTGATGAGGAGCAGTTCCATCACGCCGCGCTGCGCCTTGTCGGCGACCGGCGAGGTGAGCTGGGACTTCACCACCATGCCGTCGGTGCAGGTGATGGTGCAGGAGGCCATCGGCTTGCGCTGGCCCTCGACCTCGACGATGCACTGCCGGCAGGCGCCGGCCGGGTCGAGCAGCGGGTGGTCGCAGAACCGGGGGATCTCGATGCCGAGGAGTTCGGCGGCGCGGATGACCAGGGTGCCCTTGGGGACGCTGATCGCGATGCCGTCGATGGTCAGCGAGACGAGGTCTTCGGGCGGAACCGCAGCCTCGCCGCCCCCGGAGGGAGCACTGTTGGTCGTGACGGTCATGCGTTCACCTCCGAGTTGTCGGCGTGCCGGTCGGCCCAGAGGGTCGACCTGGCGGGGTCGAAGGGGCAGCCCTTGCCGGTGATGTGCTGCTCGTACTCCTCGCGGAAGTACTTGAGCGAGGAGAAGATCGGCGAGGCCGCTCCGTCTCCGAGGGCGCAGAAGGACTTGCCGTTGATGTTGTCCGCGATGTCGTTGAGCTTTTCGAGGTCGGACATCTGTCCCTTGCCCGCCTCGATGTCGCGCAGCAACTGGACCAGCCAGTAGGTGCCTTCGCGACAGGGCGTGCACTTGCCGCAGGACTCGTGGGCGTAGAACTCGGTCCAGCGGGTCACCGCCCGTACGACGCACGTGGTCTCGTCGAAGCACTGGAGGGCCTTGGTGCCGAGCATGGAGCCGGCGGCGCCCACCCCTTCGTAGTCGAGGGGCACGTCGAGGTGCTCGTCGGTGAACATCGGGGTCGACGAGCCACCCGGGGTCCAGAACTTGAGCCGGTGCCCGGCCCGCATCCCGCCGCTCATGTCGAGCAGCTGGCGCAGCGTGATGCCGAGCGGCGCCTCGAACTGGCCGGGGTTGGTGACGTGGCCGCTCAGCGAGTACAGCGTGAAGCCCGGGGACTTCTCGCTGCCCATCGAACGGAACCAGTCCTTGCCCCGGTTGAGGATCGCGGGAACCGATGCGATCGATTCGACGTTGTTCACCACAGTGGGACAGGCGTAGAGCCCGGCGACCGCGGGGAAGGGGGGACGCAGCCGGGGCTGGCCACGACGGCCTTCGAGCGAGTCGAGCAGCGCGGTCTCCTCACCGCAGATGTACGCGCCCGCCCCGGCGTGCACGGTGAGTTCGAGGTCGAGTCCGCTGCCGAGGACGTTCGTGCCGAGGTAGCCGGCGGCGTACGCCTCCCGCACGGCCTCGTGCAGCCTGCGCAGCACGGGGACGGTCTCACCGCGCAGATAGATGAACGCGTGGCTGGACCTGATCGCGTAGCACGCGATGACGATGCCTTCGATGAGGCTGTGCGGGTTGGCGAAGAGGAGCGGGATGTCCTTGCAGGTGCCCGGTTCCGACTCGTCGGCGTTGACCACCAGGTAGTGCGGTTTGCCGTCGCCCTGCGGGATGAACTGCCACTTCATCCCGGTGGGGAATCCGGCGCCGCCGCGACCGCGCAGCCCGGAGTCCTTCACGTAGGCGATGAGGTCGTCCGGCGTCATGGCGAGGGCCTTGCGCAGGCCCTCGTACCCCTCGTGCCGCCGGTAGGTCTCCAGCGTCCAGGACTGCGGGTCGTCCCAGAAGGCGGACAGGACGGGTGAGAGCAGTTTCTCGGGGCTGTCCCCGTTGCCGTTGCCGTTTCCGGTCATCTCGGTGGCCAAGGTCATCACTCACCCTCCTCGGAGGCGGGGCCTGCCGGGTGCTGATCGGGTGCGGAGGCCGGGTCGGAGGCCGAGGTCTCCTGCGGGGCGTCGTGCGAGCTGAGGTGCTCGGAGCCCGGCTGGGGTGCGTCGTGGCCGGCGCCCTGCCGCGGCGCGTCGGTTCCCGGTCCTTCGTGCGGGTCCGAGGAGCGGGGCGACACGACGCGGGCGGTGGCCGGCCCCTCGCCCTTGGCGAGCCTGAGGCCGATCAGCGAGGCGTGCCCGGCGCCGCCCGACGCCTCGACCGCGCCGGGCCGCTCGTCCGGGAAACCGGCCAGGATGCGGGCGGTCTCCTTGTAGGTGCACAGCGGGGCGCCCCGGGTGGGCTCGACGGGACGTCCCGAGCGCAGGTCGTCGACGAGCTGCTTGGCCGACTCGGGGGTCTGGTTGTCGAAGAACTCCCAGTTGACCATCACCACGGGGGCGTAGTCGCAGGCGGCGTTGCACTCGATGTGTTCGAGGGTGACCTTGCCGTCGCCCGTGGTCTCGTTGTTGCCCACGCCCAGGTACGTCTTCAGCTCGTCGAAGATGGCGTCGCCGCCCATCACCGCGCACAGGGTGTTGGTGCAGACACCGACCTGGTAGTCGCCGGAGGCCTTGCGCCGGTACATCGTGTAGAAGGTGGCGACGGCGGTGACCTCGGCGGTGGTCAGGCCGAGCACCTCCGCGCAGAACTGCATGCCGGTGCGGGAGACGAACCCCTCCTCCGACTGCACGAGGTGCAGCAGCGGCAGCAGCGCGGAGCGGCTGTCGGGGTAGCGGCCGATCACCTCCCGCGCGTCCGCCTTCAGACGGGTGCGGACCTCGTCCGGGTAGGCGGGGGCGGGCAGTTGGGGCATGCCCAGTGACACATCGGTCATCGGTCGACGCCTCCCATCACGGGGTCGATGGACGCGACGGCGACGATGACGTCGGCGACCTGGCCGCCCTCGCACATCGCCGCCATGGCCTGGAGGTTGGTGAAGGACGGGTCGCGGAAGTGGACCCGGTAGGGGCGGGTGCCGCCGTCGGAGACGACGTGCACGCCCAGTTCGCCCTTGGGGGACTCGACCGCCGCGTAGGCCTGGCCCGCCGGGACCCGGAAGCCCTCGGTGACCAGCTTGAAGTGGTGGATCAGGGCCTCCATCGAGGTGCCCATGATCTTCTTGATGTGGTCGAGCGAGTTGCCGAGGCCGTCGGCGCCGATGGCCAGCTGGGCGGGCCAGGCGATCTTCTTGTCGGCGACCATGACGTCACCGGGCTTCTTGAGCCGCTCCAGGCACTGCTCGACGATGTCGAGGGACTGGCGCATCTCTTCGAGGCGGATCAGGAAACGGCCGTAGGAGTCGCAGGTGTCCGCGGTGGGGACCTCGAAGTCGTACGTCTCGTAACCGCAGTACGGGTCGGTCTTGCGCAGGTCGTGCGGCAGTCCGGCCGAGCGGAGTACCGGCCCGGTGGCGCCCAGCGCCATGCAGCCGGTGAGGTCGAGGTAGCCGACGTCCTGCATGCGGGCCTTGAAGATGGGGTTGCCGGTGGCGAGCTTGTCGTACTCCGGCAGGTTCTTGCGCATGGTCTTCAGGAGCTCGCCGAGCTTGTCCATGGCCCCGGGCGGGAGGTCCTGGGCGAGGCCGCCGGGCCGGACGAACGCGTGGTTCATCCGCAGTCCGGTGATCAGCTCGAAGGCGTCCAGGATGAGTTCGCGGTCCCGGAAGCCGTAGATCATGATCGTGGTGGCGCCGAGCTCCATGCCACCGGTGGCGATGCACACCAGGTGCGAGGAGAGCCGGTTGAGCTCCATCAGCAGGACACGGATGACGCTGGCGCGGTCGGGGATCTGGTCGGTGATGCCGAGCAGCTTCTCGACGCCCAGGCAGTACGCGGTCTCGTTGAAGAACGGCGTCAGGTAGTCCATGCGCGTGACGAAGGTGGTGCCCTGCGTCCAGTTCCGGAATTCGAGGTTCTTCTCGATACCGGTGTGGAGGTAGCCGATGCCGCAGCGGGCCTCGGTGACGGTCTCGCCGTCGATCTCCAGGATCAGCCGCAGCACGCCGTGCGTGGACGGGTGCTGGGGGCCCATGTTGACGACGATGCGCTCGTCGTCGGCCTTCGACGCGGCCTGGACGACCTCGTCCCAGTCGCCACCGGTGACCGTGTAGACGGTGCCCTCGGTGGTCTCGCGAGCCGAGGCGGAAGAAGGGGAAGAAGGGGGGGTGGTCACGAGTACGACCTCCGCTGGTCCGGAGCCGGGATCTGGGCGCCCTTGTACTCGACGGCGATGCCGCCGAGGGGATAGTCCTTGCGCTGCGGGAAGCCCTGCCAGTCGTCCGGCATCATGATCCGGGTGAGGGCGGGGTGGCCGTCGAAGATCAGACCGAAGAAGTCGTACGCCTCGCGCTCGTGCCAGTCGTTGGTCGGATAGACCGACACCAGGGACGGCACGTGCGGGTCGGCGTCGGGGGCGCCGGCTTCGAGGCGGATCAGCCGGCCGTGGGTGAGTGAGCGCAGGTGGTAGACGGCGTGCAGCTCGCGGCCCTTGTCCTCCAGGTAGTGCACGGCGCTGACGCCGGTGCACAGCTCGAAGCGCAGGGCCGGGTCGTCGCGCAGCGTGCGGGCCACCGTCAGAAGGTGCTCGCGGGCGATGTGGAAGGTGAGTTCGCCGCGGTCCACGACCGTCTTCTCGATGACGTTCGAGGGGAGCAGGTCCTGCTCCTCCAGCGCGCCCTCCAGCTCGTCCGCCACCTCGTCGAACCAGCCGCCGTAGGGCCGCGAGGACTCGCCGGGGAAGGTGACCGTGCGGACGAGTCCGCCGTAACCGGTGGTGTCACCGCCGTTGTTGGCACCGAACATGCCCTTGCGGGTACGCAGGACCTCGGCTCCGGCGCCGCGCGGGGCGGGCACGCCGTGCGGCTCGCTCTCGTCCTGGTGCCGGCCGTTCACTTCGCTGTCGCTCACCGGAGCAGCCCCTTCATCTCGATCGTGGGGAGCGCCTTGAGAGCTGCTTCCTCCGCCTCGCGGGCCGCTTCCTCCGCGTTGACGCCGAGCTTGGAGCCCTGGATCTTCTGGTGCAGCTTGAGGATCGCGTCGATCAGCATCTCGGGGCGGGGCGGGCAGCCGGGCAGGTAGATGTCGACCGGCACGATGTGGTCGACGCCCTGCACGATCGCGTAGTTGTTGAACATGCCGCCCGAGGAGGCGCAAACCCCCATGGAGATGACCCACTTGGGGTTCGGCATCTGGTCGTAGACCTGTCGCAGCACCGGCGCCATCTTCTGGCTGACCCGGCCGGCCACGATCATCAGGTCGGCCTGCCGGGGCGAGCCGCGGAAGACCTCCATGCCGAAGCGGGCCAGGTCGTAGCGGCCCGCTCCCGTCGTCATCATCTCGATGGCGCAGCAGGCGAGGCCGAAGGTCGCGGGGAAGACGGAGGACTTCCGCACCCAGCCCGCGGCCTGTTCGACCGTCGTCAGCAGAAAGCCGCTCGGCAGTTTCTCTTCGAGTCCCATGGGTGTTCCCTCAGCCCCTCAGTCCCATTCCAGGCCGCCGCGACGCCATACGTACGCGTACGCGACAAAAACGGTGAGCACGAAGAGCAGCATCTCGACGAGCCCGAAAATCCCCAGGGCGTCGAAGGAGACCGCCCAGGGGTAGAGGAAGACGATCTCGATGTCGAAGACGATGAACAGCATCGCCGTCAGGTAGTACTTGATGGGAAAGCGGCCGCCTCCGGCCGGGGTCGGAGTGGGCTCGATGCCGCACTCGTACGCCTCTTGCTTCGCCCGGTTGTAGCGCTTGGGGCCGATAAGCGTGGCCATGACCACGGAGAAGATCGCAAACCCTGCCCCGAGGGCGCCGAGCACAAGGATGGGCGCGTAAGCATTCACCCTCCTCGCTCCTTCCAGTCGTCCTTGACCGTTGGACCGCGCCGGGCTCGAACTTGCCCCGTCGCGGGGGGCCGGTGCGCCTCGCCGCGGTGGAACCGTATGAAGATCGCGGATATGTGAGGCAGTTCACAAGCCTGACTGCCCCGCATCCTATGCCTGCCGGTCTGTGATCTGCGACACGGGGTACGGCAACGCCTTTGTGATCTCCACCACCTGACGAAGGATCATGAACGCGGATGCACGGTGATCTACGTACCGGAAGCGCGCAAGTGATCACCTGACGTGACATTCGGAGAAGTTTTCGCTGGTGGGAGAGGTGGCGCTCTATCAAGCGATGGCCACTACAGGCAAATTGGAGCTGGACGCGCTCCAGTGATAGGGGATTCGCGCTCACCCGCACGAGGGGTTCCGGGGAGGCGGGTGGACCCGTGCACGCTTTCACGAACGGACAAGTCCGGCCGGGCGGCGCACATTGTGACCTGCGTCACCACTAAGGGACCGTCAGAAAAGCGGGCTTGGCCATGCGTGTGAACGGATGGTAGGCGTCGGGGCAATTCGGGCGTATTGCTGAAAACCCATGATCACAGGGTTGAGCGGTGATGCCCGATTTGCCCTTTACGGCGTCAATAAGCGTGCGCGGACGCGGAATTCAGGCCGTTGGATGGCAACTGTGGCGGACACCACGTTTCTTGATGCCGACTCGTTACCTCTGATAGCGGTTGTTCTCATGTCCCACACCGCTCACATACCCAGCCACCGGAAGCCCCGCCGCAGCGCCTCGAAGATGGCGCTCCGTGCCGGAGTTGCCGGCGGCGTCCTCAGCACCATCGCGGTGGCTGGTGCGGCGGCTCCGGCGAACGCGGAGCCGGTGCACGAGACCGTCGAGATGCCCACGCTGACGACCACCGCCGCTTCCGCCCCTGCCCAGTCCGCCACGGTCAACACCGCTGTGGAAGCAACGCAGCAGATCGCCTTCGAGTACGACCGCCAGGTCCGTCAGGACGCCGCGGCCGAGACCGCCATGAAGGACGCCAAGAAGGCCAAGGCCGAGGCGGACCGCAAGGCGGAGGCCGAGAAGAAGGCCGCCGAGGCCGCCCGTAAGAAGGCCGAGGAGAAGGCCGAGCAGGAGCGCGCCTCGCGTTCCTCCGAGCGCACCACCCTCGCCTCGTACTCCTCCTCCCCCTCGTCGTCGTCCTCTTCTTCCTCCTCCTCCGATGACTCCGGCAGCTCGGCGTCGTCGTCCCCGTCGTCCTCGTCCTCCGCCTCCGGCAGCGCCGCCTCCGTCATCGCGTTCGCGCGGGCACAGATCGGCGACGCGTACGTCATGGGCAGCACCGGCCCCAACGCCTGGGACTGCTCCGGCCTCATGCAGGCCGCGTTCGGCAGCATCGGCGTCGACCTGCCGCGCGTCTCGCAGGGCCAGTCCACCGCGGGCACCCAGGTCGGCCTGGACAACCTCCAGCCGGGCGACATCCTTTACTGGGGCAGCGCGGGCAGCGCGTACCACACGGGTGTCTACGTGGGTAACGGAAACTTCGTCGGTGCGCAGAACTCCAGCACCGGTGTGGTCGAGCGCCCCCTGTCCTACGACCCGCCGACCGGCGCCGTGCGCGTGCTCTGATTCGTCCCTTCTGTTCCTTGTTTGACCTAGGGCCGTCGTCCCCCCGCTCGGGGACGGCGGCCCTCAGCCGTGGGCCCGGCCCGCTGCCGTACGGACTTGCCCGCGCGTCCTAGACGAGGTCTGCGAGGCCGGTGTTGGCGCCGCACAGCACGACCGCGGTGCGCTCCCCCGGCTGCGGCGCGTACGCGTAGGCGGTGGCCGCCGCGTGCTCGACGACGAGGCGGCGCTCGTCCCACAGCTGCTGCCTCGCCCGTACGATCGCCGCGTCCGGTACGAGCACGGGGCGCACGCCGGCCCGGCGGGCCGTGTCGAGGGCGCTCTGTGAGACCCGGGGCGCGCCGAGGGAGTCGGCGGCGACGGAGTCCACCGCGGAGTCGACGACACGGCCCGCGGCGAGTGCGGCGTGCAGGGCGCGGCAGTTCTCCGGCTCCACGGCGACGACCTCGATCCCCCTCTCCAGCGCGGCGGTTGCCACTCCGGCGAAGAGCCCGCCGCCGCCCACCGAGACGACGAGCGTGTCGACGCCGTCCGGGACGCGGTCGACGACCTCGTCCGTGAGGGTGCCCGCGCCCGCCGAGACGAGCGGGTGGTCGTAGGCGTGCGAGGCGAGGGCGCCCGAGGCCGCCGCGAACTCCTCGCAGGCGGCGCGGGCCTCGTCGTACCGCGCGCCGGTCAGCCGTACCTCCGCGCCGTACGCGCGCAGCCTGGCGACCTTCACCGGCGGCGCGGTCTGCGGGAGGAAGACGGTCGCCCGCACGCCGTGCTCGCGCGCCGCCCACGCGCAGGCGAGTCCCGCGTTGCCGCCCGAGGCGATGGTCAGCCCCGCGTCGGGGAGCAGGCCCGCCTCCCGGTGGGCGAGCAGGAAGTTCATCGCACCGCGCGCCTTGAAACTGCCGGTGTGCTGCATGAATTCGAGGGCGAGGAAGTGGCCGGGGGCCGCCTGCGCCACGGCGACCGGCCGTATGTGCCCGGCGATGCGGTCGGCCGCGGCCTTGATCTCGCCGGGGGTGAGGAGGGGTGCGGGCAGCATGGAGGCTCCAGGGCGGGAGGGGGTGCGGACGCTTGATACGCCGTACCGTACGGTGTCTCCCATGCCGAGGCAATCACCTTCCCTGGACCGGGCGACACCCGAACTCATCGCGCGGACCGCCCTGTCGATCGTCGACCGGGACGGTCCGCAGGCGCTCAGCTTCCGCAGCGTCGCGGACCGGTTGAACATCTCGCACGCCACCGTCCAGCGGCGGTGCACCGACATCGCGGGGCTGCTGGACCTGTGCACGGACCACCTGGCCGCCGAAATCCCGGAGGTCGCGCCGGAGACGGACTGGGCCGAGGCGACCGAGATCCGCTTCCGGGCGCTGTACGAACTGCTGGTGGCACATCCGGGACTGGTCGCACTGCGCGGCGCCCGGCCGTGGCTGGGACCGCAGTTGCTGGCCCGGCTGACGGAACCCGCGGTGGCAGCCAACCTGGCACGGGGGATGGCTCCGGCGGAGGCCATGGCGACGTACCGCCGGATGTACCTGCTCACGCTGGGCTGCGCCAGCTTCGTCGATCACCGGGCACCGCGGGACCACGCGGCCCGCACCCGCGCCGCGCTCGCCGCGCTGGACCCGGAGGCCTTCCCCGCACTGACGGGACACGTGCGGGAGATCCTGCCGGTGCTGACGGACCACGAGGTCTTCCACTCGGCACTCCGCCAGCTCGTCGCGGCGGCGGGACCGGCTGCGGCGAGGTGACGGCTCAGACGCGCGCGGGCCGGACCAGGTAGACATCGACGGGGTCCTCGCGCTCCAGGCTGAAACCGTGGCGTTCGTAGAGGCGACGCGCGGAACTGCCCTGAAGGACGTCGAGACGTACGGCACGGCCCTCGCCGTCGGTGCGGGCGAGGAGGTGGCGCAGGACGGCGCCGCCGAGGCCACGGCCCTGGTGGGCGGGGGCCAGGTAGAAGTTCTCCAGCCAGTAGCAGCCCGCCGTGCGCAGGAGGTGCTCCGGGAGGTGGACGTTCTCCGGCCGCGGGCCGCTGTCACCGCCCGCGTCGCCGTCGGCCGCGGTGTCCGGCACGGCGTCGGCGTCCGAGGGGTCCGTGCCGGCTGCGCTGTCCGGGACGGCGTCGACGGCTGCCGTGTCCCCGAGCGGGCGGAGCGTGACGCAGCCGGCGAAGGCGCCTTCGGACTCGATGAGCCAGGTGTGGGCGGGGACGAAGACGTCGCGCAGCCGCTGCCTGACCCGGACCTCGTCGTAGCGGCCGAGCCGTTCGAGGTCGGGCCGCATGACGACGGCGCGGAGCTCCGCGATGCGCTCGACGTCGGACGGGGCGGCGGGGAGCAGACGCCAGGACGGCGGCCCTTCGAGGGTGCCGGTGGCGATGCGGGGGCTCGTGGTTGCCGTGTCCATACGGGGAGTGTTCCAGCGGCTCACCTGAGGCCCTGCGGCGACCCCACTCCCGCACCCCAGGACGGGCGTGCCGTGCGCCGGGTGGGCCCCGGCGGCGCCGGTCGGCGCCGGCGGGGCCACGCGTCACAACTCCTGCCCGTCGGTCAGGAGTTCGGGGCCACCTTCGCCAGGCCGTTGATGATGCGGTCCATCGCGTCGCCGCCCGTCGGGTCGGTCAGGTTGGCGAGCATCTTGAGCGTGAAGCGCATCAGGACGGGGTGGGTGAGGCCGCGTTCCGCCGCCAGCTTCATGATCTTCGGGTTGCCGATCAGCTTCACGAAGGCGCGGCCCATCGTGTAGTAGCCGCCGTACGTGTCCTTCAGGACCTGCGGGTAGCGGGCCAGTGCCATCTCGCGCTGGGCGGGGGTGGCGCGTGCGTGCGCCTGCACGATGACCTCGGAGGCGATCTGGCCGGATTCCATCGCGTAGGCGATGCCCTCGCCGTTGAACGGGTTGACCATGCCGCCCGCGTCACCCACCAGGAGCAGGCCCTTGGTGTAGTGGGGCTGGCGGTTGAAGGCCATCGGGAGGGCGGCGCCGCGGATCGGCATCGTCATGTTCTCGGGGGTGTAGCCCCACTCGGACGGCATCGACGCGCACCAGGCCTTGAGGACCTCGCGCCAGTCCAGCTCCTTGAACGCCTTCGAGGAGTTGAGGATGCCCAGACCCACGTTGGACGTGCCGTCGCCCATGCCGAAGATCCAGCCGTAGCCGGGGAGGAGACGGTCCTGGGGGCCACGGCGGTCCCACAGCTCCAGCCAGGACTCCAGGTAGTCGTCGTCGTGGCGGGGCGAGGTGAAGTAGGTGCGTACGGCGACACCCATCGGGCGGTCGTCGCGGCGGTGCAGGCCCATCGCCAGGGACAGCCGCGTGGAGTTGCCGTCCGCGGCGACCACGAGCGGGGCGTGGAAGGTGACCGGCAGCTTCTCCTCGCCGAGCTTCGCCTCGACACCGGTGATGCGGCCGGTGCGCTTGTCGACGACCGGCGCGCCGACGTTGCAGCGCTCGTACAGCCGCGCCCCCGCCTTCTGTGCCTGCCGGGCGAGCTGCTCGTCGAAGTCGTCGCGCTTGCGGACCAGTCCGTAGTCCGGGTACGAGGCCAGCTCCGGCCAGTCCAGCTGGAGGCGCTGGCCGCCGCCGATGATGCGCAGGCCCTTGTTGCGCAGCCAGCCCGCCTCCTCGGAGATGTCGATGCCCATCGAGACGAGCTGCTTGGTGGCGCGGGGGGTGAGGCCGTCACCGCAGACCTTCTCGCGCGGGAACGCCGTCTTTTCCAGGAGCAGCACGTCCAGACCCGACTTGGCCAGGTAGTACGCGGTCGCGGAGCCGGCGGGTCCGGCCCCGACGACGATCACATCTGCGCTGTGTTCGGAAGGGGTCGAGGTCGCGGGCTCGGTCACGGCGGGGTCTCCCGTAAGACTCGATGTCGATGTCGTGCCTTGACGGCACAGGGCAAGGGGCAGTCTATGGGGGCGTACCTCTCACTCATCTGAAGGGCTGCCCACATGACCCTCACGCCCCCCGCGGCTCCCGCGGCGTCCGCCGTGCCGTCCCGCACGCTGCCCACCGTGCGGCTGCGCGTGCCCATCGAGGAGGACGCGTACGCCTGGTACGACGTGTTCAAGAACCGTGAGGTCATGGAGTTCCACGGCGGGAAGCCGCACGGCGTCTCGGTGTACGAGGAGCTGACGGCGCGCCAGCGCAAGCACGACGCGGAGCGGGGCTTCTGCTTCTGGACCCTGCTCGACGAGGCGGACACGGTGATCGGCTTCACCGGCGCCCAGCCGTGGCCGCACAGCCACTTCGGACCGGTCGGCGAGATCGAGATCGGCTGGCGGCTGGGGCGCGAGTACTGGGGCCGGGGGTACGTCACCGCAGGCGCGCAGGCCACCCTGGCGCGGGTGCGGGCCGCGGGCGTGCCGGAGGTGGCGGCGATGGTCGACGCACGCAACACCCGGTCCGTCGCCGTCGCCGAGCGGCTCGGCATGCGGCTCGCGGAGACGTTCGTCGTCCCCGGCTCGGAGCCCGAGCGCAGGGGGTACTGCTACCGGCTGGCGCTGTGAGGAGCAGCCGGTAGGCGGATGCCGGGGGTGGCGCCTTGACCGACGGCCCCCGGCGCGCGGCCGGGGCCGGCCCGGGCGGTGTGGCGGGTCAGAAGACCGACAGGCCCGTCAGGGTCGTGAACCGGTCCAGGGCCGCTATGCCGGCCACCGAGTTCCCCTGCGGGTCGAGCCCCGGGCTCCACACGCACACCGTGCAGGTCCCCGGCACGACGGCCACGATCCCGCCGCCGACACCGCTCTTGCCCGGCAGCCCCACCCGGTAGGCGAACTCGCCCGCCGCGTCGTACGTCCCGCAGGTCAGCATGACCGCGTTGATCTGCTTGGCGAGCCGGCGCGGCAGCAGCCGCGATCCGTCGGCGCGCAGGCCGTGCCGGGCCAGGAAGCGGGTGGCCAGGGCCAGGTCGGAGCAGTTCATCCGGACCGAGCACTGCCAGAAGTAGTGGTCGAGGAGGGCGGGGATGGGGTTGGCGATGTTGCCGTAGGACGCCATGAAGTGGGCGAGGGCGGCATTGCGGTCACCGTTGTCGGACTCGGAGGCGGCGACCTCGGGGTCGAAGCTGACGTCGGGGTTGCCGCTCTCCTGGCGCAGGAACTCCAGGAGTTCGCTGCTCGCGTCGCCGGTGAGGGTCTGGAGGCGGTCGGTGACGACGAGGGCGCCCGCGTTGATGAAGGGATTGCGCGGGATGCCGTTCTCGTACTCCAGCTGGACCAGGGAGTTGAACGGGTTGCCCGACGGCTCGCGGCCGACCTTCTGCCACAGGTCGTCACCGCCCTGCGCGAGGGCCAGGGCCAGGGCGAAGACCTTGGTGATGGACTGGGTGGAGAACGGCCGCTGCCAGTCCCCCACCCCGTACACCTTGCCGTCGAGGTCCGCGATGGCCATGCCGAAGCTGCCGGGGTCGACGCAGGAGAGCGCCGGGATGTACTCGGCGACCTGACCCGCGCCGATCTGCGGACGGACGTCCCGCTCGATCTGCCGCAGGATGCCCTGGAAGTCGAAGTCGGCGGGCTGCTCGGTCTCCCGTCCGTGCTCCGGCGCGGCGGGGCCGTGTGCGGGGACCATCAGTCCCGTACGCCCCGGTGCAGCGCCACGACGCCGCCTGTCAGGTTGCGCCAGGCGACCTTCGAGAAGCCGGCGCCCTGGAGCTTGGCGGCGAGCCCGGCCTGGTCGGGCCAGGCGCGGATGGACTCGGCGAGGTAGACGTACGCGTCCGGGTTGGAGGACACGGCCGTCGCGACCGGCGGCAGCGCCCGCATCAGGTACTCGGTGTAGACCTTGCGGAACGGCGCCCAGGTGGGGTGCGAGAACTCGCAGATCACCACCCGCCCGCCCTTCTTCGTCACCCGGTACAGCTCCTTCAGCGCGGCGTCCGTGTCGGCGACGTTGCGCAGCCCGAAGGAGATGGTGACGGCGTCGAAGGACTCGTCCCGGAACGGCAGCCTGGTCGCGTCACCGGCGGTGAGCGGCAGGTGCGGGTGCTTCCGCTTGCCTTCACGGAGCATTCCGATGGAGAAGTCGCAGGGCACGACGTACGCGCCGGTGGCGGCGAAGGGGAGCGAGGAGGTGGCGGTGCCCGCTGCCAGATCGAGGATCCGCTTCCCGGGCCCGGCGTCCACGGCCTTCGCCACTTCCTTGCGCCAGGCGCGGTCCTGGCCGAGGGAGAGCACGGTGTTGGTGAGGTCGTAGTTCGCCGCCACGTCGTCGAACATCGAGGCGACTTCGTGCGGCTGCTTGTCCAGGGATGCTCGGGTCACCCGCCCATTGTGCAGGGTCTCGGGGAGGCGGCGGCCGGGGGGCGCTCCGCGTGGGCGAGGCAGGCGGCCAGGGTCTTCGGGAGGCGGCGGCCGGGGGGCGCCACCGCACAAGGGCCCACCTCCGCCGGAACACCCCCGCACGGCGGCCTACCTCCGCCGGAAGACCAGTCGGCCGCCGATCACCGTCACCAGGCACTCCCCGCCCGGTTCGGCGAACACCGCGAAGTCCGCCACCGCCGAGGGGACCAGCGAGTTCGGCCGCGGCGCGTGCAGCACGCGGACCGGGGAGCGCTCGACCGCCACCCGTACCGCCGGATGCGTGAAGGGTCCCGCCACCGCCGTCGTGCCCCGGGCCAGGAGCCGCTGGACACCCCGGCGCGCACTCGCGCCCCACCGCGCGTCGGTCATGTCCAGGTCGTGCAGGGCGAACCCGGACAGCGGCTCCGCGCCGAGCGTGTCCGCCTCACGCGGGTCGGGCCAGTAGCGCGTCTGCAACAGGCTCACCGCGTCAGGTTCGAAGCGGCCGGCCGTGAGATAGCCGTCCCACTCCCTGACCCGCGCACCCGCGCCGAGGCGCGGGCCGAGCTCCTCGTACGTACCGACGGCCGAGATGCGGTCGCCGTCCACGACGACCGTGTCCCCCGCCGCGCCGTCCGCCTCCCGGATGCCGCGCACCCGGTGGATCGTCAGCACCGGCGCGTCAGTTGGAGGCGAGGAGCTTCAGCTCGGGGTGGGCCGTGCCGCCCTCGATCGCCGTGGAGGAGAGGTGCGAGACGACGTGGTCGTCGACCGGGTCGTCGGCCGGGTCCGTGTGCACGACCAGGTGCTCGTACGTGGTGGCGCGCTGGGCCGGGATCCGTCCCGCCTTGCGGATGAGGTCGATGATCTCCATCCGGTTGGAGCGGTGCTTGGCCCCGGCGGACGAGACGACGTTCTCCTCCAGCATGATCGAGCCGAGGTCGTCGGCGCCGTAGTGCAGCGACAGCTGGCCGACCTCCTTGCCCGTGGTCAGCCAGGAGCCCTGGATGTGCGCGACGTTGTCCAGGAAGATCCGCGCGAGGGCGATGATGCGCAGGTACTCGAAGAGGGTGGCCTGCGTGCGGCCCTTCAGCGCGTTGTTCTGCGGCTGGTAGGTGTACGGGATGAACGCACGGAAGCCGCCCGTCCGGTCCTGCACGTCGCGGATCATGCGCAGGTGCTCGATCCGCTCGGCGTTGGTCTCGCCCGTGCCCATGAGCATGGTCGAGGTGGACTCGACGCCCAGGTTGTGCGCCTCCTCCATGATCTCCAGCCAGCGCTCGCCGGACTCCTTGAGCGGCGCGATGGCCTTGCGGGGGCGGGCCGGGAGGAGCTCCGCGCCGGCTCCCGCGAAGGAGTCGAGGCCCGCGGCGTGGATGCGCTGGATCGCCTCCTTCGTGGACACCTTGGAGATGCGGGCCATGTGCTCGACCTCGGACGCGCCGAGGGAGTGGATGACCAGCTGGGGGTACGCCTTCTTGATCGCGGCGAAGTGCTCCTCGTAGTACTCGACGCCGTAGTCCGGGTGGTGGCCGCCCTGGAACATGATCTGCGTGCCGCCCAGTTCGACGGTCTCCGCACAGCGGCGCAGGATGTCGTCGAGGTCGCGGGTCCACACGTCGGGGCTCTTGGGCGCCGCGAAGAACGCGCAGAACTTGCACGCGGTGACGCACGAGTTCGTGTAGTTGATGTTGCGCTCGATGATGTACGTCGCGATGTCCTCGGTACCCGCGTACCGGCGGCGGCGCACGGCGTCCGCGGCCTGGCCCAGCGCGTGCAGCGGGGCGTCGCGGTAGAGGTCGAGCGCTTCCTCGGGGGTGATGCGGCCACCCTCGGCGGCACGGTCAAGGACAGACTGGAGGTCGGCCTTCTCGGTCACCGGGGCGGTTCCTTCCCAAAGGGGTGCACGGCGAGGTGCGGGGCGGTACGGCAAGACCGATCCAGCGTACGCCAGCGGGACCCGGAACCCGCGGGCGGCCGAGCGGGGGCCCGGCGAGGCCCCGGCCGCACCTGGAGGCACGACGGCCAGCCCGCGGGCTCCGGCCGGGCCGCCCGGCTACTGCTTGCTGAGGTCTCCGTACGGCTTGCCCTGGGCGGCGGAGGGCGAGGTGTAGCGGAGGGTGCCGTCCGGGTTCCTGCTCAGGGTCAGTTCGCTGGAGTCGCCCGAGCAGAGCAGCGGAGTGGACGGGCGGTCGGGGTCCGTGCTGTCGACCACCCGGATCTCGTCGGCGGACACGGAGAGCAGCCGGCCGACGCCGTAGCACTTGATCGCGCCGAGTTCGTACGTCGACCGGTACACGACCTGGCCCTTGCCGCCCTTGACGATCGCGAGGGTGACGTCACCGTGCGGCTGGCGGGTGGTGGCCTCGGTGAGGCTGCCGCGCCACTTGCCGACGAAGCCGTCCGGCACCTCACCGGGCCCGGCGGTCGCGGAGCGCGAAGGGGCGGCCGATGCGGAAGGGGGCGTGCCGGCGCCCGAGCTCCCCGGACCGTCGTCGCTTCGTTGGCCGGGCCACTTGTCGAACAGGAAGGTACTGCCGAGGGTGGCGACGGCGAGCGCCCCCGCGACCGCGAGCACCAACGTGCAGCTGCGCCGCCTGCCCCGGCTGCCGGGCGCCTCGGCCGGCGCGACCTCGGACACGACCGACACGGAGATCCCGGGACCGGACCCGCCAGGTCCACCGGAGCCACCGGGCCCGCTTCCGTAAGACGTCGGGGGCGGGCCGAACTCGCCCACCGCCCCGTGGGTGAACGGCACCGGGCCCGACGGTGCCTCGCGCGCGGACACCTCCAGGTCCAGCAGGCGGACCGCGCTGCGGCCCGCCTCCGTCACCAGCGGCCCCGGCAGCCAGCCCGCCGCGACCACGTCCGCCGCCCCGCCCGGGGCCAGCCGGGCCGCGACCTGGGCCGGGGTCGGCCGCCCGGCGGCCGGTTTGGTCAGGCACTGCGCGACCAGTTCTCGCAAGTCGCCGCCGAGACCGTCGAGTTCGGGTTCCTCGTGCACCACCTTGTACAGCAGCGACGCGGCGGAGTCACCGGGGAACGGGGCCGTGCCCGTCGCCGCGTACGCCAGGACCGCGCCCAGCGAGAAGACGTCGGCGGCCGGGGTGACCCCTTTGCCGAGGATCTGCTCGGGCGACATGTAGCGGGGCGAGCCGACCGAGACGCCGGTGGAGGTGAGCGAGGCCGTGCCATCGGTCGCGCGGGCGATGCCGAAGTCGATGAGGCGGGGGCCGTCGAGGGTCAGCAGCACATTGGACGGTTTCACGTCCCGGTGCACGAGGCCCAGCGCGTGCACCGCACCCAGCGCCTCCGCGAGCCCCGCGCCCAGTGCCCGTACCGAACGCTCAGGCAGCGGCCCGTGCCCCGCCACGGCCTGTGTCAACGAGGGGCCCGCCACGTAACCCGTCGCCACCCACGGCACCGGCGCGTCCGGATCGGCGTCCAGCACGGGCGCCGTCCAGGCCCCGCCGACCAGCCTGGCGGCCGCCACCTCACGGCGGAACCGGGCCCTGAACTCCTCGTCCAGGGCGAAGTGCGGATGGACGATCTTCACGGCGACCGTCCGGCCCCCGGCGCTGCGGCCGAGGTACACGCGGCCCATGCCGCCCGACCCCAGGCGGCCGAGCAGCCGGTAATCACCGATATTCTGCGGTTCGCCCGCTTCCAGCGGCTGCATGGTGGTGCGCTCCCCCCGAGGACCCGCTCAGTGGCCCACTCCCCGTGAGCCTCATGAACCTGCCCCCCCCACAGTAGGGACAGCCGGGCGGACGTGGGCGGGATCACTCGGACAAGTCGGACAGTCGGCGAACCGTTGGCCCGCGGGCCGCATCTCCTTGTACGAAATCGCCGTGCCCGTCCCCCGCCTCCCTCCACCGCCCCCGCCCGGAGCCCGCTCATGAAACGCCTGGCCAGCCGCCGCCTGATAGCCGTCACCCTGATCGGCTCGGCCTTGGCGCTGTCCCTGACCGGCTGTTCGGACGAGGGCTCCCCCTTCGACTTCAACACCGCGGGCGACGGCGGTTCGACACAGCACCAGGGGCTCAACCGGACGGCGGTCTCCGACGACGGAGTCAGCCGGATGCCGATGGGGCCGCGCGCCGACTTCTCCGTCCATCGCACCCTGGACGACGGCACGAAGGTCGCCCAGACGACCCTGAAGGGCTCGAAGTCCGGGGTCACCGGCAAGGTGTGGGTGTGGGCGCCGAAGCAGTACTTCGACCCCGAGTACGCGAACAGCGGCTTTCCGGTGCTGATCGCACTGCCCGGATCGTACGGATTCAACAGCAATTACTGGGCGAATCCGAGCAATACCTTCCTGGACACCGTCGCCCGGATGTCCGAGGAAGGGACGAGTCTGCCCTTCGTCGTCGTCATGCCCGTACTGAATCCGGCAAAGCGGTACTACGACGGAAGCGACATCCCGGGCCGGCCCAGGATGGGCACCTGGATGACGGAGGACGTTCCCGATTTCGTCAGGGCGAATTTCCGTACGTTCAATTCGCGGGACGGCTGGGCTTTCATGGGCTCGTCGTCCGGCGGATTCGTCGCGCTGAAGTCCGTACTGAAACACCCGGAGCGGTTCAAGGCGGCGATCTCCTCGGGCCCGGACATCGTGCCGGACTCCCCGATGTGGAAGGGCCACCCGGCGGAGAAGCGCGCCAACGACCCACGGGCACTGGCCGGCGCCCTGATCAAGAAGCCGGGCGCCCCCGACGTGTACCTGGCGTTCCAGGTCGGCAGCACGGAGACCCTCCAGCCGCGGGTCAACAAGTTCATCCGGGAGTACGGCAAGGGCCCGGTCAAGACGCACCTGGAGGTCGTCCCGAACGGCATCCACAGCCCGGCGACGTACGTGAAGGGCATGGAGGCGAGCAGCCTCAGCTGGATCAGCGCCCGCCTGAAGGCGCCCGTCCCCCACCCGTGACCCCGCGCGGCCGGGCCCGGCCCGCGAGGAGAGCGCGGGGGGGCGCGTCCCCCGGCCGAGGGGCCGCCATGGCTCACTCCCCGAGCAGGGTCACCGAGACGTCCGCCGGGTAGCCGGTGGTCTCACCGGTGCGGCGCGCGAACTCCCGCACGCCCTCGATCTGGGCGGCGCCGAAGCGGAAGTCCAGCGTGGTGAAGTACTTCTCCAGGAGCGCGGCATCGAAGTCCTCCCAGCGCGCGGCCTGCTCGGCCACCCGGTCGACCTCGGCGAGCGAGAGGTCGCGGGAGGCCAGGAACGCCTCGTGCGCCTTCGCCACGTGGTGCGGCTCGCGCGCCAGGTAGTCCTTGCGGGCCGCCCACACCGCGAAGACGAACGGCAGCCCCGTCCACTCCTTCCACATCTGCCCCAGGTCGTGGACCTGGAGGCCGAGCCGGGGGGCGTCGTGCAGCGAGGCCCGCAGCGCGGCGTCACCGATCAGCACGGCGGCGTCCGCCTCCCGCATCATCAGCGAGAGGTCCGGCGGGCAGGTGTAGTAGTCGGGCTCGACGCCGTACTGCTCGGCAAGCAGCAGCTGCGCGAGGCGCACCGAGGTCCGCGAGGTCGACCCCAGGGCCACCCGGGCCTTGTCGAGCTCCGCCAGGGGCACCTTGGAGACGATCACGCAGGACATCACCGGGCCGTCGCAGCCGACCGCGAGGTCGGGGAAGGCGACCAGGTCGTCGGCGTTGCGCAGGAACTCCACGAGGGTGACGGGACCGATGTCGAGGTCGCCGCGGATGAGCTGTTCACTGAGCCGCTCGGGGGTGTCCTTGGTCAGCTCAAGGTCCAGCAGGGTTCCGGTCCGCGCGAGACCCCAGTAGAGGGGTACGCAGTTCAGGAACTGGATGTGGCCGACGCGGGGCCGGGTGCGGTTCGGCGTCAGCTCGCCAGCGGTTGAATTGTCCACATCCTGCAGGCTAGACCCGGTCCGCACGGAGGGCCCCTCCGGGGGCCCGGACGCCCGCGCGCACCTCGCCCGCACCCCGTCCGTAGCTCCCTCCGCACCCCTTCTGACGTCAGCCGACACGCCCGCGTCAAACATCCGGGTGACGTGATCTTTCCCTCTACCGCTCGCCTCAGGGTGCGTGCTAGGCTCGCCCGCAAGTTGCAGTTTGGTTTCCCTTGCAGTACAGAGCCTGCGGAGCATGTAACCCCGCAGGCTTTTGTTTTCAGACTTCCTTGTAGGTTCTGGAGCAGGGCAACCCTTTGGCCCATGGGAGGGCTTATGGCTACCGGAACCGTCAAGTGGTTCAACGCTGAAAAGGGCTTCGGCTTCATCGCCCAGGACGGCGGCGGCCCGGATGTCTTCGTCCACTACTCCGCGATCAACGCGGCTGGTTTCCGCTCGCTTGAGGAGAACCAGCTCGTGAACTTCGACGTCACGCAGGGCCCGAAGGGCCCGCAGGCGGAGAACGTCACCCCCGCCTAAGTCTCGGCTTGACGGGAATGACCGATCGCGGTCATTGAACAGCAGTACCCAAGGAGCCCTGATCCGTTCATTCGGATCAGGGCTCCTGCCTGTTCACGGGCAATGACGGGTCAGGGCTCCTGGCTGTGCACGCAGTTCACGGGCGCGGTTCGGCGGGCGGCTCCCCCGAGTGGTGCGAAGGTGCGTAGAGTTCCTCGATCTCTGCCGCGTAGCGCTCCAGAACGGCCTTCCGCCGCACCTTGAGCGTCGGCGTGAGTGCCCCACCCTCGATGCTGAAGTCCTCGTCCAGCACGGCGAAGGCGCGCACGCGGGCGGGCCGGGAGAGTTGCGCGTTGGCGGCCTCGACGGCGTGGCGCACCAGCTCCCGTACGGCGGGATGGCTGCCGGGTCGCTCCCCCAGCGCGTGCCCCTCCCGCGCCGCCCAGCCGGCGAGCTCGTCCGCCTCCAGGGTGATCAGCGCGACCGGGTGCGGCCTGCGGTCGCCGACCAGCACGGCGTGCGAGACGTACCGCGACTGCTGGAGCGCGTGCTCCACGAGCGAAGGGGTGAGGTTCTTGCCCGAGGACGTGATGATCAGGTCCTTCTTGCGACCGGTGATGGTGAGGAACCCGTCCGCATCGAGGAACCCCAGGTCACCGGTGTGCAACCAGCCCTCCTCGTCGAGGGTCGCACCGGTGGCGGCGTCGTTCCCGTAGTACCCGGAGAACACCATTGCGCCCCGGGCCAGCACCTCGTCGTCGTCGGCCGTGCGGATCTCGCAGCCGGGGTAGGCGCGGCCCACCGTGCCGGGGCGGGCGGCGCCGGGCCGGTTGAGGGAGATGACCCCGCCCGATTCGGTCATCCCGTACCCCTCGTACACCGGGATCGAGCAGGCCCGCAGGAAGTCGAGGGTCCCCGGGGCGATCGGGGCGCCACCGGTGAGCGCCCACCGGAGCCGGCCGCCGAAGGCGCCGCGCACGAGTCCGTACAGCGACTCCTCCGCCGCCTCGTAGGCCGGACGGTCGGCTTCCGGGAGCCGGCCTTCCGCCGCGAGCACCCCGATCCGCACGGCCTCGTCGAACCGCGCCCTGCCGCCCTCCTGGGACTCGGCCAGCCCCAGCACCACGGAGTGCACCTTCTCGAACAGGCGCGGTACGGAGGGCAGATGGGTGGGCCGCACCTCGGCCAGCTCCCCGACGACGTCCTCGATCCGCCCGCCGAAGTAGCACAGCTCCCCGCCGAACACGAGGGTGTTGAACTCGATCAGCTGGGCGAGGAGATGGGCGAGCGGGAGATAGAGGTACGTGACGTCCCCCGGACCACCCGCGATGGTCTCGGCGGCGCCGTCGAGGACGGCAGCGAAATTGGCATGGGTGAGCCGGCAGCCCTTGGGGGGCCCGGTGGTGCCGGAGGTGTAGACGAGGGAGCAGAGGTCCTCGGGGGCGACGGAGGCGGCACGGGCGAGGAGGTCCGCCACGCTCACCCCGTCCCGGGGCAGGGCGGTCAGTTCCGGCAGGAGCAGGGTGCGCGGGCCCGGCGCCACCGCCCGTACCCGGCTCGCCTGCCCGGCGTCCTCGCACAGGACCAGGCTCGTGCCCGAGTCGCCCAGCACCCAGGCGATCTCCCCCGCGCCGGCCGTCGGATACACCGGGACCACGACCCCGCCCACCGCCAGCACCGCGAAGTGCGCGTAGGTCCATCCGACGCCGGTCTCCGCGAGGATGCCCACCCGGTCGCCCGCGGCCACCCCGGCGGCCATCAGGGCGCACCCGATCTCCCGTACCGTGTCGCGCAGCCCGGCGTACGAGACCGGCTCGGCGCCCCTGGCGCGGAGGGCGGGAAGCTCCCCGTACCGGGCGCCCGCCCACTCGGTGAACCCGGACAGGACCGCGGGGCGGGGCAGCAGCGGCGCCGGTGTGCTCGTCGTCTCCGTCATGACCCGACGGTAAGTACGCATCCGGCCACGGGAGATGACGGGAAGCGTCACCCCCGCTGACCCGCGCGCTCAAAGCCGCTACCGTCACGTCATGGGTAAGCGGACGATCACCGTGCACCACGTACGCGCCGTACTGCGCGGGGCCGAGCGCGCGGGCGCCGACACCGTCCCCCTGCTCCAGGCCGCGCACATCCCGCCGCTGCTGCTCGGCGACGACCGGGCCCGGATCACCACCGTCCAGTTCGCCCGCCTCTTCCGTGCGCTGTACCGCGCCACGCAGGACGAGTTCCTGGGCCTGGCGTCGGCGCCCAGCCGCCCCGGCACCTTCGCGATGATGTGTTACGCGGCGCTGGCCTGCCCCGACCTGGGCCGTGCGACCGAACGCGGCACCGCCTTCTACGCGCTCTTCGACGGCGGCCCCGACCTTCGCCTGACCCGTACGCCCACCGAAGCGGTCCTCACCGTGCACAACGACCTCGACACCGACGAGGACCGGTTCCTCACCGAGTGCGTGCTGATCATCTGGCACCGGCTGTGCAGCTGGCTGACCGGCAGCCGGATCCCGCTGCGCTGGGCGGAGTTCGGCTATCCGCCGCCGCCCCACAAGGACGAGTACGAGACGCTTTTCGGCTGCCGGGTCAGGTTCGGCGCCCCGCGCACGGCGGCGGGCTTCGACGTGCACTGGCTGGCCGCGCCCCTCGTGCGGGACGAGCCCTCGCTCGACGCGCTGCTGCACCGCGCGCCGTTCGACCTCCTCACCCGGCGCGAGTACGGGACGACCGTCGCCGAGCAGGTCCGCCGCTCGCTGGCGCAGGCCCTGCGGGCCGGTCCGCGGCTGCCCTCCCTCACCGACACGGCGGCCCGGCTGGCCGTCAGCCCGGCGACGCTCAGGCGCCGTCTGGAACGCGAGAACACCTCGTTCCAGCAGCTCAAGGACGCGGTACGGCGGGACGCGGCGATAGCGGGCCTGGCCGAGGGCCGCGAGCCGATCGCCGAACTGGCGGCGAGGCTGGGCTTCTCGGAGGACACCAGCTTCCACCGGGCGTTCCGGAGGTGGACGGGCACGACACCGGGGGCGTACCGGGTGAGCGGGACGCCGCCCGGCGGGAGCGCTCTGCGCGAACCGTGAGGCCGGTGGTCCGGCCCTCGGCCTCAAAAAGGGGCGCGGCCGGGTGACCCCCGTTCCCCGTTCCCCGTTCCCCCGTTCCCCGTTCCCCCGTTCCTGCGACGCCGCGTCAGTGAAGCTGAGCATTCCGGTCAGAGCGTTTCTTACTCACCGGTCACTACGTTTCCCCTACGACCGTGCACCCCCCCCACCCGCTCGTAGGGAGAGCCGTATGTCCGTACGTCACAGAGTGCTCGCGGCAGCAGCAGCCCTCGCCCTGTCCGCCGCACTGCCGACCGCCGCGACGGCGACGGCCGACGCCCCTGCGCCCGCCCCGGCCCCCGCTCCCGCCGCCGCCTCCGCCCCCGGCGACCTGGTCTCCACCTCCCCCACCTCCTTCCACCCGCTCCCCCTCCAGCCCACGAACACCGACGCCTGGCACATCGAGTACCGCTCGACGACCGCGAAGGGCGCCCCGAACACGGTCTCCGGCACGGTCATCGTCCCGAAGGACGGCAGGAAGGGTCCGCGCCCGCTCGTCACGTACGCCGTCGGCACCGTCGGCATGGGTGACCAGTGCGCACCGAGCGCCGGCTTCCCGTACGGGACGACGGTCGAGGCCACCCTCATCAACCAGGCCGTGCAGCGCGGCTGGGCGGTGGCGGTCACCGACTACGAGGGTCTGGGCACCCCGGGCGACCACACCTACACGGTCGGCAGGGCGGAGGGCCAGGCGGTCCTCGACGCGGCCCGCGCCGCGCTGAAGCTCCCGGCCGGCAGGACCGGGCTCACCGCCTCCTCACCCGTCGGCATCATGGGCTACTCGCAGGGCGGCCAGGCCAGCAGCTGGGCGGCCGAGCTGCACGACTCGTACGCGCCTGAACTCAACGTGAAGGGGACGGCGACCGGCGGTGTCCCGGCGGACCTGATGGAGGTCGCGAAGTTCAACGACGGCAATCTCGGGGCCGGTCTGATCCTGATGGCGGCGGCCGGTCACGACACGGCGTACCCGGAGCTGAAGCTGGACTCGTACCTCAACGCGCAGGGCAAGGCGTACGTCTCCCTCATGCGGAAGAACTGCGTGGCGATCAACGCGATCTCCGCCCCCTTCAAGCGCATCAGCGAGGTCACGACCACCAACCCCCTGGAGGCCCCCGACTGGAAGGCCGCCCTGGCCGCCTCCAAGCTGGGCACCCACGCACCCGACCATCCGGTGTACCTCTACCACGGGGCCCTCGACGAGCTGATTCCGTACAAGGTCGGCCAGCAGCTGCGCACCGACTGGTGCGGGGCGGGCGCGAAGGTGCAGTGGCGGACGCACCCGCTGCTCGAACACATCGGCGGGGTGACGGTGGGCGCGTTCCCGGCCATGAGCTGGCTGGACGACCGCTTCGCGGGGAAGCCGGCGAGCGGTAACTGCTAGTTCCCGTACGCCACTTGGGCCCGGCCGCACGCAGGACGCGGCCGGGCCCTCACCCCGTCCCCCGTACCGCTCTACGGCTGGATGTTCTCCAGGTCCTGGAGCAGGCGCGGGTGGGTCGGTTCCCAGCCGAGTGCGCCGCGGGTGTGGGCCGAGGTCGCGGGCTGGTCCATGGCGAAGACGGGACCGAGGGGGCCGAAGCTCTCCTCGGGGACCGACTGCACCGGGACGCCGAGCCGTCGGCCGATGACCGCGGCGATGTCGGCAACCGCGTCGCCCTCGTCGTTGACCGCGTGCCACGCGGTGCCGGCCGGGGCCTTCTCCAGTGCGAGCCGGAACAGGACGGCGGCGTCGATCGCGTGCACCGCGGGCCAGCGCTGGGCGCCGTCCCCGGGGTAGCCGGAGACGCCCGTCCGGCGGGCGATGTCGGTCAGCAGGCCGGCGAACCCGCCCTTGCCCTCGTGGTGGACGGTGCGCGGCAGCCTTACCGCGGAGGTGCGCACGCCCCGGGAGGCGAGTTCGAGTACGCGGTTCACCGACCGGCCGCGGCCCGCCACGATCCCCTCGGTCGGCAGCGGGTCGTCCTCCGTGGCGAGGCGCCCGGGGGCGAAGGGCGTCCCGGAGACGGTGACCAGGGGCCGGCCCGTGCCGACGAGTGCGTCACCGAGCGCGCCGAGCGCCGCCGCCTCCTCGTCGATCGACCGCGCGACCGCCTCGGGCGAGCTGAAGTCGTTGCTGAACGCGAGGTGGATCACCCCGTCCGCCTGCTCGGCGCCCGCGCGCAGCACGTCGAGGTCGGCGAGACCACCGCGGAGCACGTCGGCACCCGCGGCCTCGGCACCCGCCGCCGAGGCGTCGGAACGGGCGAGAGCGGTGACCGTGTGGCCCGCGCCGAGCAGTTCGGCGACGACGGGCGTGCCGATCACGCCCGTACCGCCGGTGATGAAGACACGCATGGGAACTCCCGGGGGGTGGGTGAGGGGACGAAGGCAAGGAGTGGAAGGTGATGGGACGGGTGTCCCATCACCGTACACCTGATGCGACACCTGTCGCATCAGGTAGGCTGTACATATGCCCAGATGGAAGCCGGATGCCCGCCAGCGCCTCGTCGCGGCGGCGTTGGGACTCTTCGCCGAGCAGGGCTTCGACAACACGACCGTCGCCCAGATCGCCGAGCGGGCGGAGCTCACGCGCTCCACCTTCTTCCGCCACTTCGGCGACAAGCGGGAGATCCTCACCGCGGGCCAGAAGGCCCTCAGCGTCCTGCTGGCCGAGGGCATCGCCGCCGCCCCGCCCGACGCGACACCGATGACCGCCGTCGCCGTCGGCCTGGAGCGCGCGTCGGGCGAGATGACCTCGTTCAACCGCGAGCTCGGTCCGCTGCTGCACGCGGCGATCGAGGCGAACGAGGAACTGCGGGAGCGCGACGCGCTGAAGAGCGTGGGAATGGCCGCGGTGATGGCCGACGCGCTGCGCCTGCGGGGCGTGGCGGGGCCCGCCGCGCAGGTGGCCGCCGAGCTCGGCGTACTCGCGTTCAAGACCGGGTTCAGCCGGTGGGCCGCCCCCGAGCACGACCAGGATCCCGGCGAGCTGACCACGTACACGCGGGCAGCACTCGACGAACTGCGCAGGGCGGCGGCGGAGCTGAGTTAGGGACGGGGCCGGGCAGGGCTGCGGCTGCCCACCGGCCGTCGGCCGACCCATGAGCGGTCTCGCCCGGCCGTCGGCCGATCCCTACGCGGACTCCAGCAGCCCCCGCAGCCGGTCCAGATCGCCGGCCACCGTCTCGGCGTCCCGCTCGAAGTCGGCGTCACTCATCTCCGGCTGCCGGCGAAGGGTGAAGACCACCTCGCTCCCCGTGCCGTCACGGATCACCCGGACCGGGTTGTACACGGTCTCCCCGGACGGCAGCGTGACGTCGTGGTCGAGCACGCCCAGCTCGTTGTGCGGCGCGAAGGCCACCACGACCCGCCCCATCGGGGACTCGGCGACCCACCGGCCGTCGATCTTCTCGACGGAGCCGCCCAGGCCGTGGGCCCAGGCGGGCAGGTTCACCGGGTCCGACGCGTACGCGTAGACCTCGTCGGCCGTACGGTCGACATGGACGCTGAGGTGGCGTGATTCTCTGCCGGTGCTGGTCATGGCCGTGAGGATAGTGGGCCGCAACACCCGTCCTCTTGAACGAATCGGACGTGATCGGCAACGCCGGTGCGGCCTCCGGGCAGCCGCCCTCAACGCCGGGGCAGCCTCTGGGCACCCCCCCCCTCAGCGCCGGTGCGGCCTCCGGGCAGCCCCCCGCTCAGCGCCGGTGCAGCGTCTGGATCGCCTCGATGAGCACCCTCGGGTTGTGCTGCCCCTTGTAGACCGGCGGCGGCTGCCGGTCGAGGCCCAGCAGCCCCGCGACGGCCGTCCACGCGGTGCGTACCGAGTACTCGACCGTGAACACCACGTCGTCGGGGACCTCCGCGTACTGCCCGATGAAGGCCAGGTTCGTGGAGCCCTTCGGTACGACCTGCGGCCGGTCCCCCGTGTCCCTGACCAGGAACTGGCTGGTGATGTAAGGCATCAGCGCCGGAATGACGATCGACCCGTCCAGGATCGTCGCGCGCTGCTCCTGCCCGAACGGCAGGTGGTGCAGCACCTCTTCGAGGATTTCCCGCCCGGTGCAGTCCCGCATCTTCTTCTTGACGAAGTCGCCCTCCTTGTCCGGGAAGAGGGCGTAGCCCCACCACACGAAGGTGTCCTCGGGCTGGTCACGGAAGTGCGGCTGGTGGTTGAGGACGATGGTCAGCAGCCAACTGGAGTTCTTGAAGGTGATCAGGCCGCCCTTGCCCGCCTCGCTGCCGCTGAACTTCTCCATCAGCTCGAAGAAGGACGGGTCCTTCGTGGTGACGGTGAAGGACTCCCAGGTGGAGTCGGACACGGAGGAGTCGAAGACGTGCGGGTCGCCGAGGCCCGGCCGCTTCGCCGCGAGGGTCTCCCACAGTTCCCACGCGCCGCTGGGCGTGGTGGTGTCCAGTACGGGCGCGGTGTCGGTGTCGCCCAGCGTGGAGTTGGCGGTCATCGACCCGTTGGTGACCATCACCAGGTCGTCGGCGGCCACGGTGATCTCCTCGACGCTCCCGCCGCGCTCGACGGCCACGGCCTCCACGGTCAGCGCGTCGCCCTCCGCCAGCCGCAGGTCGGTCACCTTGGTGCCGAGCTGGACGGTGACGCCCTCGTCGGTCAGCCACTTCAGCAGCGGCCTGACGATCGAGTCGAACTGGTTGAACTTCGTACGGTAGATCCCCGACATGCTGTCGAAGGTCTTGAAGAGGTGCACGAAGCGGTTGAGGTAGCGCCGGAACTCGATCGCGCTGTGCCAGGGCTCGAAGGCGAAGGTGGTGCACCACATCGCCCAGAAGTTCGTACCGAAGAACTCCTCGTGGAAGAGGTCGCTGATCCGCTTGCCGTCCAGGTGGAACTCCGGGGTGGCGGAGGCGGTGACGAGTTCGAGGCGGTCGCGCTCGGAGAAGGTCATCGAGTGCGCGTCGATGACGTTGCCCTCGGCGTCGACCAGTCGCGCGTGGTCGTTCCACGCGAAGTCCTCGTGGAAGGCGAAGGTGTCCTCGGTGACCGACTTCGACGGGTCGTCCAGCGAGGGGATCGACGACAGCAGGTCGTAGGTGCACTCGAAGTGCAGCTCGAACATGCGACCGCCGCGCATCGTGTACCCGGTCTCCGGGGACCCCGCGGCGTCCAGGCTGCCGCCCTCGCGGTCCTGTTCCTCCAGGATCACGATGTCCGTGCCGGAGAAGCCCGCTTCCCTGATCAGGAACGCCGCCGCGGACAGGGACGCGATCCCGCTGCCCACCAGATATGCCTTCGCCACAGCAACCACTCTCTTCCGTGTCCCTCGGGCCCTCCCGCGCCCCCGGGCCTGACGGCCCTCCCCGGCCGATGCTGGCACGGCGCGCCCCACACGGCCCGGGGAGATGTGCGGACGGGTGACGGGACCGGGTTCGACAGCTTTTCGGGTGCTATGTGAACTCGCCTTACAGACCCGTACCGGCTGTGGTACGAGTAGCGGCGCCGTGGAAGCTGTGGATCTCCTGTGCGAGGGCCGCTTCCCGCGCCCATGGGCACGATGCGCAGTGCCAGCGGTCGTGAAGAGGAATGTGTGTCCGTCAGTGAGAGACACCCGGACGCGGACGCGGCGGAGCTGAGTGCGGCGGTCGAGGGCGCCCGGGGCGGTGAGGAGGAAGGGTTCTCCGCGCTGTTCAAGCTCGTCCAGCCGAAGCTGGTGGCCTACCTGAGGACGCTGGTCGGGGAGGAGGCGGAGGACGTCGCCTCCGACGCGTGGCTGCACATCAGCCGGGACATCGGGCAGTTCCGGGGCGACGGGACCGCCTTTCGCGGCTGGGTGCGGGCGGTCGCCCGCAACCGGGCCGTCGACCATCTGCGGCAGGTACGGGCCCGGCCGCAGGGGATCTCCTGGGAGGTCTGCGGCGCCGAGGCGGAGCCCGCCGACCGGGACGCGGCCGAGGTGGTGCTGGACGCGCTGGCCACCGCACACGTGCTGAAGCTCATCGCCCGGCTGCCCGCCGACCAGGGCGAGGCCGTCCTGCTCCGGGTCGTCATCGGCCTCGACAGCCCGGCGGCGGGCCGCGTGCTCGGCAAACAGCCGGGGGCGGTACGGATGGCCGCCCGGCGGGGGCTGCGGAGCCTGGCCGCCCAGTGGGGCCGCCCGGGTGGCACCCCCACCCCGCCGGCACCGGTACGGGACATCCGGGGAATTCGACGTGTTCGGCCGCAAGACCGCCAACGCGGCGAAAAGAGCCACAAGTTGTGAGCAGAGCCGAACAGCGGCGGCGAAAGGTTGTACGCGGTACGGGAACTGAATGCGTGAGAAGGGCCACGGGCACCAGGTGTGACAGTTCCGCGACGGGGTTCGCTTTGGTGAGTGGGGGGTGCGGGCCGTGCCCGCGTGGAACGAATGTGCGCCGATGGGGAGGGGTAAAGAGCCGTGACAGGAAACGGACGACAGAAGCGGAGACCGGGGGCCGCGGACATGCGGCACATTGCTCAGGGATATGTGGAACGGGTGACCACGGGCAATCGGTTGCCGTTGGATTTCTCTGTGAAGAGTCTGCGGATCGTGGACTTCCTCATCGACGAGTTGCGGGACCGCGCGTCGGTACCCGTGGACCTTTCGCGCAATCTGTTCGGGCTCGGCGCGTACGTGGGAGAGGTCCTCGTACGCAACGCGGGCGCGACGTGGCTCGATCTCGGCGAGTACGAGCGGGACTACTTCCAACAGCGCGTCGGCGTGCGCATGGGGGACGGCATGGTCCGCAGCCCGCTCAGCAAGGTGATGAACCGGTACGAGGTCGGGCCCGACGAGTCGCTGGAGCTCTACTACCTGACCCTGCCGGGACGGGCACGGGCCGCGGCCTGAAAAGGGACCGCACCGCACCCGCCCGCCCCGCCCCGCACCCGCTCGCCCCGCTACCGCACCCGCTGGCCCCGCTACCGCCCCGCACCCGCTGCTTCCCGCCGCGCCAGCGCCACCAGGCTCAGTCCGAACATCAGGACACCCAGCGGGAGATGCACCGACGGTACGTGCGCGATGCCGAGCGCGACCTGGGCCGAGGCCAGCACCAGGAAGCCCGACGCGTGCAGGACGGGCCGCAGCGGGCCGCCGCCCGGCTTCCACGCCAGCACCGCCGCGAGCAGGTACAGCATCGTCGCCCCGTACATCACGCGGGCCCCGACGCTGTGCAGCGCCTCACCGTACGACGAGGTCAGCAGCATGCCGGCGGAGACCGCCTGGATGAAGATCGTCAGGGTCTGGAGGGCGACCGTGGCCCGCAGGAGCGGAAAGTGGAGGCGTACCCGTGCCTGTGCCGTGCGGTCCGTCTGCGTCAGCTGCGTGGTCATCTCGCGGTCCCCGATTCCGTTGATCGATAAGGTTTCAACAGCCCGACGAGACGGGCCCGCGAAAGGTAAGGCGAGGGGTGGCCGGGGCATGGGGACAACAGGAGCGGGCGCGGCCGACACGGTCGGTACAGCCCGCACGGCCCGCACGGCGGACGACATGACCGACCGATCGGCCGCTCGCCTTGCCGCTGAGCGCGGTCAACTCATGAATGTGGCCTACCGGTTGCTCGGTTCACTCACCGAGTCCGAGGACGCCGTGCAGGAGGCCTACGCGCGCTGGTACGCGCTGCCCCGCAGCCGGCAGGACGAGATCGACTCCCCCGGCGCCTGGCTCACGACGGTGACCGGACGCGTCTGCCTGGACGTGCTCGGCTCGGCACGCGCCCGGCGGGAACGTTACGTCGGCGCGTGGCTGCCCGACCCGGTGCCCGCGCACGCCCTTCGGGAGCTCCGCCTCGGCGGCGACCCGGCCGACTCCGGCGATCCCGCCGACCGGCTCGTCCTGGACGAGTCGGTGACCATGGCCTTCCTCGTCGTACTTGAGTCGATGACACCCGCCGAGCGCGTGGCGTTCGTCCTGCACGACGTCTTCCGGTACCCCTTCGCCGAGATCGCGGACGTCCTGGACCGGTCCGCCGCGGCCTGCAAGCAGCTCGCCGCGTCCGCCCGGCGGCGGGTGCGGGACGCGCACACCCCTGCCCCGGCGGCCGGGCAGGCGGCGCGGGCGGTACGGCAGGTCAAGGAGGCCTGGGAGACGAAGAACATCGCGGCACTCGTCGACCTCCTCGACCCGGCCGCCGTGCTGACCGCCGACGGCGGCGGGCTGGTCGGCGCGGCCCTGCGCCCGATCGAGGGCGGCGCGCGCATCGCCCAGTACATGGTCGCCATCGCCGACAAGGCCCCCGGGCTCGCACTCGTGGAGCAGTCGGTCAACGGCACGCCGGGACTGGTGGCCCAGCGGGCCGGGGCCGTCATGACCGTGGCCTCGTTCGAGATCACCGATGGCCGCGTCTCCCGCATCTGGGCGGTCCGCAACCCGGAGAAGCTGCGCCCGTGGACGCGGGACGACGCGTAAACTGGTGACGGGTGCTGCTCCGGCTGCTCCGGGCCACCACCCGGTGACGGGTGCTGCTCCCGCTGCTCCGGGCCACCACCCGGTGAAGGGTGCTGCTCCCGCTGCTGTGGGCCACCGAACCGGAGGCCCGCAGGACCCGCCCTCAGCGCAGTGCGGCGAGGTCCTCCTCGGTGAGGTCGAGCTCCCCCGCCGCGACGTTCTCCTCCAGGTGGTCCAGCGAGCCGGTGCCCGGAATCGCGAGTACCGCGGGCGACGACGCCAGCAGAGCGGCGATCGAGACCTGCGCGGCGGTCGCCCCCAGACGCTCGGCGATCTCCTCCAACCGCCTCCGGCGCTCCTCGTCCACCGGGTCACCGCCACCGCCCAGCGGGAAGTACGGCACGTACGCGATGCCCGCCTCCTCGCACTCCTTGAGCAGCCCGTCGTCGACGGCGTACCGGTTCTGCACCGTCACGACGGGCGCGACGGCCCGTGCCTCCGCGAACTGCGCCGCGTCGACGTTGCTGACTCCCAGATGCCGGATCAGCCCCTCCGCTCGCAGCTCGGCGAGCACCTCGAACCGTTTGGTGATCGACTCGCCACCGGGCCCCGTCATCCCGCCCACCCGCAGATGGACCAGATCGAGCCGGTCGAGCCCGAGTGCGCGCAGGTCCGCCTCGACGAGACCGCGCAGCTGGTCGGGGGTCGCCTGCCGGCTGGGGAACCCGTCCGGGCCGGGCAGCGGGCCCACCTTCGTGGCGATCACGAGGCCGTCGCGGTACGGGGAGAGGGCCGTCCGGATCAGTTCGTTGGCCCGTACGTCTCCCCTGTTGTAGAACCCGGCGGTGTCGATGTGGTTCACACCCAGCTCGACGGCGCGCCTGAGCACCGCGAGGCCGTCCTCCGGGTCCCGCGCCGGGCCGTCGAAGGTGCTCATGGCCAGCCGCATCGCGCCGAAGCCGAGCCGGTTGACGGTCAGGTCGCCGCCGAGGGAGAAGGTCTTGTTCGTCATACGAGCCATGCTGCGCGAGGCCCCGGCGCCCGGCGAGTCGTTGGCAGGTTGCTGCCAGACCGGACGCGACGCGACCGAACGCGTCGCGACCGAACGCGACGCGACCGAACGCGACGCGACGCGACCGCGACGCGACCCGACCGCGACCCGACCCAACCCGACGAGGCCGCACCGCCCGTCACCTCCGCACCGCCCCTGCGAGACTTGGGCCATGCAGAGCGAACAGGTGTTTACCGTCCGGGGCGACACCGAGCTGGTCGCGCGTGCCGGGCATCTCTTCCGGTCCGTGCGGACCGAGTTCCTGTGTGCCGCCCGGAGCCTGGACACCTGGTCGCAGCCCGAGGCCAGGGCCGCGGTGCAGATCCGGGCGGCTGCCACGGACTCCCCCGACTTCACCACCTGCAAGCTGCTCAGCCCGCTCGCGCTCGTCGACGAGCAGGACCGCGCACACCTGCGGCTGGTGCGGAGCAAGGGCGCACTGGTCCGGATCAGCTCGTCCCCACTGCCGCACGAGACGATCCTCATCGACCGGCGGGTGATGATCCTGGCCGGTGCGGAGACCCCGAGGGGCCGTGAGTACACGGTGACGACCTCGCAGAACCTGGTCGACGGCGTGCACTCGCTGTTCCGCGCGATCTGGGACAGCGCCCTCGATCTCGAAACCTATCTGCGCGCCGACGTCCCGCAGCTCGACGCCGACGGCCGGGCAATCCTCGAAGCGCTCGGCTCGGGCCGCACCGACGCCTCGGCGGCACAGCGGCTCGGCCTCTCGCTGCGGACCTACCGGCGGCGGGTGGCGGAACTGATGACCACACTGGAGGCCACCTCCCGCTTCCAGGCGGGCCTGCGCGCGGGCGAGCTGGGACTGCCCGGCTAGCTCCGCAGCAAGTCTCCGGCCCCCCGCAGACAGCCCGGCTACCGCTCCTTGCGCCAGAACAGGTGGTGGGTCACCCCGCTCGGGCTCGGCACCACGTCCAGGTGGAACCGGTCACGCAGCTCGTCCGGCGACTCCCAGAGCCGTACACCGCCGCCGAGCTTCACCGGCGCGACCGCCACGTGCAGCGTGTCCACGAGGTCCGCCTCCAGGAACTCGCGCACAGTCGTCGCCCCGCCGCCCAGCCGTACGTCCTTGCCCTGTGCCGCCTCCTTGGCCCGTGCGAGCACCGAGGCCGGCTCCCCGTCGACGAAGTGGAACGTCGTCTCCCCGAGCGCGAACGAGGGCCGGTAGTAGTGGGTCATCACGAACACCGGTGTGTGGAAAGGCGGTTCGGCGCCCCACCACCCCTGCCACTCGTGGTCGGTCCACGGGCCGCGCTGCGGGCCGAACTTGTTGCGGCCCATGATCTCCGCCCCGATGTTCCGCGAGAAGTCCCGGGTGAGGTAGTCGTCCAGACCGCGTGTGCCACCGTCGTCCGTACGGTTCGGCCAGCTCGCCGTGGCGCCCGCCCACGCCATCAGCTCCCGCGGGTCCGCGTGCCCGAACGGCCGCTCCAGCGTCTGGTTCTCCCCCGCCCCGAAGCCGTCGCTCGACACGGTGAAGTTCTGCACCTTCAACAGCTGACTCATCTGCTTCTCCTGGCAACGGGCGGAACGGTCTGAACGGTCGGAGCGGCCTCGCGGCCTGTCGCGGGCGACCACCGTAAGACCGCTTCGGGCCGCGAAAGTCATCGGCTCACCGGCGACACGAAGTTCCCGGCCACGGCAGTTCCGCCCAGACCGTCTTGCCGGGGTTGCGCTCCGTGACCCCCCACCGGGCCGCCAGCTCCTCCACCAGCAACAGCCCGAGGCCTCCCTCCTCGCACGGCGCCTCCGGCTGCCTGGCCAGCCGACGCTCACCGCGCGCGTCGGACACCTCGATGCGCAGCACGTCGTCCAGTACGAGACGCAGCGCGAAGTCCCGCCCCGGGAGATGACCGTGCAGGACGGCGTTGGCGGCCAGCTCGGCCACGATCGACGTGACCGCGTCGGAGAAGTCGCACCCGTACGGCACACCCCATACCTGGAGTTGCTGTTGCGCGAGCAACCTGGCGAGACGCGCGCCGCGACGGGTGGAACGGATGAGTTGCTCGAACTCGACTACGGGAGCGGGGATTTCGGTGTTCATGTGACAGAGCGTGGTCGGTGCGACCTACCCTGGCCAAGAGGGGCCCGGCGACTGTGGGTAGTTGTACGGGTGCGTGGCGCATGTTGTACGGCAAGTCGTACGTGACTCAGAAGGCGGCACTGAGTGATCCAGCATCCGGAACAGGAACCGACCCCGGAAACACCCTCCCAGGAGGACGGCACCGCGCACCTCTTCAGCGCACTCGGCAAACAGATCAAAGCTTTGCGCGAGCACCGGGGCATGAAGCAGACGGAGTTGGCGACGGCGGTCAACTTCGGCGCGGATCTGATCTCGGCGATCGAGCGGGGGGTGCGGACGCCGCAGCCGGAGTTGTTGGACGTGGTCGATGACGCACTCGGTGCGCACGGGATGTTCAAGGCCTCCGTTCCTGACGTGGTCGAGGCGCTCAAGAAGAACCGAACGCGGCACCCGGACTGGTACCGGAACTACGCCAAGCTGGAGTCGGAGGCGCTGGAGCTGCACGACTACAGCAACCAGACCATCCTGGGCCTGCTCCAGACAGAGGCCTACGCCCGTGCCGTCTTCTCACAACGCCGTCCACTGCTCGACGAAGAAACCATCGAGAAGCGCGTGGCAGACCGGCTCTCGCGGCAGCAGGTCTTCCAGAAGTGGCCGGCCCCCGAGTTCAGCTTCATCCTCGAAGAGGTGGTGCTGCGCCGCCCCATCGGCGGGTACGACGTCCAACGTCAGCAACTACGCAACCTATTGGAAGTCGGTCGGGCGAGGAACGTACAGCTACAGGTGATGCAGACAGAACGCTTCGAGCACTGCAACCTCGGAGGTGCCTTCACACTGTTGGTCGCCAAGAACGAGAAGCACGTCGGCTACACCGAATCGCAGGGCCATCCGCGTCTCATCACCGACTCTCAAGAGGTCCGCGAGCTCGAAGCCCGCTATGCGATCATGCGGACGCAGGCTCTCAGGCCACCCGAGTCGATGGCCTTTATCGAGAAGATGCTGGGAGATCGATGAACGCCGAACATCTCACCTGGTTCAAGTCCAGCTACAGCGACGGCGAAGGCGGCCAGTGCCTCGAAGTCGCCTACGACTGGCGCAAGTCGAGCTACAGCAGCGGCGAAGGTGGCCAGTGCATCGAGATCGCCGCCCACCCCACCACCATCCACGTCCGTGACTCCAAGCTCGCCGACGCCAGTCCCCTGCTCGGCGTCTCGCCCGACGCATGGGCCACCTTCGTCGCGTACGCGCGGAACTGAGGCCGACGGGTCCATTTGGCTGAACATCGCGTAGACCGCATAGGTGCCTGAGGCATCTAGTGGGAAGTGATCGGTAGAGGTTCCTCCGCTTCCCTGTGAGGTTTTCCGTGACTGAGTCGCCCGTGATCGAAACGCGCTCGGCCTCCCCGGCCGAGACGCCTGTCGTCTTCCCGCAGGACCGCACCTGCCCGTACGCCCCGCCGCCCGGGTACGACCCGGTGCGCCAGGAGGGGCGGCCCCTCACCCGGGTCGAGATCTACGACGGTACCGAGGTGTGGCTGGTGACCGGGCTCGCGGAGGCGCGCGCGCTGCTGGCCGACCAGCGGCTCTCGTCGGCGCGGGAACGGCCCGACTTCCCGGTGTTCCAGAAGCGGCTTGAGGGGGTGGAACGGCGCCGGGTCGAGCTGCTCGGCCTGGACGATCCCGAGCACAACGCGCAGCGCCGGAAGTTGATCCCGGGCTTCACGATGAAGCGCACGGCTGCTCTGCGGCCCGCGATCCAGGAGACGGTCGACCGGCTGCTGGACACGATGGAGGCACGGCCGGAGGCGAAGGCGGACCTGGTGGAGGCGTTCGCGCTGCCGGTGCCCTCGATGGTGATCTGCGCGCTGCTCGGGGTGCCGTACGAGGACCACGAGTTCTTCGAGGAGAAGTCCCGGATGCTGCTGCGCGGGCACGGCCGGGAGGAGATCGAGGGGGCCAGGGACGCGCTCGACGCGTACATAGGGGATCTGGTTGAGCGGAAACAGGCCGGGGAGGAGGGGCTCCCGGTGGGTCTGCTGGACGACATGATCGAGGCTTTCCCGAACCGCGAGGAACTGGTCAACCTGGCGGAGATCCTGCTCATCGCGGGCCATGAGACGACCGCGAACATGATCGCGTTGGGTACGTACACGCTGCTGGAACACCCGGAGCAGCTCGCACGGTTCCGCGCGGACCCGGAGGGGGTGCCGGCGGCCTGCGAGGAGCTGCTGCGGTTCCTGTCGATCGCGGACGGGATGACGCGGCTCGCGACGGAGGACATCGAGGTGGGCGAGGTGACGGTCCGGGCCGGGGACGCGGTGGTACTCGCGACGTCGCTGATCAACCGGGACCCGGCGGTGTACGGGACGCCGGACGAGCTGGATGTGGCGCGCGGGGAGAGGCACTTGGCGTTCGGGTTCGGCATCCACCAGTGTCTGGGTCAGAACCTGGCGCGGGCGGAGATGGAGATCGCGCTGAGCACACTGTTCCGGCGACTGCCGGGGCTGCGGCTGGGGGCACCGGCGGACGAGATCCCGTGCAAGCCGGGAGACACGATTCAGGGACTGCCGGAACTGCCGGTGGCGTGGTGAGGGGAGAGACAGTGGACTCCGAGGTTTCCGGCCCCGCCGGGGGTGCCGGCACGGTGGTGCGCATCGAGGTCGACCAGGACGTCTGCATCGGGGCCGGCCAGTGCGTGCTGGCGGCGCCGGAGGTCTTCACCCAGGACGACGACGGCTTGTCGGAGGTACTGCCGGGGATGGAGGACGGCGGAGCCAGGACGATGGTCCGCGAGGCGGGCCGAGCCTGCCCGGTCTCGGCCATCACGCTCCACCCCGGGGCTTCGCCGCACTAACCCGGACGCACTGCGCGGGGGCGCGGGGTTCCCGCACCCCCGCACCCCGCACCCCCTGTGCGCCCGCGCCCCGCGCGACGCGGCCTGCGTGCACCACTGGGGCCCCCGGGCAGGCACGTACGACAACGTACGACAACACCGTGCACTACGCGTGCGGCGACGTGATCCCGCTCGGCGAGTGGTCTGGAAACGGACGCGCCACGGTTCAGCCCGCATATGCCACTGTTCCCGACAGCAAAGATCGCTGCCCCTGCGAACGGTGAGGACAAGCCACGTTCCTCGGTCCCGCCCCTTCCGACCCGCCGCGGAAGCCAGGGCTCCTTCGGGAGATGTCGTGGCATTTCCCCCTGAAGCGGAGGGGCTTATTTCTGCGGGCTTACGTTCGATTTATGGGGGCACGGCCCCGCCTCCATGCGGAATTTGTGTGAAGTTGTGTGCCTCCGGTGACCAAGGGGGCCACCGGTAAGTGACTTTCCGTGGGGGAAGTTGATGCAGAAGCATGCCCATGTACGGGCGAGACGCTCGTTGGTCGTGGCGCTGTCGGTGTTGGCGCTGGGTGCGGGCGCGTTGCCGGCCGCGATGGCTGATCCGGTGAAGCCGCCGCCGGTGCCCGCGTCCTCGGTGTGGGGGAAGGACGCGGCGAAGCTGCCGATCCCGCCGGTGAAGGTCGGCACGAACAAGGCCCCGGCGCCGGCCGCGGAGGCGGCCCCGTCGAAGGACCGCGCCGCGTGGCGTGCCGCGCAGAAGCAGCGCGCCCACTCCTCGCAGAAGGCCCGCCTGGCGGCCCCCGCCGCTCCGCCTGCCGCGGAGGTTCCGAAGGGCCAGGGCGCGGTGCCGTGGCACCAGATCTCGGACTTCCGGATCACCGACTCCCTGGTCGCGCGGGTGAACTACTCGACCGGCAACCTGATGCTCGCCGGCACCGACTTCGACGTCGCGGGTGTGGGCCAGAGCCTGCAGCTGTCACGGACGTACAACTCGATGGACGCCCCGTGGGGCAAGGTCTCCCAGCGCTGGTGGCAGGGTTACGAGCGCTACGCGCAGGTCTCCGACACCGAGTTCGTGTGGTTCGACGCGACCGGCGCGTCGGTGCGGTTCGTGAAGAAGGCCGACGGGACGTTCACGACCCCGGCCGGGTACTCGAAGGACCTGACGAAGAACGCGGACGGCACGTACACCCTCACCGACCGCAAGTCCGGCTCCAAGGACACGTACAACGCGGGCGGCACCCTCACCAAGGTGACCGACCGCAACAACGGCACCATCACGGTCACCCAGCACGACGAGGGCGCGGAGCACAAGGGCTTCAAGCTCACCGAGACCCGCTCGGGCCGCTTCGTCGACCTGGTCAAGACGGACGCCTCACAGTGGCAGGCCAAGGACCACACCGGCCGCACCGCCGTCTTCGACCTCAACCCGGCCGGCGATCTGACGAAGACCACCGACACCGCCGGCAAGGCCACGCTCTTCGACTACGACTCCTCGCGCCGCCTGACGCGGATCACCACCCCGGACGGCCGGGTGACGAACTTCGGCTACGACGCCCAGAACCGCCTCACCTCCATGCAACGCGCCACCGCCTTCAACGGCAACGCGCACACGGGTCCCACCTACTCGTACACCTACGAGTCGGGGAAGACGAAGGTCACCGACCCCGAACAGCACACCACCACCTACGACCTGAACAAGGACGGCGGCGTCACCAAGACCACCGACGCCCTCGGCCACTCGCGCTCATCGACGTACGACGCGAACCACAACGTCAAGACGGCCACCGACGCGATGGGGGTCGGCACGACCCCGGGCAACGAGACCGTCTACGGGTGGGACGCCCGCAACAACCCCACATCCTCCAAACTCCCCACCGGGGCAACCGCGCTGGCGGGCGGCTACACCACCAAGTCGGGCATCGACGTCCCCGGCAACCAGGAGACCCCCGACGGCGAGAAGACCAACTACACCTACGACGCGGCGGGCAACACCGAGTCGGTGGCGGTCACGGGCGCGGGTGGCGGCACGGAGAAGTTCTCGTACAACAAGGCGACCCCGACCTGCGGCGGCTTCGAGGGCCAGCGCTGCACGGTCACCGACGCCCGCGGCAAGGTCACCAAGTTCAAGTACGACGGCGAGGGCAACCTCGTCGAGGTCACCCCGCCCGCCCCGCTCGGCAAGACCACCTACACCTACGACGCGGCCGGCCGCATCGAGACGATGACCGACGGACGCGGCGTCAACGCGGTCTACACCTACGACAGCCGCGACCGCATCACCGAGGTCTCCTCCTCGACCACCACGGTCACCTACGTCTACGACGCCGACGGCAACCTCTCGCAGCGCACGGACGACGGCGGAGTCATCAACTACCGCTTCGACCCGCTCTCCCGCGAGACGATCCGCATCCTCCAGGACGGCTCCCAGACCGAGCTGACCTACACCCCGGCCGGCAATGTCGACACCTACAAGGACCCGGTCGGCCTGGCCGACTACACCTACGACGCCGCCAACCGCCTCACCGCCCTGAAGGACCCGGCGGGCAAGTCGACGACGTACGCGTACAACGCCAACGACAAGCGGACGAAGACCACTTACCCCGGCGGAACCGTGCAGGAGGTCACCCCGGACAAGTCCGGCCGGCCCACCCTGATCAAGGCGACCTCGCCCAAGGGCACGCTCACCAACACCTCGTACACGTATTCCTACGTCGTCGGCACGGCGACGAAGGACGGCACGAAGATCCGCACCGCCACCGACGGGGTGATGGGCCTGAAGAAGACCTACGAGTACGACAGCGCGGGCCGCTTCTCCTACTCCGCGGAGACCAAGGGCACCACGCTCGCCACGTCCTACCAGTACTGCTACGACGCGGCAGGCAACCTCACCTCCCAGGGCTCGGCCAAGGGCTGCCCGTCCGGCATCGCCCTGACCTACAACGACGCCTCCCAGCTCGTCTCCCGCGCCGGCTCCACCACCGGATGGGGCTACGACAAGGCAGGCAACGAAACCGCAGGCGCCAGCGGCGCCGAACGCGCCCGCACCGGCGGCGTCTGGTCCGACCACTCCCAGCAGACCGCGCTGACGGTCGCCGGCAAGACGTACAACGGCCTGTACGGCTCCACCGACCAGTCCGAGCGCCTCTTCTACGGCGACACCACCCTGCACAACGGCCCCCTCGGCCTCGCAGGCAAGACCGACCCGACCGGGGACATGGAATTCAGCCGGGACCCGGACGGAAACCTCAACTCCATGACGACTGCGGGCAAGTCGTACTACTACCTCACCGACGCACTCGGCTCCGTCCTCGCGCTCGCGGACGAGACGGGCGCGAAGGCTCATGAGTACCGCTACAGCCCGCGAGGCGTCGACGGCACGTTCACTGAAAAGGTCTCCCAGCCCTACCGGTTCACCGGCGGCTACCAGGACCCGACCGGCCTCTACCACCTCAACGCCCGCTACTACGATCCCCGCATCGGCCGCTTCACCTCGCCGGACCCCTCCGGTCAGGAGAAGAACCCCTACCTCTACGCCGAAGGCGACCCCGTCAACCGCATTGACCCCAGCGGACTGGGCATTCTCTCATGCATAGGCGGAGGGCTCTCGTTCGTAGGAGGCGCGATCTCCACTGTCGCTGGGGCCGCATCGATCCCCGCGACTGGCGGTCTTAGCACTCCTGCAGCTTGGGGCGCTATCGGCGCTGGACTGGGATTTGCCGGAGCAGGTTTGGGGATGCTGGATGACTGCGCATCGTAGTTCGCACTGGACCGTCAAGGCCCTCTGGATTGGTGTCGCACTGGGAATCATCGGACTAGTCCTCTACGCAATCGACCAACTTACGTAGAAGGCCACTGAAGAAGCCCGGCTGTTATGGCCCTGGACCGTACGGTCCAGGGCCAGTCTTTGGCAGGCAGGTTGAGGGGCCGAGGCGTGCTCCACCTCGACATCATCAACAAGAAGATCTAGGTCTCCCGTACGGGCGATGCCCCACCCCGTAGTTAGGGCCGCGGAACATCGCTCGTGCCGCACGCGGTGATACGGGCAGTCTGGAGCGTGCCGCATCGGTCACCAGTGAATCCCCGCCGAAACTGGGGGCATGTGGATACCGAGTTGGACGTGATGCGCCCGAGTTCGCCTCCGAATAACCTGCCCAGTACGGGCTGCGCGGCGGGACGCCATTTGCCGAGGTAGCTCGACATGCATAGCCCCGCAGCGCCAAAGGAAACCGGCACCTTCGGCGGGAGTGTGCAGCCCGACCTTCAGATCGATTCCGAGGTGGGTGCGGCGCGCTGTGGTCGACATTCGCCATCGAAGTCACCCCGCCCGCCTCGCTCGGCAAGACCACCCCCAACCAGTCCGAGCGCCTCTTCTACGGCGACACCACCCTGCACAACGGCCCCCTCGGCCTCGCACGCAAGACCGACCCGACCCGCGACACGGGATTCAACCGGGATCCCACGGGCACCCTCAACTCCATGACGACCGGGGGCAAGTCGTACTCAGCCGTACCGTCACGCCGACGGTTACCAGGACCCGACCGGCCAGGAGAAGAACCCGTCTGATCGAGGAGTGCCAGCCGTGCGAGACGGCGGCACCTGGCAGTTGTTTCAAGTGTCCACCGGGACCGAGGCTGAGTGGACACTCGTAGTTACCGAGGGGGGTACCAGCACCGTTGCTGACGGAGTCTTCGGCCCAGTCCTCGGAGGTGCGGTGGGAGGGTGCGCCGGTGGGGGCGCGATTGATACTGCGTCCGGCGGAGCCGACGTGCTCTCAGGGCAGACATTTCGCAAGGAGATTTGATGGAACGCAGCAAGCAGCGAATGGCAGTTGCGCTCGGTGGACTTGTACTTGCAGCTGCGTTGATCGTGCTCTTTGTGAACTGGGCACAGACAGCGATAGCAAACAGTGGCCTCAGGATAACGATCGGCGCCGTTCTTATCGTTCTGCTCCTGGTGGGAATCGTCTACTTGTTTGGCTGGGTCAATAAGGGCAAGCGCTCATCCGGCTGACACTCCGGCACACGGACGGGGGGCAGGACGTCGACAGGTGTCTCGCCGAGGTGCAGGCCGGTGAATGCACTGAGGGACTGCGCCACTGGAGCAGCCAAAGCCGGTGGCGCCGGTGGCGGGTGTGACATCGACCCTGACCCAACTGCTCACGCAGTCGCCGCAACAGAAGCGGAGGCTCGAAGATGAGCGCCCTCACCGTTCGCCCTGATCGGTGCAACCCTTGGACTCGTCATCGGCCCGCTGACCGTGCTGCTCGTCAATAGAGGACGGCGACGCCGCTGAAGGATGCGGGATGCGGGCAAGGGTGCGTGGCAAACGGACTGCCTGTCCCGGACATTGCCCGCTTCGGGTCCCACCGCGGCCGACGGAAGGGCTTCAGATGGAAAAGTACTCTGGGCGACTGATGGCATTCCTCGGAGGGCTTGTTGCTCTCGGCCTGGTGTGCTGGCCGATCCTCCTCTGGATGGAAGGCCAGCCCTACCCGATGAGGTTGACGGTGGGAATCGGTCTCCTACTTCTCCTCCTGGGATACATGATTGTGGGAGGGGCCTGGGCAAAGAAGGGGAAGCGCAGTGCCGCTTGAATAGTCCCCGGCAGGTAATCGGCCCCAGTCGTCAAAGCGGGTTGCAAGCGGACGTCCCGAGCAGCTCTCTCCATGCCGTACCGGGAGTCTGTAGGACCCCGGTGAGCGCTCGCGCCGGCACGTGCGCGCCGGGGACGCAGGGCCCTCCGCCACGCCCCCGGTAACGGGCCCCTCTCTGGGTACACGGTCCGGGACAGCTCACGGGAACGGTTGTTCCCCCGCCCAGGGAGTCTCGACCATGGCCGATCGTTATCTACGGTTCGCGGGCACCGCACCCGGCCGTGTCCTGTCCCGTCGGCTGGGGCTTCCGCAGCCCGCGGAGCTGGTGCGGTGGTCGCCCGAACGGCCGTTTCACGAAGGTGACTTGCTGCACCTCACCGCCGAGCCCTCCACCCACGAACAGGCCCTGCGCGACCTCCTCCCCCGTACCGGCATGAAGGTGGTGAGCGCCTCCGCCGCCCCCGCCGTCGTCGTGCTCGACGCCACCGGCCTCGCCGTCGTCGAGGACCTCGCGGGTGTCCACGCCGCGCTCCGGCCCGTCGTACGGACCGTCCGGCCGGGCGGGCGCGTACTGGTGGTGGGCGTACGGCCGTCCCAGTACGACCCCGAACAGGCTGCCGTGCAGCACGCCCTGGCCGGCTTCGTACGCTCGCTGGCGAAGGAGCTCGGGCAGGGGCGGACCGCCCAACTGCTGCGGCTGGAGGCCGGGACCGTCGCCGGGGCCGAGTCCACGCTGCGGTTCCTGACCTCCCCCAAATCCGCGTACATCAGCGGACAGGTCGTCCAACTCGGCCCCTTCACCGAAGGATCCGGCGCCGTCGCGGACTGGAGCCACCCCCTCGCCGGGCACACCGCCCTCGTCACCGGCGCCGCGCGCGGCATCGGCGCGGCCATCGCCACCACCCTCGCCAGGGACGGCGCACGCGTCGTCTGCCTCGACGTACCGCAGGCCGCCCAGGACCTCGAACGCACGGCGGTACGGGTCGGCGGCTCCTCCCTCCCCCTCGACATCACCGCCCCCGACGCGGCGGAACGCATCGCCGAGCACGTCGCCACGACGACCGGCACACTCGACGTCCTCGTCCACAACGCCGGCATCACCCGGGACCGTCGACTCGCCAACATGCGGGACGTGGACTGGAGTTCGGTGTTGGACGTCAATCTCGGGTCGGTGGTACGGACGACCCAGGCACTGGTGAAGTCGGGCCTGCTCGGCGAGGGCGCACGGATCGTCGCCACCTCCTCCGTCGCCGGCCTCGCGGGCAACGCGGGGCAGACCAATTACGCCGCCGCCAAGGCCGGTGTCGCCGGACTCGTGCAGGCCCTCGCGCCCGGCCTCGGCGCGTACGGCATCACCGTCAACGCGGTCGCCCCCGGCTTCATCGAGACGCGGATGACGGCCGCCGTCCCCCTCCTCATCCGGCAGGCCGGCCGCCGGATGAACTCCCTCGGCCAGGGCGGACTGCCGGAGGACGTCGCCGAGACGGTGGCCTGGCTGGCCCACCCCGGCTCGGCCGCCGTCAACGGGCAGGTGGTCCGCGTGTGCGGGCAGAGCCTGCTGGGGGCGTGAGCGCGATGGTGCTGCACATCCTCGCGGGCGCCGCCCGCTCCCCCTTCAAGCGGACCCCGGGCGCGGGGGCACCACTCTCCGCGCCGCCTCTCGTACGCAAGGGCGTCCAGCTCGGCTCGCAGAAGCTCGCACCGTACGCCCGTATCTGCGGCTTCGACCGCGCGGCACCCGTACCGCTCCCCTACCCCCACCTCCTCGGCTTCCCGCTCGCCATGCGGATCATGGCGGCCCGCGACTTCCCGCTGCCGCTGCTCGGGCTGGTACACACGGGCATCGAGATCACTCAGCGGCGGGCACTGAGCCCGGCCGAGAAGGTGGACGTGACGGTGTACGCGGACGGGCTGCGCGAGCACCGGCGCGGTACCGAGGTGGAGATGGTGACGGAGGTACGGGCACACGACGACGTACCGGGCGGCGCGGCGGAGCCGGTGTGGGAGTCCCGGAGCACGTACCTGGCGCGGACCGCGTCCCGCACCCGGGCCGACCCGCCGAAGGGCACGCCGGACGCCCCCGCCCCCACCGCGCGCTGGGATCTCCCCGGCGACCTGGGACGCCGCTACGGCCGCGTCTCCGGCGACCTGAACCCCATCCACCTCTCGCCGCTCACCGCCCGCCCCTTCGGCTTCCGGCGGCCCATCGCGCACGGGATGTGGACGTTCGCACGCTGCGTGGCGGAGGTGGAGCCCGCCGAAGCCGCCCACGTACGAGCCGACTTCAGGGCCCCGGTGCTGCTCCCGGCCCGCGTCTCGTACGCGGCGACCGGCGACGGCGGCTTCGAGCTGCGGGGCACGGACGGCAGGCTCCACCTGCGCGGGTCGGCGACGGCGCTGCTCGGCTGAGGCGGACGGCAGCCGTCAGCGCGGGCCCGGCCCCGACATCGATGTCGTCTCCCGCGCCGAGCCCGTCGGGGACCAGCTGACGCCCTTCATCAGGTTCTCCAGGCCCGCCCAGGCGAAGTTCATGAGGGTGGCGGCGGCCTCCCTGGCGGTCACCGCCGGAGTGTCGTTGGCCCAGCCCGCCAGGGACTCGGCGGCGCCCACCAGCGCCTGCGCGAGACCGGCCACCTCGCGGTCCGCGAGATGCGGATCGCAGCGGGCCTCACGGGCCGCGTCCCCGATCAGGTGGGTGACGAAGGCGACGATCTCCGCACGCATCGCGGCGACCTCGGCGGCGAAGGGCTCACCGTGCGTACGGGCCTGGCTGTGCAGGACCGACCAGCCGTCGGGGTTCTGCGCGGTGTGCGTGAAGAAGGCGGTGAGCCCCTCCCAGAGCTGCCGGTCGGCGGGCGCGTCCGCCTCGACCCCCGCCTGCACCGCATCCACGAGCGCCTTGGCCTCCCGCCGGATGCACGCGGTGAACAGCTCGTCCTTGGAGTTGAGGTACAGGTACACGAGGGGCTTGGACACCCCCGCCAGCTCCGCGATCTGATCCATCGACGCGGCCCGGTAGCCGAGCCGTGCGAAGGACTGCACGGCGGCATCGAGCATCTGCTGCTCCCGCACGGCCCGCGGCATCCGCTTCCCCCGCCCGGGCCCCCGCCCCGGCCCGCTCTCCGCCCCACCCGCCGCTGTCACCCTGTCGGCCCCCACCATCGCCCTGTCCCCTTCGCCCCGCCGCATCCCGCCCGATTGACGCCCGGTCAAGCCTACGGGTCCGGGCAGCGCCGAAGGGCCCCCGGCCGAGGTGCTCGGCCGGGGGCCCTTCGAGGGTGGTGCGGGCGGTGCTTACGCGGGAACCGGCTCGCGCTCCTTGGACTCGACGTCCACCGCGGGCTTCGCCTCGTGGTCGTCGTCGTCGATCGGGGACGCGCTCGCAGAGTTGTACATGTCGTGGTCGAGGATCTTCTCGCGGGACGAGACGATCACCGGTACGACGACCTGACCTGCAACGTTCGTTGCCGTGCGCATCATGTCCAGGATCGGGTCGATCGCCATCAGGAGGCCGACGCCCTCCAGGGGCAGGCCCAGGGTGGAGAGGGTCAGGGTCAGCATGACCGTCGCGCCGGTGAGGCCTGCCGTGGCGGCCGAGCCGATCACCGAGACGAAGACGATCAGGATGTACTCCTTGATGCCCAGCTGCACGTCGAAGATCTGCGCGATGAAGATCGCGGCGAGTGCCGGGTAGATCGCGGCGCAGCCGTCCATCTTCGTCGTCGCGCCGAACGGCACGGCGAAGGACGCGTACTCCTTCTGGACACCGAGGCGCTCGGTGACCCGCTGGGTGACCGGCATCGTGCCGACCGAGGAGCGGGAGACGAAGGCCAGCTGGATGGCGGGCCAGGCGCCCTTGAAGAACTGGATCGGGCTGACCTTGGCGACCGTGGCGAGCAGCAGCGGGTAGACGCCGAAGAGCACCAGTGCGCAGCCGATGTAGATGTCGGCGGTGAACGTCGCGTACTTGCTGATCAGGTTCCAGCCGTAGTCCTCGATGGCGTGGCCGATGAGGCCGATGGTGCCGATCGGGGCCAGCAGGATGACCCACCACAGGGCCTTCTGGAGCAGTTCGAGGATCGAGGAGGACAGGTTCAGGACCGGCTTGGCCTTCTCGCCAAGGGCGAGGGCCGCGATGCCGGCGACGACCGCCAGGAAGACGATCTGGAGGACTTCCAGGTCCTGGAACGGCGTGATGATGTCCGTCGGGATGATCCCGGTGAGGAAGTCGATCCAGGAGCCGGCGCCCTCGGGCTTCTTGCCGTCCGCGGCGGTGAGGCCGGTGCCGGCGCCCGGGTTGGTGACCAGGCCGATCACGATGCCGATGGCGACCGCGATCAGTGAGGTGATCATGAACCAGAGCAGCGTGCGGGTGGCGAGGCGGGCGGCGTTCTGGACCTGCCTGAGGTTGGTGATCGACACGAAGATCGCGAAGAAGACCAGCGGGGCGACGGCCAGCTTCAGCAGCTGGACGAAGAGGCTGCCGACGGTGTCCAGGGTGGTGGCCAGCCAGCCGATGTCCTGGCTGTTGGCCAGCCAGCCGAGCAGGACACCCAGGACGAGACCGGTGAGGATCTGCGCCCAGAACGGGATCTTCGATATCGGGTTCTTCTTCTTGGGCTTCGCAGGCTGCTGATCAGCCTGGTCGGCCTGGGGCGCGGGCGCTGAGGACGCGGACACGGACACACTCCGGTGAAGGAAGCTGCGGGAGAGCAGGGAGGTCGAGAGAGAAGGAGGTCGCGCTGAGCTTCGAAAGCCTGGACTTCGAGAACTTCAGACGGAGCGGCGACACGCGGCCGAGACACGGCGGCAGAGATCGACATCGAGGCGCGCCACGAGCGGAACGCTCATGGGGTTCTGGGGCGCGGCGGATGTCGTCATGGCGAACACGTTAACACTTGTACTTTGAGATCATCAAAGGTGTTCTTTGGGGAAGTCCGGGGCGGGTCCCCGGTGGGCGCGGGGCGGGTCCGGCGCGGATGTGGTGAAAAACGGGCGGCGCCCCGGGAGTTGAGCCGTTGGCTCGGTTCCCGGGGCGCCGTCGGGTGTGACGCGGCTTACAGCCTGGCGAGGGGCCCTATGCCAGGTCCTCCTGGTTGCGGTTGGCCTCCAGGCGGGCCTTGGTCCTGTCGACCCGGCTGACGATGTGCTCGGACATCGCGTCGCGCTGCTTGCGCAGCAGTACGAAGCTGAGCGGCGCGGAGACGACGATGGCGAGCAGCAGCACCCACAGCACGTTGGACATGCCGCCGAGGCCCGACGGCAGCACGCGCAGGCTGACCAGGCCCCCGATCACCGCGAAGCAGGCGACGAAGATGCCCAGGCGCATGGCGGTGTAGCGGATCGTGGCGTGCTTGGTGCTCACGCCGGTGGCGCTCTCGGCCTTGGTGCTCACGGCGGGACCTTCTTCTCAACGGCGGCCTGACGGACTTCGTCCAGTCAAGCACAGGGGGCGGATGATCAGTTCGGCACGTCAGACGCGCATGGCCTGCGGGCTCTCGCGGCGGTCCGCGTCCGGGCCCTCGTACTCCTTGATGATCTCGTAGCGCGTGTTGCGCTCGACCGGGCGGAAGCCGGCGTCGCGGATGAGTTCCAGGAGGTCGTTGCGGCCGAGCTTGTTCGGGGTGCCGTAGTCGTCCGCGTCGTGCGTGATCTTGTATTCGACGACCGAGCCGTCCATGTCGTCGGCGCCGTGCTGGAGGGCGAGCTGGGCGGTCTGCACGCCGTGCATCACCCAGAAGACCTTGACGTGCGGGACGTTGTCGAAGAGGAGACGGGAGACGGCGAAGGTCTTGAGGGCCTCGGCGCCGGTGGCCATGGTGGTGCGGGCCTGGAGCTTGTTGCGGACCTTGCCGTCCTTCATGTCCACGAAGTCGTGCTGGTAGCGCAGCGGGATGAAGACCTGGAAGCCGCCGGTCTCGTCCTGCATCTCACGCAGCCGCAGCACGTGGTCGACGCGGTGGCGGGGCTCCTCGATGTGGCCGTAGAGCATGGTGGCCGGGGTCTTGAGGCCCTTCTCGTGGGCGAGGCGGTGGATGCGCGACCAGTCCTCCCAGTGGGTGTTGTGGTCGACGATGTGCTGCCTCACCTCCCAGTCGAAGATCTCGGCGCCGCCACCGGTGAGGGATTCCAGGCCGGCCTCGATCAGCTCGTCGAGGATCTCGGATGCGGAGAGGCCGGAGATCGTCTCGAAGTGGTGGATCTCGGTGGCGGTGAACGCCTTGAGGGAGACCTGCGGGAGGGCTTCCTTCAGGGCGGACAGCGAGCGCGGGTAGTAGCGCCACGGAAGCGTCGGGTGCAGGCCGTTGACGATGTGGAGTTCGGTGAGGTTCTCGTTCTCCATCGCCTTGGCGAGGCGGACGGCCTCCTCGATGCGCATCGTGTACGCGTCCTTCTCGCCCGGCTTGCGCTGGAAGGAGCAGTACGCGCAGGAGGCGGTGCACACGTTGGTCATGTTGAGGTGGCGGTTGACGTTGAAGTGGACGACGTCACCGTTCTTGCGGGTGCGCACCTCGTGGGCGAGGCCGCCCAGCCAGGCCAGGTCGTCCGACTCGTAGAGCGCGATGCCGTCCTCGCGGCTCAGCCGCTCGCCGGCCCGGACCTTCTGCTCCAGTTCGCGCTTGAGTCCCGCGTCCATACCCGGCCGCCTCCATTGTCTGCGTACGTACCTGTTCAAGCCGTGGACAACGGTACTCCCCCGCCTTTCCGGCGGGAGGGGCCCCCGTCCTGCGCGCAGACGCGCCTACGACTCCTCGGGGAGTTCGCCGACCCGGTTCTCCCACTTGGTGGAGAGCACGATCGTGGTGCGGGTCCTGGACACGCCCCGGGTGCCGCTGAGCCGGCGGATGGTGCGCTCCAGGCCGTCCACGTCACCGGCGCGGATCTTGAGCATGTACGAGTCGTCGCCTGCGATGAACCAGCAGTCCTCGATCTCCTCCAGGTCCTTCAGCCTGCGTGCCACGTCCTCGTGGTCGGCGGCGTCGGAGAGCGAGATGCCGATCAGGGCGGTGACGCCGAGGCCGAGCGACTTGGCGTCGACGGTGGCGCGGTAGCCGGTGATGACTCCTGCGGTCTCAAGCCGGTTGATGCGGTCGGTGACGCTCGGGCCCGAAAGGCCGACGAGGCGTCCCAGCTCTGCGTACGAGGCCCTGCCGTTCTCCCGAAGGGCCTGGATGAGCTGCCTGTCCACGGCGTCCATATGCCTGAAGCCTTCCATTGTTCAGCGATACCGCGAGTTGGGTGCAGAAACCAGTGCGCTACGGGGTGCGGGAGCCTCTGCCGAGCTCCCCCTCCCACCTGCGGTACAGACCGTGCGGCACGCCTGCCGCGTCGAGCGCCCGGCCCGCGACGAAGTCCACCAGGTCCTGGATGTGCGTCGCGCCCGCGTAGAAGGCGGGGGACGCGGGCAGCACCACGGCGCCCGCCTCGTCCAGGGTCACCAGGTGCTTGAGGGTCTGGCCGTTGAGCGGGGTCTCGCGCACCGCCACCACGAGCTTGCGCCGCTCCTTGAGCGTCACGCTGGCCGCCCGCTGCAGCAGGTCCTTCGAGAGCCCGAGCGCCACCCCGGCGACGCTCGCCGTCGAGGCCGGGACGATCAGCATGCCCTTCACCGGGTACGAGCCGGAGGAGGGGCCTGCGGCGAGGTCGCCCGCGCTCCAGTGCCGTACGCCGGACAGGTCCAGGCCGGTGAAGGTGTCCGGTTTGCCGTCGGCGCCGCGGGCCAGCCACTGGGCGAGGTCCTCGTGCCAGTGGCTGTCCCGGAAGGAGATGCCCGTCTCGTCCAGGAGCGTCAGGCGCGAGGCCCGGCTGACGACGAGGTCGACGCTCTCGCCCGCGTCGATCAGGCCGCGCAGCACCGCGGCGGCGTACGGGGTTCCTGAGGCGCCCGAGACCCCCACCACCCAGGGGGTGCGCGGGCGCTGCTCGGGCGGGGCGGCGGCGGGATCGGTCATGGGCGGAGCTTATCGGGGGCCCGGCCGCGGGGGCCGGGCAAGGGTGCGTCAGAGGGTCAGGCCGCGCACCAGCAGGTCGAGCAGCGCGCAGACGAACAGGGCGATCCCGATGAATCCGTTGACCTGGAAGAACGCCCTGTTCAGGCGGGACAGGTCGTGGGGGCGGACGATGGTGTGCTCGTAGACGAAGGCCGCGGCGACGATCACCATGCCGGCCCAGAAGAAGATTCCGGCGTCGGTGCGCACCCCGTACCAGACGAGGAGCGCGGTGGTGATCACGTGGCAGGCGCGGGCGCCGTGCAGGGCGGCCGGGATGCCGAACCGGGCGGGGACCGACTTCACGCCGTGCGCGCGGTCGGCCTGGACGTCCTGCGAGCCGAAGATCAGGTCGAAGCCGCCGATCCAGACGCCGACGGCGAGGCCGAGGACGACCGCGTCGCCCGACCACTGCCCGGTGATCGCGATCCAGGCGCCGACCGGGCCCATCGCCTGGGCGAGGCCGAGGATGGCGTGCGGGAAGTTCGTGAACCGCTTGCCGTACGGGTAGACCACCATCGGGATCACGGCGACCGGGGCCAGCGCCAGACAGAGCGGGTTCAGCAGTGCCGCGGCGCCTAGGAAGACGACGAGGGCGATGCCGGCGCCGGTCCAGGCGGCCTTCACGCTGACCGCGCCGGTGACGATCTCGCGGTTGGCGGTGCGCGGGTTACGGGCGTCGATCTCGCGGTCGATGATCCGGTTCGCCGCCATGGCGAAGGTGCGCAGGCCGACCATCGCGACGGTGACCAGGAGCAGCTTGCCCCAGTGGATGTTGCCGTCCAGCTGGAACATGGCCGTCAGGGCGGCGATGTACGCGAAGGGCAGCGCGAAGACGGAGTGCTCGATGAGGACGAGGTTGAGGAAGGCCCGCACCTTGCCGGGCTGTTCCTTGGGTGCGGCCGCGGCCGCAGAGGCCGCGCTCACAGGCCGTACTCCTTCCAGCGGCGGTCCACCTTGGCCGCCGTCGCCGGGTCCGACTCGACCATGTTCGGCCAGCCGCCGTCCCGGGTGTAGCCCTCGGCGGGCAGCTTCTTGGTCGCGTCGACGCCTGCTTTGCCGCCCCAGTACTGCTGGTAGGACGCGTGGTCGAGGTGGTCGACGGGGCCCTCGACGACGGTGAGGTCGCGGGAGTAGTCGACGTTGCCGAAGGCGCGCCAGGCGACCTCGTGGTAGTTCCGTACGTCGCAGTCGGAGTCGACGACCACGATCAGCTTCTCCAGGGACAGCATGTGCGCGCCCCAGATCGCCGACATCACCTTCTGTGCGTGCTTGGGGTACTTCTTGTCGATCGACACGATGATGCAGTTGTGGAAGCCGCCCGCCTCGGGGAGGTGGTAGTCCACGATGTCCGGGACGATGATCTTCAGGAGCGGCAGGAAGAAGCTCTCCGTGGCCCGGCCGAGCGGTCCGTCCTCCGTCGGCGGGCGGCCCACGACGATCGACTGGAGCAGCGGCCGCTTGCGCATGGTGACCGTGTCGATGGTCAGCGCGGGGAAGTCCTCCTGCGGCGTGTAGAACCCGGTGTGGTCGCCGAACGGGCCCTCGGGCAGCATCCGCCCCGGCTCCAGCCAGCCTTCGAGCACGACCTCCGCGTGCGCGGGCACCTGGAGCGGCACGGTCTTGCAGTCGACCATCTCGACGCGCCTGCCCTGGAGGAAACCGGCGAAGAGGTACTCGTCGATGTCGCCGGGCAGCGGGGCGGTGGAGGCGTACGTCACGGCCGGCGGCGCGCCGAAGGCGATCGCGACGGGCAGGCGCTCACCGCGCCTGGCCGCCACCTGGTAGTGGTTGCGGCTGTCCTTGTGGATCTGCCAGTGCATGCCGATGGTGCGCTTGTCGTGGCGCTGGAGGCGGTAGAGGCCGAGGTTGCGGATCCCGGACTCGGGGTCCTTGGTGTGGGTGAGTCCGAGGTTGAAGAAGGAGCCGCCGTCCTCGGGCCAGGTGAACAGCGCGGGCAGCTTGTCGAGGTCGACGTCGTCACCGCTCAGGACGACCTCCTGGACGGGGGCGTCCTTGACCTTCTTCGGCGGTACGTGCGCCATCGAGCCGAGCTTGCCGAAGGCTTCCCGTACGCCCATGAAGCCCTGCGGCAGCTCGGGCTTCAGCAGGCCGCCGATCTGCGCGCTGATGTCGTCGTACGACTTCAGGCCGAGTGCCTTGAGGAGGCGGCGGTCGGTACCGAAGACGTTCATGGCGAGGGGCATCGCGGACCCCTTCACCTTCTCGAAGAGGAGCGCGGGGCCGCCGGACTTGTTCACCCGGTCGACGATCTCCCCTACCTCCAGGTACGGGTCGACTTCGGCCTTGATGCGCAAGAGGTCGCCCTCACGCTCCAGTGCACGGAGGAACGAGCGAAGATCGTCGTAAGCCATGCCGTCCAGTATCGGACACCGACTACCCTGGGCCCCCCACCGGGGCCGCCGATTTGGCCCCTCTGACGCCATTACGCTCCCAGGGGGAAGCCACTCCATGCTCAGGGCACTGCTGTTCATCCTGCCGCTGGCGCTGACGATCTACGCGTTCATCGACTGCCTGAACACCCCCGAGGACGAGGTCAAGCACCTGCCGAAGGTGGCCTGGGTCTTCATCATCCTGCTGTTCTGGGTGGTGGGCCCGATCGTGTGGCTGGCCGCGGGCAAGAACCGGCACCCGGTCCGGGGCGGCGGCGCGGCAGGCGGCTACCGGGGCCGGCGGGCACAGCAGTGGGTGGCGCCCGACGACAACCCGGAGTTCCTGAGGTCCATCAAGGACGAGCAGAAGAAGGACGCGCCCCCCTCGCCGGACGCGGCCGAGAAGGACGAGAAGCAGCGGGACGAGCCCCGCGGGGACGGTGAGCCCGGCCCGGGCCCCGGCGGCCCCGAGGACTCCCCGAAGTAACGGCCGGCACCGGACAGCCGCTCCCTGTCGCGCAATCCCCTGGCCGCGCGCCGCCTCGGTGCGCCAGTCTGGGCGGCATGTCACACGAGGACGTACCGCAGCACCAGATACGCGCGCTGCACACCGCGGACACGGTCACCGTCTACCAGGCGTACCCGGCCTCCATCGGGGTGCCCGCCGTGCGCGACGGGAGGTTCCCGTGGAACTGGAAGCGGGACCGGATGACGTGGATCAAACCGTCGTACCTGTGGATGGCGTACCGCAGCGGCTGGGCCTCGAAGCCCGACCAGGAGGTCGTCCTGGCCGTGCAGATCCGCCGCGACGGCTTCGACTGGGCGCTGCGGAACGCGGTGCTCTCCCACCACGACCGCCGGCTGCACCGCGACAAGGCAGCCTGGAAACGGCAGTTGCAGTCCTCGCCGGTCCGCGCCCAATGGGACCCGGAACGCGACGTCCGCCTCCGGCCGCTCCCCTACCGCTCCCTCCAGCTCGGCCTCCGCGGCGAGGCGGTCGAGCGGTACGCGGACGAGTGGCTCGTCGGCATCCGCGAGGTGACGCCGCTGTTCCGGACCATGCGCGAGATGCATCCCGACGGCGTGTCCCTGCTGCTGCCGGTGGAATCGCCGTACCCGGTGCCGGCCGGAGCGCGCATTGTTCCGGGCGGGTGAGCGGGCGGGGACGGGACGCGTCGCTCTTCCTTCAGCGGTCCCCGTAGTCCGCCAGGAGTTCCCGGTAGCGCTCCAGGGACCAGGAGGACCAGTCGTAGGGGGTGCCGGCGAGGGCCGCGGCCAGGAGTTCGAAGTGGACGTGCCAGCCTGCGAGGCGGCTGTTGCGGTCGGCCTCGTCGAGGTCGTCGACCTCGTTGGTGAAGCGCAGGACGGTGGCGGCGGGGCCGTTGGGTTCCAGGTGGAAGCGGGCGCGGCCGTTGACGGTCATCGTGTACTCCGCCACCCGGCCGGGGTCCCAGGACGTGATGCGGCTGTCCTCGGTCATCCGCGCGCCCGCGTAGTGCCAGGTGAAGGTGGTCGCGGCGCCGAGGTGCGGGTCCCACGGGTCGGGGACCGCGAGCCACTGGCCGAGGCCCACCGGGGTGGCCACCGCCGCCCAGACGTGGTCCAGGGGGTGCGGCAGCGGCATCTCGTAGCGGAGGAACCAGGCGTCGCTCCGTGGTTCTGCCGTGCCGTAGGGGATGGAGGGTGTCGCCGTCGTCATACGCAACAGCCTGGCCCGGTCGCGTGGCGGACGCGACCGGGCCGGGCTGGATGGACGAAGCGGATCAGACGCCCGCGTAACTGTGCTTGCCCGTGATGAAGATGTTCACGCCGTAGTAGTTCCACAGCCAGGTCGCGAAGGCGAACAGGGCCAGGTAGGCGGCCTTGCGGCCCTTCCAGCCGGCCGTCGCGCGGGCGTGCAGGTAGCAGGCGTAGGCGATCCAGGTGACGAAGGACCAGACCTCCTTGGGGTCCCAGCCCCAGAAGCGGCCCCACGCGTCGCCCGCCCAGATGGCGCCCGCGACGATGGTGAAGGTCCACAGCGGGAAGACGCCGGCGTTGATGCGGTACGAGAACTTGTCGAGCGTGGCGGCGGCGGGGAGGCGGGAGACCGTGCTGTCCATCAGGCGGCGCAAGGGCACGCGGGCCTTGCGGACGGCCATGACGAAGCCGTTGGCGGGCGGCAGCGTCGCCAGGTGGGCCTTGAAGGCGTCCGCGTCCTCGCCGAGTTCGGCGCGGATCTCGTAGCGGTCGCGGAGCAGGTAGCCGACGGTGCCGACCGCGCCGACGTAGAAGACGGCGCCGCAGATGATCGCGGTGGAGACGTGGATCCACAGCCAGTACGAGTCCAGGGCCGGGACCAGGGCGTCGCTGTCGGTGTAGAGCCACTTGGTGGCGATGCCGAGGTCGAGGAGGACCGTGGTGACCAGGAGCAGGCCGATCCAGCGGACGTTCAGCTTGGTGAGGAGCAGGGCGAGGTAGACGCCGACCGCGACCGTGGAGAACGTGATGGAGAACTCGTACATGTTGCCCCAGGGGGCGCGCTGCACGGAGAGCGCCCGGCAGGCGACGCCGCCTGCCGCGACCAGGAAGCCCAGGAAGGTGAGCGAGACGGCGATGCGGCCGTAGAGGTCACCCTTCGCCGTGCCGCCGGCGGCGCCCGCGCCGTCCTCGGAGTCCCGGGTGCCGGCTGCCGCGCGGGTGACGACCTGCGGCTTGTCGAGGACCGCCGTCGAACCCTTGGCCCGTACCGTCACCGCAGGGGCGGCGGCGGGGGTGGTCGTCAGCGCGGCGGCCGTGCGGCCGACCTTGCTGCGGCTGCCGAAGGTCCACTCGGCGATGTGCGCGAGGAAGGCCAGGGTGTAGACGGCCATCGCGGAGTAGATCAGCACGTTGCTGATCTGCGCGAGGCTCTCGTTGATGGGGGTGACTGCGGCGGCTGCGAGGATCACGCGCGCGCTCCTTCGGCAGGGGGTTCAGCAGGAGGGGGCGTCGCGGAACTCGGCGCCGGGTCGGTGGGCGGCGTCGCGGAACTCGGCGCCCGGTCGGTGGGCGGCGTCGCGGAGGTCGGCGCCCGGGAGTGGAGGGAGCCGGCCAGTGCGGCCAGTTCCTCGGGGAGACGGCCCGACTCGCTGCGGCCGAGCCCGGCCATCTCGACGACGGTGACACCGTCGTCGCCCCGTACGGCACGGATCCAGATCCGGCGCCGCTGGATGAAGAGGGACGCGGCGAGGCCGAGGATGGCCGCGACGGCGCCCGCCAGCGCCCACATGTTGCCGGGCTGCTGGGAGATCTGGAAGGTCGCCCACTCCTTGACGTCCTTCTCGAAGGTGACCGAGCCGGCCCCGTCGGGGAGGTCCATCTTCTCGCCGGGCAGCAGCATCTTCGCGAAGGGGCTGCCGTCGGGCTTCTTGAACTGGGTCATCTTGCGGGTGTCGAGCTGGTACACGTTCTGCGGCAGGCCCGCGTCCACGCCGAGGCTGCCGTGGTAGCCGGTGAGGGCGAGGGCCGGGTAGTCCAGCCCCGGGTACTTGGAGAACATGCTGCCCTTGCCCGCGCCGCCGAAGGTCGGGACGAAGACGGCGGTGAAACCGAGCTGGGTCTTCTTGCCGGCCGCGTCCTTGTAGCCGTCCATCACCTTGACCGCGCCGGTGGAGGTCACGTTGGCGTCGGTGGGCAGCAGGGGGGCGGGGCCGCTGAAGACGACCTTGCCCTTGCCGTCGCGGATCGTGAGCACGGGCGCGTACCCGTGGCCGATCATGTGGACCTTGGAGCCGCCGACGGTGAGGGGGGTGTTGACCTCGATGACGGCCTTCTTGGCCGGGCCGTCGGCGCCCTCGGAGTACGTGATGTGGGACTCGTAGACGCGGGGCGTGCCGCGCTGCGGGCCCGAGCGCTCGTAGGTGCCGACGAAGTCGTCGAGGTGGAAGCTGAACGGCTCCAGGTCGTGGTCGCGGTCGAAGAGCGAGCCGGACTTGAAGTCGTCGTACTGGGTGAGCGTGTTGGAGAAGCCGCCGCCCTCGGTGATCAGCTTGCCGCCCTCGGACTTGAACAACTGGCCGGTCGCGAAGGCCAGCAGCAGCACGATCAGCGCGATGTGGAAGATCAGGTTGCCGGCTTCGCGGAGGTAGCCCTTCTCGGCGGTGACCGCGTTGCCGTCCTGGTGCGCCCGGAAGCGGCGCTTCTTCAGCATCGCGAGGCCCAGCGTGCGGACCTCGTCGGGCGTCGCGTCGGTGCGCCAGGTCGTGTACGCGGGCATCCGGGTCAGCCGGCCCGGCGCGCCCGGCGGACGGCTGCGCAGCTGGCCGACGAACTGCCAGGTGCGGGGCACGATACAGCCGATGAGGGAGACGAACAGCAGGATGTAGATCGCGGAGAACCACACCGAGCTGTAGACGTCGAACAGCTGCACCTTGTCGTAGAGCGGTGCCAGCGTCTCGTGCGCCTTGAAGAAGTCGGCGACCTTCGTCTCGTCGACGCTGCGCTGCGGGATGAGCGAGCCGGGGATCGCGCCGAGCGACAGCATGAACAGCAGGATCAGGGCGACCCGCATCGAGGTGAGCTGGCGCCAGAACCAGCGGACCCAGGCGATGACGCCGAAGGAGGCGGGGGCGGGAGTGGTGTCCTCGCGGTCGTCCCTGGGCGCGGTCGACAGGCGCTCGCCCGCCGCCCGCTCGTCCGTCTCGACGGCCGGTTCTTCGGTCTTGCTCATGGAACTAGATCCCCACCTGGAAGCTGTCGGACCAGCTTTGCATGCTCTGTACGGCGCTCGCCCAGAGGCCCGTGAGGAGCAGCAGCCCGGTCGCGATCATCATGATGCCGCCGATGCGCATGACCCAGACGTAGTGCTTCTTCACCCAGCCGAACGCTCCGAGCGCCTTGCGGAAGGCGATGGCGGCCAGGATGAACGGCACGCCGAGACCGACGCAGTACACGGCCGTCAGGATCGCGCCGCGGCCCGCGCTCGCCTCGTTGATCGAGAGCCCCATGATCACGCCGAGGGTGGGTCCCAGGCACGGCGTCCAGCCGATGCCGAAGAGCACCCCGAGCACCGGCGCCCCGATCAGCCCGGCGACCGGCTTCCTGTGGAAGCGGAACTCGCGCTGGGTGAGGAAGGGGAAGGCGCCCATGAAGAACAGGCCCATCAGCACCATCAGGATGCCGAGGACGATGTTGGTGGTGCCCTTGTACGACTGGAGGGTGCTGCCGAAGTAGCTGAACAGCGCGCCGCCGGAGACGAACACCGCGCTGAAGCCGAGGACGAACAGCGACGCCCCGGCGAACATCCGGCCCCGCCGCTGCTCGGCGAGATCGGTGCCGCTGGTGCCGGTGACGTACGAGAGGTAGCCGGGGACCAGCGGGAGCACGCACGGCGAGAAGAACGAGACCAGGCCCGCGAGCAGCGCGATCGGCAGCGCCAGCAGGAGCGCGCCGGACTGGACGGTCTCGGTGGTGTCGGCGGCGAGCAGGACCTGCGGGGCGGCGGCGAGGGCGGTGACGTCCACGCCCGTCACTTCTCGGCGATCAGCGGGTCGATCATCTTGCGGAGCTTCTTCTCGTTGAGTGCGGCCAGCGAGCGGCCCGCCACCTTGCCGTCGCGGTCGATGACGATCGTGGAGGGGATGGCCTGCGGGTTGAGGCTGCCCTTGGGGAAGCGCAGCATCAGCTTGCCGTCCGGGTCGTACAGGCTGGGGTACTCGATGCCCGCGTCCTTCTCGAACTGGATCGCGAGGGCCTTCTGGTCGTCGCGGGTGTCGATGCCGACGAACTCCACACCCTTGCTCTTCAGCTCCTTGGAGACCTTCGCGAAGGTCGGCGCCTCGGCCCGGCAGGGCGGGCACCAGGAGCCCCAGATGTTCAGTACGACGACCTTGCCCTTGAGGGAGGAGACGTCGAGGTCCTTGTCCTGGAGGGTCTTGCCGTCGAGCTTGGGCGCGGGCTCGCGGTCGGCGGCCGGCACCGTGTCGATGCGGTCCTTGCCGGCGACGAAGTTGCTGCCGCCACCGCTGGACGACTTGTCGCCGTCGCCGCCGCAGGCCGACAGGGCGAGTGCACCGGCGAGCACTCCGCAGACCGCGAGAGCGGTACGGGAGGCTCGGGTCGAGCGGCGGCGGGGGGCGCGGGCAGGACTCATGTGAAAAGTTTCGCATGGCAGTTCCATCGATCTTCCGCACCCCCCTACGTGCCCGCAAAGCCCCTTGTCAAGGGCCCATAAGGGACGCCGGGGACGGTTTGCCGGCTACGCGCCCGGGGTGCTGCCGGGTGTGGTGCCCGGGGTGCCGCCGGGTGTCGTGCCCGGGGTGCCGCCCGTCTTGCTGCCCGGCTTCAGGAAGGTGTTCCAGCCGCCCGCGGGCTGCTGCCCGACCTCCAGGGAGCGCAGCTTCGCGAGGACCTGGGGGTCCTGCACGTCGAGCCAGTCGACGTACTGCTTGAAGGAGACCAGCCGGGTCTCCTTCGTACCGGCTATGTGCTTCAGCGCTTCCTCGACGGCGTCCATGTAGATGCCGCCGTTCCACTGCTCGAAGTGGTTGCCGACGTAGAACGGCGCGCGGTTCGTGGAGTGCGCGCGCTGGAATCCCTTGATGTAGGCGCCCGTTGCCTGCTTTTTCCACTCGGGGTACCGCGAGGTCATTCCCTTGGTGGAGTTCTTCGACTGGTTGGCGAGCATGTTGTAGTCCATCGAGAGGACCTCGAAGCCGCGCCCGGGGAAGGGGATCTGCTGCAGGGGCAGGTCCCATACTCCGCCCCGCTTCACCGGCCACATCTGCCGGCCGCCGGGCGAGCTCGCGTCGTAGCGCCAGCCGAGCTTCTTGGCGACGGGCAGCAGGTTGTCCTGGCCGAGCAGGCACGGGGTACGGCCGCCGACCAGTTCCTTGCGGTAGTCGAAGGGCAGCGGGTCGAGGTCGCTCCAGCCGGAGTTCGTCCGCCACTCGGTGACGAACTTCACGGCCTGCTCGATCTCGCTCTCCCACTGCGCGGACGTCCAGTTGCCGACGGTGCCGTGGCCGGAGCAGAAGTGCCCGTTGAAGTGGGTGCCGATCTCGTGCCCTTCGAGCCAGGCCTGACGCACGTACTTCAGCGTCATCTTGATGTGCTCGTCGGTGAGGTAGCCGATGTCGGAGGCGCCGACCTTGTTGTTCGGCGGCTTGTAGAGGTTCTTCTTGGTCTCCGGGAGGAGGTAGAGCCCGGAGAGGAAGAAGGTCATCGCCGCGTCGTGTTCCTTCGCCAGCTTCAGGAAGCGGGGGAAGAGGCCGTTGCCGACCTCGCCCGCGCCGTCCCAGGAGAAGATCACGAACTGCGGCGGGGTCTCGCCCGGTTCCAGCGGCACCGGCTTGTCCGGCTGGTTCGGCTGCTTCCCGGTGTCGGCGGTCGAACCGTCACCGATCGGCCTGGCGGCGTCGGTCGGCGAGGGGGTGCCGCCCGTGCCGGGCTGCCGGGTGCTCCCGCCCTTGTCCGCGGGCGGGGCCGTCGGGTCCCCTCCCTTGCAGGCGGCGAGTCCGAGCGCCGCCGCGCCCGCCGCCCCGGCTCCCAGCAAACCCCTTCGACTGATGTCCCGCATAACTCCCCATCCGCATTCGTCGCGCCTTCGGCCCATCAGGATGGACACGTGGTGAGAGGGCGCGACGCACGCTCGGGTTCCGGCAAATTGCACATAATTCGCTGAGTGTTCGTGAAAACACGCGGCGAATATGCGCAGTTCGTGTGTACCCGCGGCTGCTACCCGGCGGACCGGACGCCGAACCTCCGCCCGGCCCCGCCGGAAACCGGGAACCGGCCGCCGAACCTCCGCCCGGCCCCCGCGAGAACGCGGGAGCCGGGCGCCGGGCTGAGGTCCCGCCGCGGGCGGGTCAGGCGCCGAAGGCCTTCGACTGCCCCTTCGCGGGCTTCGCCCCCGCCAGCAGGTGCGCCGGTACGAGATCCCTGGCGGGCTCGGAGTAGCCGACCGACACGATCTTGTCGCCCTGGTAGGTGAACGTGGTCAGCGAGGCCAGCGTGCACTGCCGCTTGCGCGGGTCGTGCCACAGCCTGCGCCGCTCGACGAAGCTCCGGACGGTCCAGATCGGCAGCTGGTGGCTGACACAGACCGCCTCGTGCCCGCGGGCGGCGTCCCTGGCCGCGTTGAGCGCGCCCATCATCCGTACGACCTGCTCGACGTACGGCTCGCCCCAGGACGGCTGGAACGGGTTGGTCAGGTGACGCCAGTTGGCGGGCTTGCGCAGCGCGCCGTCGCCGACCCCGAAGGTCTTGCCCTCGAAGACGTTGGCCGCCTCGATCAGCGAGTCGTCGGTGGCCAGGTCGAGACCGTGCGACTTGGCGATCGGCGCAGCGGTCTCCTGGGCGCGCTCCAGCGGGGAGGACACGACGTGGGTGATGTCACGGCCCTCCAGGTGCTCGGCCACCCGGTCGGCCATCTGCCGGCCGAGCTCGGAGAGGTGGTAGCCGGAACGGCGGCCGTAGAGCACGCCTTCGGGGTTGTCCACCTCGCCGTGGCGCACCAGGTGGACGACGGTGAGATCACTTCTGTTGGTCATGCGGTGGCCTCTGCTGCGGCGCGGGCGGCGGCGGGCAGGGCGGCGGCGATCCGCTCGACGGCCCGCGCGTCGTGGCTGGTGGAGACGAAGTACGACTCGAAGGCGGACGGCGGGAGGTAGACCCCCTGCGACAGCATCGAGTGGAAGAACGCGGTGAAGCGGAACGACTCCTGCTTGCGGGCGTCGTCGTAGTTGCGCACCTCGTCCTCGGTGAAGAAGACGGAGAACATGTTGGAGGCCGTCTGCAGCCGGTGCGCCACGCCCTCCTTGGTGAGCGCGCCGGTGATCAGCTCCTGGATCTCGCGGGAGACCGCGTTCACCTTCTCGTACGCCGCGTCGTTCAGCAGCCGCAGCTGCGCGAGGCCGGCGGCGGTGGCGACCGGGTTACCGGAGAGCGTGCCCGCCTGGTAGACCGGGCCGACCGGGGCCAGGTGCTCCATGACGTCCTTGCGCCCGCCGAACGCGGCGGCGGGGAAGCCGCCGCCCATGACCTTGCCGAAGGTCATCAGGTCGGGGGCGACGCCGTCGACGCCGTACCAGCCGGCCTTGCTGGTGCGGAACCCGGTCATCACCTCGTCGGAGATGTACAGCGCGCCGTTCTCCTCGCAGGCCGCCTTGAGGCCCGCGTTGAAGCCCTCGCCGGGCGGGACGACGCCCATGTTGCCGGGGGACGCCTCGGTGATCACACAGGCGATCTCGCCAGGGTGCGCGGCGAACGCGGCGTGCACCGCGTCCAGGTCGTTGTACGGCAGGACGATCGTGTCGCCGGCCTGCGCGCCGGTCACCCCGGGGGTGTCCGGCAGCGCGAAGGTCGCCAGGCCGGACCCGGCGGCGGCGAGCAGCGCGTCCACGTGCCCGTGGTAGCAGCCGGCGAACTTGACGACCTTCGCGCGGCCGGTGAAGCCACGGGCCAGCCGGATGGCCGACATCGTCGCCTCGGTGCCGCTGGAGACCAGCCGTACCTGCTCGACGGGCTCGATCCGGGCCACGATCTCCTCGGCGAGCGCGACCTCGCCCTCACCGGGCGTACCGAAGGAGGTACCGCGTGCGACGGCTTCCTGGACGGCGGCGACGACCTCGGGGTGCGCATGGCCGAGGATCATCGGCCCCCACGAGCACACGAGGTCGACGTACTCACGTCCGTCGGCGTCGGTGAGGTACGGACCGGTACCGGAGACCATGAACCGGGGCGTACCGCCCACGGCCTTGAAGGCCCGTACCGGGGAGTTCACGCCGCCGGGCGTCACGAGGGACGCGCGGTCGAAAAGCGTCTGCGAAACTGGGGCGTCATAGGGGAGGCTCACACAGCAATGGTGTCAGAGGCCCGCCCGGTCTTGCGGACAGGTGTTTCACCGCATGGGGGCTGGGGAGGTCACTGGGACGATGATCGGGTTGCGCGGCCCGGGTCGCGAGTGGTCGGGTGGAGATATGCATCGCGGTGGCGGACTGGGTGAGGGGACCGACGATCTGGGTCCCGAGCGGGCCCGGCGCGGGCGGCACAGGCGGCGTGAGCGTGCGGTGCACGCGGACGCCGACGCGGTCGCCGAGGTCGGAAGGCAAGCGGGCAGGGAGAGCAGGGTTGGCCGGGTGGGGGTGACCTACAAGTACTTCGGCGCCCCGAACGGCGCGACGGCGGCCCGCGTGCCCATTTCCATGCGCCCCGAGGAACTGGGCGGTGACGAGCTGGGCATGGGCGGCATGTTCACCAAGATCAAGCCGGAGACGATGGCCGCGATGGTCCTCACCGGCATCCAAGGGATACCCCTGCACAAGGTCCCCCCGCTGGAACTGGTCGTCCTGCACCCTGACTACGCCGTGGTGAAGCTGCCCATGACGGTCGTCGACCCGCTGCGCGGAGTCGGCGAGGAGTCGGTGGGGGCGGCCGCGTTCATCTGGTCGACGGTCCCGGACCGGGGCGGCCCGAGCGACGCGTTCAACGTCTACCAACTGCTGCACGAGTGGCAGGACTTCAGCCACCGGCTGCACGACGCGGGCCACCAGGCGTACTGCCTGGTGTGGCCCTGATCTCATTCCGCGGGCTCCGCGACAGCCCCGCAACCCTTCTCCCAGACGGTTTTCAGGCCATTCTCAGCTGCCGGGACCGGCGTTTGTCAGTGCCACCACCTACGCTTGTCCGCATGTCCTTCACCTCTCCTACCCCTGATGCCCCTGGTTCCGTGCGCTCCGCCTCCGCCGTCAACGCGGAGATCCGCGCGCTCTGGTCGCGGGTCGACGGCGCGCTGTCGCCCGCCGACGAGGCGCGGTACCAAGAGCTGCTGGTGGAGTGGGCCGAGGCGGTGCGGGCCGCTCTGGTCAAGGCCGCGTAAGTCGGCGCGCAAGGACGGCCGGGGACGGGCAGACTCCCCGTCATGCCTCTCAAGCACCTGCCCCAGCACCTCCCCCTGCAGCGCGGTATGCGCCGGCTGCGCACCGCCGCACGCCGGCGGATGGACTCCGTGCGCCGCACGGTGGATCTCAGCCATCCCGCGCGCTCACCGCTCGGCAGCGCCGTCGAGAACTGCGTGGTCTTCGAAAGGGGTGTGCGCCGCCCCCGGGACTGCTCGGCGGCCGAGGCCCTGGAGCGGGTGCGCAAGGACGACGGCGCGGCCTTCGTCTGGATCGGGCTGCACGAACCGGACCAGGCCGAACTCGACGAGCTCGCCGCACTGTTCGGACTGCACCCGCTCGCCGTGCACGACGCCTCGCAGGGCCACCGCCGCCCCAGGCTGGCGCGCTACGACGACACGCTGCTCGCCGTGTTCAGGACCGTCCGCTACGTCGAGCACGAGGAGCTCACCGCGACCAGTGAGGTCGTCGACACCGGGGAGCTGACCGTCTTCGCGGGACCCGACTTCGTGATCACCGCCCGGCACGGCGGCTCCGGCTCGCTCGGCCCGATCCGCGAGGCCCTGGAGGACGTGCCGGAACAGCTGGCGATGGGCCCCGCCGCCGTGCTGCACGCCATCGCCGACCACGTCGTCGACGAGTACGAGGCGGTGGCGGACGCCGTGCAGGTCGACGTGGACGCGGTGGAGACGGTGGTCTTCAGCGCGGACTCCGGGCGGGCGGACCCGGGCCGGATCTACCAGCTCAAGCGGGAACTCCTGGAGCTGCGGCGCGCGGTGGCCCCGCTCGCCCGCCCGCTCCAGGTGCTCGCCGACCCGCTGCGGCCGACCCCGCCCGTCGTACCCGGCCTGCAGCCGTACTTCCGGGACGTCGCCGACCATCTCGACCGCACCGTCGAGCAGATCGCCTCCTTCGACAACCTGCTCGACTCGATACTCCAGGCACACCTCGCGCAGGTGACCGTCACGCAGAACGAGGACATGCGGAAGATCACCGCGTGGGCCGCCATCATCGCGGTGCCCACGATGGGGTGCGGGGTGTGGGGCATGAACTTCGACCACATGCCGGAACTGGGGTGGACGTACGGCTACCCGCTGGCCCTGGCGGTGATGGCGCTGGCCTGCTTCACGGTGCACAGGAGCTTCCGGCGCAACGGATGGCTGTGACCGGCGCCGTACCGCGCCCCGCTCACGCCTTGCAGAGGCAGAACGGGTGGCCCACCGGGTCCGCGTACACCCGGAAGCTGCGTCGGCGGTCCTCGACGTCGAGCGGCCTGGCCCCGAGCGCGAGCACCTGCTCCTCCGCCGCGTCCAGGTCCGGCACGTCGAAGTCGAGGTGCATCTGCTGGGAGTTGCGCTCCGCGTTCGGCCACTCGGGCGGCCGGAAGTGCGGCGCCAGCTGGAAGGAAATCCGGTGCCCGCCCGGCACGTGCAGGTCCCACCACTCGTCGTTGTACTGCTTCACCTCACCGCCGAGGACATCCGCGTAGAAAGCGGCGAGCGCGGGCGGATCGGGACAGTCGATCGCGACGAGGCTGTACGTGGCGATGGGCATGGCGGCGCTTCCTCTCCTCGGGGACCGTGGTCCTTCGCAGCCATCAGGGTTCCCCCTCGGGGCCGTCCCGACGCAGGCGCACGGGTGATTTCGACCCCGTCCACGAGAGCCCGGCGTCCGGGGCCGCCCCGCGCCCCTACAGGCCCTTCTGGAAGTGGAACGCGGTGATCTCCATCCGCTCCCGCAGGTAGAACTGGTGCGCCCGCGTGCGCTGCGTCCCCGAGTCCAGGTGGAACTCCCGGCAGCCCGCCTCCCGCGCCCGGTCCTGGAGAGACCCGAGGAGATGCGCGCCGACGCCGGTCGAACGGGCCGCCCCCGCCGTCACCAGGTCATCCACGTACAGCATCCGCAGCGTGCTGGTGTTGGCGACGACCCGCCAGCCGGCCGCCCCGACACAGAAGCCCTCGTCGTCGTACACGGCGGAGAACCGCAGCCCGGCCGGGTGGCCCTCCTCGTACACCGCGGTGAAGGTTTCCGGCGTGAGGTGCGGACGCAGCTCCAGGAGTACGGGGAGCAGGTCGGCGAGCAGCCGGGGGTCGCCCGGCGCGAGATCGATCGTCTTCATCGCGGCAGCCTAACGGGCGGCGGGCCGGCCGGGCAGGGGCGCGAGGCCCGCGGGAAAGTGACGCGACCGCAACGCCCGCCGGTGGCATTCTGGCGGCGTGAACGGACCGCAGATCCAGATAACCTTCGCCCCCGAACTCCACCTCTTCGTCTCCGCCGAGCGCCGCGCGGGCCGCACCGACGCCGTCACCGACGGCGCCTCCACCCTGGGCCACGTCGTCGAGTCGCTCGGCGTACCGCTGACCGAGGCGGGTGAGCTGTACGTGGACGGGCGAGCGGTCCCCGCCGCCCACATCCCCTCCGCCGGCGAGCACGTCGAAGTACGGGCGGTAGCCCGCCCCCAGTCCGTCCCCGGCGCCCCGCTGCGCTTCCTCCTCGACGTCCATCTGGGCACGCTCGCCCGCCGGTTGCGGCTGCTCGGTGTCGACGCCGCGTACTTCAGCGAGGACATCGGCGACCCGGCGCTCGCCACCCTCTCGGCGCGCGAGCGGCGCGTCCTGCTGTCGCGGGACCGGGGCCTGCTGCGGCGGCGCGAGCTGTGGGCCGGCGCGTACGTCTACAGCGACCAGCCCGACCGGCAACTGCGCGACGTCCTGGGCAGGTTCGCCCCCACGCTCGCACCCTGGACCCGCTGCACGGCCTGCAACGGCGAACTGGAGGAAGCCACCAAGGACTCCGTGGCCGGCCTGCTGCAAGGCGGTACGGAACGCTCGTACGACGTCTTCGCCCGGTGCACCTCCTGCGAACGCCCGTACTGGCGCGGCGCACACCACGCCAGGCTGGCGGAGGTGGTGGAGCAGGCGGTGGCGGAGTTCGGCGACCGCTGACCGGACGAGGTGGCGGAGGGTCCCGTTCCACGGGTGTACGGGTCCGGGGAGGCGGGGAGGGTGCCGTCATGCCGAGCCCTCAGGACGACCCGACGCCGCACCGAACGCCACCCCACACATCCGCCGGACCGCACGGCGACCGGCCACGGACGGCCCCGGCCACGGCCCCCGCGCCGACACCCGCCCCGTCCGCCCGCCCGGCGGCCCCCGACGCGATCGTCGTCGGCGCGGGGCCCACCGGCCTGCTCCTGGCCGGCGACCTCGCCTCCGCCGGGCTGCGCGTCACCCTCGTCGAGCGCCGCGCACACACCGCCGGCAACCTCACCCGCGCCTTCGCCGTGCACGCCCGCACCCTCGAAGTGCTCGACGCCCGCGGCCTCGCCGACGAACTCCTCAAGACGGGCCGCCCCCTCACCCGCCTCAACTTCTTCGGCAGCCTCTCCCTCAACCTCGACCGCCTCCGCTCCCGCTTCCCGCTCGTGCTGATCACCCCGCAGTACGAGGTCGAGCGCCTGCTGGAGCGCCGCGCCCGCGCCGCGGGGGTCGACTTCCGTTACGACACCGAACTCTTGGGGCTCACCGCGCACACCACCGCGGTCACCGCCCGCCTGCGCACCCCGGACGGCGGAGAGGGCGAGATCAGCGCCCCGTACCTGATCGGCGCGGACGGGGTGCGCAGCACGGTCCGCGAGTCGCTCGGGCTGCCGTTCCCCGGCGAGTCCGTGATCAAGTCGATCATCCTCGCCGACGTACGCCTCACCGAGGAGCCCGACTCCACCCTCACCATCGGCGGCCAGGGCGACGCGTTCACCTTCATGGTCCCGTTCGGTGACGGCTACTACCGGGTGATGGGCTGGAACCGCCGCCACGAGGTCCCCGAGTCCGATCCGGTCGACCTCTCCGAGTTGCGCGAGATCGCCAACACCGCGCTCGGCAACGACTTCGGAATGCACGACGAACGCTTCCTGTCCCGCTTCCACAGCGACGAACGCCAGGTCCCCGCCTACCGGGCGGGCCGCGTCTTCCTCGCCGGCGACGCCGCCCACGTGCACTCACCGGCCGGCGGCCAGGGCATGAACACCGGCATCCAGGACGCCGCCAACCTCTCCTGGAAGCTCGCCGCCGTACTGCGCGGCCGGGCGGAGGACCCGCTGCTCGACACGTACCACAGCGAACGCCACCCGGTCGGTGCCATGGTCCTGCGCACCAGCGGCGCCCTGATCCGCATCGCCATGGCCCGCACCCCGCTCCAGCGCACCGGCCGCGCGGTCGCCACCCGCCTGGTCAACGGCCTGCGCCCGGTCACCTCGCGCGCGATGGGCATGGTCTCGGGCATCGGCATCTCGTACGGTGCGCCGCGCGGCGCGCATCCCCTGGTGGGCCGCCGCGTCCCGGACCTGGCACTCGCCGAGGGCCGGCTGTACGAGCTGCTGCGCAAGGGCGAGTACGTACTGGTGGCGGCGGTCGACGGCCCGCTCCCCGCCGACGTTCCGCCGCACACGGTCAGGGCGCACTGGGCACGGCAGTCCTCGGTACTGGTACGGCCGGACGGATACGTCGCCTGGGCGGCCTACGCACCGGGGAAGCGCGCCCGCAGGCGGACCGAGCGCAGGGGGTAGCTCTCGGGGGCCGCCCGTCAGAGGCAGCACACGGGAGCCGCCCGTCAGAAGTAGTAGACGTCTCCCGTGTCCGGGGCCACCACCCGCTGCCTGTCGTTGCCCGGGTTGAGGTCCTGCGCCGGCCCGCGTACGCCCTGTTCCGCGACCGCCATCCGTTCGGTCCTCACCTCCACCACGACCTCGTCGGGTGCCCGGCCCACCCGCAGGTCGAACCCGAGCGTGCGCGCGGTCAGCGAGCCGGCCCGCAGGGGCCCGGTCTCGCAGACCAGCGCGGCCGGCGCACTTCGGGCGCAGCCACGCGGCAGCTTCCCGTCCGCCAACTCGACCGGGGCCGAGAACGACACCCGCACCGCGCCCGAAGTGAGGTCCTGCGGCCCGTGGTTCCAGGTCCGCAGCTGCATGGCGAGCCGCCCGTGCCCGTACACGACCTGCCCGTGGTGCGCGAGGTCGGCCTCCCCCACGAGGGCGGCCGATCTCGCGCCCCCGCCGAAGGCATTCCCGGTGGGCCCGGCGAAGGCCGTTCCTCCCGCGCCCAACGGGACCAGCGGGAGCAGCCCCGCGACCACCAGCACGAACAGCCCCTTGCGCAACAGAGATGACATGCCCACCCCTCTACCCGTTTGTCCCCCGGCCCTCCACCCCCTCAGCGCGCACACCACCCGCATGCCGCTCCCGCGCCACCCCCCGTGCCACCCTTGTCGCCATGCACGTAGCCCGCTCAGCAGCCCTCTTCGTCGCCGCCGCGCTGTTCGAGATCGGTGGCGCGTGGCTCGTCTGGCAGGGCGTACGCGAGCACCGCGGCTGGATCTGGATCGGCGCGGGCGTGCTCGCCCTCGGCCTCTACGGCTTCGTCGCCACACTCCAGCCGGACGGCGACTTCGGCCGGATCCTGGCGGCGTACGGCGGGGTCTTCGTCGCGGGCTCGATCGTGTGGGGCACGGTCGCGGACGGCTACCGCCCGGACCGCTGGGACATCGCGGGGGCCCTCGTCTGCCTGCTGGGCATGGCCCTGATCATGTACGCCCCACGAGGCCGCTGACCACGCCCCATATCCTCGTACGTACGCCACCCCGACCCCCTCCGTAGGAGCAGCCCGCATGCCCAGCGCCCCCATCGCCGTCGTCACCGGAGCGAGCAGCGGAATCGGCGCGGCCACGGCAAGGCAACTCGCCGCCTCCGGCTACCGCGTCGTCCTCACCGCCCGCCGCAAGGACCGCATCGAGGCCCTCGCGGACGAGCTCACGGCCGCGGGCCACCAGGCCGTGCCGTACGCGCTGGACGTCACCGACCGGGCAGCCGTGGACGAGTTCGCCACCGCGTTCCGCACCGTCGCCGTACTCGTCAACAACGCCGGCGGCGCACTGGGCGCCGACCCCGTCGCCACCGCCGACCCCGCCGACTGGCGCCAGATGTACGAGACGAACGTCCTGGGCACCCTCAACCTCACGCAGGCCCTGCTCCCGGCCCTGACCGCATCGGGCGACGGGACGGTCGTCGTGGTCTCCTCCACGGCGGGCCACGGCACGTACGAGGGCGGTGGCGGTTACGTGGCGGCCAAGCACGGCAGCCACGTCCTGGCGGAAACCCTCCGCCTGGAGATCGTCGGCACACCGGTCCGGGTGATCGAGGTGGCGCCCGGCATGGTCAAGACGGAGGAGTTCGCCCTCACCCGTTTCGACGGCGACGAGGACAGGGCCGCCAAGGTGTACGCGGGCGTGGCGGAGCCGCTCTCCGCCGACGACGTGGCGGAGACCATCACCTGGGCGGTCACCCGCCCCAGCCACGTCAACATCGACCTCCTGGTCGTCCGCCCCCGCGCCCAGGCCTCCAACACCAAGGTCCACCGGGAAGGGTGACACCGGGCGGGCGGGCGGCGGGGCGGCCGGACGGGGTGCGGGGGCGGGGGCCCTCGGGAGGCGGGCCGGGCTAGCCCCAGTGCGCAGGCCGCTCCAGGCCCGCCGGGAGTGCGGTGCGGCTGTCCCCGCGGGCCGCGTTCACCTGGGTCTGGGTGAGGAAGAGCGCCGAGCCGAGGTCCGCCCCGCGGACGTCCGCGTCCCGGAAGTCCGCGCCGATCACGTCGGCGCCGCGCAGGTCGGCCCCGCTCAGGTCGGCGGCGATCAGATACGCCCCGCGCAGATTCACCCCGCGCAGGTCGGCGCCCGCCCGCCGGGCACCCATCAGATCCGCGCCCCGCAGATCCGTCCGCCGCTTCTTGCCCTTCTTCGGCGGCGGCACCAGGGCGGCCCACTCCGCCCGCACCAGCTCGCTCACCCGCACCAGCGACGCGTTCACGTGCTGCCGGTGCCCTTCCACGTCGAGCGCCACCAGTTCCTCCGCGCTCCCGCGGGTCAGCTCCTCGGTCTCGTCCCGCAGCGCCCGCAGCTCACGGTGCACGGCCCGCGCACTTCCGGTGGCGAGAGCGACCTCCACGTACCAGAGCAGCTCGTGCAGCTGCTTCATGATGGGCAGCAGGGCGAACATCAGCTCCGCACTGCCCGGCTCAGCACGCCAGTTGACCCCGGCGAAGGTCACCTGCGAGACCTTCTGCCCCGCGCCGAAACAGTCGTACACGGTGCACCCGGGAAACCCCTCGCGCCGCAGCTTCGAGTGAATCCCGCACCGGAACCCCTCCCCCAGATTGGGACAGGGCTCCCCGGCCGGCTTGTCGATCGCGAAGTCCGACGACTTGGTCAACGTAAGAGCCACGCAGCACAACCCGAAGCAACTCCCGCAGTCGGAACGCAGCTCGGACGTCTTCTCGGTCTCGGGCACGGGTAGGACTCCATTTGTACGGTTGTACGGCGCGACAGGTACGGCAATGCGGACGAACCCCCGGCACCTTAACCGGGGGTCCGTCCGTGCCGTCCGTTCAGCCCTTCACGCAGATGACCTGCCTGAGCTTGGCGACGACCGCCACCAAGTCCCGCTGGTGGTCCATGACCTGCTCGATCGGCTTGTACGCCGCGGGGATCTCGTCCACGACACCGGAGTCCGTCCGACATTCCACGCCGCGGGTCTGCTCCGCCAGATCACGTGTGGAGAAACGTCGTTTGGCCGCACTACGGCTCATCCGCCGCCCCGCCCCGTGCGACGCCGAGTTGAAGGCCGCCGTGTTGCCAAGGCCCTTCACGATGTACGTACCGGTGGCCATCGAGCCGGGGATGATCCCGAAGTCGCCGGAACCTGCACGGATCGCCCCCTTACGCGTCACCAACAGGTCCATGCCGTCGTAGCGCTCCTCGGCGACGTAGTTGTGGTGGCAGCTGATCTCCTGCTCGAAGGTGACACGGGACTTCTTGAACTCCCCGCGCATCACGTCCTTGAGCAGGCCCATCATGATCGTCCGGTTGTGTTTCGCGTACTCCTGCGCCCAGTAGAGGTCGTTGCGGTAAGCGGCCATCTGCGGGGTGTCCGACACGAAGACTGCGAGGTCGCGGTCGACCAGACCCCGGTTGTGCGGCAGCTTCTGCGCCACGCCGATGTGGTGCTCGGCGAGTTCCTTGCCGATGTTGCGTGACCCGGAATGAAGCGAGAGCCAGACAGCACCGTCGGTATCGACCAGTACCTCACAGTGATGGTTGCCGCTTCCGAGCGTCCCCATCTGCTTCGCAGCCCTGTCCCGACGGAACTTGACCGCGTCCGCCACCCCCTCGAACCGCCCCCAGAAGTCCTCCCAGCCCGCCGTCGCGAAGCCGTGCAGTCGTCCCGGGTCGACCGGGTCGTCGTGCATCGCGCGGCCCACCGGGATCGCCTGCTCGATCTTCGAGCGGAGGCGGGAGAGATCGCCGGGGAGGTCGTTGGCGGTCAGGGAGGTCTTGACGGCGGACATTCCGCAGCCGATGTCGACGCCCACCGCCGCCGGGCAGACCGCGCCCTGCATCGCGATCACCGAGCCGACCGTGGCGCCCTTTCCGTAGTGGACGTCCGGCATGACGGCCAGACCCTTGATCCAGGGGAGGGTGGCGGTGTTGTGGAGCTGGCGCATCGCGCCCTCGTCGACCGACGCCGGGTCGGTCCACATCCGGATCGGGACCTTCGCACCCGGTACCTCAACGTATGACATTTCTCCTCGTTTCCCCCGAGTAGACCCAACCCCCGAGACATCAGCAAAGTTCGCAAAGCGCAAAAAGGGTGGGAAAGGTCGGCGAAAGGGACAGCCGACCGACATCCACACCGGCGTGTGCGATAGACATTGTGGTCATCGGCCACCTACGGGCGGCAAACAATTTTCCTCCGAAGGAGGCCTGGGAACGTGCTGCGAAAGCCGACCGTGTACGTCAAGGGGCGCGCACCTGGCCTCGTACTGCTGGCAGCCCTGGCCCTGGGCGTCACCGCCTGTTCGTCCGACGGCGACAGCACGGACGGCGCCACCGACGCCAAGCCCGGGGACTCCTCCGTGTCCGCCGCCCAGCCCGGCAAGTACCGCACTCTTCCCGAGCCGTGCCGGATCATCGACCAGGGCACGCTGCAGGCCATGCTGCCCGGCGCCGAATCCCTCTCCGACGAACAGCGGCAGCGGCTGTTCGGGGGCGAACCCGCGGTGACGTACGACACGGACCGCCGGGTCGGCTGCGACTGGAAGGCGGAGTCGCCCGACGCGACGCATCTGCTGAGTGTGGACTTCGAGCGGGTCGTCTCGTACGACACCGCGGTGAGTGACGACGACCGCGCCCAGGCCGTGTACGAGGAGAAGTTGGACGCCGCCGACCTGCCGCAGCCGCGCCCCCCGGCCACACCCCCCGCCACCCCCACCTCGTCCGCAACCCCCACCTCACCGGCCTCGCCCGGCACGGCGACACCTCCCGGTGCGCCCTCCGCCTCCGCCCCGGAGCCCGACGCGTCCGGACTGGAGCCGCGTACCCTCGGCGGTCTCGGGGACGCCGCCTTCCTGGACGAGACGAAGGCGGGGTCGGGCGCCGCCCAGGACCTCACGGTCTCGGTGTACTTCCGGACGTCGAACGTGATCGTGAACGTCAGGTACGGCGAGCAGCCGGGCGGTACCGGTCAGGTCCCGGACAGCAAGGTGCTCCAGGACCGGTCGCTGGGCCTGGCCCGTAAACTCGCCGAGCAGTTCTCCTCCGACGGCGAGTGAGTGAGTGAGTGACCGACAGCGGCGAGTGACCCACGCGCGACGAAAAACGAAATGCGCCATACGCGATCAGTGAAGGAACGACAGGAACCATGTACCGAAAAGCCCCCCGTATCGCCCGCATACTGACCTGCGCGGTCGCCGCTCCGGCACTGCTCGTCGTGGCCGGCTGTTCGTCGGACTCCGGTTCCGGTTCGGGTTCCGGCTCCGGTTCCGCGGACGGCGGGAAGCAGGACCAGGGCGCCGCGGCGACGCAGCAGCCTTCGGCGCCCGCGACGGTGGCCCCGGCGAAGTTCGCGCAGCTCCCGGACGCGTGCAAGGCGCTGGCCAAGGGCACGATCGAGGAGCTGGTACCGGAGGCCGAGGAAGCCGCGGGCACGGCCGACAAGTCCTCGGACCCGGAGATCCGCCGGGGCTGCTCCTGGAAGGGCCTGGACGACAAGGGCGTGAAGGGTTCGCAGTACCACTACCTGACGTACTCGCTGCAGCGCTTCGAGTCGAACCAGGCGCTGGGCACCGGTGAGAAGCGGGCCACCGAACAGGTCGCCAAGCAGGTCACCAAGGTGAAGGACAAGGACGGGGCGAAGGACGCCAGGACCAATCCCGTGAGCGGGATCGGTGACCAGGCGTCGATGACCTCGTACAAGGCGCGCGAGTCGGGCACGGACTTCCAGCACGCGGTCGTGGTGACCCGTACCGGCAATGTCGTGGTGACGCTGGACTACAACGGCGCGGGTTACTCGGGCTCGAAGGCGCCCGAGGCGGCGGACCTGATGAAGGGCGCGCAGAAGGCGGCGAAGGAGGTCGTGGCGTCGGTCGCCACGGCGAACAAGTAAATCAAGTAGGGGACGGGCGCGGGCTCGGGCGCGGGCACGCGCCGGGGGCACGCGCCGCGCCGGGGGCACGCGTCGGGGGCAGGTAGTCAACGACTTGACCACAACTGGGCCCGGTTCAGTTGGGTTTGCGGGGGTTCGTTCCCCATCCGAGGGCCGGGCCCCCGCACGCGTGTGCCAGGCTGAGGCCCGCCGGGCAGGCTCCGCCGGGTTTGGACGTACGGGAGGGGATCGCGGGTGGCCGCGATGCAGTTGACACGCACGCACCGGGTACTGATCGGTGTGGTGGTCGCCGGTGCGGTGATCATCGCGGGCATCGGTTTCGCGGGTTCCTACGCGGCGGTGCGCGAGCTGGCCCTGGAGAAGGGCTTCGGCAGCTTCTCGTACGTGTTCCCGGTCGGCATCGACGCGGGCATCTGCGTGCTGCTGGCGCTGGACCTGCTGCTGACCTGGATGCGGATCCCGTTCCCGCTGCTGCGGCAGACGGCGTGGCTGCTGACGGCGGCGACGATCGCGTTCAACGGTGCGGCCTCCTGGCCGGACCCGCTGGGCGTGGGCATGCACGCCGTCATCCCGATCCTGTTCGTGGTCTCCGTCGAGGCGGCCCGGCACGCGGTGGGCCGGATCGCGGACATCACCGCGGACAAGCACATGGAGGGCGTGCGCCTCACCCGCTGGCTGCTCTCGCCGCTGCCGACTTTCCGGCTGTGGCGGCGGATGAAGCTGTGGGAGCTGCGCAGCTACGAGCAGGTCATCAAGCTGGAGCAGGACCGGCTGATCTACCAGTCCCGGTTGCAGGCCAGGTTCGGCCGCTCGTGGAAGCGGAAGGCGCCGGTCGAGGCGCTGATGCCGCTGCGGCTGGCGAAGTACGGGATCCCGATCGCGGACACCGCCGCGGCGGGTCTCGCGGCGGCGGGCATCGAGCCGATGCTGCTGCCGCCGGCGCCGGCGACCGCGACCGCCCCTGCGCTGCCGGCGGCTGCGGGAGGTGACGGCACGGACGACCGGGGCCCGATATCCCCGGCCCCCGAGGACCTCGGCCAGACCACGTCCGGGCCGCCGAACGGGCCGCACGAGACACAGACCGCGGCTACCGGCGTCCAGGACCCCGGGACGGACCACCCGGCACGGACGAATCTGCACAAGCAGAATCCCGAGACGGTGTCCGCACCCGCGCCCGCGTCCGTACCCGCGTCCGTACCCGCGTCCGATGCCGGACACGAGGCCGAGGCCGAAGCCGCAACGGCAGCCGCAGCCGGAATCCCGGGCACGGCGCCCGCCACAGTGCCCGCCCCCGCTCCCGCCGAGCAGCCGCAGCAGCACCCGAGTCCGTGGTTCGCCGCCCCGGCCGGACCGGGGCAGCACCAGGTGCCCGCGCAGACACAGGGTGGCGAGCAGGCTCCGTACGGCGGCCCCGAGCAGTACGAGGACCACCAGGTGATGGTGCCCTCCGGCCCCGGCCGCAGCCGCCCCCTGGGGGGCTACCACCCGGACTACGACGCCGAGTTCGGGCCGGACTTCACCTCGGCCGAGGGCGCCGACGCCGACTTCGTCCTGGACGACGACGCGTACTACGACGCGTTCCGCAAGTGTGCGGGGGCCAACGGCGCGTTCCCGACGCCGTTGCAGTTCGGTTCGTACCTGGAGGACCTGTACGGGCAGCAGCTGCCCGTGGAGGAGCTGGAGATGTACACGAAGCGGTACGAGGAACGGTTCCAGCTGGAGCTGGACGAGTACATCGCCTGAGACTTGTGAGAATTGTGAGACTTGTGGGCGGGGCCCCGGTCAGTAGGTCCTGGCCCTGACGCGCTTCTTGGCCGTCTCGCCCAGGACGGCGAGCGCGCCGCCGACGACGGCCATGGCGATGTAGAGGGCGCTGGGCGGGTCGAACCACAGGGTCAGCAGGCCCCAGTCCTTGTCGAACCAGGTGCGGCCGACGAAACCGAGAACCCCCTGGATGCCGAGGACCCAGCCGACGGTGAGGACGATTTCGTTCTTCATGCCCTCAGCATGAGTCACGTCACCTTCACCCCGCGTCCTGCCCACGGGCGAGCCCAGCCACCCCCCACTCCACCGAAAGTCGCAGTCCCCGGCCCGCTTCCCGCCGCCGGCCCGCTTGGGCAGCGGCCCCCCGGGGGCGGGACGGGTGGGCAAGGGGGCGGCCCCTCGCGCGGAGCGCACCCCTTCGCGTGCCCCCTCTCGCGACTTTTCGTTCGCGCGGGCGCGTCGTGGCTGGTCGCGCAGTTCCCCGCGCCCCTAGGAGGTGCCCCCCGGGCGGTGGGTGTGAGACGTACGGGCGCGTCGTGGCTGATCGCGCAGTTCCCCGCGCCCCCAGGAGGAGCCCCCCGGGCGTAGGTAGAGACGCGCGGGAGCGCCGTGGCTAGGCGCCGCCCAGCCACGGCGCTCCCGAAAGGTCCCCGTCCCGCCTCCGCGAGGCGAAGAGCTACGCCCCCAGCAGTCCCCGCACCCTCTCCGCCCCCACCGCCAGCAGCAGCGTGGGCAGCCGCGGGCCCGTGTCGCGGCCGACCAGGAGCTGGTACAGCAGCGCGAAGAACGTTCGCTGCGCCACCTTCAGCTCCGGCGTCGGCTTCGCGTCCGCCGGCAGTCCCGCCTGGATCTTCGGGACGCCGTAGACGAGCGTCGTCAGCCCGTCCAGGGACCAGTGCGAGTCGAGGCCCTCGACCAGGAGCCGCAGCGACTCCCGGTCCTCGTCGCCCAGCGCGCCGAGCGTCTCTGCGTCCGGCTCCGACCGCACCAGCGTCCGCTGCTCGGCCGGCACGTACGCGGAGATCCACGACTCCGCCCGGTCGAGCCTCGGCCGTACCTCGTCGAGCGAGGAGATCGGGTCCGCGGGGTCCAGCTCGCTGAGGATCCGCAGCGTCTGGTCCTCGGCGCCGGCCGTGATGTCGGCGACGGAGGCCAGCGTCCGGTACGACAGCGGGCGCGGCGTGCGCGGCAGCTCGCCGGCGGCCGTGCCGACCGCACGGGAGTGGGCGGCCGCGTCGGCCGGCAGCACGGACCCGTCCGCGACCTTCGAGGACAGCTTGTCCCACTCGTCGTAGAGCCGCTGGATCTCCTGGTCGAAGGCGATCTTGAACGACTGGTTGGGCCTCCTGCGCGCGTACAGCCAGCGCAGCAGCGGTGCTTCCATGATCTTGAGCGCGTCACCCGCGGTCGGCACGCCACCCTTCGACGACGACATCTTCGCCATGCCGCTGATGCCGACGAAGGCGTACATCGGGCCGATGGGCTGGACGCCGTCGAAGACCTCACGCACGATCTGGCCGCCGACCACGAAGGACGACCCCGGCGAGGAGTGGTCGACGCCGCTGGGCTCGAAGATCACGCCCTCGTACGCCCAGCGCATCGGCCAGTCGACCTTCCAGACCAGCTTGCCGCGGTTGAACTCGTCGAGGTGGACGGTCTCGGAGAAGCCGCACACGCAGGTGTACGTCAGCTCGGTCGACTCGTCGTCGTACGCGGTCACCGTGGTGAGGTCACGCTCGCACTGCCCGCAGTAGGGCTTGTACGGGTAGTACGCGCCACCGCTCGTGCCGTCGTCCTCGGACGCGGCGCCGGAGCCCTCCGCCGCCTCCAGCTCGGCCTCGTCGACCGGCTTCTGCTGCTTGGGGTTCTTCGCCCCGGCCGCCGGGTCCTTCTTGGTCCGGTAGCGGTCCAGCACGGCGTCGATGTCCGCGCGGTGCCGCATCGCGTGCAGCACCTGCTCGCGGTAGGTGCCCGCGGTGTACTGCTCGGTCTGGCTGATGCCGTCGAACTCCACGCCCAGCTCGGCGAGCGCCTCGACCATGGGGGCCTTGAAGTGCTCGGCCCAGTTCGGGTACGCGGAGCCGGCCGGGGCCGGGACGGAGGTCAGCGGCTTGCCGATGTGCTCGGCCCAGGAGGAGTCGATGCCGGGGACGCCGTTCGGCACCTTGCGGTAGCGGTCGTAGTCGTCCCAGGAGATGAGGTGGCGGACCTGGTACCCGCGGCGGCGGATCTCGTCGGCGACCAGGTGCGGGGTCATGACCTCGCGGAGGTTGCCGAGGTGGATCGGGCCGGAGGGCGAGAGCCCGGACGCGACGACGACCGGTTTGCCAGGCGCACGTCGCTCCGACTCGGCGATGACATCGTCCGCGAAACGGGAGACCCAGTCGGTCTCGGGGGTGCTGCTCTGAGCCACGGTCGGCACGTCCTTGTTTCTCCGGGTTCCTTGAAAGCCATTCCTTCAAAGCTGGCGTACGCCATTCTCCCAGACAGGCAGACGGCGGCCTCACGATTTAGGTTGCACCCTGGCCCCGGGAGCTGCGTGAAATACTCGGAGGACACACACCTCCATCCCCAACAGGAACGGCACCCCATGGCCTCGGTCCCTTCCCTCGCCTCGACCGTCAACCAGCGGCTCGCGGACGCGCTCTCGGCTGCCCTGCCGGAGGCCGCCCCTGCCGACCCGCTGCTGCGCCGGAGCGACCGGGCCGACTTCCAGGCCAACGGGATCCTCGCCCTCGCCAAGAAGGCGAAGGCGAACCCTCGCGACCTGGCGGCCACCGTCGTCGCGCAGCTCCCGGCGGACGACACGGTCCTCCAGGGCATCGAGGTGTCCGGCCCCGGCTTCCTCAACATCACCGTCGCCGACCGCGCCATCGTCGAGACGCTGGCGGCGCGGGCCGCGGACGACCGGCTGGGTGTTCCGTACAACGAGAACGCCGGCACGACGGTCGTCGACTACGCCCAGCCGAACGTCGCCAAGGAGATGCACGTCGGCCACCTGCGGTCGGCGGTGATCGGCGCGGCCATGGTGGAGCTGCTGGAGTTCACCGGCGAGAAGGTCGTCCGGCGCCACCACATCGGCGACTGGGGCACCCAGTTCGGCATGCTCATCCAGTACCTGGTGGAGCACCCGGGCGAGCTGGACCGCACCGGCTCCGACCAGGTCGACGGCGAGGAGGCGATGTCCACCCTGAACCGGATCTACAAGGCGTCGCGGGTGCTCTTCGACTCCGACGAGGAGTTCAAGGCGCGGGCCCGTGGCCGGGTGGTGCAGCTCCAGGCCGGCGACCCGGAGTCCCGGGCCCTGTGGCAGCGGTTCGTCGACGAGTCGAAGATCTACTTCTTCTCGGTCTTCGACAAGCTGGACATGCAGATCGCCGACGCGGACATCGTCGGTGAGTCCGGCTACAACGACATGCTCGAAGAGACCTGCCGGATCCTGGAGGAGTCGGGCGTCGCGGTCCGCTCCGAGGGCGCGCTGTGCGTCTTCTTCGACGACGTGCTGGGCCCGGACGGCAATCCGACCCCGCTCATCGTCAAGAAGTCCAACGGCGGTTACGGGTACGCGGCCACCGACCTCTCCGCGATCCGCAACCGGATCGGCGACCTCAAGGCGAGCACCCTGCTGTACGTGGTGGACGTCCGGCAGTCGCTGCACTTCAAGATGGTCTTCGAGACGGCCAGGCGGGCAGGCTGGCTGACCGACGACGTCACGGCGCACTTCCTGGGCTTCGGCACGGTGCTCGGCAAGGACGGCAAGCCGTTCAAGACCCGTGAGGGCGAGACGGTCCGGCTGATCGACCTCCTCGACGAGGCCGTCGAGCGGGCCACCACGGTCGTTCGCGAGAAGAACAACGCGAAGGTCGCTCTCTCCGAGGAGGAGATCGTCAAGAACGGCGCGGACATCGGCATCGGCGCCGTGAAGTACGCCGACCTCTCCACCTCCGCCGCCCGCGACTACAAGTTCGACCTCGACCAGATGGTGTCGCTCAACGGCGACACCAGCGTCTACAGCCAGTACGCGTACGCGCGGGCCCGCTCCATCCTGCGCGACGCGGGCGAGCGCGGCCCGGTGGCACACCCGGAGCTGCCGCTGGCCCCCGCGGAGCGGGTGCTGGGCCTGCACCTGGACCAGTTCGGCGAGGTCGTGTCCGAGGCCGCGGCCGCCGCCGAGCCGCACAAGCTGGCGGCGTACGTCTACCAGCTGTCGTCCCTGTTCACCACGTTCTACTCCGAGTGCCCGGTGATCAAGCCGGCCCCCGCCCAGGAGGTCGCCGAGAACCGGCTCTTCCTCTGCGACCTGACGGCCCGCACGATCCACCGGGCGATGGCGCTGCTGGGCATCCGGACGCCTGAGCGGCTCTGATCCTGCCGGGCCCCAGGGAGGGCCGGATCCTGGGGGCGGGCCCCTCAGGACCCGGCCCTCGGGCCTTTCAGGGGTACTGTTCCCCGCCCCCGTCGTCCAGCGTCCGCTGCCAGGCGGCGGAGCCCAGCGGGTACCCGTACTCCGGCCGCCCCGCCGAGCCGCTCGTGCGGAACGGCCTTCCGTGGTCGTCGACGACCTGGACACCGCTTCGGCCACCGCTGGACCACTCCAGCTCCAGGTACCAGGTCACGTCGTGGGCGGCGGCCCTCGCCCTGAGGTAGAAGACCTCGGGATCCTTCTCGCTGATCTTGTACGGGAAGTCCCGCTGCCCGGTCTGCGGGGTGACGGCCGGACGGTCGGCGTCCAGGTCCACGGCGAAGGACCTGGTCTCGACGCCGCCCCCGCAGGCGGAGGTGCCGGTGTAGAGGTTCCAGGGCAGGGGTGCGCCGGTGCGCACGACGCGTACGTGCAGCGCCTCCAGCACCACGGTGTCCTCGGTGCTGCCCTGGAGCGTGAGGGCTACGAGCTGTTCGTCGGCGGAGACCGCGCCCTGCGAGGCGACCCAACCCGGTGCCTCCTGCTCGCCGGGCGGCGGGGCGACCTTCCGGGGCGGGCTGTCGACCAGGAAGTGCCGGCCGCACGGGGACTCGTAGACGAAGGGCCGGACCGCGGCCGAGAAGGGCGCAGCGGCGCTGCCGCCGCCGCTCGGCGCGCGGGAGGCGACGGCGCCCGCCGCGCGGCTGCCCGCCCCCTCGCCCGGCCCGCCGGCGCCCAGCAACTGGACGGCGAGCAGGGCGGACGCGGCTACCGCAAGGGCGGCGACGCCACCGACGAGAACGTGACGCCGCCGCCTGCCGCTCGGGGCCGCTTCCCGGAACAGGGGCAACTGCGCGGCCCCGGGCTGCGGTTGCGGGCCCGGCCCGGGTTCCAAGCCCGGCTCCGGTTGCAAGCCCGGCTCCGGTTGCAGGCCCGGCTCCGGTTGCAGGCCCGGCTCCGGCCCCTTCTTGCCGCGGGCCGCGTCCGCCAGGATCCACAGCCGGTGTGCCCGCACCATCTCTTCGGGCGTGGCCCTGCACAGCCTGGCCAGCCGTTCCACGGGGGCGAATTCCGTCGGTACGGCGTCCCCGTTGCAGTACCGGTGCAGCGTTGACGCACTCATGTGCAGCCGCTTGGCGAGCACTCCGTAACTGAGCCCCGAACGGTCCTTCAGCGCGCGCAGTGCCTGCGCGAGTTCGGCAGCCGCGCCAGTTTCGGACACCGGTATCCATCCCATCCCGGCGTTCCAGGAACACCGCATCACCGCAGGTCGAAGCCGGTGCGAACGTTCCAGCGTCCCTGGCTCGCCGTCAACTGTGGTGGCCGGGACGGACCGTCGTACAGGCTCCGGGCATCAAAGCACGCCACGACGAAACGAGAATCCCGTGTCCGTACGCACCGCCCGCCGCACCCGCCTGTTCGCCCTCTCCGCGGTGGCTCTCGCCACGACGCTCTCGCTGACCGCCTGCGACAACGGCGAAGGCACCAAGGACGCGGGAGCCGCACCGACTTCCGCCCTGCCCGCCACGTCGCCCACCTCGCCCACGTCGGCCATCTCGCCCACGCCCGCCACCTCAGCCACGTCCGCACCCTCGGCCGCCTCCGCACCCTCCACCGCCTCCACCGCCTCAGCCACGAAAGCCACCCGCGTCCGTCGCGCCCGCTGCGACGCGTCCACCGTCACGGTGACCGCCCAGGTGGTGACCCGGCCGCTCAACACGATGATCCTGACGGCCACCAACAAGGGCCAGAAGCTCTGCGACCTCTACTACGCGCCGGTCCTCCGCTTCGAGGGCGCCCAGTCCGTACCGCCGACGATGGAGGACACCCAGCCGCAGGCCGTCGTCAGCCTCAACCCCGGCGAGAGCGGATACGCAGCCGTGAAACTCTCCTCGCCCGAAGGCACCCCCGACCCCGGGTACACCGCGAAGTCGCTCTCCCTCGGCTTCTACGACGCCCAGCACCACAACCTGGACGGCTTCGCCCCGGTCGCCCTGCCCGCCGGCGGCGTCCACATCGACAGCTCGCTCCGCGTCTCCTACTGGCAGTCGGACCTCGACGCGGTCAGCGGTCTGTGAGCTCCCGCGCGGTCAGCTCGCTCGGTCCCGCGTGACCGAAGCAGTCCAGGTCGTGCGCGGTGGAGTCGTAGAAGTCATCTATTTCGCAACCGCAGTTCGGCGGGTCACTCAAAAATGTGTCCGTTGTGTACATGTTTCCCCCGTCAAGCAGGCACCCAGCGGGCACATTTGGCGCATTGTTGATCACCCTAGTCATACCTGTGGCCGCAATGTGAAGAGTAGGGAGATACCTTTGTGGCTCTTGTTCATCGAGGGGAAGGGCGAAAGCCACCGTGCCGGAGATATCCGAACCGGACATATCCGTGGTCGTCATCGTCTACAACGATGCCGTCCGGCTGCCGGCCGCGGTTCAGTCCGTGCTGGACCAGACGCTCAAGAGCGTCGAGGTCGTGATCGTCGACGACTGCAGTACGGACCGCTCCTTCGCCGTCGCGCAGGAGTTGGCCGCGGCCCACCCGGGCAAGGTCCGCGCCTTCCAGCTGCCGGAGAACAGCGGGGCCGGCGGCGAACCCCGCAACGAGGGCATCCAGCGGGCCGTCGGCCGCTACGTGATGTTCCTCGACAGCGACGACGTCCTCGAACTCAACGCCTGCACCAACCTGTTCGAGGCGGCCGAGGAGACCCGGTCCGACATCGTGTCGGGGCTGTGCGTACGGCTGCACAAGGACACCCGGAACCAGAAGCGCGACGAGTGGTACTCGTGGCTCTACTCGACGACCCGGACCCTGGAGTCCGTCACCGAGCTGCCCGACCTGTTCGTGTGGGACACCCTGTCCACGAACAAGTGCTACCGGCGCGACTTCCTCCTGGACAACGAACTCCGCTTCCCCAAGGGGATGTTCTACGAGGACCTGATGTTCATCGCGGAGGCCTACCTGGCCGCCGGACGCATCACCCTCATCCCCAACCAGGTCTACTTCTGGCACGTGCACGAGCGCGCCGCGGCGAAGTCCGTGACCAACAGCCGGCACGAGATGACGAACTACATCCACCGCCTGGAGGTCCACCGGCGCATCGACGCCCTGCTGGAACAGCACGGGCTGACCGAGATGAAGCTCGCCAAGGACGTCAAGTTCCTCAAGCACGACCTGGTGCTGCACCTGCGGGACCTGCCGTTCCGGGACGACGCCTACCGCCGGGAGTTCGCCGAGCTCTCCCGGGGCTACTTGAGGACGCTGTCCCGCGAGGCGTACTCACTGTGCCGTCCCATCCAGGCCATCTGCGCCGTGCTGCTCGAAAAGGGTGACTGGGAGCGGCTGATCCCCGCCGTGGACACCCTCACCCACCTCGCGAAGATCTCCTCGCCGCTGGCGGAGGTCGACGGCCGGATCTACTGGTGCGAGGAACACCTCGACGACGAGTTCGCCCGGAGCGTCCTGGACGTCACCGACCTCGGCTACCACCAGAAGCCGGTCGGGCAGATGTACCTGCGCAACCAGCTCACCGAGCTGAGCAGCGAGGGCGGCAGGACCAGGCTGGCCGGCCGGATCACCAACCCCCTGGGGATCGTCCCGGCGGACACCGTCCTCAAGGGCGAGCTGCTGTTCAGCGCGCGCCGCCGCAGCCTCCAGTCGTTCTCCTTCCCCCTCTCGTCACTGCGGCACGACGGCGAGACGGTCCACTGGGAGGCCGTCGCCGACCTGGCGGGCCAACTGCGCCCGCTCGGCATAGTCGACACCGTCTGGGACGTCCGGCTGCACCTGGACGTGGACGGCGAGCGCACCACCACCCGCCTCACCGTCGGGGACACCGACCTGACCGGCGCCACGCTGCCGGTGCGGCCCCGGTTGACCCGGGTGGTCGCCGACCACCTCGAACCGCACTCGACCGCCCGCGGGCACCTCGCGTTCCGCCTGGTCACCGAGAATCCGTCGAGCGAGCGCGTCCAGGAGTACATCGACCGCGGCATCCACGGGAAGCCCGGCGCCCTCGCCAAGGCGACGTACCGCAAGGCGAAGGAGGTCCGCAAGACGCTCGTCTCCGGCGAGACCAAGCTGCGGCTCTACCACGAGGTGTACCGCCGGCTCCCGGTCAAGAAGCGCACCGTCGTCTTCGAGAGCCACATGGGCATGCAGTACAGCGACAGCCCGCGCGCCATCTACGAGGAGATGCGCAGGCAGGGCCTGGAGTTCGAGGCCGTCTGGTCCTACCGCGGCGAGCGGCCGCAGGGCTTCCCCAAGGACGCCACCCTGGTGCGCCAGTGGTCGCTGCCCTATCTGAAGGCGCTCGCCCAGGCCGAGTTCTGGGTGGACAACCAGAGCTTCCCGACGAAGCTGCAGAAGCGCCCGGAGACCACGTACATCCAGACCTGGCACGGTTCCGCGCTGAAGCGGATGGGCTTCGACCTGCCCTCGCAGAAGGCCGTCACCCGCGCCAGGCGCGAGGAGCAGCAGCAGAGCCTGAACCGGTTCGACCGCTTCCTGATCCGTTCCGAGCACGACGTGCACACCCTGGCCAAGGCCTTCTGCCTCCAGGAGAAGACGCTGCTGCGGGTGGGCTACCCGCGCAACGACGCCCTGGTGCGCGCCCGGCAGCGCGAGCTCGCCGCGGGCACCCGTGAACGCAACGCACTCGCCGCCGAGTTGGGGATCCCGCAGGACAAGAAGATCCTGCTGTACGCCCCCACCTTCCGGCGGACGGGCGGCCGTTACAACCAGTTCCGCCTGCCCTTTGACGTGGAGCGCTTCGCCGACGAGTTCGGTGACCGCTACGTGCTGCTGGTCCGCTCGCACTACCTCAACCACGTCGTCCTGCCGCCCACCGTGCGCGACCGGGTGATCGACGTCTCCAAGCGGCACGACATCTCGCCGATCCTCGAACTCGCGGACGCGATGGTCACGGACTACTCCTCCGTGATGTTCGACTACGCCCTCCTGGACCGCCCGATGCTCTTCTTCACGTACGACTACGAGGCCTACGTGAACGAGGACCGCGGCACCTACTTCGACCTGGCCGAGACCGCGCCGGGCCCGGTGTTCCGCACCGAGGAGGAGTTCCACGAGGCGGTCCACTCGCTGGAGCGCGAGACCGACCAGTACGCCGCGCGCCGCAAGGACTTCCTCGCGCGCTACGGCGAGTACGACCAGGGCAACGCCGCCCAGAGCATCGTCGATCAGTTCTTCGCGCACTGGAGGCGTTGATGAGCACCGAAACCACCGCCGCCGTCGAGCGGGACGTCTTCTTCGTCTCCAACAGCGTGAACGAACTGGGCGGCATCACCAGTTGGTCCCACCAGATGGCCCGGCTGTTCAGCGCGCGCGGCCACCGGGTGCACATGCTCGGCATCACGCCGGCGCCACAGGGCAGGGGCGCGCCGCTCGGCGACGACCTGCCGTACCGCACGACGACGCTGTACGACGTGCACCCACCGACCCTGGGGTCCATCAGCGGACTCAAGGGCCGGCTGAACGTCGCCGAGCAGCGCCGGCACGCCGCCCGCGCCGCGGGGATGCGTGCCCAGGCGGCGAAGCTCACCGCGCTGTTCCGGGCCGCGCGGCCGGGCGCCGTGGTGATCGTCACGCAGGTCTGGGCCATGGAGTGGGTCGCGCTCGCCGACACCTCGAGGGTGACGGTCGTCGGCATGAGCCACGAGTCCTTCGTGACCTGCCGCAAGTCCTCCCGGTTCGGGCGGGTGAAGCAGTTCTACGCGGACGTCGACCGGATGCTGACACTCACCCGCGAGGACGCGGACCTGTGGATCCGCCAGCGGATGGACAACGTCGGCTTCATGCCCAACCCACTGCCGTTCTTCCCCGAGGAGCCCTCCCGCCGGGAGGCGAAGACGGTGGTGAGCATCGGCAGGCTGCACGAGGAGAAGGGCGTCGACCTGCTGCTCGACGCCTGGTCCCAGGTCGCCCCGCACCACCCGGACTGGAAGCTGCGTGTCTACGGCGCGGGCGAGGAGGAGAGCGCCCTGCACAAGCAGAGCGCGAACCTGGGCATCGAGTCGTCGGTGGAGTGGATGGGCCGCACCGGCGACGTGCCGGGCGCGCTGCGCGAGAGCTCCCTGTTCGTGCTGAGCTCGCGTGGCGAGGGCTTCCCGCTGGCACCGATGGAGGCGATGGCGACCGCCGTTCCCTGTGTCGCGTTCGACGTGGCCCCCGGGGTGCACGAGATCATCACGGACGGCGAGGACGGGCTGCTCGCCTCGCCCGGAAACACCCGGGAACTGGCCCTCCAGATACGGAAGTTGCTGGCCGACGACGAGCTCCGCGACCAGATGGGCGAGCGCGCCAGGGTGAACATCCAGCGCTACTCGACGGACCGCGTGGTGAGCCGCTGGGAGAGCCTGTTCGCCCTCCTGGACCGGCGCTGAGGGCAGCGGGCAGGTAGGTGGGGGTGGGGGGGGGGGGGGTGGGGAGACAGGGCCCCCCCCCCCCCCCCCCCCCGGGGGCCCCGGCCCCCCCCCGCCCCCCCCCCCCCCCCCCCCCCGGGGCCCCCGCCGGCCCCCCGCCCGCCCCCCCGCCGGCCGGCGCCGGCGGCGGCCGGGGCGGGGGGGGGGGGGGCCCCCCCGCCCCGCCCCACCCCCCCCCCCCCCCCCACCCCTTCCCCCGCGTGCTCCGCCGGCCGCCGCTCAGCGCAGCAGCCGCGCCGCCTCCGTCGCCCAGTACGTCAGGATCATCTGCGCGCCCGCGCGCTTGATCCCCGTCAGCGTCTCCATGATCGCCCGCTCGCGCTCGATCCAGCCCTTCTCGGCCGCCGCCTCGACCATCGCGTACTCACCGCTGATCTGGTACGCGGCCACCGGCACGTCCACGCTCTCGGCGACCTTCGCGAGGATGTCGAGGTACGGTCCGGCCGGCTTGACCATCACCATGTCCGCGCCCTCGGCCAGGTCGAGCGCCAACTCCCGCAACGACTCACGGACGTTGGCCGGGTCCTGCTGGTAGGTCTTGCGGTCGCCCCGCAGCGAGGACCCGACGGCCTCCCGGAACGGCCCGTAGAAGGCGCTCGAGTACTTCGCGGTGTACGCGAGGATCGACACGTCCTCACGGCCGATGCCGTCCAACGCGTCCCGGATCACGCCGACCTGACCGTCCATCATGCCGCTGGGCCCCACCACGTGGGCGCCCGCGTCGGCCTGCACCTGCGCCATCTCCGCGTACCGCTCCAGCGTCGCGTCGTTGTCCACCCGGCCCTCGGCGTCGAGCACCCCGCAGTGGCCGTGGTCGGTGAACTCGTCCAGGCACAGGTCGGACATGACCACCAGGTCGTCCCCGACCTCCGCGCGCACCGCGCGCAGCGCGACCTGGAGGATGCCGTCCGGGTCGGTGCCGGTCGTTCCCGCAGCGTCCTTCTTGTCGTCATCGGGCACGCCGAACAGCATGATCCCGGAGACCCCGGCCTCCACCGCCTCCACGGCCGTCTTCCGCAAGGTCTCCAGCGTGTGCTGGTACACGCCCGGCATCGCGGAGATCGCCACCGGCTCGCTGATCCCCTCCCGTACGAACGCGGGCAGGATCAGGTCGGCGGGATGCAGCCGCGTCTCCGCCACCATGCGCCGCATCACAGGCGTCGTCCGCAGCCGGCGGGGCCGGGCCCCGGGGAAGGATCCGTACTCAGTCATGCGTCCACGCTAAACCCGCCCCGCACCCCGCGTTACCGACACCCTGCCGGTCCCGGGACCGTACGAAAGCGCGCACGGGAAAGGGGCGGGCCGCAGGAGTTCCTCCGGCCCGCCCCTCGTAGGGCCCTCGCACACCTCTCAGGTGGTGCGCCGTCTGCGCGATCCCGGCCTGCGCTCGCTCGGCCTGGCCACGTGCTCGCCCGCCTCCAGCGCCGCCGTGCGCCGCGCCGCGCCGAACTCCGCCAGCGCCTCGGCCAGCTTGTGCACCGAGGGCTCCGGCGAGAGCACGTCGACCCGCAGGCCGTGCTCCTCCGCGGTCTTCGCGGTGGCGGGGCCGATGCACGCGATGACGGTCACGTTGTGCGGCTTGCCCGCGATGCCGACCAGGTTGCGGACCGTGCTGGAGGAGGTGAAGAGCACCGCGTCGAAGCCGCCGCCCTTGATGGCCTCCCGCGTGTCGGCCGGCGGCGGGGACGCCCGCACCGTCCGGTAGGCGGTCACGTCGTCGACCTCCCAGCCGAGCTCGATGAGCCCGGCGACCAGCGTCTCCGTCGCGATGTCCGCCCGCGGCAGGAAGACGCGGTCGATCGGGTCGAAGACCGGGTCGTACGGCGGCCAGTCCTCCAGGAGCCCGGCGGCCGACTGCTCCCCGCTGGGCACGAGGTCCGGCTTGACGCCGAACTCGACCAGTGCGGCAGCGGTCTGCTCGCCCACGGCGGCGACCTTGATGCCCGCGAAGGCACGCGCGTCGAGCCCGTACTCCTCGAACTTCTCGCGGACCGCCTTGACGGCGTTCACCGAGGTGAAGGCGATCCACTCGTACCGCCCGGTGACCAGGCCCTTCACCGCCCGCTCCATCTGCTGCGGGGTGCGCGGCGGCTCGACGGCGATGGTCGGCACCTCGTGCGGGACCGCGCCGTAGGAACGCAGCTGGTCGGAGAGCGAGGCCGCCTGCTCCTTGGTGCGCGGGACGAGCACGCGCCACCCGAAGAGCGGCTTGGACTCGAACCACGACAGCTGGTCGCGCTGCGCGGCGGCGCCGCGCTCGCCGACCACGGCTATGACGGGCTGGTGGCCCTCCGGGGACGGCAGCACCTTCGCCTGCTTGAGCACCTGGGCGACGGTGGCGAGCGTGGCGTTCCAGGTGCGCTGGCGGGTCGTGGTGCCCGCGACGGTGACGGTCATCGGGGTGTCGGGCTTGCGGCCCGCCGAGACCAGCTCACCGGCGGCGGCGGCCACCGAGTCGAGCGTGGTGGAGACGACGGCGGTGGCGTCACTCGCCCCGACCTCGCTCCAGCACCGCTCGTCGGCCGTACGGGCGTCCATGAAGCGCACGTCGGCCCCGGCCGCGTCCCGCAGCGGCACCCCGGCGTAGGCGGGCACGCCGACCGCGGTGGCGACTCCCGGCACGACCTCGAAGGCGACGCCCTCGGCCGCGCAGGCGAGCATCTCCTCGGCGGCGTTGCCGTCCAGGCCCGGGTCGCCACAGACCGCACGGACGACCCGCTTGCCGCTGCGCGCGGCCTCCATGACAAGATTGACCACGACCTTGGACGACATGGGCGTCCGGATCGCAGACGTGCCCGAAGTTACTGACGAGTCGTCAACTACGGCCAGCTGAGGCGTGCTTACGCCCGCCTTGACATGGGCGCGTACGACGTCGAGCACAGCGGGCTCGGCGATCAGTACGTCGGCGCCCGCCAGCGCCTCGACGGCACGCAGGGTCAGCAGGCCCGGATCACCGGGGCCGGCGCCGAGGAAGGTGACGTGCCCGGGTGCAGAGAACACCGAGGACGCCGAGGATGCAGGTGTGGTGGTGGGGCTCAAAGTGCTCGCTCCCCCATAAGACCGGCCGCACCCTTAGCGAGCATCTCGGACGCGAGTTCGCGCCCCAGAGCCTCCGCGGCATGGTGCGACGTGGGTACGGGACCGGTAGTGGACAGCTGCACCAGCTCGGCGCCGTCGGTCGAGCCGACGACGCCCCGCAGGCGCATTTCATTGACAATCTGCCCGTCAACCAACAAGTCGGCCAGGGCACCCACAGGTGCGCTGCAACCGGCTTCCAGGGCGGCGAGCAGGGCTCGTTCGGCCGTCACGGCGAACCGCGTGTGCGGGTCGTCGAGTTCGGCGAGCACGGCAGCGAGGTCGACGTTGACCGCGGCGCACTCGATGGCCAGTGCCCCCTGGCCGGGGGCGGGCAGCATCAGGTCGGTGGCCAGGAACTCGGTCACCTCGTCGACGCGGCCGATGCGGCGGAGCCCGGCGGCGGCGAGAACCACCGCATCCAGCTCGCCGCTTCGTACGTATCCCACCCGGGTGTCGATGTTGCCCCGGATCGGCACGGTCTCGATCCTCATCCCGTGGCTACGGGCGTACGCGTTCAGCTGCGCCATCCGGCGCGGCGAGCCGGTACCGACCCGCGCCCCCTCGGGCAGCTCGGCGAAGGTCAGCCCGTCGCGCGCCACCAGCACGTCGCGCGAGTCCTCCCGCACCGGCACGGCGGCCAGCGTCAGGTCGTCGGGCTGCGTGGTGGGCAGGTCCTTCAGCGAGTGCACGGCGAAGTCGACCTCGCCCCGCAGCAGGGCGTCGCGCAGCGCGGTGACGAAGACACCGGTGCCGCCGATCTGGGCGAGCTGCTCCTTCGACACATCGCCGTAGGTGGTGATCTCCACCAACTCCACGTCGCGGCCGGTCAGTTGACGCACCGCCTCGGCGACGTGTCCGGACTGGGCCATGGCCAGCTTGCTGCGCCGAGTCCCCAGCTTCAAGGCCGGTCCGGCCTTAGCGGCATCAGTCATGCCCGCCCTCTCTTCGCACTCTCGGCACCGTCGGTGTCATCTCGGTCGGCCTGCGGGCCGCTCTCGGGGCCGCTCCCCAGGAAACCGCTCCCGGGGCCGCCCTGCGGGCCGGCTTCGAGACCGCCCTTGAGGCTGTCGGCCCTGCTCACGGCCGCGACCGTCTGCGGGTCGAGGTCGAAGAGCTCGCGCAGCGCGTCCGCGTACCCGGCGCCGCCGGGCTCGCTGGCCAGCTGCTTGACCCGTACGGTCGGCGCGTGCAGGAGCTTGTCGACCACGCGCCGTACGGTCTGCGTGATCTCCGCCCGCTGCTTCGCGTCGAGGCCGGGCAACCGGCCTTCCAGCCGGGCCACTTCATTGGTCACGACGTCGGCCGCCATGCTGCGCAGGGCCACCACGGTCGGGGTGATCTGCGCGGCCCGCTGGGCGGCGCCGAAGGCCGCCACCTCGTCCGCGACGATGGTGCGCACCCGGTCCACGTCGGCGGCCATCGGCGCGTCCGCGGCGGCGTCGGCCAGGGACTCGATGTCCACCAGGCGCACGCCGTCGAGCCGGTGCGCGCCGCCGTCGATGTCCCGGGGCATCGCCAGGTCGAGCAGCGCCAGCCGCACCGGCCGCCCGTCGTCGGCCGGCGGGCCGGTCCGGGGCTGCGCCTTCGCGGCGAGCTCCCCGTTGTCGGCCCAGGCGGCGTGCAGTTCGAGGGAGTTGGGGTCGCTCTCGGCGCGTATCTGCGGTACGTGACCGGGCTCGGCCTCCCGCGCGACGTCGGCGGGCACCCCGAGCGCGGCCGCGACGTCCTCGACGGTCAGGACCAGGCCGGTCGCGCCGGTGCACGAGACGGCGACGTCGACTCGTGTCAGCTCGCGGGCCACCTCGTCCATCGGCACGGCACGCGCGGCGCCGCCCGACTCGCGGAGGATCTCCGCGAGGCGCTCCGCGCGCTCGGCGGTCCGGTTCGCCACCACGACCTCGGCCACTCCGACGCGGGCCAGGGTCGCCGCGGCCAGCGAGGACATCGAGCCTGCGCCGATCACCAGCGCCCGCTTGCCCGCGGCCCATTCGGCGACCGGCGCACCGGCGGCGAGCTGTTCCAGCCCGAAGGTGACGAGCGACTGCCCGGCCCGGTCGATGCCGGTCTCGGAGTGCGCGCGCTTGCCGACCCGCAGTGCCTGCTGGAACAGGTCGTTGATCAGGCGGCCCGCGGTGTGCAGCTCCTGCCCGAGCGCGAGCGCGTCCTTGATCTGCCCGAGGATCTGACCCTCGCCGACCACCATCGAGTCGAGCCCGCAGGCCACCGAGAAGAGGTGGTGGACGGCCCGGTCCTCGTAGTGCACGTAGAGATAGGGGGTGAGCTCCTCAAGGCCGACCCCGCTGTGCTGGGCCAGCAGCGTGGACAGCTCGGCGACACCCGCGTGGAACTTCTCCACGTCCGCGTACAGCTCGATGCGGTTGCAGGTGGCGAGCACCGTCGCCTCGGCGGCAGGCTCGGACGCGAGGGTGTCCTGGAGCAGCTTCGCCTTGGTGTCCACGGAGAGCGAGGCCCGCTCCAGCACGCTGACGGGCGCGCTGCGGTGGCTCAGCCCGACGACCAGAAGACTCATGCCGGCATCACGGCGGGCACGTCGCCGTCGGGTCCCTTCCGGGTCGGGCCCTCTTCGCCGCGCACGGCGGTCGGCAGCCCCGCGGCAGCGGCGGCAGCCTCGGCGTCGCCGGCCTTGCGCTGCTCGTGGAAAGCGAGGATCTGCAGCTCGATCGACAGGTCGACCTTGCGCACGTCCACCCCCTCCGGCACCTGGAGGACCGTCGGTGCGAAGTTGAGGATCGAGGTGACGCCGGCCGCGATCAGCCGCTCGCTGACCTGCTGGGCGGCGCCCGCCGGGGTCGCGATGACCCCGATGGAGACCCCGTTGTCGGCGATGATCTTCTCCAGCTCGTCCGTGTGCTGGACCGGCATGCCGGCGACCGGCTTGCCCGCCATCGCGGGGTCGGCGTCTATCAGCGCGGCCACCCGGAACCCGCGGGAGGCGAAGCCCCCGTAGTTGGCGAGTGCGGCGCCGAGATTACCGATACCGACGATGACGACCGGCCAGTCCTGGGTGAGACCCAGCTCACGGGAGATCTGGTAGACGAGGTACTCGACGTCGTAACCGACGCCACGGGTGCCGTACGACCCGAGGTACGAGAAGTCCTTCCGCAGCTTCGCGGAATTGACCCCCGCGGCCGCGGCCAGCTCCTCCGACGACACGGTCGGAACCGACCGCTCGGAAAGGGCGGTCAGGGCGCGCAGATACAGCGGAAGTCGGGCGACGGTGGCCTCGGGAATGCCTCGGCTACGGGTCGCCGGTCGGTGAGTTCGGCCAGTTGCCACGGTGCTCCTGCGGGATGAGCGGGGCTGTAGGCGGCCGTATGTCCCAAGACCGCCCCGTCGGATGCAGGCTATGTCTTTGTGAACGCGTGCACAAAGATTGTGTCCGATTTGTCCAAGCAAAGTGACCGGGGTCACGCGTTCACGCCGTGTCACCTGGGAACCAGGACACACGTGGCGACGTTGCGCTCCCACGAGGGACAAACCGGTACGCACCTCTCACTAGCCTGCCCCCAAGCCGACCCAAACCGCCCTCGATGGTACGCCGCCAACCACCCCTCCCCGGCCCACCTGCCCGCGCCACCAGCCGCCCCGCGTCAGCCCCACCGGCTCGCGGCGCGCCTCGCCCCACGTCACCTGCGCCTCGCCCACGTCACCCCGCCAGCTCGCGCCGCAGGCGGTCCGCGTCGACCTTCCAGAAGGTGTGCTGCTCGCCGTCGACCAGCACCACCGGAATCTGCTCCCAGTACTCCCGGTGCAGTTCCGCGTCCACGGAGATGTCCTTCTCCTCCCAGTCCACCCCCAGCTCCGCGCAGACCGCCTCGACCACCGCGCGCGCGTCCTCGCACAGGTGACAGCCGGGCTTGCCGATCAGCGTGACCAGACGCTCACCGGGCTCCTTCTTCCTACGGCGCAGCAAAGGGCTCATCCCTCCATTCTGACCCGCCCGCACGGCGCCCCGCCGCCGGCGCCGGCACGGTACGGACGCGGAGAGTTCACGCCCCCGCACCCGGTCGACTCGGGAAGTTCCGAACAGAATGGCTATGCTCACGACATGGCCGCACTGGGATGGCTCACCCCCCGTAGGCGCTCCGCGACCGCACGGAGCGTGCTGGCGGGCGAGGCTGCAGCCGAAGCAGCACGCAAGTCGTCACAGGAACTCGAGGAGCTGGAGGCGGCCCGCGCCGCCGAGCCCGGCTCAGCCGGCCCCGCCGAGCCCGAGTTCCCGGTCGCCGGCGACACCGAGGCCGCCGCCTTCTTCGACCTAGACAACACCGTCATGCAGGGCGCCGCGATCTTCCACTTCGGCCGCGGCCTGTACAAGCGGAAGTTCTTCGAGCGCCAGGAGCTCGTCCGCTTCGCCTGGCAGCAGGCCTGGTTCCGGCTGGCCGGCGTGGAGGACCCCGAGCACATGGAGGACGCCCGCGAGAGCGCGCTGTCCATCGTCAAGGGCCACAAGGTCTCCGAGCTGATGACCATCGGCGAGGAGATCTACGACGAGTACATGGCCGAACGCATCTGGCCCGGCACCCGCGCCCTCGCCCAGGCCCACCTCGACGCGGGCCAGAAGGTCTGGCTGGTGACGGCCGCGCCCGTCGAGACCGCCACGATCATCGCCCGCCGCCTCGGCCTCACCGGCGCCCTGGGCACGGTCGCCGAGTCCCATGACGGCGTCTACACCGGCCGCCTCGTCGGCGAGCCCCTGCACGGCCCCGCGAAGGCCGAGGCCGTCCGCGCCCTGTCCGCCGCCGAGGGCCTCGACCTCAACCGCTGCGCCGCGTACAGCGACAGCCACAACGACATCCCGATGCTCTCGCTGGTCGGCCACCCGTACGCGATCAACCCGGACGCCAAGCTCCGCAAGTACGCCCGCGAGCGCGACTGGCGGCTGCGCGACTACCGCACCGGCCGCAAGGCGGCCAAGGTCGGCATCCCGGCCGCCGCCGGCGTCGGCGCCCTCGCGGGCGGCACCGCGGCGGCCCTCGCGCTGCACCGCCGCCGCCGCTGACCCGTCCGCCACCGCCGGGGGACCGCCCGCCACCGCTGACCGTCCGCCACCGCCACGGCCGCCACCGCCACGTTCCGTTTGCACGGGAGTTTCGGCGCCACCGCCGTTTCGTTCCGTTTCCGTACGGGAGTTCTGTACGAGGCAGCCGCACCACGGCCGGGCCCCACCCCCGTACTGGGGTGGGGCCCGGCTCTGCCTTGTCCTGCGGCAATCCCCGGCTCTTACCCCCCGGTTCACGCCGCCAGTCCTCTCCCCCGCACTCGGCCACAACAGAACCCGCAAGCAAGCAGACCGCGACACGAAACGATCAACAACCGGTCACGAAGCGTTGCTTGATTCGCCGCGTAGTCGACACGGAAGCGACGGAACCGGTGATTTGAGCAACTGGGTGTAGTGCTGCCTGTACGAAGCGTTATTCTCCTCAGACGCATTCCGGAACCCATTCATCAGCATCACGAGTGAACAGTCCGGCACTGCACGTGATGGAAGCTCTGCCTCTGGGAGTCCCGTGTACCCACACGTCGGGGTTGACGCCTCGGGCCTGGCTACGCTGCGCGCAACGGTCGTCGACCGACTGCGCGGCTTCGTCCCCACCGCGTACGCCGTCCCCGCTTTTGCCACCCCTCTACCCGCCGGTCCCTGCTACGCCCTTGCCGACGGCGGTGCCGCCGTCGGCAGACGTAGCCGTGGCACCGGCGGCTCGGGCACCGGCACGTCCACCGTCCGTCGGCCCATGGCCGACAGCGACAGCGCCCGCATGATGGATCTTGTCGAGCGGGCACAGGGCGGCGAGGCCGATGCCTTCGGCCGCCTCTACGACCAGTACAGCGACACGGTCTACCGCTACATCTACTACCGCGTCGGCGGAAAGGCGACGGCAGAAGACCTGACCAGCGAGACGTTCCTGCGCGCCCTGCGGAGGATCTCCACCTTCACCTGGCAGGGCCGTGACTTCGGCGCCTGGCTGGTCACCATCGCCCGCAACCTGGTCGCGGACCACTTCAAGTCGAGCAGGTTCAGGCTCGAAGTGACCACGGGCGAAATGCTCGACGCCAACGAGGTCGAGCGCAGTCCGGAGGACTCCGTCCTGGAGTCGCTCTCCAACGCGGCCCTTCTGGAGGCCGTGCGCAAGCTCAACCCGCAGCAGCAGGAGTGCGTCACACTCCGGTTCCTGCAAGGGCTGTCGGTCGCCGAGACCGCTCGTGTCATGGGCAAGAACGAGGGCGCCATCAAGACCCTCCAGTACCGGGCCGTCCGCACCCTGGCCCGGCTGCTGCCCGACGACGCCCGTTAGACATCCCTCGCGACGCCCGGTGACCGTTCGATCACCGGGCGTCGAAGTTCTGCCTCGATACGGCACAACAGGCAGTCGGATCATCCTTCGTCCGTAACCCAAGTGCCCGGAGGCTCGTTGTGCGGAATGCAGGCTCCCTGCGGTCACGCCATGCCCGCAGCCACTCACTCCATCGTGTGGATGCGCTCATGGCGTGCAACCTTCCGGACACCCAGGGAGTCGATCGTCATGACGAGAGGAGGTGCCGCCAGTGATCGCAAATGTATCGGCGCACCGGCGGGCCAACGCCTTCGCCCAGGCCCTGGAGGACCAGGAACTCCAGGGCACGGCGGCCGAACAGCCCGAAGGTACGGCCGGAGCAGCCGAAAGGCCTGCTGACCAGGGGACACTGCTGTCCCTTGTCACAGACCTGGGCGGCCTGCCCGCACCGACAATGGACCCCGAGGTCAAAGTGGTGCAGCGAGCCCAGCTCGTCGCCGCCATGGAAGCCATGATGCTGGAAGGCACCGCGGCGGGCCCCACCGGTCCGCAGGTGCCCCAACAGCGCACGGGGCGGGGCGCCCACCGGGCCTCCGCCCTCCGCAAACTGCGCCCCCGCTCCCGCTGGTCGAAAGGCCTGGCGGCGGGCGGACTCACCGTGGGTGTGGTCGGAGGAGCCTTCGGCGGCGTGGCCGCCGCCAGCTCCAACGCCCTCCCCGGTGATTCGCTGTACGGGCTCAAGCGCGGCATGGAAGATCTGAAACTCACCATGGCGGACGACGAGTCCGACCGCGGCCAGATCTACCTCGACCAGGCATCCACCAGACTCCAAGAGGCCAGACGCCTCATGGAGCGGGGCAGAGCGGCCGACCTCGACCACGAGCAACTGGGCGAAGTAAGACGCACGTTGACCGGGATGAAGCACGACGTCGGCGAGGGCCACCGGCTCCTCTACCAGGCGTACGAGAGAGACGGGAACATCGGCCCCATCCAGGCGCTGAACGCGTTCGCCCAGTCCCATCGCGACAGCTGGAGCAGCCTGCGCGGCCTGCTGCCCGCCCAGCTCGGCGATGTGGGCTCACAGGTGAGCTCGGTCTTCGACGCCATAGACCAAGAGGTCGGACCGCTGCGGTCGCTGCTGCCCAAGCCTCCGCAGACGGACCAGAAGCCGACGGCCCCGGGGGGTACCCACAAGGACCTCCCCGGCACCCCGCACCGGACCGACGGGACCCGTCCCGCCGCCCCCGACAACACGCCCGGCAGCCCGCGTCAGGGCCGGCCGGGAAGCCCACCGCCCGCGACCTCCGACGGCCGGCCGTCCGAGGGCCTGATCGGCGGTGCAGGCGACCTGTTGGACCCCCCGGCCAACAAGCCCGCCCCGCCCGCGACACCCGACAAACCGGGCCTGCCCGGAAAGAACCCGGCCGTCCCCGACGTCACGATCCCGCCCATCCTCCCGGACGTACTCCCGGGCCTGGGCATCGACGGCGAGGACCTCGACCCGCAGTGACCGCCGTGCGGCGGCGGCCGGTCGTCCCCGGACCACCGCCCGCCGCCGCGCCGGCAACGCAGGCCCCGGCCTCCCAACCAGAAGAACGCCCGGAAGAACGCCTGGCAGAACTCCTGGAGGAGGCCTGGAAGAACGCCTAGAAGAACACCGACCGCCGCTGCACCAGCAACTTGTAGAGGGTGTGCTGGATCTGCTCGCGGACCTGGTCCGTCAGGTTGAACATCAGCATCGGATCGTCCGCGGCGTCCGCCGGGTACCCCTTGGTCTCGATCGGCTCGCCGAACTGGATCGTCCACTTCGTCGGCAGCGGCACCGCCCCCAGCGGCCCCAGCCACGGGAACGTCGGTGTGATCGGGAAGTACGGAAAGCCCAGGACCCTGGCCAGCGTCTTCGCGTTCCCGATCATCGGGTAGATCTCCTCCGCGCCCACGATCGAGCACGGCACGATCGGAGCCCCCGCCCGCATCGCGGTCGACACGAAACCGCCCCGCCCGAACCGCTGCAGCTTGTACCGGTCGCCGAACGGCTTTCCGATCCCCTTGAACCCCTCGGGCATCACCCCGACCAGTTCGCCGCGCTCCAGCAGCACCCGCGCGTCCTCGGCGCACGCCAGCGTGTGGCCGGCCTTGCGTGCCAGCTCGTTCACCACCGGCAGCATGAAGACCAGGTCGGCGGCCAGCAGCCGCAGATGGCGTCCCGCGGGATGCTCGTCGTGCACCGCCGCCTGGAGCATCAGCCCGTCCAGCGGCAGCGTCCCTGAGTGGTTGGCGACGATGAGCGCCCCGCCGTCCGCGGGAACGTTCTCGATGCCCTTCACCTCGACCCGGAAGTACTTCTCGTACAGCGGCCGGAGCATCGACATCAGGACCTGATCGGTCAGCTCCTCGTCGTACCCGAACTCGTCGATCTCGTAGTCCCCGGTGACCCGTCGCCGCAGGAAGGCGAGCCCGCCCGCGATCCGCCGCTCCCAGCTGCCGCCCGGCGCGGGCGTCTCCCCGGGGGCCGTCGGGTCTGCCTCCGGCGCCTCGGGGGACGCCCCCCGCTGCTCCGGTACGGGCGCGAGCGCGCCTCCTCCGGCCGCCGCGGAGCCGCTCTTGCGCCCGCCGGTGCCGCGCTTCCCCACAGGCGGACGCGCGGCGCCTGAGCTCCGCCTCGACCGCGGCTCGTCGCCGAAGGGGATGACCTTGGCATCGGCCATGTCAGCTGCGCTCCTTGGGTTCCGTGTCCGCGCCCCGGCCCTCGTGCGGGGCGGACTGCGGCGTCGACTGCGGGGTGGACGAGGGCCGCGGGCGTACGAGGTGGGCCAGCCCGGCGACCCGGTCGGCGGCCCGGTCCACGGTACGGGCGAGCGCCTGGGGAGGCAGCAGCCCGCCGCCCCTGCTGCGCGCGAACTCCGTGAAGGTCTCCGCGGTCGTGTACCTGGGCTCGAAGCCGAGCGTCTCGCGCATCTGCGTGGTCCGCACCACCCGCCCGTGGGTGAGCAGCCGGATCTGCTCGGGCGAGAAGTCACTCATCCCCACCGTCCGCAGCGCCGACCCCACCCATCGCACGGCGGGCAGCAGGAACGGCACTGTCGGCCGCCCCAGCCGGCGCGCGCACTGCGAGAGCAGCAGCACCCCGTCACCTGCGATGTTGAAGGTCCCGCTGTTCAACGTCCCGCGCCGCGGCTCCTGCGCGGCGATCCGCAACACCTCCACCACGTCGTCCTCGTGCAGGAACTGCAGCCGCGGGTCGTACCCGAGCACGGTGGGCAGCGCGGGCAGCGAGAAGTAGTCGGCGAGCGGGGAGTCCGCGGAGGGGCCCAGGATGTTCGCGAACCGCAGCACGCACACCGCCACGTCGGGCCGCCGCCGCGCGAACCCGCGTACGTACCCCTCGACCTCGACGGCGTCCTTCGCGAACCCTCCGCTGGGCAGCGCCTTCGGGGAGGTCGTCTCGGTGAAGACGGCGGGGTCGCGCGGGGCCGACCCGTACACGCTCGTGGTCGACTTCACGACCAGCCGCTGCACGGTGGGCGACTTCTGGCACGCGCCGAGCAGCTGCATGGTGCCGATGACGTTGGTCTCCTTGACCGAGGTCCGGCCGCCCGCGCCGGCCAGCGGGGTCCCCGTCACGTCCATGTGAACGACGGTGTCGGCCCCGCACTCGGCGAGAACCCGGGCGATCGCGGGCTGGCGGATGTCGACCTGTACGAAGTCCGCCGCGCCGAGGGAGTGCTCGGGCTGGGCGGCATCGACCCCGACCACCCGGTCCACCTCGGGGTCCCGCTGCACACTCCGCACGAAGCGGGCCCCCAGCTGCCGGGCCACACCTGTGACGAGCACGACCTTGCCCAAGATCAGCGCCTTTCCCTCGGCCCCCCGGACTCCCCGGGTCCGCTGGGCCACCGTAACGCCTGGATGTTGCGCTGTGATGACCCGCACAGCACACCGGGTGCCCGGGGCGGGGGCGCACACGCAGAATGGCCCCTCCGCCGTTCCCGGCGGAGGGGCCATTCCTTGTTGCGACTACGTACAGCTGTCGCTTACTTCTTGTTGCGACGCTGAACGCGAGTGCGCTTCAGCAGCTTGCGGTGCTTCTTCTTAGCCATCCGCTTACGCCGCTTCTTGATAACAGAGCCCACGACTACCCTCGCTCACTACTCGGAACACCTCCGCGTCAGCGGAGATCGGTGCGGGGCGTCTGGGCCCACACGACCTAGCAAGGGCCTAGCCTAACCCGCCACCTGGTGAGTGACGTAATCCGAGGTGAATCTAGGCCGTCTCCACCCCCACGAAGGACTCGCGGAGGTACTCGTGCACCGCCTGCTCCGGGACCCGGAAGGACCTGCCCACCCGGATCGCCGGCAGATGACCGCTGTGCACCAAGCGGTACACGGTCATCTTCGACACTCGCATCACCGAGGCGACTTCCGCCACGGTCAGAAACTTGACCTCGTTGAGAGGCCTCTCGCCTGCAGCAGTCATGACCCACCTGTACCTTCCGCACATGACGCGCACCGGCTTCCCCTTCCGGTGACTCTTCGTCGCTGTGCGCTCACTCCCCAGACTAGGGGCGTGTGATGCGAGTGGGGAAGAGGAGATGCGATCGGCCCGCTACCGTGACAGACACGCTCGATTGAGTACATAGCGAGTAAGCGGTCGGTAGTAATCAGACCGCACACCGTCATCAAGTGGAACGACCACGGACACCCGCCCCTCCGCCTGTCCCACGAACAGCGCGGGGTCGTCGACATCCGCCAGCCCGATTGCCTCAAACCCCAGCTGACCTGCACCGCAGACCCACCCGTGGTCCCCGACGACCAGTCCCGGAAGCGGCATTCCACCCTCTGCCGCGGCCTCCAGAACCACCCGAACCGGGAGCGGAGAATGGGAGTGCACGCCGGTGCCACTCCCGCTCCCTCGCGCGCCGGGGTCTCGCACCAGCGCGACTCCTCGTACGTAGTCAAGGTTGTACGTACGTACGCCGAACCGGGTCGTTATGTCGACACGGTGCCCCTGCGCGGGGGTGAGAACTTCACATCCCGCCGACGACAATGCGTCTGCCAACTCGCCGTAGAAACCGGTCAGCCGGTGCGGATGGCCGGTCCCGAACAACACGGGGAGCCGCTCCCCGGCCGCCTCCCCCAGCCGGCCCGCGAAGGCGTCGAGCGCCGCCAACGTCCGCTCGGGGTCGATGACATCGGGGCCGCTCCGGTACCCCGGATCCGGCGACACCCCGCACCGCCGAGCCATCAGTTCCAGCAACTCCCGCTCCCCCCAACCCCCGTCGGGCTCCAGCCCGAGCAACACCCTCGGGTCCCCGGCCCCGAACGCGCGATAGCTCCGCAGGCTGACCTCCCGCGAGGTAGCCACGACCCCGGCCAGCCCGGCCCGCACCAGATGCGCCTTCAGCGCCCCACTACTCAACACCCCGCCATGCTCCCCGACCCCCCACCCCATGTCCCCAAAACCCCACCCCAACCCCACACTCGGCCTAACCCCCTTTCCAACTGGCCCCACCTTCCAGCCTCACCCTCCAGCCCAGCTCACCCCTCAGCCTGGCTCACCCCTCAGCCTGGACCTCGGCCCCAGCCCCCTCGGGCAGCCAGGCCGCCCCTTCTCCCACCCCGCCTCAGCCCCCTCGGGCGGCGGGGCCACCCCTCCCCTCCCCTCCCCATCTCCAGCCGCCTTGGGCAGCGGGGCCGCCCCCCGGGGGCGGGACGGGTGGGCAAGGGGGCGGCCCCTCGCGCGGAGCGCACCCCTTTTCGTCGGGCTGACCTTGCGGGGTGCGTTTCCTTCGCGCGGGCGCGTCGTGGCTGATCGCGCAGTTCCCCGCGCCCCTGAAGGGGCCGTCTCACTTCGTGCGGGTGAGTGGGGGTTGGGCGCGCAGTTCCCCGCGCCCCCAGGAGGTGCCCCCTGGGCGAGAGTTGGGACCGCGCGGGCACGTCGTGGCTGATCGCGCAGTTCCCCGCGCCCCTGAAGGGGCCGTCTCACTTCGTGCGGGTGAGTGGGGGTTGGGCGCGCAGTTCCCCGCGCCCCCAGGAGATGTCCCCTGCACCTGGGCGCGGACCGTGCGGCCACGTCGTGGCCAGCCCCGCAGCCCCCGGCAGGGATGGACCGCTCCCTACGCCAACAGCCCCCTCCGGGGAAACGCCGCCCTCCGTGTCGCCAACACCGCCTGGTCCACCCGGTCCGCCGGGTCGTACCCCTCATCCCACCCCCGCCAGGCGACCGTTCGTCCGTCCGTCATCCGACCGGGCCCCAACTCCCGCGTGCGGGCGAAGACTTCGTCCTTCCAGGAGGCCGGGATCACCGACTCCGGCTCCACCGGCCGATGCGCCGCGATCCCCACTAGATGCGTCCACGACCGCGGCACCACGTCCACCACCGCGTACCCCCCGCCCCCGAGGGCGAGCCACCGCGCCCCCTCGACGTACTCGTGCGCCAGCTCGTGGCAGGCCGCCTGTACCGCCCGCTGCGCGTCCAGCGACACCGCCAGATGTGCCAGCGGATCCTCGAAGTGCGTGTCCGCCCCGTGCTGCGACACCAGCACCTGCGGCCGGAAGTCGGCCAGCAGCTCCGGCACCACCGCGTGGAAGGCCCGCAGCCATCCCGCGTCCCCGGTCCCGGCCGGCAGCGCCAAGTTCACCGCGCTGCCCTCCCCCGCCCCCTCGCCACCCGTCTCCTCGGGCCACCCGGTCCCGGGGAACAGCAGCCTCGGGTGCTCGTGCAGCGAGATCGTCAGCACCCGCGGATCGTCCCAGAAGGCCGCCTGCACACCGTCCCCGTGGTGCACGTCCACGTCGACGTACGCGACCCGCTCCACCCCCATCTCCAACAGCCGCGCGATCGCCAGCGCCGCGTCGTTGTAGACACAGAAGCCCGCCGCCGAACCCGGCATCGCGTGGTGCAGCCCGCCCGCGAAGTTCACCGCGTGCGACGCGTCACCCCGCCAGACCGCCTCCGCCGCCCCCACCGACTGCCCGGCGATCAACGAGGCCGCCTCGTGCATGCCCGCGAAGGCCGGATCGTCCTCGGTCCCCAGCCCGTACGCGGCGTCCGCGTCCCGCGGCGAGCGCGAGGCCTCCCGTACCGCCGCGACGTAGTCCTCCCGGTGCACCAGGTGCAGGGTGGAGTCCCCGGCAGCGGGCGCCGCCACCACGTCCACCGCCCGGTCCAGGCCGTAGGCCCGCACCAACCCCATGGTCAGCGCGAGCCTGACCGGGTCCATCGGGTGGTGCTTCCCGAAGTCGTACGCCGTGACGGCGTCATCCCACATCAACAGTGCGCGGCCGCTCATGTCCGCCACCGTATCGGTCGCCCTCGGAGGCGAACGAGCGGGCGTACACCAGGGTCATGAGCACCAGGACCATCGGCACGAGCATCGCCCCCCGGTAGTTCCACGCGTCTCCGATCGCGCCCACCAACGGCGATCCGACCAGGAACCCGACGTAGTTGAAGACGTTCAGCCGGGCCACCGCCACATCGCTCTGCCCCGGGAACATCCGTCCCGCCGCCGCGAAGGTCTGCGGAACGATCACACACAGTCCGAGTCCCAGCAGGGTGAAGCCGGCCATCCCCATCCATGGCCCGGAGGCCACCGCCACCACCCCGAACCCCGCCGCGGCCAACACGGCCCCGCCCCGCACGACCGCCACGGCCCCCAGCCGCCGCACCCCGAAGTCCCCGACCGCCCTGCCGAGCAGCGTCGTCACCATGTAGACGTTGTACGGGACGGTGGCCAGCGCCTCCGACGAACCCAGCACGTCCTGAAGGTACTTGGCGCTCCAGTTGGAGACCGTCGAGTCCCCGATGTACGCGAAGGCCATCACCATGCACAGCGGCAGCAACAGCCTGAACGAGAACGCCCCGGCCCCCTTCGCCCCCACGGCACCCGCGGCACCCGCGGCACCCGCCCCACCCGGCCCCTCTCCCGCATTCACGTACCACCGGCTCCCTACCAGCGCCACGGGCACCAGCACGCACACCACGGGCAGGTACAGCGCCAGCAAGGACAGCTCGGCGTTCGCCCCCACCCATGCCAGCGAGGCCCCGGCGATCCCACCGAGGCTGTACGCCGCGTGGAATCCGAGCATGATGCTGCGCCCGTACGCCCGTTGCAGGCTCACCCCGAGCATGTTCATCGAGGCGTCCAGCATCCCCACGGCGAGTCCGAACACCCCGAGCGCGAGCGCCACGTGCCACATCTCACGGCCCGCCCCCACCCCCAGCAGGGCGAGCAGTACGACGGGCTGGGAACACCGCAGCACCATCGCGGGCCCGACCCGCTTCGCGAGCGCCTCGGCGGCGAAGCTCCCGGCCCCGGCCAGAATCGGCACCGCGGCCAGGAAGACCGGAAGTACCGCGTCCGACATCCCGTACTGCTTCTGCAGCGCCGGTATTCGGGTCACGAGGATCGCAAAGGCCAGTCCCTGCGCGAAAAAGCTCAACGCCAAGGAGGCCCTGCCGTACCGCAGGCGCGCGTCTGTCATGAACGGTGAGAGTACGACTCCGGACTACCCATGGGTAGATCGATCACAAGGGCAATCCACTCGGGAACCACTCAGGAGCCACTCAGGACAGCCACTGAGGAGCCACCCCACCCGGCAGAGCCGTCCCCGGCCGGGCTCTTGGCCGGGGGTGTGGCCGGAGCCCTCGGCCGGGGGCGTGGCCGGAGCGCTCGGCCAGGGCTCTCAGTCGAGCAGCCCGAGGAGCTCCTTCATGTCCGAGAAGCAGCCGTTGGCGCCGGTCAGCCGTTCGGCGGGCGTCATGGCGGTGAACCCGTACACATCCATCCCGGCCGCCCGCGCCGCCTCCACCCCGAGCGGACTGTCCTCGATCACCACGCATCGCTCGGGCGCCACTCCCATCCGTTCTGCCGCGTGCAGGAACAGGTCCGGGGCCGGCTTGCCCTTCCCGACGTCCTCGGAGCTGAACAGCCACTCCTCCTCGAACCATTCGTCGAGACCGGTCTTCAGGTGCCCGGCCCGGATCCGGTCGTGACTGCCCGAGGAGGCCACACAGTACGGAACCCCGTCGGCGACCAGCGTGGCCAGCACGTCCTCCACGCCACGTACGGGATGCAGCTCCCGCTCGAAACCCGCGACGATCCGCTGGTGCAGCGTCTGCTCGAAGTCCGGGGGCAGTTCCTGTCCGGTCCGTTCCCTGATGAGGTCGTGCACGCGGTGCACGGCGGCTCCCATGTAGTCCCGCAGCGACTCGTCGTACGTCGTGGGGTGTCCGAGCTCGCTGAGGTAGCCGGAGAGGATCGTGTTGGAGATCGGCTCGCTGTCCACCAGGACGCCGTCGTTGTCGAAGATCACCAGTTCATAGCGCATGACTCGACCATAAACGCAAAAAAGCCGCTGCCCCCGAGTCAACAGACTCGGGGGCAGCGGCTTTTTTTAAAAATTGTTCGGCGGCGTCCTACTCTCCCACAGGGTCCCCCCTGCAGTACCATCGGCGCGGAAAGGCTTAGCTTCCGGGTTCGGAATGTAACCGGGC